>NZ_CYZU01000037.1 GCF_001404335.1 Faecalicatena contorta
ATTTTCAATCCGGCCTGTGCTGAAAAAATATCAATTTTTTCAGCGCATGCCGGATGTGCCCTTCCGGGTGCCTCCGGGTCTCTTAGAGCTTCTTCGTTAAGCGGTCAGGATTTTAAACCGACCATACAGGCCGGAGGGCTTGCCGCTTACAGTCCGCTTGGCGTCCCCCCATCCGCACCCAGACTAAATCTCGTCACTATCCCCCGATTCATTTAAGAATTTCATAATATTTTTTCGATTTCTTTAATATTTATAACATACTTTGGACACATTTTTCTTTTATACTAAAGTCAGATAGTTGATAAACAACTATCTCCCCCCTCATAAAGTAAAGACATCTTGGGGCAACCCAGGATGTCGCACTTTACTCTCATTCCTTTAGATAACTATAAAAACAACCAGAGGCCCGGACAGCCGATACTGTCCGGGCCTTCTGCTTTTCCTTTTTCTCCGGCCTTGCCTACACCTGTCTCATCTTCACGTCGAAGGCTTCTTTACGGGCATTGTGTTCCTGGTTTTGATTCTCCGGTTTCTTCTTTTCCGTAACGCTGTTGAACTTATTTCTGTTCTTCTGCCCATTGATTTCTTCCTGTTTCTTCTTATCCATATCGTCACCTCACAGTTAGTATGTTCACTAGACACAGTCATATACACACTTAATGCATTTGCTGTAAAAGAAAAAAGAGCCGGTATGATTTCCGACTCTTCTGAAATACACTTTCATGATATCTAAAAAATGAAAAATTATATTTTACTTTCCAGCCACTCGTACAGATCTTCATACACCTGATTCCTGTCAGTCTCATTAAGCAGTTCATGCCTGTCTCCGGCATATAAGCGCAGTGTAACATCCTTTATTCCTGCTGCCTTGTACTTCTCATAAATCTTTCTGACGCCCTTGCCGAAATCTCCGACCGGATCTTCTGATCCTGCGGCTATCATCATGGGAAGCGTCTTAGGAATCATGTAGATGCTCTCTTTCTTCTGCATCTTCAACATACCGCAGAACATATGATAATAAGCATTTACGGTAAATACAAAAGAGCAGAGAGGATCCGCCACATATGCATCCGCCATCTTCGTATCGCTTGTTACCCAGTCCGCCCTGGTTCTCGGCGGCTTATAGCCCTTGTTGTATCCTCCGATCGCCAGATTATCAATCAGTTTACTGCGGTAATGCCATCCTTTGAAAGCAGCTATAATACGACAAAGCCTCTTGGCAGTCTTCAAAGTGACCCGTTTCTTATCCGCGACCACACCAATGATAATCACACCATTCAGGCCATTGCCATACATCTGGATATACTGGCGCACAAGGGCTGATCCCATACTGTGCCCCAACAAGAAATACGGAACCCCGGGGTACTTCGCTGCAGTCTTCTGACGCAGCGTATGCATGTCCCCCAGTACACAGGCATTGCCGTACTTCTCGTTGAAATAGCCATATTCTGTTTTTCCCTGTATGGACTTTCCGTGGCCAAGATGATCATTGCCCACCACGTAATAGCCCTTGCTGCACAGGAAGTCCGCAAACTCATCATAACGGTTAATATACTCAACCATTCCATGGCTGAGCTGCAGAACTGCTTTTACTTCGCCTTCCGGCTTCCATTCAATTGTATGGATCTCTGTATTACCATCTTTTGATGGGAAGTAAAATTCATCTTTCATCTTATCCTCTACCTGTCCTCTAATTTTATGTAATCACGGTGAGGCGCGAGTGGTTTATACGCCGGTCGGATAATCTTATCCACGTTCTTAAGCTCTTCCAGTCTGTGCGCACTCCAGCCGACGATACGCGCTGCTGCAAAGATCGGAGTATACAGTGCAGCCGGAAGATCCAGCATACTGTAAACAAGTCCGCTGTAAAAGTCAACATTGGCGTTAACACCCTTATACATCTTACGCTTCTCACTGATAATCTCAGGCGCCATATGTTCTACCTTCTCATAAAGAGCATACTCTGCATCATAGCCCTTTTCAGTAGCCAGCTGCTTAACAAACTTCTTGAAAATGTCAGCTCTTGGGTCGGAAACAGAGTAAATTGCATGCCCCATTCCATAGATCAGACCCTTTTGGTCAAATGCTTTCTTGTCCAGAAGGTCTGTCAGGTACTGGCGGATCTGATCATCGTCATTCCAGTCTGTCAGATTCTGTTTCATATCATCAAACATCTGCGTAACCTTTACGTTCGCACCGCCGTGCTTCGGCCCCTTCAGGGAAGCCATCGCCGCAGCGATCGTGGAGTAAGTATCCGTTCCGGAAGATGTAACAACATGTGTTGTAAATGTTGAGTTATTACCGCCGCCGTGATCCATATGAAGCACGAGGGCCATATCAAGGATCTTGGCCTCCAGTTCGGTATACTTTCTGTCCTCACGCAGCATCATCAGAATGTTCTCCGCTGTTGAAAGTTCCGGATACGGTGCATAGATATAAAGGTCTTCGCCTCTTCGGTAATTATATGCATGGTAACCGTAAACCATTAACATCGGGAACTGGCTGATCAGATTCAGGCACTGGCGGAGTACATTCGGTATGGATGTATCGTCCGCTTTCTTATCGTACGTATACAAATTCAGTATGCACCGGGAAATCATGTTCATCATGTCCTTGCTCGGCGCCTTCATAATAACGTCCCTTACAAAATTCGGAGGAAGCATTCTTCTCTCCGCGATCATTGCCTGAAATTCATTCAGCTGCGCCTCTGTCGGCAGACTTCCAAATAACAGCAGGTAGGCAGTCTCTTCAAATCCAGAATGCTTTGCTTCTAAAAAGCCTCTTACAAGGTCTTTGATGTTGTAACCACGGTAATAGAGGTTGCCTGCACAAGGGACTTCCTTTCCGTCCACGATCTTAGTAGCGCAAACATCGGAGATATTCGTTAAGCCTGCCAGTACCCCTTTACCATTTACATCACGGAGGCCTCTTTTCACCTCGTACTGTGTGTAAAGTTCTTTCTCAATTGCATTGTTGTCCTCACAAATCCGGGCTAACTCTTCAATCTTCGGGGTGTTTTCAAAAAAGATGTTATCAATGTCTTTAGGTATTCTTGCCATAAAACCTCTCCCTTCCTCTTAAATATTCACTTGTCTGATCCCTCTATTATACTAAAAAAGTGGGTTTTATACAATGAAATGTCTATTAAATATTTATGAACTGCCTAAAAAGAGTGTGATACAGACATGTGTGTCCTGTTGAACTTTGGGAGACCGGCACCGGCGGGCACTGCCCTGCCAGATACCGGTCTCACCGTCATTTGCAACCCTGATCCGCAGCATTCTAATTACTTTCCCTGATCAGCGAATTCGTAAGCGCCGCGAATTCTTCCAGGTTCAGCACTTCCCCCCGCACACCGGCCCCTTTTCCGAGGCTTTCTATCGCCGCTTCGATCTGTTCTTTTGTGTAATCCAGCTCGGGAGAATTTTTCATGCCGTTTGCAAGTGTTTTTCTCCTCTGGTTAAAGGATGCACGGATAATCCGAAACATCAGCTTCTCATCCTCCACCCATACCGGCGGTTCCCCGTACCGCTCCAGCCGGATCACGGCGGAGCCTACCTTTGGTCTCGGCATAAAACAGTTCGGCGGTACATTTGCCACGATATAAGGCTTTGCATAATACTGCACTGCCAGCGACAGGGCGCCGTAGTCCTTTGTCCCCGGTCCTACCTGCATACGCTCGGCCACTTCCTTCTGCACCATGACTGTAATGCTCTTTACGGGCACATGCTTCTCAAATAACCCCATAATGATTGGTGTTGTAATGTAGTACGGCAGATTTGCAACCACCTTAATCGGGCGTCCACCGTTCTCACGCTCTGCCAGCTCTGCAATATCCACCTTCAGTATATCCTCATTGAGCACGGTCACATTGTCAAAGCCATTGAGGGTTTCCTCCAGGATAGGGATCAGCGCCTTATCAATCTCCACCGCAATCACTTTTCCTGCCGCACACGCAAGATACTGCGTCATGGTTCCGATTCCCGGACCGATCTCCAGCACCATATCTTCCGGCGTGATCTCTGCCGAGCGGATAATCTTATCCAGCACATGCGTATCTATCAAAAAATTCTGTCCGAACTTTTTCTGAAAAGCAAAGTTATATTTTTGTAAAACAGCAATTGTATTCTGCGGGCTGCCTAGTGTCGGCTCCTTCATAAGCTCCTCCTCGTTCATGTTGTTGAACTTTTCCTCTAAACAGTATAATATACTTTCCCATGACCGGCAACGATTATCAAAAACTTTCTCTTCCTGTCGGATTAGCAGAGTAACCGTCCCGGCCGTCCTCATCCCGCAGAGACAGCGCACATTCAATCGTGCCGATAGACGAAGCCGACATCGCGATCTGCCGGAACCAGTCGATAATACATGCGCTGTGCGGGCTGGCAAACAACTGTTGGCTGAACTCCTCCGCATACTGTGCCCGGTCCGTCTTGATCTGGCAGATGATCTCATCCACCGCTTCTCTTGTCAGCCCATAAGGAAATCCCGGACGCTGTGTCCAGCATGGAGCCGCGGCGGCCAGCAAAGTTCTATGTCTTCTCGCCCATCTTCCGGAGTCCCATGTATGACCATGCCATCTACAGTAAGTTGTAAAACCTTCTGGCATTTTTTTCCGTCTGTTCTACCACCTCGTCATAAGATAGCTGCTTCAGTTCTGCGATCTGCTCCGCCACATAGACCAGGTTTAAAGAAGAATTTCGTTTGCCCCTGTTCGGAACCGGTGCAAGATACGGACAATCCGTCTCAAGCAGCAGGTATTCCAGCGGAGTCTCCTCCACCACTTCCTTTAGTTTTCTGGAATTCTTAAATGTGACAACGCCCCCCACGCCAATGAAGAACCCCATCTTCACGTATTCCCTTGCCATCTCAGCCGAATAAGAAAAACAGTGGATCACTCCCTTAAGTCCCCTGGCATGTTCCTTCATAATCTGAAGCGTATCCGCAGCCGCTTCCCGACTATGGATAATGACCGGCATTTCCAGCTCCCGGGCCAGTTCCAGCTGGCGGATAAACCATGTCTTCTGAACCTCATGGCTCTCATTGTCCCAGTAATAGTCCAGCCCGATCTCTCCTACAGCAACCATCTTTTCTTCCCGGAGAACCGCCCGGAGCCTCATAAAGTTCTCTTCATTCAGTTCCCCCACATCATCGGGGTGCACTCCTGCCGCCCCGTATATGAAAGGATATCTTGCAGTCAGTGCCCTGACATCCTCCCAGGACGCCACATCGGAACCTGCATTAACAATCGTCCCAACGCCGCCCTCCTGCATGGAACATAAAAGCGCATCCCTGTCCTCATCAAACTGTTCATCATCATAATGTGCATGTGTATCAAAAATCATAGGTGACCTCCCTGGTACATTATATCATATAAAAACCGGACCCTGCATAAGAGGGTCCGGCCCCAATCGCTTCCACGATTATAGCACAATATCATCCACCTTTTCAAATGTATCCATCCGGAAAGATTCTACTGTATTGCCAGCCACAAGATAGAAAGTATCTTTGCTGAACAATCCCCGTCCTTCCGAATATCCACTCAGTTCCCGTTCAAAAATACACTGGAACCCTTTTTCCTTGTCGTAGGAGAACAAGTAATACTTCTGACTCTGTCCGTATGCAGCAAATCCGATCAGATTCCTGTCCGTATTGATCAGAGCCGCTTTGTAGTTGTAAGAAACGTTTGTTGAGTAACAATCCTCCATCACATACTTCTCGATCTCCTTCACATCGGACGGATCCGAGATATCAAACATGGATAGCTTCACGCCCTCCGTAGTGGTTCCTGTCTCATCCACATCCATCCCGATCCCGAGCAGCAGCCCTTCACCATATGGATGAAGATAATCCGAGAATCCCGGGATCTTCAGGGCCCCGATCACCTCCGGCTTCTCCGGATCGGACAAATCTACAGAAAACAGCGGATCAACCTGCTTAAATGTCACAAAATATCCCGTGCTGCCCATAAACCTCGCCGAATATACCTGCTCATCTTCTGCTAGCCCTTCAATTTTTCCCAGTTCATTCAATTTTTCATCCAGGACATAGAGTGAATTGCTGTCTTTCTTTGTGGATTTGGAAGAAAACGGGGACTCTCCAAACGTTACGATCGGAAACGGACTTGCACCGCCTGTAGGGCTGACCGTAGTTACCAGCCGCAGATTTCCCTCATACTCATCAATACTGAACGAATCGTTTAATGTGCCATCGATCCGCGTCTGTCCCACTGCCTCCAGAGTACCGTCCTTATAAGCCACCTTACGGATACATGTCTGTGTTACATCGGACTCCTCGGAATTGTAATAAGACTCACAGACATAGATGCTGCTTCCGCTAACATACACAAGCCCGGAACTTCCGAATACTGCTTTGCTGTCCAGCTTCCTGCCGGGATCCTTCAGAGAAAAAGCAGAGATCACGGTATACTGGTTTCCCCGCACATACTGTGGCAGCAGAATGCTTCCGCTGTCAATGGCCTTTCCCTGCACCTGGGGAATGTATAAATCAATATCATTCCTTGCAGCCGACACCTCGGCGTTAAAATTGCTGAACAGGTATACATAGTCTCCCGTTACACGTACCGTATAAAAGCTGCCGCTCTGTGTAATCTTTCCCACAGATTTGGGCTTCTCCGGGTTGCTCACATCATATGTCTCCGCCACAGTGTACTGCTTGTAAGTACCGTCATATCCCTCGTTGCCGTCATTGTACTCGGTCTTCGTGTACACAATAAGCAGTTTATCGCCTTTTATATAGATCTCAGAGATGTACTGGTCATCCTCCAGTCTGATGGATGCCATCTCCTTCATCTCTTTATCCTCAATGTTGACAATCTGCACCTTCTGCCCATTCAGAATATAAAGGTTTTTACCGTCCGTCTTAACGATATCCCCTTCCTCAACGCCCTCTTCCCTGATATTTGTATCCGAATAGGACGCACCGCTGTCGGCAGCCCCCGCCGCAGATGTATCGGCTTTGCTCTCGGCAGATTCCGTGCGTGCGAAATTCGATGCACTGCCGTCGGCGGCACTGTCCACGCTATACTGCTTCTGGAGCTCCTCCTGGCTCTCCTTCTCCGCCTCGATATATTTATAAATTTCATCATAGTCCCCGGCGGAAGCTATAACCGTATCGGTCGTGCCCGAGGACTCCGTATCCGCCTTCGCTTCATTCGTTCCTCCCGCATCGGCGGCAGAAGTACTCTCAGTATTTGACGTATCTTTATGTCCCCCAAGGCCGCCGAAAGCGGCAATCCCCACTACGATCACACAGCAGGCAGCTGCAGCCACCGCACTATACGCTGCCTTCCACCGGAAAGGTTTCTTCCCGCCTTTTTCAGTCAGCATCTTTTCTATATTCTCCGGTTTCAAAGATTCGGGGATCTCCACATCATCTGCCATCTCCCGGATCTGCTCCTCCACAGCCTGTTTTTCCACCCGTTCTTCTATTCTATGCTCATCGGTCTTCTGTTCTTCTGTTTTGTTTCCCTCCGGATTCTCTCTCCCATTCTTCCCTTTTAAATCTTTCCCATCCAAACTCATATCTACACCCCTTTCTACTGCAGCACACGGCGCATCTTATCCAGCGCCCGCGTCTTCTTCGAGCGGACTGTGGCCGGGTTCATCTCCATCATGCCGCCGATCTCGTCGCTCTGATACCCGCCAAACACGGAAAATGCCACAATCATCCTCTCGTCTTCATTCAATATCCGGAATGCTTCACGCACATCATGAGCGCCTGCATAATCCCTCTCTGTCGCCGGCATCTCCGCTTCCAACTCTTCTGTGCGCCCCGTATCCCTTAACTTTTTCCTGCACCGGTTACTCAAAATCTTAAAAATCCAGCTCCGGAAAGACTCCTCTTTCCTCAGGCTCCCAATATTCTCATAGGCAGCTATCACAGCCTCGCTGACCGCATCCTCCGCATCCTGCGGATGTTTCAGCATATAAAGTGAAAATTTATACAGATCCACATAAATTCTCGCATACAGTTCAGAGAAAGCTTTCACATCACCTCTGCGGGCCTTCCTGATCAAGATCAGTTCCGAACAGCTCTCATAATCATACATCTGCACCCCTCCTCTCCTGCTCCGCATCGCAGGAGCAGTCATAAACATTCATGAATGAGAACGAAATGAATTTATATTCCGTTCATACATATAAGAGTATCATAAACCATGGTTTGTTGCATTGGAAATGTTTTTTTTGCTGCGGGCGGTGAACGAAAGGGGGACGCCTGTGGGGAGCGGGAGTTCCGGACGGCAGGGATTGTATTTCCATTGAGGGGATTCTTACGGTGGCGGCGGATTGAGTTGGTTATACGTATTAGCCTGGAAGAAGCAAGTATTTAAGCCATCACCAGACAGGATTTTTACGTGCCGCCGTTACAAATCCGCAGCTCCCGTTTAAGGACCGCCTCCGGGAGGAGCGGAGTTTTTACTGCCGGCCGGATGCAACAGCTGTCTGGAATCGTGGCAGGGGTCTTTTGGATGCGTCTTTCGGGGATTACTGCCGCTTCATCAAAATGGAAGCCAACATATGAACTTCCAACAGGACTTCCAGTCCTGTTGGAAAGACGACTCAGCGAGAATGCATCCTGCATTCTCGTGTTTGTCGTCGGTGTTCATCATGTTGGCTTCCATTTTGATTAGCGGCAGTTATCCTCGAAACCCGTATCCAAAAGACCCCTGCCACGATTCCAGACAGCGTCCCCCTGCCACCAGCAGCACCCCATCCGCTCCCTCTCCTTATCCTTTATAGTAGTTGATGAGGCAGCCTTTTAGGATGATTTCGCGTTCTGCGTCTGTGAGTTCTCCCAGGCGGAATTCTGTTTCTTTGAGGCTGTCGCCTACTACGTATGCTTTTATGGTGTCTTGTTTTTCTTCTACGGCTTTTCTGACATCAGGGATGAAGATGTAATCTCCGTTCCCAAATGGCAGGGACTCGTGATTTTCTTTGGTCAGAAGCGGGAGCATTCCCCAGTTGATCAGGTTGGAACGGTAGCGCTTTGTGGCATACTCATTCGCAATGTTTGCCCAGCCACCCAATACTTTCTGGCAGGATGCCGCCTGCTCGCGGGCAGAACCGTCTCCTGGTTTTACTGCAAATATGGCGCTTCCTACACCCAGGTTTCCTTCGCCTGCTGAGGGGTAGGATTCCTGGATCTTTGCCATCACCGGTTTCAGCTCCTCGAGAACGTCCAGCGGGCATGTGCCTGCCTCGATTGCCTTCTGGGCTGCCTGTACTTCTTTGGCGCGGGCTACGTATGCAGGGTCTTTTCTGGACAGTGTAAACTCAGCAAGGCCCAGCGGATTGGAACGGTAGGAAGATGTCTCGCCCGATGGGATCAGCTCGTCTGTCGTGGTTACCGGGTCATGGATCTCGGAAACGATCTTTATGACCAAGTTCTGCGGTAAGGCTGACATCGCCGGCCAGTCCTTGATGTTCGGGCCGAACTTGATCTCAACATCCGGGTCCGCCTCACCTTTGCTGTCGAATACCCGGTTCTCATATATGCTCTTGTCAAAATGATATTTCTGTCCTGTATATTCTACATCCAGTGCAGTGGCCGGTGTCAGGAAGCCCTTATTGGCAGCTGTTGCAGCAATGGAACGCGCGTCCATAAGCGCCACGGAGGCAATCTGACCGCTCTGAAGCTTGGAGCCCTCCCGGTTCGGGAAGTTTCTGGTAGAGTGGCGGATGGAGAATGCATTATTGGCCGGCGTATCTCCCGCTCCGAAGCATGGGCCGCAGAAGGCTGTCTTTACGATGGTTCCTGCTGCCATTAAGTCTGCAACCGCCCCGTTTTTAACAAGTTCCATGTAGATCGGAGTACTTGCGGGATAGACGCTGAATGTAAATTCATCATTTCCGATGTTTCTGCCTTTGATAATGTCTGCAGCCGCACAGATATTTTCAAATCCGCCGCCCGCACATCCTGCGATAATTCCCTGCTCTACATATAATTTACCGTCAATCACCTTATCCTGGAGCGTATAGTCTACTGCACCGTCCAGGCTTACAAGGGCCTTCTGCTCCACATCGTGCAGAATATCCTTCAGGTTGGCGTTCAGTTCATCGATTGTGTACACATTGCTGGGATGGAACGGCATGGCGATCATCGGCTTGATCTCGCTTAAGTTCACATAAACCATACCGTCATAATATGCCGCTGCGCCAGGGTTCAGCTCCTTGTAATCCCCGGCTCTGCCGTGGATCTCATAGAATTCACGGATCTTATCGTCTGTTTTCCAGATGGAGGACAGACAGGTTGTCTCCGTTGTCATAACGTCAATACCGATTCTGAAGTCTGCGCTCAGCTTGCTGACTCCCGGTCCGACGAATTCCATCACTTTATTGTTAACATAGCCATTTCCAAATGTCGCGCCTATAATTGCCAGCGCCACATCCTGAGGGCCAACGCCCTTCATCGGCTCGCCATCCAGGTAAATCCCAATGACTCCCGGCATCTTAATATCATAGGTCTTGTTCAGAAGCTGTTTTACAAGCTCCGGACCGCCCTCTCCCATAGCCATCGTCCCGAGGGCTCCGTAGCGGGTATGGCTGTCTGATCCAAGGATCATCTTACCGCCGCCTGCCAGCATCTCACGTGCATACTGATGAATGACTGCCTGATGAGGCGGTACATAGACTCCGCCGTATTTCTTTGCACAGGTCAGTCCAAACATATGGTCATCCTCGTTGATCGTTCCGCCAACAGCACACAGGCTGTTGTGGCAGTTCGTCAGCACATAAGGGATCGGGAACTTCTCAAGTCCTGAAGCCCTCGCCGTCTGGATAATACCTACAAATGTGATATCGTGGGAAGTCAGTTTATCAAACTTAATCTGAAGATGTTCCATGTCAGATGATGTGTTATGCTCTTTCAAAATGCCGTAAGCCATCGTATTCTGAGCTGCTTCGTCTTTTGAAACCGGGACAGTAACACTGCCTGTATCTTCAACTATTTCAGTGCCGTTCAGCAGATAGACACCATTATCGTATAGCTTTATCATGTTCGCTCCTCCTAAACATACTTGATTTTACTCGTTACTGTTAATCATTTTAGCATGTTAAAGAATGGATGTAAATAACGGAAGCGGCAAAAAAGAGCGATGCCGCCGATGGCACCGCCCTTTTAAACCTAATTGGTTTCCCGGAGAATCTTCACTACCTCAAGATCAGTTTCTCCCATTGATATAATATCTTCTTTCTGAATCACGATCGGTTTCTGAACTTTCTTGCCATTCAGGAACGTATGGTTCTTAGAACCTTCATCCCTGAGAAACAGCTTATCTTTGCTCCTCACAATCGCGCAGTGAACCTTGGAAATCTTCCTGTCACCGGGCAGGGAAAGAAATTCCTCAAAAGCAACATCCTTCGTCGTTCTTCCAATCCCGATACTGTCATAGAAAACGAAGCTGTAACGCTCTCCCGTATCCGGATCCTCCAGAATGATCTTCCAGCGCCTTTTTTTGCCCGCACCCGCTGCTGGCGTCTTCGGCGGATGTCCGGCAGACTGTTTTTTCTTTCTCACCGGGGGCCTGTCATCGTAATCATCGTCGTCATAATCATCACTTTCTCCGCCGTAAGCCTCATCAAGCTCATAATGCCTATATTCTTTTCTCTCTTTTACTATGGTCACTATGGTAACAATTATAGTGACAGCTATCAAAGCAGCTAAAACTATCAGAATAATCCAGTACATCATATGTATATCCACTCCTTCAAGAGTTTATAGTACTATATTTTTCCCTTACAGGCAACCCAATCCGCCATTTTTTATCGCCTGAGCCTGAAATTTACTTAACAAATTATCTTTGGATATTCACAGAAACGAAATAAATTAACCGTTCTTGCCATCCCGAATTCTATTCATATTCGCAGATATACCCCAGGAAACCGGAATATGACGATTCTGCCGCCAGCATATCGTCCGGCACATCATTCCATACAAACCGCTTTTCGCCGTCAAAGAAAAATAAATCCATATACTGCTCTTCCAGGCTGCCGTCCTGGAAACTTGGCTCCCCGCTTTTCCATTCGTCAGAACACCAGCTGTCCTCAGAATTCAACTTCTCCCCAAACAGCTTATTATTCTCATTCACCCAATAATAATCTTCGGAATTGCCGTCTCTTCTTCCCCCAATCCGGAAAAAGATATTGGTCATCCCTGCCTTGCTGATTTCTTTCCGTATGTACTCATATTCTTCTGAACTGTTAATTCTGGCAAGATAACCGCCCCTGTTTAAGCAGTCCTGAAACGCCTCTGTCCAGGTGCAGTCGCTTTTTATATACTCGTATCTGTGGATAGCCGTATCATCGGCAGGAGCAGAAGCATCATAGGTGCTTGCGTTTTGATCCGCAGCATTTCCATCCTGAGAATTGTCCTTAGAGCTGTCAGTTCCTTCCCCGGCATGATCCCCTGCATTGTCCCCCGTATTATTATTTGCGGGATCCTTTGTGCCATTATCCTTATCGGTGTTGACAGCGTCCCCCTTTTGTGCCGCTGAATTCTTATCCTGTTCCTCCTTCCCTGCGGCATCATTTGAAGTTACCTTCTGGCTGTCCTGCACCTTTTTTCTGGTTACAATCCCCAGCCCAATTCCCGCTGCAAATACCACGATAACTCCGATAATGACAATCGCCAGTATCTTTCCGTTGCGTCTTGGCTTTTTCATCTTTTGTCTCCTACCTTTTCTTCATACTGAAATATTTTCCCAATAGTTACTTATACCCAAGGAGCACCTCGTATTTCATGTCCCTGCGGGGCGGATTTGCAGCACGCTGCAAAATAATGTATACCCAAAGGGCACCCCGTATTTCATGCCCCTGCGGGGCGGATTTGCAGCACGCTGCAAAATAATGTATACCCAAAGAGCACCCCGTATTTCATGCCCCTGCAGGGCGGATTTGCAGCAAGCTGCAAAATAATGTATAGAAAAGACAGAAGCCTCTGATTCTAAGGCTTCTGTCCTGCTAGAACTTCCTACAATCTATCCGTATCCTGCGTATGCGCGTCCTTTGCCTCAGAAGCTCCCGCAGCGATACTATTTTATAATCTCTTTAATAATTCTTCTCTTTCTTCTTCATAACCCGGTTTGCCCAGAAGTGCGAACATATTCTTTTTATAGCTTTCCACGCCTGGCTGGTTAAATGGATTCACGCCGAGTAAATATCCACTAACGCCGCATGCAAACTCAAAGAAATAGAACAGCTGTCCGAGATAGAACTCGTTCTGCTGTGGAACTGTCACCATCAGGTTCGGCACGTTGCCGTCCGTGTGTGCAAGAATCGTTCCGTTCATAGCACTTTTATTGATAAAGTCTACGGTCTTGCCTGCCAGATAATTCAGTCCGTCCAGGTCAACCGGTTCTTCGTTGATAATCAGCTCTTCTCTGGACGTCTCCACATTCAGAACTGTCTCAAATAATATTCTGTTTCCATCCTGGATAAACTGTCCCATGGAGTGCAGATCGGTCGTCAAATCTACTGATGCCGGGAAGATGCCCCGCTGGTCTTTACCTTCGCTCTCTCCATATAACTGTTTCCACCATTCGGATACATAATGCAGGCTTGGCTCATAATTAGCCAGAACCTCTATTGCTTTGCCCTTTCTCAGCAGGATATTGCGTACTGCCGCATACTGCAGGGCCCCATTATCTTTAAAATCATTTTCCAAAGCTTCTTTTCTTCCTGCCTGTGCGCCTTCCATCAGTTTATCGATGTCTGCGCCGCTCACTGCGATCGGCAGAAGGCCTACGGCCGTCAGTACGGAGAAACGTCCCCCGACATCGTCCGGCACTACAAAGCTCTCATATCCCTCTTCTGTAGCAAGGTTCTTCAAAGCTCCTCTGGCTTTGTCGGTCGTAGCATATATTCTCTTTGCTGCGCCCTCTTTTCCATATTTATTTTCCAAAATCTCTTTAAATACACGGAAGGCAATGGCTGGCTCTGTAGTAGTTCCTGATTTTGAAATCATGTTGATGGAAAAATCCCTGTCGCCGACTACGTCAATCAGATCCTTAAGATAAGTACTGCTGATACTGTTACCTACATAGTAGATCTCCGGAGACTTTCTGAGTTCTTTGGATACCACATTGGCAAATGAATGTCCAAGGAAGTCAATTGCAGCTCTTGCTCCCAAATAAGAGCCGCCGATTCCGATTACCAACAACACCTCAGAATCACTGCGGATCTGCTCTGCCGCTTTCTTGATCCGTGCAAATTCTTCTTTATCATAATCAACCGGAAGGTCAATCCATCCAAGGAAATCATTTCCCGCGCCTGTCTTTGCAACAAGCTTGTCCTTTGCCTGGGCTGCCAGTTCGCTCATATATTCCATTTCATGTTCCTGAATAAAACTACTTGCTTTTGAATAATCAAATGTAACTTTGTTAGCCATTGTTTACCCTTCCTCTCTAATATCGTCTTTTACAAGCTAATTCTACCAAATATGCCCACCTTAATCAAGCTAAAAACTCCTCTAAAATTTGGCGAATTGCCTCTTCTTTTAGTGCAGGCTGCTCATCATCTTCCTCCATTTTTTCTTTTACTGTCCGGCGGATCACCTGTCTCGCCGCTTCCCCTTTTTCTACCCTGCGCGGTTCTCCTTCAATATTGATCGACAGTGCAGGTTCCTCCCGCTGTGCCGCCGCCCTGGATGCCCCCGCAGTTTCGGGGCTGATAACATCTATATTCTCCTTCTCGGTCTGTTTCACCTTCTTATAACGGTGAGCGCAGACATTTTCAAGGTAATCAACCATATAATTCTTTGCTGCTTTTACTTTATAAGATTCATCGGACAGCTGGCTGATTACAAACAACGCAACCATTTCCGCCGCCCCTACTGCAATATACTGGTACATCTCCTCACACAGCCCATGTGCCAGGTAGTGCCCTGCCGCTCCCAGCGCCGCCAGGATTCCGGAAAACCAAATACTCTGTATTTCCAATTGTCTCCACGTATGTACTTTAAAAAGAAATCCCCGGTATTCATATATGTACTTCTCCACAAATGCTCCCACATTGTCTACCTTATCGTGTATCATACACGCGTGCTCATATTTTGCCCGCACGAGCTTCATCAGTTTGTGTGTGCTCTTTGACATATTGCCTGACGCCTTTACCAGACGGCGGAGGGTAACCTGGTTCACGAGCTTGGCCAGTACCCCAATGACACCCACCGCAATCATCAGATAGAAGATTACGTTCGTGTCGGCTGCTACATTTTTAAACATAATAAGACCTCCTGTTTTTATGGTTGTGCCACAACTACCATTTTTTGGTGTGAGCCTATTATAGCCCAACTTTTCCGTACTTGCCGCAAAAACCGTTCTACATAATTCGCCATTTCAGAGTGTTTTTAAGGAAAAACAGGAATATCTCAGGGTTAAGAAACATAGAATTTAAGAACGGCCTCAATCCTTCAATTTAACACATCATTTATCTTCACAGTGCATTCTCTGCCTTAAGAAAACTCCTGTCATTTAATCGGGGAAAAACTCGAAAATTGGCACACGAAAATGTACTGGTAATTTCCCCTTCATTTTGCTATAATCAACATATCTGATAAATGCTGGTAAAATACGGGTTATAGTGCCGCCATAACACCCCAATGCCAGATTAAAATCATTATTTGCAGGAGGATAAAAACATGCAGTATAAGACAAGCGGAGTCTGTTCGCAAATGATCAACTTCGATATCGAAGACAATAAGGTAAGAAATGTAGCCTTTGTTGGAGGGTGCGCCGGCAATCTGCAGGGCATAGCCCGCCTGATAGAAGGCATGGATGTGGATGAGGCTATCTCCAGAATAGAAGGTATCCGCTGTGGTTTCAAAAGTACATCCTGTCCCGATCAACTCGCACTAGCATTAAAAAAAGCAACCGGAAGATAATCCGATTGCTTTTTCTATGTTTAGTACATGAACCATATAATAAAAGATCCCCCTCCTTGAACAATTGAAGCAGCTGTCATGCGGCGCGCATAAAAAAATTTGTGGTGTTTTCTCGATACAGGTCTTTTCTATAATCAATTAATGGTTAATAGTTTCTCCTGTATGCGGTACACTTGACAGCTGCTTCAATTGCTCAAAGAGAGGGGGTGAGGTGCTGGGCGTAAAATTAGTTTATGAAGATTCCATCGGTAAGCGATGTGGCCTCTTCGTATGGATAATCCGCATCCATTCCCGCTACATGGTCAGCATGAACACGGTAATAGTAACCTCTATCTACCATCATCATCTTGTTCGTACTTACATAATATGTATTTACATCTTGAACCTGCCAACAATCAATTTGTTCCCAAATACCGGTTTCTGCATTATACTGATCAACATAAATAACTGTTGATATATAATCAACATCATGATTTGCTGTGGTTGATGCATATACATAAATACGTCCAACTCCTGATTTTGTAATGGAACACTCTCCATCCATTAGATGAGTGCCACGTGTAATGATCCCAGAATTAGTTGTCCCCTTTGAAGTCGTTGCGTCTGTTAGGTATGACCCATCTACTTGAATGTACTGATTTTCAGCCGCTTTAACAGGTAGTACAAGCATTAAAAATGCAAAACATACTATAATAAATGAACTTAGTCTTCTTTTCATTACTTCCTCCTATCATGTTATCTATTAAGTAAACATCTTAGTGCCTAATAACTTACGTCTCTTTTTCAAAATATATGAGATTTTTTATAATACTTTCTAGTTCTTCTCTCTTCAAAATTCCTTTTAGCTGGTAATGTATGCCCTTATAAGTAAAATTCGCAATGTATCTAGAATCTGCATAACCTTTTACATAATATTCTTCTACCGCAATATCCTGATCTAACGAATGCACTTTGAATTCTCCGGTTTTTATATCCTCTTCTTTTTGACCTAATGATGAATCCGAATTATTTAAATAAATAGTATATCTTATTACCTCATCCCCATACTTATAAAATAATTGTGCCATTCTTTGCTCTTCATCTATCTTATACTCACTCAAGTACATTCCTTTAGGTTTTGTTCCTATTCTTACTGCTAATATGTTTATTTTTTCTCTAATTTCCCTGTAGGCGGTTACTTCCATTCCATCTTCAGAATCCTGTGTATCCATGTCTTCAACATTCATAATTTGCATTGCCTGTCCACCATGAATCTTCTCCCATAGTATTTTCAAATATGACTTACTCCCCACGCTAGTCACACTCGTTCCAACCACCAAAACAAGTACCGCCGCAAATGCAATTATAAACCTCCTTCCACGCGGCATACGTAATACACTGGTCTTCCTCCCTTCTTTTTTCTTCCCCTTTTTCTCATCACTGTTAAGATGTTTGTGGTATTCTGTATTGACTTCAAACAGCTTTGGTTCGTCCTCTTTCTTTTTCAGGAGTTCTCTGCCAAGGCGTAATGCTTCTCTGTCTTCTTCTGAAAGAAAACTTTCCGGATTATCTTTTGTACGTTCGGTAAAATTTGGAGCAAGTTCCTCCCCAAACTCTGCTGTATTTTCTCCAGTGCTGTGCTCTTGTCCACGTCTCTTCTCGTATGCCTGAATTTCAGCTAGAAGTGCAGCTTCCATCCTGCCAGATACCTGGATATCTTTAAGATCAGGATTTTCCGCTATTTTCCTTTCCACCCTCTCAGCTGCATTCTCCACTTCTTCTTGCAGTGATAATTTTTTGTTTTGTTTCATGCTTATTCCCCTTATTTTGGCTACTACTTTTTCTTGACTTTTTACTAAATAAGTTTAATATGAAATTATATGTGTTTTATCGGTTATATGCAAGTATAACTTTTAAATTTTTAAGCATAATATGAACATTTCAAATCTGGAGGTTTTCATTATGAAAAGAATCATACTCACCGGTGGAGGAACTGCCGGGCATGTCACCCCCAATATTGCACTGATTCCCCGGCTGAGGGAACTGGGTTACGATATCCAATACATAGGATCTTACAAAGGGATTGAGAAGGAACTCATTGAGCCTTTTGGTATCCCTTATCATGGTATTTCTTCCGGAAAGCTGCGGCGCTATTTCAGCGTTCAGAACTTTACAGATCCTTTTCGAGTAATAAAAGGGTTTGGGGAGGCTCATTCCATTATAAAGGAATTGAAACCTGATGTTATCTTTTCCAAAGGGGGATTCGTTTC
This sequence comes from Faecalicatena contorta, assembly GCF_001404335.1. GTDB lineage: Bacteria > Bacillota > Clostridia > Lachnospirales > Lachnospiraceae > Faecalicatena > Faecalicatena contortus_B. The sequence goes on from NZ_CYZU01000037.1 coordinate 18,150, forward strand.
TGTTCCCGTTGTACTGGCCGGCAAGCGGTGCAAGGTACCGACCATTATCCACGAGTCTGATATGACACCGGGACTTGCCAACAAGCTAGCCATCCCATCGGCAACCAAAATCTGCTGTAATTTCCCGGAGACCCTTGAGTCTCTTCCGCTGGAAAAGTCTATCCTTACCGGTTCCCCGATCCGGCAGGAGCTGCTGTCTGGCAACAAAATTGCTGCACTGGATCTATGCGGCTTCGCGGCGGATAAGCCCGTCATCCTTGTAATCGGAGGAAGCCTTGGCTCAGTGGCCGTCAACAATGCAGTACGCCTTGCTCTCCCTGAGCTTCTGGAGTATTTCCAGATCGTTCACCTCTGCGGCAAAGGCAAAGTTGATAATTCCCTTAATGGCCTGAGAGGCTACGCACAGTTTGAATATATCAAAAATGAGCTTCGGGATATATTCGCCCTGGCAGATATCGTTATTTCAAGGGCCGGTGCAAATGCAATCTGCGAGCTGTTAGCACTTAGAAAGCCGAATCTTTTGATCCCACTTTCGGCCAATGCCAGCCGCGGCGACCAGATTCTAAATGCCCGCTCATTTGAAAGGCAGGGCTTTAGTATGATCCTTGAAGAAGAGGAGCTTACAAAAGAGTCTCTCCTCGAAGCTGTCCGGAGGCTTTACGATAACCGCAATTCTTATATGGACGCTATGCGGGATTCCAGACAGCAGGATTCCATTGATACAATTATAGGACTTGTAGAAGAGATAAGTTTAAAGTAATTGTCGGATTGCAACACAACCAGGAAAACAGGTGGCGTAAAGACACCTGTTTTCTTATACTCGGTTCAATTCGTCATATTCTACACCAAACTCTTTCTTTATCCAGCTTTTGGCTCTGTGCAATACACTATGCAGCACTTCAACACGGACTCCCATTTGTTCAGCAACTTTTGCCTGTGGTATTTCCAGATAATATACCAGCGTAATCGCCTCGTACCATCTGGGATTTTTCTCAAGCAGTGCCTCAAAGATACGCTCGTGAAGTTCGGAACGATCTAAATCTTTCAACTCTTCCATAAACGTTTCTTCAGCACTCTCTACAGTTTCCCGAACAAAGTCTTCCTCTGTAAAATCTTCTCCAAGTATCTCCCGACTGGCCTTCTTGTTATAATTCAACGCGTAATTCTTAGCAGTCGTATACAACCACGATTTAATATTGCTGTGATTCATGTCGTTGTAATAAATATACAATTGGAGAAACGTATTCTGAGTAATATCTTCCGCCACATCATAATTGCCCGAATATGTATATGCTGCTTTTAAAACGAGATTCTTATAATCTTCATAGATCTCATCAAACTCACGATTATCAGTCAACATTTTTATCCCCGGTTATTAAATCACTTTACTTAATATTTCTTCTTTGTCCTCATCTGAAAGTTCGCCCATCTTCCAGCCCAATCCTACTTTATCGCCCTCATATCTAGGAATCATATGCATATGAAAATGAAATACTGTCTGGCCTGCGGGCTCCTCATTGTTCTGAACAATGTTATAGCCGTCACACCCCAGCACGTCTTTGAGCTTAAGTACCATCTTTTTAGCCAGAACCAATACCTTAGCTGCAAGCTCATCATCCAGGTCATACAAATTGCTATAATGCTCCTTCGGTATAATCAGAGCATGTCCCCTGGACGCAGGATTCAGGTCTAAAATCACACGAAAGTCATTGTCTTCATACAGCGTTGCTGATGGTATCTCACCCGATGCCAGCTTACAAAAAATGCAATTTTCGTCTTTCATAGCTTTTCCTCATTTCTTCTTTTAGAATGTTTTAACTTTAGTATATCCCATTTTCAGCTAAATGAGAAGCTCTTTTATCAGCATTATTCTGTCGAAACTTGTCAATCTGATTTTGTTGAACACTGCCCACCATCGTGCTAGACTACAAATATAACGTACTATAAGGAGGGCATAAAATATGTTACATAATGTTGACATCAATAAAATGAACACTCTCATGGAGGAAAACCATGATGCAAAACAGATCATTAGTCAGCTGTTAGAAAATCATCATGAAACGGTGTCCGCAATTGCTCATGAAATACGAAATCCTCTGACACTTGTTTCCTCGTCCTTGCAGGTTATGGAAATCCAGCATCCTGAAGTACGTGATTTTCCACACTGGCGTCAGACGATCGATGATGTAGAATTTATGTGTCAGTTGTTAAACGAGCTTTCTACTTTTAATAATGGCGATACTCTGCACTATTCTGTCTTTTCTATCGAACGTCTCCTAAAGAACATTGCCGTCTCATTTGCGATTTCTATCGACAGCGAAGATTCCGATATCGAATTCACATCCTCTATTCCTACCGGTCTGGGCGATTACACTGGTGACAAGGTCAAGCTGGAAGAGGTTTTCTTAAACCTTCTTCGAAATGCAAAAGAATCCATAACAGGTGAAGGCCGTATTCATTTTTCGGCCAGCCGTCATAATGACGCTCTGACAATTCAATGCAAGGATACCGGATGCGGTATTGCGGAAGAAATCATAGACTACATCTTTGAACCGTTTAAAACCTACAAAGAGGGTGGGACAGGCCTTGGGCTGTCACTGTCCAAACGAATCATCGAATCCCATGGTGGTTCCATATCGGTAGACTCCAAAGTGGACGAAGGTTCCACGTTTACAATCATTCTTCCCATATAGTACAGTATTGCTGAATTAATCATAGAATACTGTACCAGCCGCGCCACGCTGCCTGCGGTACAGAACCGCCGCCATCACAAACCCGCAGACAAGACCGCCAACATGGGCCGCATTATCTACTCCTGAGCTTGTAAAGCCAAAATACAGGCTCAGGACTACCATAACCAAAAGTCCACGGTTTGTCAGCCTTCCCACTCTTCCATGATTTTTCAAGACTACGCACAGCAGCGCTCCCATGAGACCGAATATGGCTCCTGAGGCCCCTGCCGATACCACCATCTTATCTGTACTCATATTCATCCACAATGAAAGCAGATTCCCCCCAAGCCCTGATATAAAATAAATAATCAGAAACTTGATCCGGCCGGTCTCCAGCTCCAGGTTCCAGCCGAGCGCTCCCAGCAGTACCATATTGTTCAGCAGATGTTCGATACCAAAATGCAGGAACAAACAGGTAAAGATCCGGTAATACTGATGCCCTTCCACAACATAAGGCCCGTACATAGCCCCATGCTCCAGCATAAACAGCGTATCTTCCGTAGCTCCCATAACAGAAAGCACCAGAAATACTCCAATATTAATTACAATCAATGCGGTGGTGCACACTGCTTTTTGATTTCTCTCCAAGATGGTTCTCCTTTTCTTAACTGCTCTTCTATATTATAATAGCTCTCTGCGCTTCTGTCTATGAAAGAATCAAGCACCTGATACAAAATTGTCAATTTTTTACTCCGAATGAGATGCTTTTGTATATTACCATGTATCCTTTACTTATTGTTTTAGATTTTATAACCTCACATATCCTCTTCTTCCTTCCCGTCTGTTTCCAGAATCAGGTCCTTCCAGCTGCCCCATTTTGTCTTTTTTAAACGGTCTGCAGTTTTCTTCCATGGGCTCCAATGCCCTCCTATCTCCCGGATTGTCTCCACATCGGCAACCGGTTCATATTCTTCTTCCTCAAGAGAAAACAGGTTTTCCGGGGACAGCTGCTCCCCGTCCTCCGGGGTATCCGCATTTTCAGGTTCTGGTCCGCGTCTTTTTTCTTCGTGAATCCTGTATTCATCCATAATTTTCTCAAGATCATAATTCTCCTGCAGCGTTGCTTTATGAAGCTCATAAGCCAGCATAATGCCTTCCGTATCCTCATAATCAAGCTTCCGGACAAAATATTCGGTTATTACATGGAAAGCCTCACAGAGGGATTTTTTTCGGCCCGGCAGATAACAGAAATACCATGTATCTTCACCATAAAACATAAATTCAGGGTAGAGTAAGAGGCCGTCCGGGCTCAGCATAAAGCGCCGGAGTGCCTTAACCACTTCCATCAGCCGGTTCACAAATCCCAGCATATCTTCCTTTTTAATTGCAGATGCCTCAAATAACGATTTCATCGACAATAAACCCGTCACCGTGTAACTGTATCTGCTCTTCCCATCCATTCCGCACCCTGCTATTTCGAGCAGGCCGGGTATTTTATTTTCCCGAAGCATATGTATCTGATAATCCTCCTCATACAAACGTGGGATATCTATGTGCAGGCTTACCCTATTCAGTTCTTTTTCATAACCTGTCTTCATAATTGTCTATTCCTCCTGGTCTGCCAAAGACTCTAAGTGTCTTTTCTTTCTTATCTTTTTCTCCGGTTCCGGTATCCTGGTGATCTGTACTGCCTGTACACGCATCCTGCCCCTGCCTGCACGGGCCGTAACTCTGGCCCGGGTTCTATCCAGCTCAACTTCAACGTCTGTCAGCCTCAGCCAGATCAGCTTTCCCGCAGTGCGCTCCTGGTAAAAACTCTGCAGATCTGGTTCTTTGCCTCCCTGCTGCCTGTCCGACTGGGCCGCCAGCACCGCCGTTTCCGCTGCCGCCCCCAGCAATATGTTTTTGTCATGCCAGTAGAATACGATATATATTGTAAAAATAATCATAAAAATTACAATCGGAAGAATATATGCCATTTCCACTGTCACACTTCCATTCAGCTCTCTTTTCTTCTTTATTACGTCTTCCATTTTAAGTCTCATTGTACGCCACACATCCATAGAAAATAGGATACCAGCAAAAACGGGATAAACGGATATCCCGCCTTTCTGTCAAATCCTTTATATAACAAAAGGGCGGCTGCAAACAGCGCCGAAAAGAGGAAAGCACCGGACAAGACACCCAGCAGATTCCAGAAGCCTAGATATACCCCCAGAATAAGTATAAGCAGGCTGTCCCCATATCCAAAACCTTCCCTTGTTACCCTGCTCACCACTATAAATACCGCACCTGTAACAGCGCCTGCCAATGCAGAAAAATCAAGAGGCCCCGTCTGGCAGATACGGACAGCGGCAGCCGCAGCCCCTCCCGCCGCAAGAAACCACAGAGGAATCCTTCTGGTCCAAATATCTATAATTGACAAGATGCACAAGTATACGCCGCATCCTATTCTGCTTACTTCGAGCATCTGCTGCATCCTCCTTTCAAGCCAACTTCTGACTTTTTTACTGCATGTATGGTTCTTTTGAGTCCACTGCAGCTTAATGAATTGTGATACTTTCCTCCTGTATTCGTAATATAAACTCCGGCAAAAGCATCTCCATGTACGCATTTTTCGCATCGGTAATACCTGCCGCCGTCCTCGTTGCGGATTCCGGAAAGTCCTGAGTACGGCACAAACCGGACAGACAGCTGCAGATATGTACATTGATAGTCCTCGTGATAAACCAAAGCCGTATCCGTGATATATACAATCTCCTCTCCGTCGGAATTTCCATCCCTTTTAGAATAACCGGTCCAGGCCTTTATTCTCATTTCTTCCCTGAATTTTGCTTTCATATTCGTGAACTGCGGAAGCGGAATCCTTACGGCATATTCCACAGAGACATGAATCTCCCCCGTAAGTACAGACATATATGTCCTGCTTAAGTTCAGCCCGGAACTGCCTCCTGCCAGAATGCTCCGGTCCAGGCGCTCAGCTCCCGCGGCTTCTACGATATCCTGCCGGAATTTGACCAGATTCACGACAGGCAGCATAACCGTATCCTCCGCGGCTGTCTTAGCTGCGCTCTGTACAGCGCTTCGGATACATGTTCTTACAGATTGTATTTCCAGCAAATAAACCAGGCTCAATACCGCGAATAAAAATACGGGAACCGCCAGTGCCGCTTCTATAGTAACGCTTGCTTTTGAACCCAATGCAGATGCCCTTTCTATGTTCGAGTTGGGTGGGTTTTCATTTGATTGTGTCATCGCAGTTTTTCCTTTCTTTATATTTTTTTCGGTTGGGATATATTTACCTGCCGGAAGGGATGCGCCGGCAGGGTTTGAAGAAAGGGCATCTGCATTGGGTTCAAAATTTTATCTGTATCCAAAATATAGCGGAAACTGGTAGGTCAGCCCCTCACGAATAACTGCTTTATTCTGGACTCTCAGCCGGACGATACAGGCGTCTGCACAGAAAGACAAATCTCCCTTTTCCGTTCTCATGTTTTGTTCAACACGGTCCAGCGCCTTCATAACCAAAACGTCCTCCGCTTTTAAAAAAAGAAGGATTCTGAGGTAATCGGTATAGGAGATCCCTCCCTCGGCATCCGCCCCCTCCTGCAGGTCCTCCCCAGTTCCCAGCGTCAAAAGAGACGAGAGCGACAGCTGCCAGTTTGTGCTGTCTTTCACCAGAGCAGCTTTTTTCCCCGTCATTAAAGAACGCAGATCCAACAGGCTTTCTCCAAATGCCCAGGCTGCAAGGAGCGCCTGTTTCACAATTCCTGATACAGCCGGAAGCGCTGCAAGCGTCGAAAGACTAAGCGCCAGCGCTTCTGCCTCCGCCTGCTTTGCAGTATCTGTCTGCAGATAAAGATAATTCATCCCAAACCGGATTCCAAGAAGCTTCTTCACGACTGCTTCCAGATTCTCTCGGTCCGAGGCACAACCCGAAAGTATGTATTCCAGTTCATAGCTCAGACTGCGTTTTTCACTTACTTGATTTACCGCGTTGCCAAACTTTTTGATCAGATATTCATGAAACAGCAGCCGCTCTTCTACGCCTTCCATCCCCTGCCTTGTATAGAAGCTGCCCCTGCCAAACCGCAGATTCCTACCACTTGGCTGTTCCCCCGGAGCAATCTGCCTGTCTGAGAGTTGGTAATCCTGCGGCAGTACAAGCTGAAGGATTCCTGATTTTTTCAGTTCGGCTACATGCGGCAGGGGATTTTCCTCATCGGGCAGCGCATTGCCGCTGTCTGCCAAGATCTCTTCCAGTTCCGTATTGATCTCCGAATCCTGCCTGTCTGCTTCTTCTCCCTGCATCTTTTGTACCTCCCATATGCCAGTCCGCCCAGCCAGTTCACGTATGGCGGCTATTCCGTATGTCTCTTCCATGTAGGCAAGCGCCTGCTCTTTGAATGCGCTTCCGTTTCTGTCAGTCAGGTACTGAATCCCCTGGATATCATGTTCCATACCGCTTGTGCCATAGTAGTGCATACGGTCTGTAAGATATTTCTCTTCATAAGAATCCGTACCATAGCTTCCATCAATTGCCAGAATCTCATATTCTTCCAGAAGTTCTCTGCTATATTCGCCGAATACAGAGAACACAGCGCGGTCGGCGTCCAGACGTTTTAGATTTTTTGCCACCTGGATAGACGTACTCTCCAGAATCGCTGTGATAAATGAGATAAGAAGAACAAAAATAAGACTCAAAAATGCCGTTATCTCACCCCGCTTCCCCATTAAATACCTGAGCTTTCACTTGTTATTTTCTCAAAAATTGAGTTCACCAGGCTGATCAGCTGTGTTTTAAATATTAAAACTAACGCGATAATTACAACCAATATTAAAATCAGCTCTACTACAGAAAGCCCCGTAGAGTCACATAAAACTTCTTTTCCCCTGTACAATCTCTGTTTTAATCTCCGTACAATTCTCTTCATCTGTTTCCTCCTCTCAGATCTGTATCGTAAAAAATGCCGGAACTACAATGATAATCAGTACTACCGCCAGCATCAGGAACATCGGCCCCAGCATCTTTGTTCCGGCTTCTTCCCCCAGCCTCCTGGCCTGTTTTTTTCTGTCTTCCAAAGCATCCGCGGCTTCCCTTTTGAGCAGTTCATTCATCCCTCTGCCCCCTTTCCTCAGGTTTTGTGACAGGAGTGCGCCGAACCTTCGATACGCCGGCAGACCGCACCTGCTGCCAAACCTTTCATAGCATTCACCTTCTGTGACGCCGCCCTGAATCTCGTGCATCGTATAGGACATTTCCTCATAGGCAATCCGGAGACCTTTTCTGTCCCTTCTTTTTTCATACTCTTCCACCATCTTGAACCATGCTTTGCGAACGCTCATGCCCGCTCCCAGGAACAGGGTGAACTGGCTGATCAGCTGTGGGTAGTCTGTGGACAACTGTTTCTTCCGCTCCTCTACTATCTGTTTCTGTTTCTGCCTGTCCAGAAAAAAGACTGCCGCTGCCGCTACGATTCCCAGAACGAATAGTCCGGCTGCCCGGGACTCTCCCGGATATTTCCATGTTATTTTACTCCCATCCACGCTGCCCGGCAGAATCAGATATTTTTCTTCCGGAGCGGCCAGCTCTGCCTCCCGCAGTGCCTTCTGCACTTTTTGCATCTTTTGTTCTTTTTCGTTTAGCCTGGGGGGAAAGACGTTTACGTAAAAGGTATGTACAGCCTCCTCCCCGCCATATGTAAGAACTGCATGCAGCTCAACCAACGTACCTTCTTCCTGCAGATGTTCCTGCTGCAGCTCCCCCAGCAGATTTACGATTTCGTAATTTCCGGACTCCCACGACACATTGATTCCCATACCCGGCACCTGATCCACCAGTGTCAGATCATGCCTGACTTCATCCAGGTTCTTATTTTCCCCCAGCACAGCCTTTTCCAGACGTTCTCCGGCCTTCTCGAATATCTCCGGAAGTTCCTCTTTCTGATACTGCTGCTCTACGACCTGTACAATCAACGGCGCCTTATCTCCGTCTACCCGGGCCTCCAGTTCCACCTTTTTACTTCCCTCACCGTGGCTACCACGGGCAAGTACGCTTTTTCCTTCTGCATTTTGCTCCGGCCTCCGGCGGCTGTCAGCAGCCAGCATCAGAAGTGATATTGCGCTTGCAGCCAAAAAGATAAGTCCCATTCTTCCATACACTGTATTTCGCTTCTTCATAATCTACACCTCTATATCCACCAGCTTTTCCCCCATCCGGTAAGCGGCCGCATATATCAGCAGACATCCCGTCATTAGGGCGGCTCCCGCCAGATTTCCGTAAAGCACTTTCATAAAATCCGGAAAAGCCAATCTCATATAAAACAGAATCCCAAATGGTATGATACACATCACCTGAAATTCCAGCTTTTTAGAAGCCAGAAGCGTCTGTATCTCCTTTTCCGCTTCGATCTTATCACTGATATCCCTGACCGCGCTTTTGAGTATCGCTATGCTGTCCCCTCCGGTCCGCTTTGCCGCAGCAAATACCGTTACGAAGTTCTCTACATCCTCCTGGCTGACCCTGGCCGCCAGATCATTCATGACCTGTTCAACCGGCTGGTTCATATCCAGCTGATGGATCATCCGCTCAAATTCTTTCCGTATTCTGCTATCCTTCCGAAACAACGGCTTCAGATCCCGGGCAGTCTCGCGCACCGCATTCTCCACGGAATACCCCACGTTGAGAGCGGAAGCCATGGTCTGAATACTTACCCGAAATTGTTCTCTGAACTCCTGCTCTTTTTTCCGGCACTGCCTGGCCTTCCAGTACAGCAGATAGACATATAAAGAGGGCACAAGCGCCAGCGCCGCAATCCACGTATCGTAGAAAAGATATGCGGTCATGCACAGGAGTAAAATCCCCTTTATCAATGCCTGTATATATTCCTTACAGCGTATATCCTGCTGCCAGCAGCTTTTCCCGGTTGACAAGCTCTTCCACTTTCACAAGCCGTCCTTTAACTTTGCCATCTTCTGATCCCTCCTCCTGATACGCAAAAAGTGTCTTTATCTGTACCTCACCATCTTCATAGCCCAATACTTCTGCTATCTCCAATACTTTTCTGCTTCGATCCCTCAGCCGTCCCAGGTGAATAATAATATCAAGGGCCGAAGCCACCTGGCGCTGAATTGCGGTAAAAGGCATATCAATCCCCATCATCATCATCGTCTCCAGACGGTGCAGCATATCCACACAATTATTCGCGTGGCCGGTAGACATAGAACCGCTGTGCCCATTCAGCATGGCCGAGGAAATCATATCCACGGTTTCCTCCCCCCGGACCTCTCCGACCAGGATTCTGTCCGGACGCATCCGCAGCGCCGACTTGATCAGATCCCGGATGGTCACCGCCCCGGATCCCTCCAGGTTGGCGTTCCTTGCTTCCAGCCTGACCAGATTGGGAACGCCTTGAATCTGCAGCTCTGCATTGTCCTCAATGGTGATCAACCGCTCATCTTTTGGTATATAATCAGACAGAGCATTCAGAAATGTGGTCTTCCCGGCCCCGGTTCCTCCGCTGACAAATATGTTGTACCTGGAACGCACCAGGAGTTTGAGAAACTCCACCGCTTCACTGCTTATGCTGCCCCACGCAATGAGCTGCTCCATTGTTACCTTTTCCTTCGGAAACTTCCGGATCGTCATGATGGGACCGTTCAATGCCACAGGTTTTAATACCACATTCACACGGGATCCGTCCTCCAGCCTTGCGTCAACAATGGGGGAGGCTTCGTTCACATACCGGTTCGTTCCGGATACAATCTGCTGTATGACATCCTCCAGCTTTTCCGGAGAGAGGAAGTGCCTGTCCGATTCGAATATCTGTCCTCCTTTCTCCAGAAAAATGTGATCTGTGCCGTTGATCATAATCTCCGTAATATCATCGTCCTCGATCAGATCCTGAAGAATATCCAGCTTTCTGAATGCATGAAACAGTTCTCTGCTCAGCTTAATTTTTTCCTGCAGTGGTATGTAAGTTTCTCCTCCCGCCTGGTTGAGTACGGAGTGTATGAGATCCAGCAGTTCATCATCCTCCATCTCCCTGCCCATATCCATTTCCTGCAACACTCTGTCGTATAACTGTTCTAACTGCTCTATGCCTCCTCACCAGCCTTTCTCCCAACCCGTTTCTGTACGGTATGTTCCAGCACATCCTCATAGCCCGTCCGCCTCAGGTTCTCAACATACTGCTTCAGCTTAGCCAAAGAGACCGGCTCATCCGTATACAGCGTATAAACTGTGCGGCATTCCCTCAGTATGCGGTACAGACCGTTTACACCGTCCCCCAGATCCAGGACCACAGATTTATAAATGGACTGATCAAAAATGGCTTCAAACAGTCTGAGCCACTCTGCCTCTTCAACCGCCCTCAGATCCTGTATAACCGGCATCGGCGAAATATAATCCAGCGCTCCCGACCTGCCGGCCATGGCGCTTATTCTCAGTCCGATATTCGCCTTATCCTGCCTCAGATAATACAAAAGATCCGTCAGGTTATGTTCCGTTTCCTCCTGAAAGTAATAGCTTGTCCCGGAATACTCCTCCAGATTCAGGTACAGAACCGGCCCTTCTTTGGAGAGTTCCCTGCCAAGCTCCAGCGCATACTTAGTCTTTCCGATCCGGTGCACCGGAGAATAAACACCAATCAGCTGACCCTCTCCCCTGCCTTTGTATCTCCCCTGCATGAACTCACCGTCCAAAGCCTCCTCCAGGATAAGGCTGAGGATCCTATCTGCGGATTGATACTTAAAGATCCCCCTTTCTTCCGGAAGAAGCCCGCTGTCTTCCCCCTTAATCAATACATAACGCCTGTCAGCGTTCATCTGCTGCCTCTGTTCGGGCGGGCAGTCTTCCCCCAGCAGCAGGATGTGGACTTGTTTCTGCTGTGAAAATGCCTCCAAATGCTCTGTGTCCTGAAAAAGGTGCATCTGAAACCCCAGCTCCCTGTGAGAGCTTACGGCCTGCATAAGATTCTTTGCGTACTCCTGCTCCGCATCCCATATTACAAAATTCTTTGGATGCAACTTGTCCCTCCTTTTTTCATTTTTAATACAACAACGTTTGAAAATACCGCTGCGAATATGCAGCATGATTCTTACATGATGGTTAGTTCATCGTCCCAACCCAAGATACATCCGGCACCACGATCCGGCGCCTGAATGAAGACAGCAGCTCGAACAACTGCTGTGTGAATCGTATTATAAACACAGATTTTTAAAATGTCCATACTTCTTTTCAAATAAATTACTTTTTGTGAAAACCTCACAAATTTTGATAGAACAAAATTCCATAAAGCAGACACACGCCAGGAATACCAAGGCTTCCGGTTGTCAAAAAGGACACTGCATTCAGCCCCACATTCAAAGCATTATCCCCAGGGAGCAGATATTGATTAATAAAATAAATCAGCCCCATGCCCAAAATAGCACGGATCACAAAGTTCACAACCATATTCCCCCATTTATTTCCTTCCATACTCACACATCCTCCGGATCAGCATATATGATATCCTATTCAAATCCGTGACAAAATATTCCCCCGCGCCGCGCAGTCCGTAAAATAATACGTTCTGCACGACCCGGGGGATAACATGGGGACAATTCTCCGGAGCCTGTCTACAGCTTAATCTTCACCTCGCGGCTGGTCCTATGGTATTGATGGTACCGCACCCCCGCCGCGTCCATCATCCGCTTGGATGCCAGCACACCGGGAGTGTCGGCGTATTTGTCACAGTCATAGATGACTTCCTTTATCCCGGACTGAATGATCGCTTTCGCGCATTCATTGCACGGAAAAAGGGAGACATACAGCTTGGCCCCCGCCAGGCTGCCGCCATTGTAATTCAGGATGGCATTTAACTCGCTGTGCGTAGAATATACGTACTTTGTCTCCAGGGGATCATCCCCTTCTCTTGCCCAAGGAAATTCATCGTCTGAACATCCGATCGGAAACCCATTGTATCCCATGGACAATATCTTATTATCCTGACTGACAATACAGCATCCTACCTGCGTATTCGGATCTTTGGAACGCATGCCCGAAAGCATTGCCACCCCCATAAAGTATTCATCCCAGGAAAGATAATCCTTTCTTTTGTCAGACATATCTATCCTCTCCTTTCGTTTTTGCACTTATTACTTCGTTCCGAAAATACGGTCTCCCGCGTCCCCCAGTCCGGGTACGATATATTTATGCTCATTCAAATGGTCATCCAGAGCGCCGATATACAAATCCACATCCGGGTGTTCCTTCTGCATCCTCTCCACACCTTCAGGCGCTGCTATAATACACATGAAGCGGATTCTTTTCACTCCTTTGTCCTTCAGCATCTGAATCGCTGCCGTACTGGAGCCGCCCGTTGCCAGCATCGGATCAACGACAAAGACCTGCCTTTCATCGCAATCCGCCGGAAGCTTACAGTAATACTCCACCGGATCAAAAGTCTCCGGATCACGGTAAAGCCCGATATGTCCTACTTTTGCAGCGGGTATCAGAGAGAGCATCCCGTCCACCATCCCAAGGCCTGCGCGCAGAATCGGCACCACGGCAAGTTTCTTACCGGTCAGTTCCTTACCGATCGTCTCACAGATAGGTGTATTAATCTTCACGTCCCGGAGCTTCAGGTCACGCGTAGCCTCATAGCACATCAGGCCGGCAATCTCCCCGACTACCTCCCGGAACTCCTTGGTCCCCACCTCTTCCCTGCGGATATAGCTGATTTTGTGCTGAATCAATGGATGATCCATAATGTGTACTTCTGACATCATTCTCCTCCTTTAGTAAGTGTATTAAGTTTATTTGTTAATTTTTTTATTAACATCGATATTATTTCGTAGCATTCTCCGTATGCTGTCAATGGTTGTCCATAAGGATTTGGTATTTCTGTATCATCCTCTGCGAACTCATTTAGAGTATAGACATTTTTTATGTTCTCATACTCGGATACCACCTTCCACTTCTGGTTCTCATCCATTGTCAGAACCAGCGTATCCTCCTGCAGATCCTCCTCAGAGAAAGCAATGGATGAATGGCCTTCCAAGCTCATCTGGCCGCTTTTCATAATTGCCTCGGCTTTCTGATTGGCAGGCTCAGGAAACAGGACGATGAGCCCTCTGGAATCTATGGCGTACTCCTGTTCCAGATCCTGGCAGCGCAGAAGTTCCGCTGCCATGGGGCCTCTGCTTGTATCGGTATTGCTTAAGAATACGATGCGTCTGTATTTCTGCTGTTTCACAATTGCGGCGGCAGGCAGCATCACATGCCCGGCCGCTTTTTCCAGCCGGTTCATGATTGCCTTGCCGATCCCCTGCGCGGCAAAGGACTCACTGAAGATTACGCTGACATCCTCCTCATCAAATTCCCGGAGAATCGCATAGAGATTCCTTGCAATGGCCTTCTCATTTTCCCGTGATCCCAGATTCTTTACCAGTCCATAGGTATAAAAGGGCATCGTCTCGTTGGTCGCAATGATCCCGGCCTTTTGCCCTTTGCGGTGTGCCTCATAGGCCAACTGCCGGATCGCAAGCACTTCCTCTCTCAGAGTGCCCTCCATGATCATCAGCCTGGCTCTGGGCGCATAATGGCGGTACTTCATTCCCGGAGCTTTGGGCGCCTGTGTGCTCTCGCTTCCAAGTATGGTCTCATCTACGCTGACCGCACCGATGACTTCCTCCAGCATATCTGCCGTAATGGCGCCGGGGCGCAGAATCATTGGCGGCGTCACTGTCATATCCAGAATGGTGGATTCCAGCCCGATATCCACGCTACCGCCGTCCAAAATCATATCGATCTTACCGTCCAGATCCTCTGCCACATGCTGTGCCGTTGTGGGACTCGGACGGCCGGACGTATTTGCGCTGGGCGCAGACACGTACCCTCCTGCTGCAAGTATCAGCTCTCTTGCGATCAGGTCGCTCGGCATACGCACAGCAACCGTCTCAAGGCCGCCGGTCGTTCCCATTGGTACAATATTGCTTTTTTCAAAAATCATAGTCAGAGGCCCCGGCCAGAAATGGAATGCCAGTTCCTCTGTTACAGGGGGAATGTTCACCGCGATCTCATCAAGTGCCTGCACATCTGCAATATGCACGATCAGCGGATTGTCTGACGGACGCCCTTTTGCTGCATAAGTTTTTTTTGCTGCCTCCTCATCCAGTGCATTTGCTCCCAGTCCATAGACTGTCTCCGTGGGAAATGCAACAAGTCCGCCTCTTTTCAGTATTTCTCCTGCTTCCTGTATCACGTCTTCGTCTATCTGATTCTTATCCACTTTTTTTATTATAGTTTTCATAGGCTTCATTATACCATTAATCAACCTAAAAAAAAACTCTCTTTCACAAAATAAGATGCAGTCCTAATCCAGACATTGTAAAATCCCCGCGCAGACGGCCTCTGCCAGAGCATCCTGGTATGCTCCATCCACCAGTTTTTCCGCCTCCTCATAATTACTCAGAAAACCGCATTCTACAATAATGACAGGCACCTCGGTCTTTTTCAGCATATAATATGTATCATTCGCCTTTGCCTGTCTTTTATTGTCCGGATCAACAGCCAGGAGGGCCTCCTGCATGATGCCGGCCGCCTTCTCTCCGCCCTTAGAATGCGTGTAGTAGAATACCTGGGCGCCATGTATACTTTCTCCTTCATAGCTGTTTTGATGTATACTGACCGCAAGAGCCGGCTTTTCCCGGTTGATAATCGCCACCCGTTCCTTCATGTCTTCTGCTTTTGAATCAGCAATTCCGTTTTCGTCCTCACGTGTCATGATCACCTTCACTCCCTGTTTCTCCAAAAGTGTCTTTACCTTGCCTGCAATCGCCAGGTTAATATCCTTTTCCAGTGCTTTATTGACGCCTACTTTGCCCGGGTCAGAACCGCCGTGTCCGGCATCTATGACAATCAACGGCTTATCACCCTTTTTAGCCGCTGCCGCAGTCGCTTTGCCCTCGCTTCCCATATAATTCTTGTACAGGAATTCTCCTGCCTTCTGACTCCCTATTACTGCACACAAAAGCAGCACGATCAGTCCCAGTATTCCTATTTTACGGCGCAAAAAAACATCCCCTTTCTCATATACTATTCCTAAGTATATGCAGAAAAAGGATGTTTCTTTCATATTTCTGGAATGCGGCGTATCATCACGCGCACTCTGGTACATCGGCAAAATGCTCTAGTTCACATATTGCAGGATCAGATCCCAAATACCTGAATTCTCCCAGCCGAGCCGCCACTCAGCCACTCCGGCCAGATTATTGCTCTTGATCAGCTTCAGCTTCTCCTCAATGGACTGGTTGTCCTCAAGCCAAATCTTATAAGTTCCGCCATCGGTATCCCACTGTGCATAATTCTGCTTCGTCTTATCATCCCATTCGGCCTGAACGCCTGCCGACTGTAATGTCTGATTTGCCTCGTCCATGCCCATGGCCGTACTCGTCACTTTGTTCGGATACTGCGCCGCCTCTGTGCCTGCTTCCTCCTCCAGTTCTGCCGTTGTCTTAGGAGTCTCCAGCCACAGCCTTGTGTAAAATGGAATTGCATTGACTAGTTTTGTATTCGGAACAACTTTGAGTGCGTTTTCTATTCCGTCCTTCACATAATTGTAAGATGCCACAGGGCCTGCTTCATAGGATCCCTCCGTGTGCTCGTCATAACCCATAATAATAATATAATCCGCCATAACCGCCTGTTCCTTCAGGTTATAGTGCTCGTTATACGGCATGGGGACATAATTATCCACGGAAAATACAAGGCCGTTCTGCCTGCATTTAACGGACATCTCACGTACAAACTGAATGTAATGCTCTCCGCATTCAGCGGATATAAGCTCAAAGTCCAGATTGATGCCGTCAATGCCTGACTGCAGCGCAGCTCCGATTACCTGGTTGATCAGGTTCTCTCTCTTTGAGGTATAGCTTAAGACTGCATAGGTCTCATCGTAAGAGCTTATACCTCCATGAAAATCTCTCAGCACAGCCCACACATCGAGATTTGACTGATGCGCATAGTTCACGTACTCGGAATTAGCCAGAGACGAGATATTCCCGTCCGTGTCGCTTATGTTGAACCAGGTCGGTGCAATCGTTGTCAAACCCTTGGTATTGGCAATTGTCTCCAGCACATAGCTGTTCGCCGTGTCATTCTCCACATTGTGCCAGGCCATATTAATTGTATAACCGGTAGAAATATTCGTATAATCCGGCTCCTGGAACTCCCTGGACCGGGTCTCTTTTGTGATCTTCTTCAGCGAACTTGTCTTGACATAACCAATGAATCCATCGCTGGTACGGACCTTCATCCAGTCATTCTCATCTTCCAGTATCCTGAGCTGTTCTGACTTTTTCACCTCTGTCAGAATCGGGCTCTTTACACCGCCCTGGTATCTGACCTGAGTGTCCCTTTTCAGCTCAGATACGCTTTGTTCTCCCCAATTGCAGTCGATAACCGCCCTGTCAGGGTTCTCATATACTTTATATTCCATATTGGTATACTGCTGTATAAATGCAAGTGCAATATATGCAGTCTTACCTTCTGTCTTCAGAATTACATAGTCTTCACTTTTCTTTTCCTTAATATCGGTGTACTCTTTGCTGCCGACGCTTACAGATACGCTGCCGTTCGGAAGGGTATAGAGCAGGATATTCTCATTAGAATCCCAGTAAAATCTTTCATTGATATAATTACGGACCACGGAATACTCCACATAGGGTATGCCATCGTAAAACTTTCCGCCTGCAGAACTGCTCTCCTGCGTTCCTGCATCCAGGGCGCCCATGATCTGGTCATCCACTACCACCGCAAGATCATCGTTATTCTGTATCCCATAATATTGTTTCAAATCAGCCTTCTCTTTTGATGAGCCGTATTTTTTCCAGAATACGAATCCGCCTAATGCTATAATAACCAGAACAACTAAAAGAATCATCCTTATGATGAGATTGCGTCTTCTTCTCCTTGCCCGGCTGCTCTTTCTCCTTGGTCCCTGGCCATTCGGCCCCGTACTCACTGGTCTTGAACTCCCCGGTCTCTGGTCACTGCTGGCTGGGCGTCTTCTCTGTGCATTCTGCTGGCTGCGCCTTCGGGCATACTCAGCTCTTCTTTCTCTTTCGTCCATGCCGCACCTCCTATCAGACCTTATTATACCATATTTTTTTCATACGTCATTAGTATTTTGTCTTTTTACAAAGTTTTTAGACGTATGCCCGCGGCAGCCTGTATTGCCGGCTGTCCGGCAGAATGAGGGGATTCTCTGCCTAATTGCTTCCATTAATATTTACAAAAGCGAGTGATTCTATGTATCCTTTGGGATCCAGAACGTAATCCCGCATATAGCACCCTTCCTCACGGATCATATGCGCCGTCACAATCTGCAGCGGGCTGGCCTGACAGCCGTCCATGAGCATATTCACACCGTGCTTTTCATAATTCTCCAGCTCTGTGTATAAATCTCTGTATAAATGAGCTGTGTCACCAATTTCCATGGCTCACTCCTTTCCCTGCGGATTCGGATAAATAACAGCCGCTGCCTGCTTCTTTCATACCGAAGGCCTCGTGACGTACCGCCGGACTGGTGCAGCATGGAAGATAGTATGAACCCGCAGTTCCCTCCTCTTTAAGAATATCTGATGATTGCGTCCCTGAATGGGACATGTGATTTTCCTGAAATATATTCCACGGCCTTCCTGTGATCATGAAAAGATGCATGAGTAAAGATGTCCGGAAATATATTTAGATAGGATTTCCTTTATGAATTCAAAAATCCGAATGAAATTCTGTACCTCCTTTCGTATAGACATATATTTATCCTGGAATACTATCTTCTGTAACTGCCATTATAGAGAGCGTGTCCGGCTATTTCAATGTGTTTATTGTTTATAAGCCTTCCACATTTGTTGATAACTGGAAAATATGCCGTCCGAATGTTCCTGCGGCGGGCATGGTACCAAAGTAGTATAAACTCTCTATAAACTCTTTACAGTTTTTCTTTACATATTTTTTAATTTTGTTTATACTAATAGTGAGAAGATATATTTTTTTTAAAATCCCAATCGTAAGGATGTGATAATATGAAGATCGAAAAACTGAATGACAATCAGATTCGCTGTACCCTGACACACGCCGACCTGGCAGCCAGGCATCTCAAGCTGAGCGAGCTGGCCTACGGCACGGAAAAAGCAAAGTCTTTATTCAGAGACATGATGCAGCAGGCGTCTTTCGACTTTGGCTTTGAGGCAGAAGACATCCCTTTGATGATAGAAGCTATACCTGCTTCTGCGGACTCTATCGTATTGATCATTACAAAAGTAGAGGACCCGGAGGAATTAGACACGAGATTTTCCAAGTTCACTCCGTTTGGCGAGGCTGGTATGACCAGCACCGCTAAAGCCTTGGAAAAATTGGAAGGGGCGGAAGAATTTCTAAATCTGCTGAATAAGGTAAAAGAAGCCGCGTCCGAAACAGGCAATGCGGCGACCGTACCGGACGCGCCAGCACTTTTCAATGTTCGCCTGTTTTCTTTCGACAGTATGGACCGGGTAATCCAGGTTGCCCATCTTCTTGAACCTGTATACCATGGTTCTAATACGCTGTACCATGACACGGAGAATTCATCTTATATACTTGCGCTGACTCAATCAGACCATTCAAATAATGAATTCAACAAGATATGCAATATGCTTTCCGAATATGGTACGATCGAAAAGGCATCCGGCGCTGCGCTTGCATTTCTGGAAGAGCACTGCGATATTATGGTATCTGCAGATGCAGTACAGAATCTGGCCGTAATCTGATTATATGCCCTGGGGCAACGTGTACATCCCCCAGAGGGTTTTATATAATAGGAAGTGCCTGTCACTTTACTATTATATAAAAAAGCCCCTGCAGGTTTCTATTGATCCCTGCAGGGGTTTTTTATGCAGAATCTTCCGCACATGGCCCTTTTTTATTAACCGTTTGCTTTCATGGAAGCGTTAATCTTTTCCACAAGCAAATCAGAATCAATGCCATGTACCATTGCAGCCTCTTCCAGAGATTCCATCTGTGCTGACGGGCATCCAAGGCAGTGCATTCCTATCTCCATTAAAATAGGTGCTGCATCCGGGTAAATATTTAATAATTCACCTATTGTGGTACTTTTAGAAATCTGTCCCATTTCTATTTCCTCCTTTATTATTCAGTGCCTTTTATTATAATCCCAATTTTTATAATAATCAACCGCCTAAAATGTAAAATCCTTATAAAACACCGACACACTTCCGGTCTATTTTCTGAATTGTTCGAACAATTATTTTCAATTTTTGACTACTCAAAAGTCAATCATTTTGCTGATTTTTTTCGACAAAAAATTAAATTCATCATAACTTAACAAAACGTTCGTTCTTTTTTTTATAAAAGTAATCCACCAAAAACACATGTTTTTATGTGGATAATGTGTATAACTTTTATAAAAACTAGATTTTTCCACGTTTTTTTGAGTTTTGAGTGTGGATAAGTTGAAAACTACCTTTCCCAAAGTTTCGACATGTTTTTACATTTTTGTGCATTTTGTATATGCCATCCTTTTCACATTTATCACATTATTCGCGTTTTTTAGATATCCTGTGTCAAGATGTCTAACAAAAAACTACACTTCAAATGCAGTTTTTTTTGAAGTGTAGTTTTTTTTGTCAAATCTTTAAATTTAATACTTTTTATATTACCCTTCGTATTGTAATGATCGGTGTGTAGGTAGCACTGCAGATTCCAATGCCGTCGGCTTCATTCATTGCATTGACGATATTGCCGTCACCCATATATAATCCCACGTGCCCGTCATATAATACGATATCTCCCGGGATCGCTTCTTCTAAGCTGACCGGTGTTCCGACGGACTCCATATCCCACGTCGTACGCGGAAGGCTGACTCCAAAATGTGCATATACGGATTGTACAAACCCGGAACAGTCAGCGCCTTCTGTCAGGCTCGTGCCGCCCCATACATAGGGGTTGCCGATGAACTGGCAGGCATAATCAATAACGGCCTGTCCACTTGACGCCTGAACCTGCATTGCAGCCGCCTCCTGGACTTCCTGCTGCTTTGCCGCCTCTTCAGCGGCTATGCGTTCGTTTTCTTCATCTTTTGACTCCGCATAGCTGTACTGCTTCTCTACGCTTACATAATCGCCGCATACCCAGCCTGACGTACCGTTGACATAGACCGGATACCAGCCGTTTACTGCTTCGCCGGTCACCTCGTACTGCTGGCCGGCCAGAATCCTCGTCAGAATATTGGCCTCCGTACTCTGTCCGTCTCTTACGTTCAGCACGTCTGCTGTTACCGTTGCATGCTGCTGTTCGTAATTTCCTGCATTTTCCTGGGCTGCTTTGCCTGTATACAGGCACTCTGCGGGTACATAACCTTCTACGGAACCGGACCGTATCCTTGTCCAGTCTCCATTATATTCAAGTACTTCTGCCGACGAATCGCTGTACAGCTTGCCGACCCAGTCACTTGCTTCATCTGGGGCATTTCTAATGTAAGCATAATCACTCACATTAGAAAATGCCATATTCAAATACTCACCCTCGTTATTAGGTACCAGATACAGGTCGATGTTTTCTTTGACCTCTGACTGGTAACATTCTTTTACTGCCGATTCGATTCCTGCAACTGGTATGACCGGCGTATTCTCAGTAGAATTGTCTGCCGCTCGGACCGTGATTGCACTCCCCGGAACCAAAATCGCTCCTGCTAAAGCAGAAAGAATCAATTTCTGCTTCATACGTATTGCTTTCATATAAAACCTCCTTGTAAGTGTCTTTATCTTTTGTAGGAAGTTCTAAATGTTACACAATTGTTAAATTTGTTACGATGCTATTATAGCAACCCCTTAGCATTGTGTCAACCGTTTTTACCCTATTTTCAATTTACACACTTCGACATAAGTCCTAAAATTCTGTTATTTTGCAATATTATTTTTTTATATCCGTTAACTATTTTGTAACACTTTATCGGCTCTATTCCTTCTATTATAATGTTTAACAGAATTTTTAGGATACAGGAAATCATTTCTATACGCTGCTGAAAAACTTTTTTTATTAATTTACAAAATACTGTTGACATTTTTAGGAAAATGTATTATATTTTAATCACAGTAACAATTACTATTATTAATATATAAATTGAAAGGAGGTCTATATTGGCAGCTCTGAAGTATAGTCGGCAACGTGAATCCATCAAGCGGTATCTGATGATGACGAAGGATCACCCCACTGCCGATACGGTCTACCTGCATGTAAAGGAAGAATTCCCCAACATCAGCCTGGGTACCGTATACCGGAATCTGAATTTGCTAACTGATATTGGCGAAGCGATCAAGATTCCCACACCAGACGGCGGTGACAGATTTGATGGTAATGTCATGCCGCACAATCATTTTTTCTGCACAAGCTGCAGAAGGGTTCTGGATCTGGACCTGGATATGAAGAATATCGAAGAGGTCAACAAGGCAGCTGCCGAGAACTTTGACGGCATGATAGAATCCAGCACCACAATTTTCTACGGTAAATGTGGAGACTGCATACACAAGCCGTAATCAGGAACACAGAAAGTTCCTGAATATACACATGTGATTAATATAGGAAGTGTAATCTGCTTCCTATATTAAAAATAAATTACCGGCAGGCATAAAACCTCCGGAAGCAACTATACTTATAAAATATTAAAAAGAAAAGGAGATTTTTATTATGAAAAAATTTGTATGTACAGTATGTGGTTATGTTCACGAGGGAGACGCAGCACCGGCAGAATGTCCGATCTGTAAAGCACCGGCTGATAAATTCAAAGAGCAGACAGGTGAAAGAGAATGGGCTGCAGAGCACGTTGTAGGCGTAGCGCAGGGTGTCAGCGAAGACATCATCGCTGATTTAAGAGCAAACTTCGAGGGAGAATGCTCAGAAGTAGGTATGTACCTTGCAATGGCAAGAGTTGCCCACAGAGAAGGTTATCCGGAGATCGGACTGTACTGGGAAAAAGCTGCTTACGAAGAAGCAGAGCACGCTTCTAAGTTTGCTGAGTTATTAGGCGAAGTTGTTACCGACAGCACAAAGAAGAACCTGGAGATGAGAGTTGACGCAGAGAACGGCGCTACAGCTGGTAAGTTTGACCTTGCTAAACGTGCAAAAGCTGCGAACCTGGATGCAATCCACGACACAGTTCATGAGATGGCAAGAGACGAAGCTCGTCACGGAAAAGCTTTCGAAGGCCTGTTAAAGAGATACTTCGGTTAATCACATACCCGTTAGATATACATTTTACTCCAACATTCATATAAGCACCCAATTTATACAGACGGGGCCCTAAAGCTCCGCGGTAAAACGTAAATGCCTGCATAGGAACTACCTCTCCTCTGCAGGTAATTTACTCTTACCGGAATGGGATATTTATCCATTTTTTATTTTTATTTCATTGAATCAGAAAAACAGCATGTTATAATATAGATATTAGAAAAAACAAGGAGGATTTACTATGTCAAAGTACGCAGGAACAAAAACAGAAAAGAATCTTATGGAAGCATTTTCAGGTGAGTCACAGGCACGCAACAAATATACATACTATGCATCCGCAGCAAGAAAAGCCGGCTATGTACAGATGTCCAATATTTTCTTAGAGACAGCTGACCAGGAAAAAGAACACGCAAAAATGTGGTTCAAAGAATTCCACGGAATCGGGGATGTAGAGGCCAATCTGGAAGATGCTGCAGCAGGCGAGAACTTCGAATGGACAGATATGTATGCCCGCATGGCAAAGGAAGCTGAGGAAGAAGGATTCACAGAACTGGCAGCCAAATTCAGAGGCGTTGCCGAAGTAGAAGCTGCACATGAGAAACGTTATCAGAGACTTCTCGACCATTTCCGTGCAGGACAGACCTTCAAAGACGAAGCGCCGCTTGGCTGGAAATGCGGAAACTGCGGTTATATCTACCAGGGCGACGAAGCTCCGGAAGTATGCCCGGTATGTGCACATCCACGTGCTTACTTCGAAAGAAAAGCTGAGAATTACTAAAATATTATACTATTTTACTTCTAAAGTCGAGTAGGAGCCTAACCATTAGTCGGTGAACCGTCCTCTCAGTCGAGTAAGTAAGTGGAATTTCACCCAAAGCTTTTCACAAGACGGTACATGAAAGACTCCCTTAACACGTCTCTTACTATTCAACAATACAGATAAAGACTGCTCCAACGAGTAAACAGCTATGGCTCTCGCTTTCTTACAGCGCAGAGCCATTTTTTTCTATTTAATTCTGATTCAATTCTTTAGGCGTCCTGCCTTCAAAAACGGTTGACAAAATGATGAAACTATTGGTTGAACCGTATTTTTTCAAAGAATCAATCAATGTTTCTAATTCTGAGGTATCGTGAAGCGCCGCTAGGAGCATTGCATTATAAATTCCGATTACTCTGTAGTGCTCCAATATGCAGGAAGAAGAGCTACAGAAAGAAGAAAAGGTAGCATATCGCTCGGGAGTGACATCCACTCCGATAAATACCATCAAATTTCTTGACAGCTTCAGTGGATTAACCTTTGCATGGTAACCCAGGATCGCTCCCGATTCTTCCAGGCGCCGAATTCTTTCTGTTACGGAAGGCGGTGAAAGGTTCACTTCACTGCTAATCTGTTTGATCGTAGTTCTTGCATTCTGCTGTAATATACTTAAAATCTGTAAATCCGTTCTGTCCATTGATGCCTCCTTAAAATCGTAGTTTTCTTCCTGTTTTTCCTATTTTTTTAAAGAGGAAGATGCTTTTTTACTTTTTTAAATTATATATCAAAAGTAGGCAAAAATATATAATAAAAGAAAAAAAAGGAGATAAAATATGGACAAAATTAACATGCCAATAACGGGGATTTGCTCTTTTGCAAAATATCCGGTCTGTACGGATCTGGATGAGTTGGATGCGGACATTGCAGTACTTGGAGTTCCCTATGATCTGGGAGTCGGTTTTTTGTCAGGGGCAAGACTTGGGCCCAGGCGTATACGGGAGGTATCAACACATTATGCCAGAGGCGACGAGGGTTTTTACGACCCGGAGACACAGGAACAATTTTTAGCAGCTCCTATTAAGATTGTAGATTGCGGAGACGCTGATGTGCTTCATGGTGATATCGAGTATTCTTTCGAAAGCATAGAAAAATCTGTTCGGAAAATACTGAAAAAAGGAGCGATTCCAGCTGTCATGGGAGGCGATCATTCTATCACGATTCCAATAGGAAGAGCGTTGGAATGTCTGGACAGTGAGATCTGTATCGTACATATAGATGCCCATTTGGATTGGACAGACCATGTGGGACCGCTATATTATGGAAATGGAAGTCCGATGAGGCGGCTTTCTGAAATGAATCATATTGGGCAGATGATCCAGATAGGATTGAGAGGGCTTGGTTCCAGTAAATGTACAGATTTTAGAGCTGCTATGGAATACGGAAGCATTCTGGTACCCGCGAAAGAAGTACACAAACTGGGGCCGCAGGAGATACTAAAAAAAGTGCCCAAAGCAGAAAAGTATTTCATTTCCCTCGACATCGATGGGTATGATATTTCTCTTGCACCAGGTGTAGGATCACCGTCACCGGGCGGCCTGTATTATGACGAAGTCGCAGAAATGCTGGAGGGCATTTGCCGGATGGGAGAAATTGTTGGCTTCGACCTTGTGGAAGTAGCACCTCAGTATGATCCGGCGGGAATTACACCCCGCATAGCGGCTATGACGATGCTGAATCTGATGGGACAGATCATGAAAAACAAGAAAAAGTGAAAATGGCAGAAAACAGATAGTTATTGAGGGAATCATCATGTAAAGAAAGGATGCGGAATATGGAAAAATTGAATAACCTGGTACTTGATCTGGGTGGCAATGCGTGGAATCTGGTTTTGGTATTAGCTATATTTCTGGGAGTTTTTTATGGCATTCGGACAAAATTTATTCAGATTCGGCTTTTCCCAGAGGCCTTGCGGCTTGTAAAAAACCGTGCAAAAGAGGGGAAAGATGAAAAAGGTGTATCCAGTTTTCAAGCGTTGTGTATCACTTTAGGCGGCTGTATCGGGACCGGAAACGTGGCCGGTGTGGCAATGGCAATCGTAGTGGGAGGTCCCGGAGCTGTGTTCTGGATGTGGCTGATCGCAATACTCGGAATGGTTACGTCTTTTATGGAAAATACACTGGCACAGGTATATAAGGTGCAGGAGGGTGAGGTATACCGAGGCGGACCGTCCTACTATATGGAAAAGGGGCTGGGCAAACGGTGGCTTGGAATTTTGTATGCGTTCAGTATGATCGTATCCCTGGGATTTGCACTTGCAGCATTGCAGTCAAATACAATCTCTTTATCCGTAGGACAGGCCCTTGGAATTCCTGCTCTGTTGACTTCGATCTTGGTAGCAGTACTTATTGCGCTTGTTATATTTGGCGGAGTCCGCCGTATTGCAAAGGTTGCGGAACGCGGAGTTCCTATCATGACACTGGTTTACTTTGCACTTGCATTGCTGGTACTTATCGTAAATATTCAGAAAGTTCCGGAAATGTTTGCACTGATTTTCTCGAGAGCATTTGATTTTAAGGCAGTTGGCGGAGCAGCAATTGGCACTGTGATTTATCAGGGGCTGAAACGAGGCGTATTTTCAAATGGAGCCGGGCAGGGAGATGCACCGACTGCGGGTGCGTCGGCAGAAGTTTCCCATCCGGCGAAACAGGGATTGTTCGGAGTGTTTTCTGTATTTATTGACACAATTCTTGTATGTACACTGACCGCATTCGTCATTATTATATCAGGTGTCCATGAGTACAGCGATAGAGTAGGAATTGAGCTTTCCCAGCTTGCATTTTCTTCCTCTCTGGGAAAATGGGCAGGAGTAGTTCTGATGCTTTGCATTTTTATGTTCTGCTTTACTTCCATTATGTCAAATTATTATTGCGGCGAATCTTGCCTTGCATTTATGGCGAAGGGCATGAAAGGAAGGAACACTTACCGTATCATTTTTGTTACCGCAATTTTTCTGGGAGGAATTACCGGCGTTGATCTGATGTGGAACATCGCAGATTTATTCTGTGCGATCATTGTTATTTTAAATATGATTTCCCTGATTTTCCTCGGTAAAAAAGCCATCAAGGTTGCCGATGATTACATTCGGCAGAAAAAAGAAGGGAAAGATCCTGTATTCTGTTCAAAAGGAATCAAAGGACTGGAAGGGGCCGAATGTTGGGGCCGGGAGCGATGATATAAGAAAAATAGCCAAAAATAAAGAAAGGGTGAGTGCATGAAAAAGTTGCTATTAATTGCAACAGGCGGAACCATTGCTTGTCAGGACAGTGGCCGCGGACTGACATCAAAAATCGGAGCGAAAGCTCTTCTACAGTATATTCCCGATATAGCAAGGCGCTACGAACTTAAAATAATGCAGATTTATAATATTGACAGCCCGGATATCCAACCGCATCACTGGGAAAAGCTCGTACGAGAAATCAGGGAAAATTATGATGAGTATATTGGTTTTGTTATTATACATGGAACGGATACCCTTGCGTTTACTTCTTCTGCATTATCTTATATGATACAAAATAGCAGAAAGCCTATTGTTGTGACAGGTTCTCAATATCCCATCGATCATGAGAAAACGGACGGTGTTAAAAATCTGGCCGACAGCTGTATTTTTGCAGCGGAAAGTGGGATGCCCGGGGTCTACGTTGTATTTAACGGGAAAGTCATGTTTGGAAACCATGTTAAAAAAATAAAAAGCAAGAGCTATGATGCCTTTTACAGCGTGAATTATCCCGATATTGCCACAGTGGAAGATGGGATGGTAGTGAAACATAAAAGAATTGCTGATCCCTGTATGCCTGTAAATTTTACAGAGTGCGTAGAAGATAAAATTTTTATTTTGAAATTTTACCCTGGAATCCGTCCGGCCTATTTTTCTTTTATAAAGGATACCTTTAAGGCTGTGGTTATAGAGGGATACGGTGTTGCAGGCATTCCCGCGGAGTTTATCCCGCTTCTTCAGGAATGGAATGAATATGGTATAGAGATGGTCGTAACGTCCCAGTCTATGTATGAGGGGACAGACTTGGAAGTTTATTCCGTTGGGAGGGCCATAACAAACAAATTCCATGTGATGCAGGGATGCGATATGACATTGGAGGCAGTTTGGACAAAATTGATGTATATCCTGAGTTCTACAACAAAAACTGAAGAGATAAGAAAAAAATTTTATGCTTCTGTACAAGAAGATTGGAGTGCGAACATATCAAACTGAGCAAATAAACATGCATAATTAGTGCACTGCCGTACTAGGGCTTTCCTGTATGAAATTCAATGGAAAGTCCTAGTTGCCTTCACTGTTGCAATAACTTCCAACAAAAGCCCCGCCACAATACAGATTGTCTTATTTCCACAACCCCATCACCTGCCGCCAAGCAGCTCCAGCTTCTTCCTGCGCGGCAGCCGCTTAATAGCATACTCCCGTCGCATAGCCTCCTCCTTCGTCTCAAAAGCCTCAAAATAAGCCAGCTCCACAGGCCTGCGTGCCCGCGTATACTTAGCTCCCTTCCCCGCATTATGGTCACTCACCCGTTTCTCCAGGTCATTCGTCCACCCCGTATACAAACTCCCGTCCCTGCACCTCAAAATATATGTATAATTCATCCATCAAACACACCTTTCCATACCTATCACTATACCACATATCCACATTCTGATCAAAAAAAACTCCCCCCACTGTGGATAACTCCAGCAATTTTCCACCACAGCCCGAAATTTTGTGGATAACTAAAATGTTTTTTTATAACCAGATAACCAAATCCCCACAGCCCCTATAAAGTCTTTAATCTTTATTGTCCGCGTCTCCCATCCGCCTCTCCCGCCTCCCGTCCGGATGCACCCAGCCTGCCCGGCGCATGGAGCAGCCACCCGCCGGGAAGACATCTGGTGTTTTCCTGCGCATCCAGCGTGTGATTAGAAACACTTACAACAAAACAGGAGAATCTTATGGCCAAATCTTGATTTTCAAAATCAAGATTTGAGGCGGCTGAGCTGAGAAAGCATCAAGCTTTCTCAGTGAATCCGCCTGTAGCCATAAGATTCTCCTGTTTTGTTGTTAGTGTTTCTTTCACAAAGCGCCAGCGCTAGAGCGTGTCTAAAAATTCATTGCCGCAATATGCTGCCCCACTTCACGGTCTATTTACTGCCAAATCCAGTCAACGTAGCCCACTACGCCTCCTGTATTTGGCAGTAAATACCCCGCAAACTGGGACAACATCTTGCAACAAGCAATTTTCAGACACGCTCAAGAAAACACCAGATATCTTCCCGGCGGGTGGCTGCTCCATGCGCCGGGCAGGCGTCCCTTTAAGACTCCATAAAGTCCATAGGATTCACAGGAGCCCCATCTTTGAGCACCTCGAAATAAAGGTTCGGCCCTTCCACGCTATAATATTTTGTTGGTTCGCTCAGATATCCGACTGTCTGGCCAGCATCTACATAATCTCCGACCTCCAGCGGCACTTCCTTAAGCTGCCCGTATACTGCGCTGTATCCGTTTCCCATATCCAGGGTAACTGTAGTACCTGTCTGGGCGGACTGTTCTACATTCGTAACAACGCCCGGTGCGGATGCACCGATCATTTCTCCAACCTGGCCCCCGATAATCAGTGCCGGATTGTACTTATACTGTTCCAATGTTGAAAAGTATACCGTTTTGTCCATACTGTAGTTAATCAGTACTGCGCCGCTTGCCGGCCATGTGAGCAGGCTCTCCTCGCTGAAATATACTTGCGCGGTATTTCCTGCTGTCTCCGCATTTCCTGCGGAATTGTCCTGTGCGCTTTCATTCTCTTCTGTGTCATTTTCTGTTGATGTATTACCTTCTGCTTCCGGCAGGACAATATCATTGGTTGTCGTTGCCTCGCTCTTTTCTTTTGTTAGCTGTTCAGTCTGTTCCTCGGCTTTAGCCAGCTGCTGGTTCAATTTTTTATTATAATTGTTGAATGTATATGCTCCAACCATTACAATGACAGCAACAAAGCAGATCACGATTCCGACTGCTGCGCCCTTTCCTTTTAATAAAGATGGCTTTTCATTCTTATTCATATTCATCACCTCTGGCTATATTTTTGCCAGAAAAATGACGCCTTATTCTATTTTTGTAAATATTTCTCCGCCATCTGCCAGATTTGTTCCTTCAAAAAAATTTTGCAGAATTTCTTCACAGCTTTTTCCCTCTTTTGCCATCTCGTTTGCCGTCCACTGGCTCATCCCCAGGCCGTGCCCTTTTCCCATAGTCGTAATCCGAAGGCCCCCGTCCGCTTCCTGCAGAGAAAACGCACTGGACGCCAGTGACAGGGCCTCCCGGAACTGTTCGCCGCTGCAGACCGTATCACCAATTCTCATCTGTGATACATATCCCGCAGAATCGTAGGCTTGTATCTCAAAGTCAGAGAAACTGTAGGTTTTTTCTGCATTTTCTTTATCAACGGCCACCAGAAACGGCTGGCACTTGGCTTGTATTTCTTTGTACTCCATGTTGTAAACATGCATCTCGTCCTCGGCTTCTTTATCCTTAGGACATTCTTTTACCGCCAGATAGGGGCAGTCTTCATTTCCCAGAACTTCCTGGCCGCTTCTTGTTTTACCATTGCTGGCCTGGTGGAACGGCACCAATGCATACGTGTCATTATAGTATAACACCTGATTTTCGGTCTCATCCATTGCCTTTTTTAATTTTTTGTAATAAGTTTCAAATTCCTTGGCACTCCACTTTTTTTCCAGAGATTTTGTATCCAGGTAATTGTCCTCCAGCAGCTTATCCTCACTGCTGTCCAACGTCTGGTAGAGGTTGGTACGGATCAGAACTGCCTGTGCTTTCAGCGCTTCTTCTTCATAATTTCCGGGCATTTCTTTTGCAAGCATACCCAGAAAATATTCATCCCAGGGCACCTTGATCACCTGATCACTTCCATCCTCCGATGTTTTCTTCACCTGCACATAAGCACCGCCATTTTTTCCGTTTACTTCCATATCCGCGCCGTTTACAAAAACCGCGACCACATAGGGAAGCAGAATTAAAATAAGTAAAAATGAACAGACGGTTTTGACTTTTTGCCGCATATAACGTTGTCCCATAAAAAAGCCCTCCATATATATATTATATGAAGGGCTCAAAGGGGTCAGACCCCTTTTTTATAAGTCACTGTTTTCTTTCTTTTCTGTGTACTCCTCGTAGGTCTGGGTACCCTGTGGCTGCTCCTGCGTTTCTACGTCAGTCTCTGGCCCGGATACCTTCTCTTCTGCTTTGGCTTCCGTATCCGGCAGAATAATCACTGACGGCTCCTGCGCGCATTCCGGCTCCTCCTCTGAACCAGGAGCCTTTGGTGCTGATACCGGTGCTTCAGGCGTCACTGGAGGTACTGGAGGAACGGGAGGTACAGGCGGCGTACTCATATCCGGTGTTGTGGGAGGCACTGGGGCCTCCGGTGCTGCAGGTTCTCCCTGCACCGGCGCCTGAGGCGCAGGTACTGCGGTATACGGCCCCGGCATGGATCCGGCCGGCGGCATAGTTGGGTAACCCGGCTGGATAAACGGCCTTCCCAGATCCGGCTCCATTCCCGGATTAAAGTTCCTGTTGCGCATTGCGAAGAGGCAGATGGACTCGTAAAGAGGAACTACCATGCACAGTACTGCGTGCGCAATGGACATGTTTTTTGAAGTAAACTTCTCAAGAATCTGGTGATTTATGAGAACACTCAGTACTTTATAGAAGGCGCTGTACACAATAGCAGCAATCACCCAGATAATTGCTATAATGATGATTCCCATGATCACGCTGCTGCTGAAATGTGAAGATGTACCGCCCCCATGACTGTATAAAGCACTGGAATAGAGGCTGGAAAACGCCCCCAGTCCGACTACCCAGACGATCATATAAAAAATAAAGTTTACCACACCGAAGATGAACGGCATTGCAAGGAGCCAGATCCCCGGATTTTTGATGGTTTTGGATTTGAGGGTTATGCTTCCGCCCAGCTCTCCGTGGAGATATGTCCTTGCAAACGGAATGAACGCGAGCCAGGGGTAATCCATGCCCTGTCTCTTTGCAATCGTATACATACCGATTCCTTTGAATACATAACTGATTACGAAGAAAATGAACCACACTGCAAGCACAATCAGATAAATGGCCAGAATCCCCGTAAGCATTGAATCCACCGGTGAGTTATAAGTATAAGTGTAACTGTCATAATAATTCATAAATGCCTCCTATTCCGGCTGTCCTGACGGGACATTCACTTTTTCGAGTTTCCAGATATCCTTTACATACTCCTCGATTGTCCGGTCTGAGGTGAACTTCCCGCTGCATGCAGTGTTCATCATCGCCATTTTCGACCATCTCTGTACGTCGCGATAGGCAGCCTCCACTTTTTTCTGCGCCTCTGCGTACGCGCGGAAATCCTTCAGAATAAAGTAAGTATCGGGCCTGTTTGTGCAATGTGTATTTAAAAGGGAGTTATACAGGTTCTTGTACATCTCGTGGTTGCCGCCCGCATAGGTGCCGTCCATCAGCTGGTCGACCACGCGTTTGAGCTCCCAGTCATTAAAGTAAATGTCAATCGGATTATAGCCGCCGTTATTCTCGTAGTTAATAACCTCCTCGGAAGTTAACCCGAAGATAAATGCATTCTCCGCTCCGACTTCCTCCACGATCTCCACATTGGCGCCGTCCATTGTTCCCAGGGTCGGTGCGCCGTTGAGCATGAACTTCATATTTCCGGTGCCGGATGCCTCCTTGGACGCGGTCGAGATCTGCTCGCTCACATCCGCTGCCGCAAACAGAAGCTCCGCATTGGATACGCGGTAATCTTCGATAAATACAACTTTCAGCTTGCCGTTGATGCTTCTGTCATTGTTCACCACATCCGCTACGGAGTTGATCAGCTTGATCGTCTCTTTGGCTCTGAGATAACCTGCCGCGGCCTTTGCTCCAAAGATAAATGTCCTTGGATAAAATGACATCTCCGGATGCTCCTTGATCTGATTGTACAGATACATAATGTGCAGAATATTCAGCAGCTGACGCTTATATTCGTGAAGTCTCTTGACCTGCACATCAAAGATGGACGTAGGATCCACATCGATTCCATTATTTTCTTTGATATATTTTGCAAGGCGTACCTTGTTCTGATATTTGATCTGCATAAATTCTTTTCTTGCGCGCTCATCATTTACCAGCGGCTTCAGGTTGCCGATCAAGGATAAATCCGTGATCCATCCGTCCCCTATCCTTTCCGTGATCCAATCCGCAAGAAGCGGGTTGCCATGGAGAAGAAAACGTCTCTGTGTGATCCCGTTTGTTTTATTATTAAACTTCTCCGGCATCATGTCATAGAAATCTTTCAGTTCCTGATTTTTCAGGATCTCCGTGTGCAGCCTTGCCACACCGTTGACGGAGAAACCGGCTATAATCGCCATATGCGCCATGCGCACCTGATTGTCCCTGAGGATTGCCACTTTTCTGACCTTCTCTTCATTGCCCGGATATTTGGCGCGGACCTCCTGCAGGAAACGGCGGTCGATCTCCTGGACGATCTGGTAAATACGCGGAAGCAGCTTAGAGAACAGATCGATCGGCCATTTTTCCAGCGCCTCTGCCATAATCGTATGGTTGGTATAGGCACAGGTCTTTGTGGTCACTTCCCATGCCTCCTCCCAGGTCAGGCCTTCCACATCAATGAGCAGCCTCATCAGCTCCGGAACGGCAACCGTCGGATGCGTATCATTCATCTGGATTGCCACCTTCTCATAAAGCTTTTTGATGTCGTCGTGGTCCTTTTTATACTTCGCAATCAGGGCCTGCAGGCTGGCTGAGATAAAGAAATACTGCTGCTTCAGCCTCAGCTCCTTGCCGGCATAGTGGTTATCGTTGGGATAGAGCACATCCACGATCATCTTGGCAAGGTTCTCCTGCTCGACCGCCTTGTGGTAGTCCCCTCTGTCAAATGATTCCAGGGAAAAGTTCGTAATCGGCTCCGCATCCCAGATCCGCAGTGTATTCACCACATGGTTCCCATAGCCCACGATCGGCATATCATACGGAATCGCACGCACGGATTCATAATTCTCCTGAATAAACTTATCTCTGCCGGTCTCCGGATCTTTTTCAAAACGGATCGTACCGCCGAAGCGCACCTCTTTTGCGTACTCCTGTCTGCGCAGCTCGAAGGGATTGCCTTCCTTAAGCCAGTCATCCGGTGTCTCGATCTGGTAGCCGTTTTCAATCTTCTGTTTAAACATCCCATAGCGGTAGCGGATACCGCATCCGTATGCAGGGTAATTCAGTGTTGCCAGTGAATC
Organism: Faecalicatena contorta; assembly: GCF_001404335.1. GTDB lineage: Bacteria > Bacillota > Clostridia > Lachnospirales > Lachnospiraceae > Faecalicatena > Faecalicatena contortus_B. Next base: position 52,198 of record NZ_CYZU01000037.1, read on the forward strand.
CAGGAAGCATGCGGCCAGACGCCCCAGACCTCCGTTTCCAAGCGCCGCATCCGGCTCCTGGTCCTCGATCACGTTCAGATCGATATTCATCTCCTCCAGCGCTTCCCTCACATCCCCGTAGGCAGTCATATTAATCAGGTTATTGCCCAGGGCACGGCCCATCAGAAATTCCATGGACATGTAATAGACCGTCTTGGCATCCTGCTTCCTGTACTCCGCCTGCGTTGCCAGCCAGTCATCAATGATGATGTCCTTCACGGCATAAGAAACCGCCTGGAATATCTGCTGGGGCGTCGCCTCCTCTATCTTCTTCCGGTACAGTGTCTTCACATTGTCCCGGACGATTTCTTTGAAAACTTCTTTTTCAAATCGCTTACTATACATATATCTTACATCCCTTCTTTCATTACGCCCATTGTAACAGCCTCGCCGTTTATCTTCCATTCCTTCACATAGCCTGCCGGTTCTGCCTTCACAACTTCGTTTGCGAGTACTTCGCTTCCGATCTCTTTCCCGTGCTTTGCAAAGACACCTTCTGCTTTTGCGCTTCCCGCGTAAGTCACTTTAATCTTATCCATGACCTCAAAGTCTGCTTCCTTACGCATCGTCTGGATCTTGCTGATAATCTCTCTTACAAAACCTTCCTCTAACAGTTCTTCTGACAGGTTTGTATCCAGAACAACGGTTATACCGTTATCATTTTCAGATACATACCCCTCCATCTGCGCCGTATCAATCAGCAGGTCTTCCTTAAACAGAGTAATCTCCTGTCCGCTGATGTCCAGCTTCAATGCTCCGGTTTCATTAATCTCGTCCATAGCAGCATTGCCGTCGAGACTGTCCAGGGCAGACTTGATTCCACCTAACATCTTACCATACTTTGGCCCGACTGTCTTTAACTGTGGTTTAAAACTATATGAAGTAAAGTCTCTCACATCCTCTGTGAACTTCATATTCTTGACATTCAGCTCATCTTCAACGATTTCCTGATAAAATTCCGGCAGATCAAACCCTGCTTTCACAAACATCTGGCCGATCGGCTGGCGGTTCTTGATATTAGCTGTATTGCGGCACGCGCGTCCCATTACAACCAGCTTCAGGACATTGGCCATATTGGATTCCAGCTCCCCATCGATATAACTCTCGTTAACAACCGGGAAATCACAGAGATGGATGCTCTCCGGAGCTCCACTGTCAATGCTGCATACCAGGTTCTGATAGATCTCTTCTGTCATAAACGGAATCATCGGCGCCGCTACCTTCGCAACGGTCACAAGCGCAGTGTACAGCGTCATATACGCATTGATCTTATCCTGCTCCATGCCCTTTGCCCAAAAACGCTCCCGGCTTCTTCTGACATACCAGTTGCTCATGTCATCCACAAAGTCCTGCAGCGCCCTTGCGCTCTCCGGAATCCTGTAATTTTCAAGGTTCTCATCCACGGTCTTTATCAGTGTATTCAGTTTGGACAGTAGCCATTTATCCATAACACTCAGTTTTTCGTAATCCAGGCTGTATTTGGTTGCATCAAATTCATCTATATTTGCATACAGTACAAAAAATGCATAGGTATTCCACAGCGTTCCCATAAACTTACGCTGTCCCTCTGTCACTGCTTTTCCGTGGAAACGGTTCGGCAGCCACGGCGCGCTGTTCACATAGAAGTACCAGCGGATTGCATCCGCGCCATACTGATTCAGCGCATCAAACGGATCCACTGCATTTCCCTTGGACTTGCTCATCTTCTGGCCATTCTCATCCTGCACATGGCCAAGCACAATGACATTCTTGTACGGCGACTTATTAAAGAGCAGAGTAGAGATCGCCAGCAGAGAATAGAACCATCCTCTCGTCTGGTCCACAGCCTCTGATATAAAGTCTGCCGGGAACTGCTGTTCAAACAGGTCTTTATTCTCAAACGGATAGTGATGCTGTGCAAACGGCATGGAGCCGCTGTCAAACCAGCAGTCAATCACCTCCGGCACGCGGTGCATCTCTTTGCCGCAGACCGGGCATTTTATCGTAACATCATCAATATACGGGCGGTGAAGCTCGATATCATCCGGACAGTTATCGGACATGGATTTCAGTTCCTCGATGCTTCCGATAGAATGCTGATGTCCGCACTCACACTCCCAGATATTCAAAGGCGTGCCCCAGTAACGGTTGCGGCTGATGCCCCAATCCTGCACATTTTCCAGCCAGTCGCCGAAACGTCCCTTCCCGATACTCTCAGGGATCCAGTTGATCGTATTGTTATTGGCAATCAGATCGTCCTTCACGGCGGTCATGTTGATGAACCAGGATTCGCGCGCGTAGTAGATCAGCGGCGTATCGCATCTCCAACAGTGCGGATAGCTGTGCTCGAACTTCGGAGCATCAAAGAGAAGCCCTCTCTCCTCCAGGTCTTTCAGAACCATCGGATCCGCCTTCTTTACGAAGACTCCGGCAAATGGCGTGGATTCCGCCATATTTCCCTTTTCATCTACAAGCTGTACGAACGGCAGTCCATAGCTTCTCCCAACATTCGCATCGTCTTCACCAAAAGCAGGGGCAATGTGTACAATACCGGTACCATCCGTCAGTGTAACGTAGGAATCACAGGTCACATAGAACGCCTTCTTATTCTGCTTCGCAGCCCCTTCCGCCGCACAGGCAAACAGAGGCTCATATTCCTTGTATTCCAGATCCTTTCCTTTATATGTCTCCAGAATCTCATATGCCGGCTTATCTTCCTCTGCCAGCTTGCCAAGTACCGTATCCAGCAGCGCCTGCGCCATATAATACACATAGCCGTCTGCTGCCTTTACCTTCACATAATCCTCCGCCGGATTCACGCAGAGCGCCAGGTTAGAAGGCAGTGTCCAGGGCGTGGTTGTCCATGCCAGAATATAAGCATCCTCATCCTTCACCTTAAATCTGACGATCGCAGAACGTTCCTTGACATCTTTATACCCCTGGGCCACTTCCTGGGCAGACAGAGGAGTCCCGCACCGCGGGCAGTAAGGTACAATCTTAAATCCCTTATAAAGAAGGCCCTTGTCCCAGATCTGTTTCAGCCCCCACCACTCGGATTCGATAAAATTATTATCATAGGTCACATAGGGATGTTCCATATCAGCCCAAAATCCAACCGTACTGGAGAAATCTTCCCACATCCCCTTATATTTCCATACGCTTTCTTTACACTTATCGATAAAAGGCTCCAGGCCGTATTCCTCAATCTGATCCTTCCCGTCGAGTCCCAGAAGCTTTTCCACCTCCAGCTCAACCGGAAGCCCGTGAGTATCCCATCCGGCTTTACGCGGAACCATATACCCCTTCATCGTACGGTATCTCGGAATCATATCCTTGATAACGCGCGTCAACACATGTCCGATATGAGGCTTCCCATTCGCGGTTGGAGGCCCGTCATAGAATGTATACTCAGGGCAGCCTTCCCGCTCCTCCATACTTTTCCGAAAAATATTATGATCAGCCCAGAACTTTTCAACTTCTTTTTCACGCTCAACAAAATTCATATCCGTAGAAACTTTCTTATACATAACTCATCTCACCTTCCTATAATTATTTCATTTAACACGAAACGGACACCGCTGCGCCCTGCTTCCTTTGCGCCTGCGGCGCGGCATCTGCCTCTTACACCGCAGTGCGCATCCCCCGGAGGGTTTTTATGATATTGGCAATTCCTGTGGAATTTCCAATATCATGCAATAGAGTTTCGCTCGCGAAACTCGCGCCTGCGGCGGCCGCTGCGCGGCATCTACCTCTTACGCCGCAGTGCGCATCCCCCGGAGGGTTTTTATGATATTGGCAATTCCTGTGGAATTTCCAATATCATAAAAAAGCTTCCGCCCTGTAATAGGACGAAAGCTTTCACTGTCGTTTACCACCTGTTACAACATACTCCGGCCTTTTTGATCCTGCCTTGTATATGCGTTCCCGTAACGGGGGAACTCCGTCAGTCTCTACTGCTTCCGTTTCGAGGACTGCGACTCAGAAGTGATGTTCAGAAATCACTTACTCATACCGGGCTCGCACCACCTCCGGCTCGCTGCAAATTTCAGTGAAAACTTACTGTCTTCGTCATAGTCTTTTTTGTCTGCACAGGGATATTATAAAAAGAAACCGGGGAATAGTCAAGGGATTGCACATATATTTCACCAAAATTCATCACATTGTAGAAATTTAAAGAAACGTTTGAACTATTACTGCAGAATTGCATCTATTTCACTATCCCCTTATTCACTTTTCCCAAACTTTTTATAATATTCTTTCGCCTTCTGCTCAGACAAAGTAAATCTTTTTTGCAATTTTATTAAAATCTTATTCTCATCAAAGCCTTCCTCTATATAATCCAGTACCATCGCTCTAATGCCTTTCTCTACCCCTTGTGATAATCCTTGTTCTGAAGTGTACCCTTTGTCAAGGACAAATTTAAGAAGAAGGGATAATATGTTCTGTATAGACATCGCTATATTTCTTCTTCCTTTTTGGGTTCTTGTATTATCCCTTTCAAAG
>NZ_CYZU01000038.1 GCF_001404335.1 Faecalicatena contorta
GCCGGACAGCGTTATCTAAACTGCTGTCCGGCGTTTCCGGCTCTTATCTGATATGTGAATACTTCTCTATAGCTTTTTCTTTGCAGATGTCATGCCTTCTTTTAAGGCTACGTACTGTTCAATTGCCTGTGCTGTCCCTTCCACGCCGAGTTCCCCGCTGTTCAGGCATAATTCGTAGCTTTCGGCATCTGACCACTTTTTATTCGTATAATAATTGTAGTAGCTGGCACGTTTTTTGTCTGTCTTAATTATTATGTCTTTTGCCTTGGCATCTGTCATATCGTGAATCCGTGCGATTCTGCGGACACGGGCATCCAGATCTGCATGGATAAATACACTGACTACATTCTCGTAGGATTCTAATGCATAGTCTGCGCATCGGCCGACCAGGATACACGGCCCCTCGTTCGCAATCTTTTTGATTGCGTCAAACTGAGCCAGGAACACTTTATGGTTGATCGGCATATCGGAATAGGTGCTGCCGGAATATCCCATGGAATAGGTATCCATCACCAATGAGTACAGAAAGCTGTTCGTTGGTTTCTCGTCATGGGATTCAAAGATCTCTTCGCAGATCCCGCTTTCTTTGGCGGCCCTTGCCAGCATCTCTTTGTCGTAAAGCTTAATTCCAAGATGTTCCGCTACCTTGTAGCCAATCTCTCGCCCTCCGCTGCCGTACTGTCTGCCAATTGTAATGATTGTGTTAGTTTTCATATCAGTCACTCTCCTTTTACGTCAAACCAGCATATGTTGTCCTTTCGTGGAATAACTTTTATACAATTATTATACAAGATGACGCTGTTTTTTACAACATGAATTGAATTTATTGTGCAATTTTCATAATTACCGAGTAATAATTCGGACGGTCTGAACTGTTCCATTACCGGTGTCTTAACTTATTCAATAATTGGAGAAAATATTCCGGAAGCGGCGCATCAAATTCCATATACTCTTCCGTCACCGGATGTATGATGCCGAGAACCTTTGCATGCAGTGTCTGCCCCTGCAGTTTAAACGGGCATTTGGCAGGGCCGTAGACGGCATCTCCCACGATTGGATGCCCGATACTGGCCATATGCACCCGGATCTGATGTGTACGTCCGGTTTCTAGTTCACATTCGATGTAGGTGTAATCTCCGAAACGATCCAGCACCTTATAGTGTGTCACCGCACTGCGGCTGTGAGGGGCCCTTGTGCTCATCTTTTTCCTGTCTGTGGGGTGCCTGCCGATCGGTGCATTTACAGTTCCGTCATCCTCCTTCAGATTGCCGTACACAATGGCATGGTATTTCCGGGTAATGTGGTGTTCCTTCAACTGTTCGGCCAGTGACTGGTGTGCAGCGTCATTCTTACAGATAAGCAGGGATCCTGTCGTGTCCATATCAATCCGGTGGACAATTCCCGGCCTTGCAATACCGTTAATGCCTGAAAGATTATCTCTGCAGTGATACATGACCGCATTGACCAGCGTGCCGCTGTAATGACCCGGGGCGGGATGTACAACCATTCCCTTGGGCTTATTCACAATCAGAATCTCGCTGTCTTCATATAGAATGTCCAGAGGAATATTTTCCGGCTGAATATCGGGTATTTCCGGTTCTGGGATCTGTACTTTTATCTCATCATTTACTGCAGTTTTATAATTGGCCTTGACAGCCTTATCACCGACGGTCACCAGCTCTGCCGTGATCAGCTTCTGAATATGGGATCTGGAGAGATCCGGAATGGCTTCGGCAAGAAATTTGTCAATCCGGACACCGGCTGATCCGGCAGTAAAATATAATTCCTCCATAGGCATTTTATCCTTTCTTCAGCGAAAAGCAGCTCAGCTCGTCCTCTTTATAGTAAAAAAGAATGGCAAAAGCAAAGAGGATACACGCAACCACTACATAGCAGTCCGCTACATTAAAGATGGGAAAATTAATCAGTTCGAAGTAGAAAAAATCCACCACATAATTCAGCCGCAGCCTGTCAATCATGTTACCGATAGCCCCGGCGCAGATCATTACCGCGCAGATGCGCAGCAGGTAATAGCGGGACGTATGCGGCATCCTTCCGTAAATAAAGCCGATCAGGCATACGATCACGACTGCTCCTACAGCAAAAAGAATCTGCCTGTCCTGCATAATTCCGAATGCTGCGCCCCGGTTTTCCAGATATTCCAGCTTAAACACGCCTTTCCATAGCACGAATGGCTCCTGATCTTTTAAATGTATGACGGCAAGCCATTTTGTAAGCTGATCCAGCACGGTCAGGACAATACAGCCGAGGACGGCCAGCAGATAGCTTTGTATAGATTTTGTATTCTTATCTTTCATGGTTTTTCCTTTTCTTAATTAAAGTCATGTATGGCGCACAGCAATCCGGCGCTATATATATTTATGGATGATTACGAAAATTCTATTCTTTTTTGTGCGGGACAAGATGCCTTTATACTGGAATTTTCCCATGCCCCTCACGGAAATAATATCGTCCTCCTTCACATGGAACCCGTTTGTCGTCATAAGCTTTCCATTGACAAATACTTTACCGCCCTCAATCAGGCCGCTCAGGCGTGTCCGTGAGGAGGAGAAGGCCAGGGACAATAGGCTGTCCAGCCGGACGGAGGCCACAGTACCTTTGATTTCCTCAAAGCGGGGCGTAAATTGGAAGTCCTGCACGCTTTCTTCCCGGAGCATAACGCTTGTGCGGCGGACCCGGGTCAGCTGCTCCTGCAGATAAACGCTCAGGCCGGTTTCCACAAACAGAATGGCCTTATTACCTTCAATCAAAATATCGCCCAGTCTGGAGCGCTCTATTCCCAGATTCAGCACGGCGCCCAGATAATCTCTATGCGTTAGTTCTTCCGCATATTTCTCATGCAGCGGCTCAATACAAAGAACAGAAATAGGAAATCCCAGGGCTTCCATGTCTACTGTGTCATTGCTGCCACGCAAATAAAGAGCATCAGGTAGGAATGCTGCCATCTGACGCTCTGCTGTGTCATATCCGCCGAAAGTTACATAGCGAGTATACAGCCTGTCCTTCGGCAAAGAATGCAAAATATTCAGTTCATTCAAATTCAAAAAATCCGAATATGTAATGATGTCACGGTGATACGCCGTCCTTGACAGCTCAATCAGCCGTTTTTCCAAAAGCTGTTCTTCTTTTTCCATGCCAGAATTAATATCTTCCTCTTACATTAGCTGTCTCCATAGAGCCGCCGAGCAGATCCTGAAGATCACCTGAAATATCAACATTCGTCGGTGTTACAAGGAATATATAGTTGGAAATCTTCTGCAGGTTTCCGCTGATTGCGAAAGTCGCTCCGGAGATGAAATCGATGATCCTCTGCGCAATCTCCAGATCCATGCCCTCCAGGTTCAGGATTACAGTACGCCCTGCCAGCAGTGTCTCGGTAATCTCGCGGGAATCGTCTACTGATGTAGGCTTTACCACGCAGACCTCCATGTTGGCATTGCGTCTGGAAGCCGGCTGACGCATCGGGGTTACTTTGCTGTTGCTGCTGTTTGCAGGAGCATATCTTTTATCCTCCTGGATATCAAAATCGTCGTATTCCTCTTTGCTTTTCTTATTAAAAAGAGAACGGCGTGGTTTTTCGTCAAAGTCATCATCTTCAAATTCGTCATCATAGAAATCGTCGTCATCGTATTCATCATCATTCAATTTCATGATGTCCAAAAATTTGTCAAACACACCCATGTTTACACTCCTATCTTATGCCCTCTTAATGCATAAATTTTTTTTGAAAATATACTTTCTGTTCCAGATCCTCATGCCTTAACGGCATAATCTCTGGCACCAAAGATTCCGGTTCCTACACGAACCATGGTCGCGCCCTCTTCTATTGCGACCTCGTAATCATTGGTCATCCCCATTGAAAGTATGCTCACATTAACATTATCAATGTTTTTGTTCTTAATGTCAACAGATAATTTATGTAAATTCTCGAAAATCGGGCGATTATCCTCTGGATTTTCAACAAATGGAGCGATTGTCATGAGTCCGCATACACGAATATGCTTAAATGAGGCAATTTTTTCTATAAATGGAATTACTTCATCAACTTTAAGCCCAAACTTGCTTTCTTCGCCTGCTACATTGACTTCGATCAGGATACTGGCGATGCAGTTTTTCTTTTCTGCCTCTTTCTCAATAACCTGAGCGAGCTTTACAGAATCCACAGAATGGATCAGTTCTGCCTTATCTACGATGTATTTTACCTTATTGGTCTGAAGATGGCCGATCATATGCCAGTGAATGTCATCCGGAAGGGCTTCATACTTTTCCGTAAGCTCTTGGACTTTATTTTCTCCGAATACTCTGACGCCTATATCATATGCCTCCTGAAGTACTGCAATGGGTTTGGTCTTGCTGACCGCGATCAAAGTCACTTCACTGCGCTGCCTCCCTGCGCGGTCACAGGCTGCCTGTATCTTCTCTTCTACTTCTTGCAACTGCTCTTTCAACATAAATAACACTCCTTGCTTATATAATATAGTTAATAGACGACCTCGTCCTCATCCACGGAATCTCCATCCTGGACGATATGGTCGTAATTATAAAGTCCGTAGGAATCCCCTTCCTTGACAATATAATATTCATCGCTTTCTGCGAGGATCGTAACCTGCCGGAAAACAGCATAGCCTTTGTTAATATTAAATACACCCTTTTGGGGCTGTGTCTCTGACAAGACTAATGTCTCCGCGGATTCGGGCTTTACAAGGACGGTGCCCTTCTTCAACATGCAAGTGCTGAGATATACACTGCCATCCTCCGTAGATTTGTAAATGTCAGCGGCCTGGAACACTGCATTGCCGCCTCGCTTTTGAACCATGACTCCCGAAGCGGAGCTGTTGCCGCCCGTAGTGATATACTCTGCGGGCACCACAAAGAACTCTTTCTCCACAACACTGCTTTTCGGAATCTTCAGTCCGCTCTCATCCTCAAGGATGAGCTCTATATTTAAAAATCTGTCTCCGGCATAACGGATCATGGAGTTATCGTAATCCAGCCGTCCATAGTACTCTCCGTCTTTTTTCAGGATGGAAAAGTCTGCCCAGATCGATTCGCTGTCCTTATCTATTCTGGTTTTTATGTAGGTCGTATCAGCCAGTTTGCCCGCCATATCCTTGTCCAATTCTATGATCACAGACCACTTTTCACTTGTGACAAGTTTGTAAGCTGGCTCCCCCTTCTTGACCTGCATATTATCTTCCAGGCTCACCTTTTTATAGCTGCTCCTGTCAAAGTCCGCTTTTTTGAATGAATCTGCGGTTAAGGACTCACAGCCGTCAAAATCAAGAACCATAATTCCGTCCCGCGGTGTCTGATATACATCTGCGCCCGCACCGTTATGGGACAGTACAGCATCCATCTGCGCTGTCTTGGTTTGATTAGAAGCATTCTGCAGGGTGTTGTCGATTTCGTTTTTCAGGGAATAAACAGAGGAGAACTTCTGCGGATTAAAATTCTCGTTAAAGCTCTGCGTTTTTACGATCAGTGTATTCTGCTCTTCTGTGCTCAGAGAAGTCTCCGTGCTCGTCTCCTCCGGATAGGATAACTTTTGCGAGGTAACCGCATAGACATTCGCTCCGGCCTTGATCTTGCTGTTCTCGTTCTGAAAATAATTGATATACCCTGAATTCTCTGCATGAACCACTGTTTCCTCACGGAGGATGAGCCCTGTGTAGGAATTGTCCGTCAGAATACTGCCTTCTCTTACCTCATAAACAGAGATCTTCTTTGCAGCAGCATACATGACAATCGTTACGATAAGATAGATAAATACAATTGCAAAAATAAAGATGCCGATATTCATCTCGCGTTTTCTTTTATACTTATTAATACTGATGGAATTGTCCTTCCGTGATGCCAAACTAATCTTCCTCCTGTACCGTAAATCAAATTTCAAAATGATACTATTATTATGATAACTTTACCAGTATAACATTTTTAAATGTATATTTCCAGTTTTTGTGGCAATAATAAGAGCATTGATATTGAAAAGGAGGAAATAATATGAAGTGGTTTGATAACACTGCTCTGACACTTGTGATTATCGGGGCGGTCAACTGGCTTCTGGTTGGCATTTTTCGATTTGATTTAGTAGCCTTTCTCTTTGGAAATTTAAGCTGGCTTTCCAGAATAATTTATACGATTGTCGGCCTGTGTGGTCTTTACCTCATCAGCTTGTTCGGCAGAATCAAAAACATGTCAGAGTAGATGAAAAAGGTCGCTTCAAAGGAGCGAAACAACAGGGAACCCGGTGGAAGGGCATGCCGTTTTAGGTGCGTCCGTCCATCGGGTTCTTTGCTTTTAGTCTGAGATAGTTATCTATGCCTAATCGACTGCCTCTGCGGCTGCAGCCGGTCTTTCGCCTGCAGACAGCATCGCGCTCATCTGGCCGTACAAGAGATCTTTTGTCCCCGCCCCCATTATAATGGATATATAGGGATCGGATTGCGAATCCTTGCTGTATAAGATGACACAGGAGCCGGCTTCGTCGGTAGTCCCTGTTTTACCTCCGATAACCTGGACGCCTTCCGGATCGGGAATCAGATCCTGGGAATAAAAATTGGTAGCCTCCCACACCTCACTGCGTACGCTTCCGTCCGATGAGGTAAGTGTTCCAGTATAGGATTCCTTCGATATGATATCCATGAAACGCTGATCCTTTATACAGGCATTGAAGATCAGGTATAAATCGTATGCCGTAGTGTAATGATTATCGTCCTGCAGGCCATGGGGATTGACGAAATGAGTATTGGTTGCTCTCAGGGAAGCGGCCTCCGCATTCATCATATCTGCAAATGCTTCCACACTGCCGGCCACATGTTCCGCGATCGCCACCGCACAGTCATTGCCGGAATAGAGTAAAAGCCCGCAGAGCAGATCGTAAAGTGAAACCGTATCTCCGGTCTGAAGGCCGCATGTCTGCTCGTCCTCGGCAAACTGAGTTGCATTGGGGCCAACGGTTACCGTATCCTCCAGATTCCCGTATTTCAGCGTCACATAGGCTGTCATAATCTTTGTTGTACTGGCCGGAAAAAGTCTTTCATGAATCTTACTGGCATAAAGTACCTTCTTATCTTTTATATCAAAAAGACCCGCAGCATGCAGGCTCGGGTCCGCACTGTAACCCTCCAGGGCAACATCGGTGTCTGTTACACACAGACCGGCCGCTGACAGGGTTCCTCTGTATAGTGAACGGTTATACTGTTCCTGTTCGTATACTTCTGTTTTTAGTACTTCCTTGCTGCATCCTGTGATGAGCACGGACAGAAACAGGCACAGAGCAAGAACAGCTTTTTTACTTATACATCTCACGCCAGTCCAGGTCTCCTCTGTCTAATGCCAAAATCAAAGCCTCCGCGGTTGCTATATTCGTTGCAATAGGTATATTGTACATATCACATAGTCTTACAATATCGTTCACATCCGGCTCATGGGAGCGCGGTGTCAGCGGATCCCGGAAAAAGATAAGCAGATCCATTTCATTGTGTTCGATCTGGGCTCCAATCTGCTGCTTCCCGCCTAAATGGCCCGCAAGATATTTATGGATATTCAGGTTTGTGACGCTTTCCACAAGAGCCCCTGTTGTCTCTGTAGCAAACAGATGATGCTTGCTCAAAATCCCCCTGTATGCTATGCAGAAGTTCTGCATTAATTTCTTTTTTGCATCGTGTGCTACTAATCCTATGTTCATGTCCTGTAATCTCCTCTACTGATATTTATTGGGCTGCAGACCGACATTCAGCACAAAGCCGATCCCCATATAAAAACATACGACAGAAGTCATTCCGTAACTCACAAAAGGCAGGGAAATTCCTGTATTCGGGAATATCTGAGTAGCCACACTGATATTGATAAAACTCTGCACTCCTATCAGTGTGGCGACGCCTCCGCAGATAAGCCGCCCTCCTGTGTCTTTTGCTTTTACTCCTATCAAAATACACGTTATTACAATTAATAATAACAAAATTATGACCACACAACAACCCACAAATCCTAATTCTTCTCCAATAATTGCGAAAATAAAATCCGTTTGGGGTTCGGAAATGAAATTTCCGTTCTTTACAGAGGTCGTGGTATTGCTGTTATAGCCCTTACCCGACAACTGTCCTGAACCGATGGCCATCACAGAGTTAATCTGCTGATAAGCTTCATCTGTAGCGTATTTTTCGGGCTCCAGCCAGGCCAGGATCCTCGCCTGTTGGTAATCTTTCAAAAAGGGCTGGTTAGGCTGTACGACAATGGTCAGAAACAGCGCAGCAGTCGGTATGGTAATTGCCAGGACAGTACCGATAAACTTGTAGCTTAAGCCTCCCATATATAACATAATACAAAATACGGTTGCCAGACAGATCGTGTTTGAAAGGTTTGGCTGCTTGTATATGAGGATCAGGGAAGGCAGGATGAGCGCGGCCGCCTGGATAATCGTCTTTTTATTATTAATCGCCTGTTCCCGCTCCATCAGAAACTTCGCAAAGAACAGAATCGTTATGATCTTAGTCAGGTCAGACGGCTGAAACTGGACAAATCCGAGATTCAGCCATCTGGTAGCTCCATTGATATTCTCACCGAAAAACAGCACCGCCAGAAGCAGAACGATATTCACGCCGTATAAAAGCCAGTACATATTCAGGACCCATTCGTAATCTATCAGCGAAATAACGATCATGGCAATCGTACCCATCACAACACCGGCAATCTGTTTTCCCTGCACAGATGCCTGTGCACTTCCCACCACAAAGATCCCGATAATAGAGATTGTGGTCACAAGTGCGACAAGGCTGAATTTATAATCTTTTAAGTTATACCTTTGCTTAATATTCAGAAAATTAAATTTCAATAGTTCTCTCCTGTAATCTTAATATGTATATCTGAATGGGTTATCTTCATGTGAAAATCTTCCGGTTTTACTTCCAGATACTTGGAAACTGTATGATACATATCTGAAGAAAATTTTTCCGCTGTTTCGGGTGTACACTGCATTCTGTCTGCCATAAGCAGGGTTTTCAATCTTTCTTTTGCAACGTGAACAGATGGTACACTCATAATATTCCCTCCTAATTCTTTTTAAATAGGCTGGAAAATCTTGCAAAAATACCTTCCGGTTTGTTGAAATCTTCAATTGGAAGTTCTTCCCCCAGGATGCGCCTGCATACATTATGATAGGCATGTCCGGACATACAGTCGGCTCCTACGATTGGCTCGCCCTGATTGGTTGCGATGACAACATGTTCGTCGTCCGGAATCACACCCAGCAGATTGATGGCCAGTATCTCGGTTACATCATCCACGGACATCATATCTCCGCGCTTTACCATATCCACACGGAGACGGTTGATAATCAGGTCGTTTTTCTTGATGCCATGTGCTTCCAGCAGGCCGATGATCCGGTCCGCGTCCCGTATGGCAGATACTTCCGGAGTTGTGACCACAATCGCCCTGCCGGCCCCTGCCACAGCATTCTCAAATCCCTGCTCAATCCCTGCCGGGCAGTCCAGAAGTATGTAATCAAATTCGTCTTTTATGTCAGCGATTAATTTGCGCATCTGCTCAGGAGATACGGCTGTCTTGTCCTTGGTCTGGGCAGACGGCAGAAGGTACAGCTCCGGAAAACGTTTATCCCTAATTAAAGCCTGTTTCAGCCTGCAGCTGCCTTCGATGACATCCACCAGATTATATACAATCCGGTTCTCCAGTCCCATAACGACATCCAGGTTTCTCAGGCCCAGATCCGTGTCGATCACGATGACTTTTTTACCAAGCTGCGATAAACCAATTCCAATATTTGCTGTCGTTGTCGTCTTTCCGACCCCGCCTTTTCCTGATGTGATGACAATTACTTCTCCCATGTTTTCTTCCTCCTACAACTTCTATTCGTCCACAAGTGGATCCACGTAAATCCTGCGTCCGTCAACCACCGCTATCTTGGGCCCCCGGATGCTGAGGCTTTCCTGATAGATGACCTGACGCTTTGCTTCAATATCGCCAATTCGAAGTTGTTTCGGCTGCATGGCCAGAGCTACGATGAACGCATCTCTGCTGCCCGCAGCTCCTGCATGGACTGAACCAGACAGAGAACCAACAATGACAACGTTTCCTTTGGCAATTACTTTAGCACCCAGCTCAACATCACCAAGAATGATGATGCTCGAATCGGATTCCAGCACCTGTCTTTTGCTTAAAGTACCTCTGTAGAACTGCCCTTCCCGTTTCTGCATATTGGTGAGCGTATTCTCTACAATGCTTTTGTATGTCAATTCATTGGTCTCGTCCCTGTCTATAATGCAGACAATGTCAATCCCCGTTATCTCGGCGATCGTATGAAGGACCGCCTGTTCTTCCTGGTCTGAGAGCTTCCTGTCCAGAAATGTAACCGCCATCTTGGCCCCCTCAAAGAACTTCGCCGAGTCTTTGAATTTAGAGGCCACGCTTTCCAGTAAAACGTCAAATGGCACTTCCGGATTCAGATGAACCTCAATCCCATATCTGTTGCTCTTAATTGTTACCAGCTTGTCCATGTATCTTCTTCACATCCTTTTCTGGTACTATAAGCACCGGAACCTGCGCAATGTAGTACTTAGTCGCCTGCAATAGCTGAACCAAGCTGTGCGGCAGAACCAGTGATCAATTCTTCTTTGTCGGCAAGCTTAAAGTTCGCCCTGACAATATCCCTGCCGATCTCGGCAGCGTAGGATGAGCTGTAACCGTTTGCGATACGCACTGAAATTGCAATCTCCGGAGATTCCGCAGGTGCAAATCCAACAAACAAACCATGATCCGGATGGATCTCGCTCTGCTGCGCAGTACCTGTCTTACCCGCCATGGAAATCTCCAATCCCGAAAAACTGGATGTATAACCGATCATGGCGATCATTCCCTGATGAACCAGATCCCATGTGGTACTGCTTACATCTTTAATCTCGTTCGTGACGACAGGTTCATACTGCTTGATGATCTTACCGTTGACATCCGTTGTCTTATCCAACAGGGTCAGCTTATATACAGTCCCCTTATTTGCTACAGTTGACACATATCTGTTCAGCTGGCTGACCGTATAGTTGTTAGTGCCCTGTCCGATTGCGGACAGCACGGAGTATTCATCCGATATCTGCGGTTCTGATTCCGGTATTTCGATGCCCGATTTTTCACCTAGCCCGAATTCTTCCGCATACTTTGCGAGCGCTTTGACGCCTTTATCGCTGTCGTAATTACCATCTTTATCAAGTCCCAGGTCATATCCGACTTCATAGTAAAAGTCATTGCAGGAAACCTTAAGGGCTCCGACAACATCAAGCATACCATGGGCCCCGGGATAGACCCAGCACCTCGGGCTTGGCGTGACCTTGTCAAATTCGCCGGAGCAGTTAATATACGAACCGCCATCTATGACGCCTTCCGTAAGCGCTGCTACAGAAGAAAGCATCTTGTAGGTGGAACCCGGTGCAGTGCGTTCCTGTGTTGCATTATTGTAAAACGGACGGGAAAGCCCGGTTACAAGCTGATTATAATACTTGGAGTCCATGGTGTTGGCCAGACGGTTATTATCGTATCCCGGATAGGATACACACGCCAGCACTTCTCCAGTATTCGGGTCGCTGACAACGGCAGAGCCTGTACAAGGTTCCAGTGCAAGCTGCCCGGGCGTAATCTCCAGACTCTGGATCTTTTGGCGCAGCCATGCGTAAGAATTTACGCTGCCGTCAATCAGACCGTTATATGTTCCCTCATCCATGGGCAGGACACCCTGCTCATATACCATGGCGCAGACCTGACCGCCAGTGATACTACCTGATTTTATAAGATATTTGTAGAGAAGTTTGTCGAAATTAACATCTGAAACCAAATAATCTTGTAAAAATGTTAAAATTCCCTGATAAATTTCTGCGGAATCGGAATATTTCTCTGCTGAGACATAATCAGACAGCTTTGATGTATCAATCCAGTTCTTGGAAATTGCATAATTCAGATACTGGTTCAGGCTGATCGTCTCATCCGTTGTCCACTGTTTATATATCTCATCACCGGTATCAATGGAATCCTGCATCAAAACCCCTGCGGCCTCCTGCAGGACGTCAATAGAGACATAATCCATATAAGCTTTCATTTCAGCCGAAAGATCCTTATAGGCAGCGGCGCCGCTGTTATTCAGCTCTCCGATGATCTCCTGGATCGCCGCAGTTTTTCTGTCCGAAAAGATTCCATATACCTGTTTTTCTACTGTTTTGGCATCTTCTGCCCCAAAATGTGTCTCATCGATAATCTCATTTGCGATAAATGCATTGTAGGCATCATCCACAGGAATGATGATATGTGACGAATCGCTCGTCTGACTCGGGTCATAATTCATCTGGTCACTGAGCTTGGACAGCACAATTCCGGCCAGTTTTTCTTCGATCAGCTGATACGTCTGCTCCTGCAGGTCTTTGTCAATCGTCAGATAGACGTCATTGCCGGCTTCCGGGTCTTTACTGCTGACCGTCTCAGTTACCTTGCCGACACTGTCCACGTAATACTGCGTCTGTCCCTTTGTGCCCTGGAGCACCTCATCCATGGTCTGTTCAAGCCCGGATTTGCCGATAATGTCGGTCTGGGAATATTTCTTTTTCTGATCCTTATCCAGGGAGTTATATTCTTCCTGTGATATCTTGCCGGTATAGCCGATGATGGAAGCAAAATACTTGCTGTTCGTGTAACGGCGCATGGAATCTTCCGCGATATCCACCCCTTCCAACTGGTCCAGATTCTCCATAATAGAGGCCACGGTCTCATCACTTACATCGGTGGCCAGTGTAGTCGGAATATATTTCTGAAAGCTGTTCAGGCCGATTGCGTATCGGAGATTCACCATTTTCAGGATATACGTCTTGTCCAGTGATTTGACATCCAGGCCGTAACCATAAGTTTCATCCGTACACAGATAATTGATGATATCCTCTGCGGATGCATTGCGCTGCTTGTCCTTCAGCTCGTCAATTGTTTTGAGCCCATAGACGTCCGCGATAAAACGCAGCTTAAGCGTCTCGTTTGTCTGTGTAAACTCATAATTTCCCGCAGAATCCAGAACCACTCCAAAGTCGCTGATTACGGAATCCCCATTGGACTCCACGATGTTTATGATCTTATCCAGGATCTCATTCAGGATCCGGTTCTTTTCTTTCCGGGTGTCGGCGGTGATATTATCTTCTATTGTCACGGAATACGCCAGCTCGTTATAGGCCAGGGGGTTGCCGTTTCTGTCATAGATATTGCCTCGTGTGCCCGGCACCTCCCGGGTCTTTCGGATCTGCAGCTTATAGTTGTCCAGATAATACTGTCCTTTTACAATCTGAAGATAAAATACGCGGTTGATCAGTACCGCAAATAAGATACAGAATGCAAGGATTAAAACAAACAGCCGTGACTTTACGATCCGATAAATTGCATCTTTTATACGCTCAAACAAATTTACTTGCACTCCTTTTTTCATCTGCTTCCAGTTTATGGTTAAAATATAAAATCAATGGGTATAATCCGAGAGCAATCACAATAGTATATATGAGCTCCGGAATGATATTATGACTGAAATAGTATATAAAATTAAATTCACTGCGCAGCATGAACATCAACAGGTAAATGACAAGTCCGTATAGGAACTCGCTTGCTGCAATCAGTAATAGCGGCAGTTTGACGTCTTCGTCGTAATATACCTGCTGAAACAGGCCGTTGACAAATCCCAGCAGCAGATAGATCAGGGCATAAAATCCGATGATTCCGCCAAACTGGATATCCATAAGCAGGCCGGAAAAGAAGCCGACCAGCATCCCGTCCTTTGAACCTCTCATGAAACCAAAAGAAGCTGTTAGAATAATCATAAGGTTTGGTTTGATTGAAGCGAGAGCCAGGTGCGGGAACAGCGTGCACTGCAGCAGATAGCATACAATCAGTATAACCGCCGTTACGCCTGCTCTTTTTGCCTTCATCTTTTTCATCTGCCGTATTCCCCTTTCCTGCCGGATATTGCATACTTCCATTTGCTTTTCATTATTCTTCTGCGTCCTTGCCTGTGAGATCCGCCTTTGTTGTTGTAATTACGAGCACCTCCTGGAGGTTCTTAAAGTCCACGACGGGTGTAATATATCCGGAGCGGGTCAGGTTATTGGAATCTACGGTGATCTCACTGATATAACCAATCAGGATTCCCTGAAGATATTTAGGACTGATATGAGAGGTGACGATCTGGTCTCCCACCTGCACTTTATTTTCATTGTTTTCCATCTGTTCAAAACGGATTTTCCCGTCATTGATCAGAGAAAGATCCCCTCTTACCATACACTTGTCGAATGTGGAAAGTGACATGCCGCTTACGTTGCTGGAGTCATCGATGATGGAACGGACCGTGGACCATGTGGGGCCTGTTTTGATGACAATTCCGACCAGGCCGCTTCCAGCCAGTACGTTCATATCTACCTTAATCCCGTCATTGCTTCCTTTGTCAATCGTAAAGGTACTGAACCAGTTGCCGGAATCTTTTGCGATGACATGGGCGCCTGTTTTCTCATATTCGGTATAGTTCTGATCCAGTTTATACAGCGCCTGCAGCCGTTCCAGTTCATACTTTTCCTCCTGCAGGTTGTTATTCTCGGTGATCAGTTCATCTACCTTTGCCTGCAGTTTTTCGTTTTCCTTCCTCACCTGCTGCAGCGTGTCGAAATTGTCGCATATGTCGCCCAGCCAGGTGCCGATCTGATTGATGCCTTTCTGCATGGGAATGACTGTTACGCTGGCAATCCCTTTGAACGGCCCCTCCGCTTTGTCGGAAAATACGGAAAGCACCATCAACAGGATGCAGAACAGAGAAAGCCCTGCCAGCCAGTATTTATTTGTCGACGAGGTTTGATTTTTCTTTTTCATATTATCTCAGCCACCTATAATCTTCATCTAACATGGAATATGTTAACTTACTGTAATCTTTGTTCAGTACAATCTTCTTGAGCCCGCTTACTGCACAGAGCTCAGGATTTTGTACCGTCCGCACTCCAAGGCCGGTGCTTTCCTCCAGATATGTAGACAGCCCTTTCAGATTGGCCAGGCCGCCGGTCAGGCAGATTCCGTTCTGGTCAATCCCCCTTCGTACATCCGGGGGTGTTCTGTCTATCATGGATTTGATGGCGCGGACGCAGTCAGACAGCGGCTCTTTCATGGCCGCCCTGACGAGTCCGATAGGAATGCTTTTCTGCTCCGGAACACCCGTAATAAGATTTCTTCCGGCAACAGTCAGCGAAGCATCTGCCGCCTGGTCAAATACCCCGAATTCCCGTCTCAACGTTTCGGCTGTCAGGCGGCCGATCAGAAAGTCACGGTTATGCCGGACGAGATGAGTGATGGCATTGTCAAAATGGATGCCGCCGATCTGGATCAAACGGTTCAAAACCATACCGCCGGAGGCAATCACAGATAATTCCGTTGTCTCCCCTCCGATATTGACGATAAAGATGCCCTTTTCATTCCAGATGTCTATATCCATGCCCAGAGCATCGGCAATCCCCCGCTCTACAATCCGGACGGATTTGGCTTTTGCAGTTGAATGGAATACGAGGTCGTAGAAAGCCCTCTTCTCTACCTCAGTCACGTCCGTAGGAACCGCGATTACGTATTCGGCGCCGCGGGAAAACTGCCGGTCCATTTTTAACAGATTCTGGAGCAGATACTGCATGTCATCAAAATGTGCAATCACCCCGTTGTGCATGGGGAATACCACCTTGATATTATCCGGCGCTTTTTCATACATCTTATATGCTTCGTCGCCTACGGAAAAAATATACTTTTTGTCCTGCATGGCGATAACATTCTTGGCTTTCCAGATCTCCTCTTTTTTCTTATCATATACTTTTATCTCATATGTTCCCAAATCGAGTCCATATACATTTCTGGCCATTGTATAACCTTCCCCTATCCTTATATAAGTCCCTTTTCCCGCATACTGATATAACAATTATTGCCGATCACCAGATGATCCAGCAGCTCGATCCCAATCAATATACCGGCATCCTTTATCCTTCTTGTAACAAGGATGTCATCCTTGCTCGGTGTCGGGTCTCCGCTGGGATGGTTGTGCAGCAGTACGATAGAAACCGCATTTTTCTGCAGCGCTTCTACAAACAGCTCGCGGGGCGAGATTACGGCCGAATTGACCGTCCCCTTTGATATATCAGTCTCCCCGATTAAGCGGGTTTTTGTGTTCAGAAGCAGAAGCTTCATGGTCTCCTGCCTTTTGTGACGCATGTCTTCCATATAATAACGGGCGACTGAGGCCGGGCTTGTAAAGTTCAGCCCAATCTCCGCAGCTGCCTTGGAGAGCCTTTTGGAAAGCTCGGACAGGCATAGGATCTGTACTGCCTTAACCTTGCCGACTCCACGGACTAAAAGAAGCTGTTCCTTTGTCCACTGATGAATGCTCAGGATGCCCTCCTGGGCAAAATCGGGATGCAGAAGCTTCTCCGCAAGCTGCAGGGAATTCTCTCCCCGTGTCCCTGTACGCAGTAAAACAGCCAGTAATTCAATGTCCGTCAAATTACTCGCTCCATATTTGGCGCATTTCTCATAAGGGCGCGCTTCTTCCAACATCTCTTTCATTGTATTGTTTTGGTTCATATAATTATTTCAGACTGCGGATGGCTCAATACAATGATTTATTTTAGCATAAATTAAAAATCATGTATAGGTCTGCTATTCTTAATTTTTTGTGAAGTCGGATAAGAGCTTAAACTTACTCAAGTATACTTTGGTGTATATTTCTGAATAAGTGCTTCGGCTGTCTTGATCCCATCCATCGCTGCAGAGGTGATTCCCCCTGCATACCCGGCGCCCTCTCCGCATGGATATAGTCCGGAGGCAGCAGGGCTTTCGAAGTCCTCGTTTCTGATAATTCTGACAGGAGAAGAGGTTCGGCTTTCCACACCGGAAAGCATAGCATCTTCTCTTGCAAATCCATGGATTTTATGATCCATGGCATAGATGCCTTCTTCCAGGGAATCTGCCAGAACGTTCGGGAAAATATTCCTGACGTTGGAGAAGGTCCAGGGACCTTTGATCTGAGGCAGGATTGTTCCGGGCTCTGTTGTGAGGCGGCCGCTGCAGAAGTCACCGAAGCGCTGAACCGGAACTTTCCCGTTTCCTTCCTTCCATGCGCGTTCCTCCAGCATTCGCTGGAATTCCACGCCTGCAAGCGGGTGATCCGTCCCGTAATCTTCTGGTGTTACAGTGACAATGACCGCGCTGTTCGCATTGGCTCCGTCTCTCGCGTGGTAGCTCATCCCATTGACTGCCAGGCGGCCCTCCTCGGAGGAGGCATTGACGACGTATCCCCCCGGACACATGCAGAAGGTATAGGCTCCTCTTCCGTTGGAAAGCTGTGCCGTCAGTTTATAGGATGCGGCGGGTAGTTCCGGGCAGTCTGTCTTTCCATACTGGCACTGGCTGATCATCGACTGGGGATGTTCAATTCTCACCCCTACGGCAAAGGACTTTGCCTGAATAGGGATTTGTCTGTCATACAGCATCCGGAAAGTATCCCGCGCACTGTGGCCCACGGCAAGAACCAGAAGCTCCGTGTCCAGCGCCTCCCTGTTGTTTACAACGACCTGTTTGATGCGGGGCTCTTCGGAGGGGGCGGCCAAATCCAGCAGGATATCGGTCACCTGGCTGTGGAACCGGACTTCTCCGCCCAGTTCCAGTATGCTCTGACGCATATTCTTGACCACATCGATCAGAACGTCGGTGCCTATATGGGGCTTCTGTTCAAAAAGGATACGCTCAGGAGCACCATGTGCAGCAAATGTCTCCAGGACAAAGCGGTTTCTTCCTTTGGAATCTTTGACCAGTGTATTCAGCTTGCCGTCTGAAAAAGTGCCTGCTCCTCCTTCCCCGAACTGGACGTTGGAGGACAAATTCAGGCGGCCGCCGTTCCAGAAATCTTCCACATCTTTGATCCGCTCCTCCACGCAGCCCCCCCGTTCCAGAAGCAGCGGCCGGTATCCGCTTTTAGCCAGCAGATAGGCGCAGAACATTCCGGCCGGGCCGCTGCCTGCGATGACCGGCCTGCGGCTTAGCGGAATGCTGCCCGGGGCGGGCGGCTGATAGGCGCTGACACGGATCTGCCGCACCTGCTTTCCGGCTCTTTTCAGAACCTGGTTCTCATGCCTGACCTCGGCATCCACCGTATAGGAAAAGAACACATCCGGTTTTTTCCGGGCGTCGATGGACTGCTTTGCTATGCGCCATCCAAGCAGATCGGACTTTTTAACGGATAGGGTTTTTAAAAGCTTTTTCTCTAATTCCTCCGGAGTATGCCCCGGGTGTAGATTGATCTGGCTGACTCTAAGCACCGGCAGCCTCCTTTCCGGCTACATAGCCGCTGGACCATGCCCACTGCAGATTGTAGCCTCCGCACAGACCGTCCACATCCAGAATTTCCCCTGCAAAATACAGGCCGGGGACAAAACGGGATTCCAGATTGTCTGTGACTTCCTCCGTATTGACGCCTCCTCGGCAGACCTGGGCCTGCTCAAAGGAGTTGGTCTCCGTTATTTCCGTAGAAAAATGCTGTATCAGGCGTGCAAGGGCAAGGACCTCTTCCACGGTCCAGTCTCCAACCGCCGCGGACGGGTCAAGATGTGCCAGTTTCAGCCACAGTGCGGAGAGCTTTTTATGGAACAGGCCGACAAAGAATTCTTCTGCTGTTTTTTGCGGACGGGCGGCAATCCGTTTTTTCAAAAAGGCCAGAAATTGTTCTTCTGTAAAATCAGGCATAAAATTCAATACTGCGGTTACCGACTTTTTTTCATAGAGACCGATAGCGGCGCAGCGGCTGACCTGAAAAACCGGGATTCCCGATATGCCATAACCGGTAAGCTGGATCTCCCCAGTATCCTTTGCCTGGCATTCACCGTCCGTATAGACAGACACGCTTCCTCCGACACGAACACCGGCGATGCTTTTATAGAAGTTCTCTCTGCATTTCAACTGCACAAGGGAGGGAAGAACCGGAACCAGACGGTGTCCCAGCTGTTTTGCCAGGCCATAGCCGGAACCATCGGAACCCGTGGATGGAGCAGCCTTGGAACCGGCGGCCAGGATGACCTTCTGTACACGGAAACTGCCGTGATCTGTCTGCAGCAGAAATCCTTTTTTATTCGGAATGATTTCTCTGCATTCTGTCTCCGTATGGATCTCTATCCCCAGGCGGCGCGCCTCCATGCGCAGCACTTCCAGGACCGCGGATGCCTGGTCAGACTGCGGGTAGAGATATCCGTTCCTGTTTTTAGAATAGATGCCCAGTTCCAGAAAAAATGCGATTGTCTGCTGCGCATTGAATTTTTCAATGATCTTCCAGGGAAAGAGAACATTTTCAGAGTGGTAGCAGATCGGTTCCTGGTGCAGGTTCGTAAAATTGCACCTGCCGTTTCCTGTCGCCAGAATTTTTCTGCCCACCCGGTCCTTATGTTCAAGAATACAGACCCCGGCGCCGTTTCGCGCGGCGGTAATGGCTGCCATCAGGCCGGATGCCCCGCCCCCGATTACTGCAACTTTATTCATGGATGTGCCTCCTTTTCTTCTTTGTGCCTTGTGGTTGAATGCTGCCTGCAGCAATGAATTTTCAGACACGCTCTAATATTGCAGCAGGGATTCGGCTGAGATAATTCCTGCGTCCACCATGCTCTGCAATGATTTCAGGATACCAAGTTTGGCATGTGGCCATGTCAGCCCGCCCTGGAAATAAACCGCGTAGGGCGGTTTGATCGGACCGTCCGCACTCAATTCGATAGAGGAGCCCTGGACAAACGCGCCGGCCGCCATGATTACATCGCTGTCATATCCCGGCATGGCCCAGGGTTCCGGTGTTACGTAACTGTCGACAGGAGCTGCGGCCTGGATGCCCTTGCAGAATGCAATTACGCCTTCGGGAGTTCCCAGTTCCACTGCCTGGATGATATCATGCCTGCTTTCCCTGCTGTCAGGTATCACGCCAAATCCCAGCTTTTCATACAGATATGCGGCGAATACGGCACCTTTTACTGCACTGCACACTACGGTAGGGGCCAGAAAGAATCCCTGGTAAAAGGACTGCATGACGCCAAGAGATGCGCCGACCTCCCTGCCAAGTCCAGGGGATGTCAGGCGGTACGCGCAGTTTTCGATCAGCGCCTCCTTTCCGGCAATGTACCCGCCTATGGGAGCCAGACCGCCGCCCGGATTTTTGATCAGGGAACCTACGATCATATCCGCGCCCACATCGCTCGGTTCGATGGTTTCGACAAATTCTCCGTAACAGTTGTCTACCATACAGATAACATCCGGTTTGATCCCTTTGATAAAGGCGATCAGTTCTCCGATTTTATGAACGGAATAGCTGGGACGTGTCTGATAGCCTTTGGAGCGCTGTATGGTAACCAGCTTTGTCTTTTCGTTCAGCGCCGCTTTGATTGCCGGATAGTCAAAATATCCGTTTTCCAGCAGTTCCACCTGGCGGTAGGTGATGCCGTATTCTGCCAGGGAACCTTTTGATTCACGGATTCCGATTACTTCTTCCAGGGTGTCATAAGGTTTGCCCACGGGAGAAAGCAGCTCGTCCCCGGGACGCAGGTTTGCCGCAAGGGCAAGGGCAAGGGCGTGGGTCCCGCAGGTAATCTGCGGACGTACCAGAGCGGCTTCCGTATGGAAGGCGCTGGCGTACACCGCTTCCAGGGTATCCCTGCCCTGGTCGTTGTAACCGTATCCGCTTGCAAACTGAAAACAGCCTTCGTTAACACGGTTTTCCTGCATCGCATGCAGTACCTTCAGCTGATTGAATTCCGCAGTCTTTTCAAACTCACGGAACCGGGGGGCAAGCTCCTCTTCCGCCTTGCGCCCGAATTCGTATACTTCTTTTTGGATACCTAATTCTTCATATATCTGATTCATTTCTAAGCTCATACTGCGATCCTCATCTATCTTCTTTCTCTATTATACTGCGTTTTTCCAGCTCATCCAGCATCCGTGCAAGAAGGCGTTTCTCATTATAAGCAAATTCCTGTTTATTCAGCCAGATGACATCATGTTCTCTTTTGAACCAGGTAATCTGCCGCTTTGCAAAGTGGCGGGTGTCTCTTTTGATCGTATAAACCGCTTCATCCAGCGTCATCTCCTGATCCAGATACGCCATGATTTCCTTGTATCCCAGCCCCTGCATGGAGATTTTATCACGTCCAAGACCGCGGTCCTTTAATGATTTTACCTCTTCCACGAGGCCTTCTTCCAGCATCCGGTCAACCCGGCGGTCAATCCGTTCATACAGGCGTGACCGGTCATCATGAAGCACAAAATAGGCGTAATTGTACGGAGATTCTTTTTTTCGTTCTTCTGCATTGTGATCCGAGATACGAATCCCGGTCTGCTGATAAAATTCCAGGGCGCGGATCACGCGTTTTACGTTGTTCTCGTGGATATCTTCGGCTGATTTGGGGTCTTTTTCCCGCAGCATTGCGTGGAGGTATGCAGCTCCCTTTTCCCTGGCAAGCTGCTCCAGATGCTCCCTGCAGGCGGTATCCCCCTCATTCTCCGTAAAGTCGATATCATAGAGCAGGGCCTGGATGTAAAAACCCGTGCCGCCCACGACTATGGGAATGTGTCCTCTTTTATAGATTCCTTTCATGGCCTCCTTTGCCATCTGCTGGAAACGCACCACATGAAAGTCCTCTTCCGGATCCAGGACGTCTACAAGATGGTGGGGAATTCCCTCCATTTCGGCGGGCCGGATTTTCGCGGAGCCGATGTCCATGTACCGGTATACCTGCATGGAGTCGGCGGAAATAATCTCTCCACCTACTGCTTTTGCAAGGCCGATGGAAGCTTTCGTTTTGCCTGCGGCGGTCGGCCCCGTCAATATAATCAATGGCTTTTTCATTTATATGATCCTCTTAAATTTCTTTTCCAGTTCCCGTTTCGTCATGGCGATAATGGTCGGCCGTCCGTGAGGACAGTGATATGGATTGTCCAGCTCCAGCAGCTCCTGGATCAGTGTATCCACCTCCATGGCGGACAGGCGGTTATTTCCTTTTACTGCGGCCTTGCAGGACATGGACGCCACCTTCTCGTCAATCAGTTCCGGCGTCATGGAAGTCGTAATCCCATCGGCCAGTCCGTCCAGCATCTCCAGGAGCAGCTCCTTCTTTGCAATACCAAACAGATTGTCCGGTATTGCGCGGACTGCATACTCATCGCCACCAAAGGGTTCGATTTCAAACCCGATTCTTTTAAACCGGTCCATATGCTCATTCAGAAGCTCTGTCTCCTGCATGGAAAGGCTGAGGATGACAGGCGGACTCAGATACTGGGAGGTAAACTCCCGGTTTTTCATGCCTTTGAGTGTCCGCTCATAAAGAACTCTCTCATGGGCGGCATGCTGGTCTATGATATAGAGGCTGTCATGGAACTGGACTAGCCAGTACGTATCGAACACCTGGCCAATGAGCTTATATTCCGCCTTTACCTCGCGCTTCAGCAGCTTTTCGTCGAAAAGATTCAGCTGTTCCGGCTTTTCAGGGGCTTCCGGCTTCTCGGTGGCTTTTGGCTTCTCAGAAGGTTCCGGATTTTCTCCATAAACTGCCCGCTCTTCTGAAAGATGTGTCGGTGCTGCATCTGACCAAGCAGAGGATGGGATATCCCCGGCTTCCCGGATGGTTACTGCCGGCAGGGGCTTTGCATCGTGGGTTGTCTGTTCGTCTGCCCTGCGTTTTTCCGCGGCTTCCCGGATTCGGGATGTCTGTTCATCCGGTCGGTGGATCTGGCGGATATCGGATACTTCCGCGGAGGACGCACGGTTATGGTAAGACAAGACTCTTTCCCTCATCTTTTTGAGGAAGTAGTCTTCATTTTTCTCCTCGGGCGCCATCTCCGCGCTTTCCTGCTTTCCTGCGGTCATTGGCGAGCCTTTATCCGACACGGCGCCAGCCTTGGGTCTTAGTAAGAACGGACTTCCTGACGGAGCCTCTTCTGCCGCCTTTGGAGGTTCCGGGACATCCACGACAGGGATTAATTCCGGTTCCAGCAGCGTTCTGTGCACGGCTTCATAGACCGTGTTGTATACTTCCTGCTGTCTTTGGAACCGAAGTTCCATCTTTGTAGGATGAACGTTTACATCTATATCTTCGCCATTAATATGGAAGTGTAATACAACAAAAGGAAATTTATGCTGCATAACAAAATCACGGTATGCATCCTCTATGGCCTTGGAGATCATGGCGCTCTTTACATACCTGCCATTTACAAAAAAGTTTTCGAAATTCCGGTTGCCGCGGCTGATGGTAGGCTTCCCGAGATAGCCGGTAATATGGATCCCGCCTTTCCCGTAATCCATCTCAATCAAATTGGCGGCCACCTCGCGTCCATAGATGCTGTAGATCACATCTTTCAACCGGCCATTACCCGCTGTCCTTAACTTTTCCTGCCCGTTGTTGATGAACTGGAATGACACTTCCGGATGGGAAAGCGCCAGGCGCATCAACAGGTCTTGTATATGACCGGCCTCTGTCATAGGGGTCTTCAAGAACTTTCTTCTGGCCGGAACATTATAGAAAAGCTGGCGTATCAGGAAGGTCGTCCCATCCGGAGCGCCTGTATCCTCTATCAATTGTTCTTTGCCGCCCTCAATTAGATAGCGGGTTCCTAAAGTATCTTCTCTCCTCTTCGTAATCAATTCCACCTGCGTAACTGCAGCAATACTGGAAAGAGCCTCTCCGCGGAATCCCAGCGATTCGATGTGCGAAAGGTCTTCAACCGCCCGAATCTTGCTTGTAGAATGCCTGAGGAAAGCATTTGGCACGTCCTCACGGAGTATTCCGTCCCCATTATCCATGATCCGGATAAAAGAAATACCGCCCTCCTGTATCTCCACTACAACGGCAGTAGCCCGGGCATCAATGGCGTTTTCCACCAGCTCCTTTACAATAGAGGCCGGACGCTCAATCACCTCTCCGGCAGCAATTTTATCAATTGTAATCTGATCCAATACCTGAATATGTGGCATAGCTTCTCTCCTTTTCCGCCATAGAGTGTGTTTGATAAACCATGTATACGGCTGATTGTCCCACTTTGCGAGATGTTTTAACCAAATTTTTGAGGCGTAGTGGTTCTACGTTGATAAAATTTGGCTAAAATAGGTCGTGAAATGGGGCGGTCAGACGTGTACAATGAATTATCAAACACGCTCCAGGGGTCTGACCCTTCTGCAAAGGGGGTGGTCCCCTTTGCAAGAGGGTCAGACCCCTTTGCTTTTACCAGCGGTTTTTCAGTTTGTTTTGCAATCTGTATATCGTGTTTAATGCATCAATCGGGGTCAGGTTCCCAACATCAATATTTTTCAATTCTTCCAGGACATCTCCGTCTTTTACCGTATCAAACAGAGACATCTGGGCGATGTCAACTTCATCGTATTTTTTGACCTTGGATTTCTTTTTGCTCTCGTGTTCTTTGACGGCAATTTCGCTGACTCTTGTGGTGATATCCTCATCACTGAGTTCTTCTACAATCTCTTTTGCCCTTTCTATGACAATGTCCGGCACTCCGGCAAGTTTGGCTACCTGGATCCCATAACTCTTGTCCGCCCCGCCTTTCACGATCTTGCGCAGGAAAACGATGTCGTCTCCCTTTTCTTTTACCGCAATACAGTAATTGTTTACGTTTTCTATCTTGCCTTCCAGCTCGGTCAGCTCATGGTAGTGTGTCGCAAACAGTGTTTTTGCTCCCAGCAGATGCGTGTCGGAGATATACTCCACAACGGCCCATGCGATGGAGAGTCCGTCAAATGTGCTGGTTCCCCTTCCGATTTCGTCCAGGATAAGCAGGCTTTTGCTGGTTGCATTGCGCAGGATATTGGCAACCTCTGTCATCTCGACCATAAACGTACTCTGTCCGGAAGCGAGATCATCCGACGCCCCAACCCGGGTAAAGATCCTGTCGACCAGCCCGATATTGGCACTGGATGCCGGAACAAAGGAGCCCAGCTGCGCCATCAAAACGATCAGTGCGGCCTGCCGCATGTAAGTGGACTTACCGGCCATATTCGGTCCGGTGATGATGGAGATCCTCTGCTTTTTATCATCCAGATAGGTATCGTTTGAGATGAACATATCATTGGGAATCATCTTTTCCACGACCGGGTGCCGTCCGTCCTTGATGTCGATTACGCCCTTTTCGTTAATTTTAGGGCGCACATAATTATTGCGTTCCGCAATCAGGGCAAGGGATGCAAATACGTCCAGCGCCGCCACCGCCTTGGCTGTTTTCTGGATGCGCTCGACCTCCCCGGCTATGGTGTCGCGGACAGCGCTGTATAGCTCGTATTCCAGTGCATACAGCTTGTCCTCTGCCCCCAGTATTGTGTCTTCCAGCTCTTTGAGTTCCGGTGTAATATAACGCTCCGCATTGGCAAGCGTCTGCTTTCTTGTATAATAATCCGGCACAAGATCTTTATAGGAATTGGTCACTTCCAGATAATATCCGAAGACCTTGTTGTACTTAATCTTCAGATTCTTAATACCGGTTTTTTCACGCTCTTCTTCTTCCAGCTTAGCCAGCCAGTCTTTCCCGTCTGACTTGGCGTGCCTGAGCGTATCGACCTCCTCGCTGTAGCCGTCCCGTATAATACCGCCCTCTTTCATCGCAAGCGGAGGATCATCTATGATCGCATCCTTGATCAGCGAACACAAATCTTCCAGTGTATCCAGATCATCGCGCACTCCTCCCAGAAGCGGGGACTGCATCTCTTCGAGTATGTATTTGATCGGCGGCAGCATCTCCAGCGAACTGCACAGCGCGGTCAGGTCTCTTGGATTGGCAGAACCGTAGGTGATTCGGGTAATCAGGCGTTCCAGGTCATAGACCGGCGACAGGTATTCGCGGATCTCTTCGCGAGAGATTGCATTGTTCTTTAATTCCTCTACCGCATCCAGGCGCCGAAGAACCTCCTCTTTTTCTATCAAAGGCTGTTCCACATACTTCCTGAGTGTCCGGGCCCCCATGGCAGTCCGGGTCTTATCCAGCACCCAGAGCAGGGAACCTCTTTTTTGCTTTTCCCTCAGCGTCTCGCATAGTTCCAGATTCCTTCTGGTAGAACTGTCCAGCATCATATATTTTCCCGTGGTATAGGGAGTAATATGGGTCAAATGGGACAGATTGTTTTTCTGGGTTTCCAGCAGATACTGAAGGAGGGCTCCGGCGCTGATGATCCCGCAGTCATAATCCTCCAGCCCAAGCCCTGCAAAGGAGGATACATGAAAATGCTCCAGCAGCTTCTTCCTGCAGACTGCATCATCAAAATACCAGGCGTCCAGAGAATATATAGCGATTCCAAGCCGGTTTCTCAGGTCATCCAAATCCATGCCGCTCATGTAAAAAGATTCATTGCAGATGATTTCGGAGGGCATAAACTTGTAAATCTCATCCATCAGCTTTACGCTGTCGGGAAGTTCTGTTACAAAATAGTCTCCGGTCGTAATATCGGAGATGGCCAGGCCATAACGGTCGGCTATGTAAACGATACACATCAGATAATTGTTCTTTGTCTCATCCAGTGCCTGCGGGGCCAGATTGGTTCCGGGGGTGACAATCCGCACTACATCCCGTTTGACAAGTCCCTTTGTCAGCTTGGGGTCCTCCATCTGCTCACAGATGGCTACCTTGTAGCCCTTTGCGACCAGTTTGTTCAGGTAATTGTCTACGGCATGATAAGGGACACCGCACATGGGTGCCCGCTCCTCCAGCCCGCAGCTTTTGCCTGTCAGCGTGATCTCCAGTTCCCTGGATGCCGTAATGGCATCCTCAAAAAACATCTCGTAAAAATCGCCTAATCTATAGAATAAAATGCAGTCCGGATACTGATTCTTTGTCTCCATATACTGCTGCATCATTGGTGTTAATTCTGCCACGTTTCTACTTCCTTTCGCTTCTGAATTTCCATTCTAGTATAAGACAATTTAAATGCCTTGCTGGTTCGGTGAGAATGATTTTTCGAGAGTGCAGACGCAAAAACGCAGGCGTAGTGGTGCTACGCTGAGGCTTTTGCGTCTGTGCTATCGGAAAATCAGGCCAGCGAAACAGTAAGGTATTTAGATTGTCTTATACTAGTATACCATTTTTAAAAAAGTTGTGAAAGAGAATTTTTCTCAAAGAGCCGACACATGTTTGTAAAATAGTAACAGTTCAGACAGGCCTGAACTGTTACGCATCCAGTCCATTTAAATTCGCCTGCGGCGAAGGGCTGTATGCCTGCAACCACCATGTTTTCGTACGGTCTGCGCAGTAAATGCGCAGACCTGTCTGAGCTGTTACGCAAAATATTACAGTACGTGAAAATGTGGTTTTGTCTCTCCATAGAGCCAGTAAAGCAGGTATGCCGCCAGAAAGATCCCGAACACGCTCAGCCCGGAAAATAAGATGGTAAAGGGCGCACATATCTGTCCGAACAGTTGAAAAGGCTGATCCGAATAATCCCAGACGTTCCAATGCAGCCATTTATTCACTATGATCCCGGTGATAAACTCTCCCGCCGTCACAAACAGCACGCAGCGGACCAGCTGCAGCCAAAGCGGATCCTCCCATTTTACCCAGAGTCCCTGCTGTCCAAAGAAGACAAGGCAAAGCCCGCCCAGCAAAAACATGGACCAATGTGAAAAGCCTCTGAATATGACTTCAAATGTATAATAAATTGTTCCGCCCAGTGTCCAGAGTACCAGGTATTCGCTCACTTTTTTCACCGAAAAAACGTCCTCCTATATATCCATTCGTATCTGTTATATATAGTCTGGACGTTTTTTATTGAATTATAGGTGGAATTTATTGTTACTATGCACGTCTCATCGGGCGTGCATAGCAACAATTTATTTCTTAATCATATCGCCAATATAATAAAAACCTCTGCATTCTTTTAATTCCACACTTACAATCTTTCCGATCAGGTCCTCACCGCCTGGAAAATGAACCAGCAGGTTATTGCCCATTCGGCCGGTTACCAGCGCCGCATCGTGGTCATTGACCGTCTCGACAAGTACATCCTGGATTGTATTCGTGTATACACTACACACTTCGCCCGATATACTCTGCACCTCTTTTAAGAGGCGGTCGAATCGGTCCTTCACCACGCCCTCTGGAACCTGGTCTTCCATTACCGCCGCAGGCGTGCCGGTTCTCTTGGAATAGATAAAGGTAAAGGCGCTGTCATATCGTACTTTCCTGACCACATCCAGAGTCTCCTGAAAATCCTCTTCCGTCTCCCCCGGAAAACCAACGATAATATCCGTAGTCAGAGAGATGTCCGGCACAGAAGACCTTATTTTTTCAACCAGCTCCAGATAATGCTCTTTTGTATAGCGGCGGTTCATCTTTTCCAGAATGCGGCTGCTTCCGGACTGTACCGGCAGATGGAGATGACGGCAGATCTTTTCGGAGCTGCCCATCACTTCGATCAGTTCGTCGGACAGATCCTTGGGATGGGATGTCATAAAACGAATCCTTTTCAGTCCGTCTATTTTTTCAATCTCCCGGAGCAGCTGTGCAAAACTCATGGGCTGGTCCAGGTTCTTTCCGTAGGAGTTTACATTCTGTCCCAGAAGCATCACTTCAACCACTCCGTCAGCCACCAGTTCCTCGATCTCACGGATGATATCGCGTGGATTACGGCTTCTCTCCCGCCCCCTCACATAGGGGACAATGCAGTAGCTGCAGAAATTATTGCAGCCGAACATGATATTAACACCGGATTTAAACGAATACTTTCTTTCTGCAGGCAGATCCTCTACGATCTTATCTGTATCTTTCCATATATCGATGACCATACGCCCGGATTCCAGACGGGTAGCAATCAGTTCAGCAAATTTATAGATATTGTGGGTGCCGAAAATCAAATCTACAAACCGATAACTCTTCTTAAGCTTTTCTACGACTTCCGGTTCCTGCATCATACAACCGCAAAGGCCGATCAGCATATGCGGATTCTTTTTTTTGACACGGTTTAACTGGCCGAGCCTTCCGTACACCCTCTGATTGGCGTTCTCCCTGACGGTACAGGTATTATAAATTACAAAATCCGCTTTTTCCTCGTCGGTTTCCTCCCGGTATCCGATCTGTTCCAGTATACCAGCCAGTTTCTCGGAGTCCCTGGCATTCATCTGGCAGCCAAAGGTGACAACGCAAAAAGTCAGAGGATGGCCTGCTTTTTCGGCCTGCTCCCTGACGTATTCTCTTGCTTTTGCTATAAAATAATACTGCCTTTCCGGCTCTCGGACAGGCGGTTCTTTTAATAAGTCAATTTTTGAAAAATCAATTGTTTTCATATGTAATATCCCTTTACTTATGCCCCGGACAGCAGTCAGACAAACTGGTTCCTTGCGGCATCATATTCGTAATCTATCATTTTCAGCTTCCCGGCCAATTCTTCTGCGGATATCGCCAAATCATCGCAAAGTTCGTCCAATGATTGATAATAATCCCTGAGCTTCGTATTCACGACGCTCAGCAAAATGACCGGATCGCCCGGAAGTCCTGTCAGCATGTATAAATCTCCTTTTCTGTTATGATACATTCAGGCCGGATATCGTGTACCTCAGAAGGAATCCGATCCAGGCACTGCATCTCATAGGCAAGCGCTATGCGGCGGTATTCGGGATGCTTTCCAAGATAAGAGTCATAAAAGCCTTTTCCGTAACCAATGCGGCTGCCCCGCCTGTCAAAAGCCACGCCGGGCATAATAACCAGTACCTGGCTGCCGGAGGCCATTTTCTCTGCCGGCGGCTCGGATATCCCATAATACCCTTCTGACAGTTCATCCATACTGTCAATATAATAAAACTCCATTCTAAGCCCGGAGTTATCCACATGGATCTTGGGAACTGCAACCTTTTTTCCCATTTTCCAGGAGTATTCCACCAGCGACAACGTAGACACTTCTTCCCGGAAAGCGACATAACAATAGATCTCCTCTGCATTCTGATACAGGGGATGTCCGATAACAGCCTTAAAAATCCTGTCGCTGAAGGCCTGTCTCATCTCTGCGGGAAGAGAGGCCCTGTCTTTTTTTAGCCTTGCCCTAATTTCCTTTTTTGTTTCCAAACTTTTCACCCAGATTCACAACAGTCCCATCTTTTTCCTCAATATCAATTCGATCAAGCTGGCTGCGCAGATTCTGCCTGAAAGAATCCACATATTCCTGGCGCAGGATTTTCTGTTCCTTCTTTTCAGATTCGGTAAGGCCTTCGGCTTTGGATTTTCTGTATAATTCATTGATTCGTTTAATCTTTTGTTCGTCCATTTGTTTCTCCTATTTGCAGATCATTTTCTTTAGCAAAGCTGCAGAACAAAGTATATATTACACTATTTGACAGATTTCGTCTACTTATCAGCTCGAATAATTTTCTAAAAATCCGTAGAGTGCCTGTTCCGTCTCGATCAGTTTTCCTTCCTTGACTTCCTCCTGCATATCTTCCGGCAGGTTTGAAAGCGGAATACTTGTAACTTCATAAATTGTTGTCTTGTCATTGAGATAAACTACAATATATCCATGGAGCTCACAAATATAATAGCCTTCATTCTTTGTGGCACTCCCTTTTGTTGTAATGCTTTCCGTTTTCTGTTCCGGAATTTCAGCCTTGGCTTCCTGCCTGTCCAGCATATACTGGTAGCTGAGCTGGTAGCCAATCCCCAGCATGGAAACAAGCAGAAAAACGCCTGCAAAAAAGCCAATACAGTATTTCATTTTCATAAGGACCGACTCCTTTTTTCATACAGTATTGGCTTTTTTTATTATTCTATACAATTTTTCGAAAAAATTATCAGTTTATCGGCTGTTGTTTCTACCGTCCGCCGTGGGGAAGCAGATGCAGTTTTCTGCATATCCTCAGTATTTTCCGTCCCTGGGGCAGATCACGGATATCTTCCGGTGAAAGAGCACCCAATTTTAAGATACTCACGGCGTATACGGCAACGGCAGCCAAAATCGAAAGGATCGTCGGAATACGGCCTCCGATCAGAAGATCAAGCACCAGGTGCACGGCATACGTAACAACACCCATGATGACGGCTGCGAGAAGCGGCTTCACAAAAGTCTTTTCCATCTCCTGACGGTGTCCGTTCGCCTTGTGAATGGCCCTGATATTCAGGATACACATGCAAAGTGCAAATACAATGTTGCTGCCCACAAGCGCGTAAATATTCCATTTAAATACAATCAGCATAATCAGCAGGGAAATGATATGTACAACCAGTGATATTCCCGCATTCTTAGCAGGCACAGATATTTTGTCCAGGCCCTGCAGCACGGAATTTGTAACCGTGGATAAACAGTAAAATACAAGTGTAATGGATCCGACCGCGAGGAGCAATGCCGGTGTACGACTGGAATCTCCGAAAAGCAGAACCATAATCGGTGATGCCAGTACCACAAATCCCACAAAACAGGGGATTGCTATGAGCATGGTGAACCGGACAGACTGGTTAATCTTATTATGAATCTGCGGTCGGTCATTTCTGGCAACCGCTCCGGTCAGACTGGGGATAATAGATGCTGCCAGACCGTTGGCCATGGCGAGCGGTACACTGAGCAGTGTATTATATTTTCCCGAATAAATTCCCAGCAGAGCCATGTATTTTTCTTCCGAATACCCCTGCGCAGCCATAATTTTATTAAATATTGTCATATCCAGTAACTGGTTAATGTTGTAAATCGCAGTACTGAATATAATAGGAACGAGCGTAATCAGAAGAATCTTCAGAATCCGGCCGTAGCTCTCCTGACGGCGGGTTCTGTCTGTGCGGAGCTGTCTGCGTATGACACCGCGGTATACAAAAATGGCAAATAACAGGAAGAACAGGGCAGACAGGGCTCCTGCAATTGTTCCCAGTGTTCCTCCTGCGGCCCCGTATGCAGGCCCCATCAGATCGTTATTCTGCTTCTCCGCCGCTTTTATCCCGATACCAAAGAGGATGCTTGCGCCAGCCAGGCTGATAACCGCATTGACAATCTGCTCAATTACCTGTGACACGGCCGTGGGTACCATGGTGCCAAGCCCCTGGAAATATCCCCTCAGAACACCTAAGACGGATACAATAAAAAGCCCGGGCGCCAGAACCTTCAGGGCATAAGCGCTGAGCGGCGATTCCATGATGTGAGTGGAAATCAGATCCGCGCCAAAGAAAATGATGAGGGCGAATACAGCCCCAATCACAAGGGAAAACACCAGGGAGCATACAAATACGCGGAATGCGTTCCTTCTCTGCCTCATAGCCATCCTCGCGGAGACAAGCTTTGAGACTACGGTCGGCAGGCTCAGGGAAGATAGAAGCAGCGCCAGTGCATAGACTTCGAACGCATACCCGTAAAATCCCATCCCTTCATCCCCCAGAATATTTGTCAGGGGAATTCTATATACAACACCAATGATTTTCGTGATGACTCCGGCAATCGCCAGGATCGCACCCTGCATTAGAAAATCATCTTTTCTCTTTTTTTGCTTATGTGACTCAGCCATAAGTTCCCTCCGTGCAACTGTTCCGTTTACTTAGCAAAGAGTGTGATTGATAATCCTTGCTCCAATGCAAAACACACCCTACCGCAATATCTGAATATTTTCAAGAATGTCCCTCTGCTTCTGCTCCATAAGAAGACGTTCTTCCTCCTCCATATGGTCATATCCAAATAAGTGCAGCATGCTGTGGGCAATCAGAAAAGCGTATTCTCTGCGAGGAGAATGTCCGTAAGCCTCTGCCTGTTCAAGGACTTTATCTTTTGATATGACGATATCCCCCAGCATCAGTTCCCCGGATTCTGGGTTAAAGCAGTCCTGGGAATGCGCTTCCATCTCTGAAAAATCCCCGGGCGTCTCATATTCCAGCATAGGAAAAGACAGCACGTCCGTCGCTTTGTCTATCTGGCGGAACATCTGATTCATGTCCCGGATATCCTCGTCTGTGGTCAGCAGCAGATTAATCTCAGCCTCATACGGACAGCCTTCGTATTCCAGCGCCGCCTCAATCACAAGATTTGCTGTATCTTCTGTATTGAAAGGCAGCTTCAGTCCGCCTTCTTCTTCCATGTATAAACTCATGAGTTACTCCTTTACTAACTGTTTGCCGGTTCGAATTATAATTGTTTTATTTCCAATTCTTTACATACAAACTCCAGCCTATTATACACCTCATTTCACTCCCTTGTAAAGTTGCTTTTTTTACAAAGCTTCCTAGTATAGGACAATCCAAATACCTTGCTGGTTCGGTGAGAATGTTTTTTCGAGAGTGCAGACGCAAAAACGTAGGCGTAGAGGGGCTACTTTGAGGCTTTTGCACCTGTACTAAATGAAAAAGATACAGCCGGGATATCTTTTCCCCGGATGTATCTTTTTCATTCCATTTCAAACTATCTCGTCTTCGGACCGGATCCGATCCGTTTCTTGTCACGTCTTGCCTGTGTACGTTCTTCTTCCTTTTCAAATGCCTTTACAATATCTTTCACAATCTTATTGCGGACTACGTCACGGTTTGATAACTTCGTAACGGCGATATCATCGATACCGCCCAGAATCCGTGCGCATCTTTCCAGACCGGAATCTGTATTCCTCGGAAGGTCGATCTGAGTCACATCACCGGTCAGTACCATCTTTGAGCCTTCGCCAAGGCGCGTCAGCGCCATCTTCAGCGTGGAAAATGACGCATTCTGACTTTCGTCGATTATCACGCGTGCCCGGCTTAAGGTACGGCCTCTCATATATGCCAGGGGAGCAATCTCGATCTCACCGCGCTCCTGATGTTTCTCTGATTTTTCGCGTCCGAATATATCGTCCAGGGCATCGTACAACGGTCTCAGATAGGGGTCTACCTTCTGCGCCAGGTCTCCGGGCAGAAATCCCAGACGCTCTTCCCCCGCTTCTATCGCCGGCCTGCTCATAATGATCTTATCGATTTCCCCCCGTTTTAATTCTTCCGCTGCCTGGGCAACGGCCAGGTATGTTTTTCCGGTTCCGGCAGGGCCGATACAGAAAGTGACAATATTTTCCTTTAACGCTTTTACATAATTCTTCTGTCCAAGAGTCTTACACTTCACGGGGCCATGCTTATAAGTCAGGGTAACGACATCCTGCATGGCTTTATAAGTTTCATCGAGTCCTCCATCCCTGGATTCCTCGATCAGACGGTGTACGGTATCTTCCGTCAGCGCAGCGCCGCCGGTGTGGAGCTGTTTCATGCATTCTAAAACTTCTTTCACACAGTTGACATCAATCTCTGATTCCCCTGCGACTTCCAGCATGGAATCGCGGCCTACAATGCTCACATGAAAGCTGTTTTCAATTAGCTTAATATATTTATCCTCCGGCCCAAAAACGGCCTGCTGTTGATTTATGGTGTCAAACGACAGTTGTTCCTTCTGCAAACGATAATACCTCGCTTTCGTGATTTGGATATAGCACAAGAAGTATTATAGTGGAATCAACCTGTTTTTTCAAGTATTAGGACCCACGTTTTCATTTCTGTTTCACCGAAAATCCACATCGGATAATAAATATACCGGATAAGCACCTGCATTTTTAGAACTTACACATCTCCACACCTGTGCTCCCCGCTGCTGCATTCAGCCTTTCCATCAGCGGGCCGGAGGGAGGTGTCAGGTTTTCTAAACCATACCTCCTTCCCAGCGCCTTATACTTGCCTCTCCCAAGCTTATGGTACGGGAGCAGCTCATACCCGGCCACGGCAGAAGCTCCGGCGCTTTTTATGAACTCTCCGATTGCACGTATTTCCTCCTCCGAGTCATTAAAGCCGGGAATAATTGGAGTTCTGGCGATCAGGTCAAAGGAATACTTCCGCGCCATCTCCGCCATCAGAAGAAATCTATCCAGTATCAGCTTGTTTCCGGAGCCGGTCCATTGCTTATGTTTCATGTCATCCATGCACTTTATATCGAAAAATACCATGTCTGCATAAGGGGCAATCCTTTCGATCGTCTCTGCCTTCCCCGCCCCGCAGGTCTCGATTGCTGTGTTGATCCAGCTTTCCTTAAGAGACTTCAGCAGTTCTTCCAGGAATTCCGGCTGGGCAAGTGGTTCCCCTCCGGAAATCGTAACGCCGCCGCCGCTTTTCAGATAGAAGTTCATGTCCCGTTTCACCAGCGCTGTCACTTCTCCAGCAGTCATCTCTTCTCCGCTGATTTTCCTGCATCCCGTGAAGCACTGCTCTACACAGGGAAATGGAGATTCCCGGTCCGCGCAGTCACTGCAGATATTCCTGTCCCCGGCAGGTGATGTCTTTAACGCTCCATAAGGACAACTTTCCATGCAGGCGCCGCATGCA
The DNA here is from genome assembly GCF_001404335.1 of Faecalicatena contorta. GTDB lineage: Bacteria > Bacillota > Clostridia > Lachnospirales > Lachnospiraceae > Faecalicatena > Faecalicatena contortus_B. Next base: position 35,359 of record NZ_CYZU01000038.1, read on the forward strand.
ATACAATTGTCCGCAAAAAACATGAATTCTTTCTTATTACTTTGTGTTTCTGGGTTGCAGCACCATCTGCACCTCAGGGGGCAGCCTTTCAGAAAGACCGTGGTCCGCACTCCAAGTCCGTCGTTAAGGGCATACCTCTCAATATTGGCTACAAGGCCGCCTCTTTTTGCTGTACTTCCGTAAACTGAGCCTGTCATGATCCTGTCCCCCTGCATCTAGTCATTCCGATTAGCAAGGACAGCCGCTACAATGATAATTCCCTTGAAGACCATCTGCGGATAGGATGCAATTCCCAAAAGGTTCATGACATTCATCAGAATTCCCATCAGAAATGCGCCGATCAGAGTCTTTACCGCACCTCCGGTGCCTCCTGATAAGGATGCTCCTCCAATCACAACGGATGCGATGGCATCCAGCTCATATCCATCACCTACGGTTGCTGTACCCATGCTCAGGCGTCCCGCAAGAATCATTCCGGCCAATCCAAACAGAAATCCACCGATCGCATATACTGCCACAAGATATCCTTTTACATTGATACCTGCCAGCCTGGCGGTCTCCTGATTACCGCCGATGGCGTAGAGCCCTCTTCCATATTTCGTTTTATTTAGTACAAAAAGTACAATTAAAAATACCAATACCATGATAAAAATCGGTGTAGGAATGAATAAGACAGACCCCTGGATAAAATCCGGCCAGAATGTCCCGTCAATTCTCCGATTCTCTCCTACCTGATACATGTAGGCAAGGCCTTTCAGAATGGATGTCATAGCAAGCGTCACGATAAACGGAGCTACCTTTGCATAAGCGACCAGAACTCCGGTCACACAGCCGAATAAAATCCCTAATCCTCCTACTGCCGCAATTGCCATGGGCCCCATCCCATTCTGAATAAAACCTGCTGTCAGACAGACACAAATACAGACATACGAGCCAACTGAAAGGTCAATCCCGCCTGTGATGATAATCATGAGCATTCCCAGCGCACAGATTGCAGAAATAGAGTTCGTGATCAGGACTGATGTAATATTCCCTACTGTTAAAAATACAGGGGTCGCAAAACAACTGAATATAAATATAAGAATAAAGGCAATAATAACAAAATTATTCTTAATAAATTTCCCTGCTTTGAAATGACCTGTTTTTCCGGCAACAATCTTTTCCATATTTTGATTCCTCCTCACCTATCTCTGCTCATTTACAGTATTGGTTGCATATTTCATAATGTTTTCTTCTGTCAGCATTTCTTTATTCAGTTCCCCTGTCAGGTTCCCCTCGCTCATGATATAGACGCGGTCGCTCATACCAATTACTTCAGGCAGGTCGGAAGAGATCATAATAATAGCCACTCCGGCTTTTGCCAGTTCCTTCATAATTGTGTAGATCTCATATTTTGCACCCACATCAACCCCACGGGTCGGCTCGTCCAATATTAAGATCTTGGGGTCTGTCGCCAGCCATTTTGCCAATACGACCTTTTGCTGATTGCCTCCGCTTAAGCTTTTTACCGGATTATGCATGCCTGCCGACTTGATCCCCAGATCCTTGATAAACTTCTCTGTAAGGGAACTCTCTTTCTTTGGGTTCAGCATACGTCTTGTGCGGACCTTGTCCAGCGCTGCAAGAGTTAAATTAAAACACAGGGACTTGTCTACAATCAAACCGTTCCCTTTCCGGTCCTCTGTTACGAATCCTATGCCAGAGCGGATCGCCTCTTTTGGACACTTAAAGAGTATCTCCCTGCCATTCAGTTTAATCTTCCCTTTTCCTGGAATTCTGTAGCCGCCTGTCACCGCCATCATAAGCTCCGTCCGTCCGGCCCCCAGAAGCCCCGAGATTCCTACAATTTCCCCTCTTCTGAATTCCATGCTGACATGGTTTACGATATTTTTCCCGTCATATTCCGGATGGGGTACGCTGTAGTCCAGAATCTCCAGAATAATATCACCCTTTTCTGTCTCTATATCAGGATACATATTCTTTAATTCCCGGCCAATCATATAAGACACAAGCTGATCCGTTGTCAGTTCGCTTGTCTTTTTCGTCACGATCATTTTTCCGTCTCTCATGACCGATACAGAATCCGTAAGTTTAAAAATCTCCTCCAGCCTGTGGCTGATATAGATGATCGTAATTCCCTCATTTTTCAGTTCCTTCAGGATTCTGAACAGGGTCTCTGTCTCACGGTCTGTAAGCGGGGCCGTCGGTTCATCCAAAATCAGTACCCTTCCGCCCATCATAATTGCCTTGGCAATTTCAACTAGCTGCTGCTGGCCAACGCTTAAATACTTTACCTTTGATTTCACATCAATGTCCAGTGACAGCCGCTTTAATGCCTCTTCCGCTTTTTTAAAGACTGTTTTCCAGTCAATCCCCGTATGATTTCCCGGCATATGCCCCAGAAATACGTTCTCAGCAACACTGATCTCAGGAATCAGTGCCAATTCCTGATGCACCATGACAATTCCCGCCTTGTTCGCATCATCCGGGCTTAAAAGCTTCACCTGATTCCCTCCCACAAGCACCTCTCCCTCATATGTATGATGTGAAAAGCTCCCGCTTAATACATTCATCAGCGTAGATTTCCCTGCACCGTTCTCGCCGATCAGTGCATGGATTTCCCCTTCCTCGATTTGAAGGGAAACATCATCTATTGCTTTCACTCCGGAGAATGCCTTTGTTATATGTCTCATTTCAACTGCAAATCCCATACCTAACCACCTCTTTCCCTTTTCTTAAAGGCAAATCCTTTGATAAGGTAAAAGACCGCCCTTTGGCGGCCTTTTCCTTTTAATATGTGGAGTCCGGATCGTAAACATCGTCCACATTACTCTTCGTATAACATGTATTCGGTACGTTAAACGTCGCCGGCGTAGTGACACCGGATGCCTGCTGTGCAGCAAGGTATACCGCCCATTTTCCCATAATTCTCGGGTCGTTGGATACTGTTGCCGCAACACCTTTGTCACCGTCTTTAATCCATTTCAGGACAGATTTTCTTCCATCAATCGATGTAATCATAATCTTCCCGGTCTTGCCGGCTGATTCAATTGCAGAAACAACTCCCTGGCATCCGCCGTCACATGCACTGAAGATAATGTCCAGATCCGGATTTGCCTGCAGAACATCAGTCGTCACTGTCATTGCGGGCTCTGGCTGCCAGTTATAGTACTGGTATGCAACAATATCCAGATTTGATTTTCCGTACTTTTCGAGCATATAGTCATTGTAGCCGTTGATCTGCCCCCATCTTCTCAAATCGGACTCTTTTTCCTGTGCTGCCGCGGAGAGTACAAGTGCTTTTACAGAATCCTTCCATCCATATTTTTCGTCAAATGCCTTTGCTAGTTCAAAGCCGCCCTGATAGCCGCTGTTCTCTACATCAGCAGAGACAAATGTGAAAGGCGCCGCCTCTTCACTCATTGCACTGTTTACGACTGTCAGTGGTATTCCTGCATTATGTACTTTCTCGATTGCGGGAAGAAGCCCTGATGAATCCTTCGGGTTTACAATAATTGCGTCCATTTTCATATTTACCGCAGTTTCAATATCACCCATCTGTTTTGTAATATCATCTTCCCCATCGTATACGGTCAGTTTCACGCCTAAGTGCTCCGCCTCCAACTGTGCCACCCTTACAAGCTGTTCATACCATTCCGAGCCTGCAATGTTTCTTTGAGAAAGCGCAATCTGCAATCCTTCGAATTCATTTTCTTCTCCAATCGGCTCTTCCGGCAGCGTGTTCAGCATTTCATTTGTCGGTGAGAAGCTTTCTCCCGTTGCATTACTTGCTTGTGCACTTTTTGTCTCTGTACTCTTTTTCTGGCTTGCCGGCTGACAGGCTGCTAAAGTCCCCATCACGCATATACACAGAAATATACTCATTATCCTTTTTTTCATCTCTTTTTCCTCCCATTCTTCTGAACAAACTTACCTATAGTTTTTCTTCCGTTCTTTCGATAATATCCTGCTGGACATCCCTTGACAGCTGTGTAAAATACGCGCTGTATCCTGCCACACGTACAAGCAGGTCTGCATATTCCTGCGGATTTTTCTGGGCAGCAAGCAAGGTATCCCTGCTCACGATATTAAACTGCATCTGTGCACCGCCGGAAGCAAAATATTCATCTATCAGACTTACAAATCTTTTAAGTCCGTCATTTTTCACTACCCTTTCCATAACGCACCTCCTCGCATTTTCCAACCTGCATTTAAATTCAGCAAGGCCTCTATCCGGCCTTTTGGAATGTTAATACAGGTCAGACGGGTTAAATTTCAAATTATACAATGAACCGCAGGAAAGCAGTATATTGTTAATCTTTGACACAGAACGGATTGCTGCAGTTGGACCACTCGTATCAGTTCCTTTCATCGGGGACTGACCATCTGCCACCGCAGTGTAAGCTTCCCGTCCGTCCGGTGTCGCGCCGCATACCTTGCCGAACGGAGTGTTGCTTGACACGGTGCTCGTAGAGCAGTGAAGCGTGCCTCCGATTGGACCACGGCCATATCTTGTGTTTTTATAGGAACATAATTCATTTGCTGTAAACGCAAGCATCTCCCTCGCCAGTTCATCTACTTCATCAATGTCATTCCCATATTTTTCAACGCCTTTGCACAGAGCTTGTATCTGCGGGCCCGTCGGCCTGCTCTCCATATCCTGGAAATTTGTTTCCAAAGCATGCTTAAGCTGCGCCCCTGTCAGTTTCTTATCGTCAAATACCAGTTTCTTAACCGCGTAAAGACTGTTGGCAATATTGGCAGTCCCAATGGTCTGCTGCCCTGTGAAATCATACTTTGCACCGCCCTGTTTAAAAGTCTTCCCACGCTCCAGCGTCGTCGTAGGACAGCCAAATACAGAGGTCATCGGCTCATTCATATGCTCTTCCCAGAGCTGGTCAATCGTATTTTCCAGAATCGCCTCCATCTTGATATAATACCGAAGCTGATCCTTATATGCCTCCTTCACTTCCTCGAAGTTTTCAAAGGACGCCAGGTTTTTCCCGTTTTTATTCGGGTGGAGGCAGATACCGGTTCTCGGATCCGTTCCATTATACAGTGACATCTCCAGGGCTTTTGTACAGTTCAGCCATGCTCCGCCGGTTCTGCCTCCCAAGAGCCCTGCCGGTCCCGGTTCCACACATCCGATGATGCAGTAATTATAAGCATCGTTCAGCTCATACCCCCGATTCAGGAGTGCCGGGATATATGTCTCATCATTAAAGATAGACGGAAGTCCTGTTCCAAGCCTCACCACTTCCGCTGTCTTCATTTTGAATTCAAATGGTGTGTTTTTATGGAAACGCACGGTCAGCGAAGGCTGCGGTATTCTTGTATGGTAGATGGCATCTAAACAGATGTAACTGAGTTCATTCGTTGCATCGCATTTTCTCACCGGGTCCTGTCCGCCGATCGTAAGATTCTGGAACATCGGTACTCCCCGGAAATAATCTGTATCCTGCCAGCTTCTTACTTTGTTGCTTGTATAAATCTGCAGGAAAAAGTTTTCTACCATCTCAACCGCATGTTCCCGGTCTAAAAGTCCTTCGGCAATATCTTTTTTATAAAATGGATACATAAATTGGTCAAACCGCCCAAAGGAAATTCCCACACCATTATCTTCTATATGCAGACAGATATGGGTGATGATGATAAACTGAAGCGCCTCTTTGAAGGTCCTGGCCGGTTTTGCGGGAACATGGGTGCACATTTCTGCGATTTCTTCCAATTCCTTTTTTCTGGCCGGGTCAGCTTCTTTTACTGCCATCCCGGCGGCAAGCTCTGCATATCTTGCCGCATAATGAATGACCGACTTGGCCGTTACAATAGCAGCTTCATAAAAATCCTTTTTCTTTACCGCTTCGGGATCATTTTTCCAGTCCAGATGATCAAGCCCCTGCTCTGCAAGATTCATAATTTCTTCCAGGCCGTGGTTAATCAGCCATTCGTGTGCTGTAGCAAAGTGACCGTCACCGCCCTGAAAATATGCCCCTATATCCGCGGCTTTTATCTCATAGTGGGTCAGGAGCGCCTCTTTCGGCAGCCTGCTCCGAAGCCTGTCCACATGCGTTTTGCCCTTCCACCAATCACATATATGGCGAATGTCATCCAAGTCCTCCTTGCGCAGAACGTATCTGTCTGCCGGTCTTGTATCTGGGAAATATGGATTCCCTTTGATAAATTCCTCCTCCATCCACTCCACTTCAAACTCTGGAAAAATGGGCGCCCAACGCGGTTTTGAGGATTGGTTGCCTGCAAACAGGCTCCCCGGCATCATGTAGATACTCATATTCTTTAATACATGCTCAATCGCGCGCGCCCGTTTTAGTACATTCGGCAGATCCGGTTCTGTTTCATAAAATTCCGTCAGATATTTTCCTCTCTCTATGCAGATACCGCTTTCAAAAGAAGTAATATACCTGTATAATTCATCAATACGCTTTGATCTCACTGGCTTCGTACTGATTTGATACGAAAGGTTCTCTTCCATATATTCCCTCCTACTATTTCATGTACATCTATGGTTTCACGATATATCGGTCTTCCTGCAATTATTATATTTGTTATTATATTCTGCTTCAACTCATTATCTTTGGTAAAAAGAGGATTTTCTTTAGTTTTTTGTGTGTTTTGTATGGTTTTGATATCTTTTTCTTTTATTCATTGTATTTTTTCACTACATCTATTGAAATCTCCGGTACAATCCATTATACTGATTCCAATCTGGTACATCATATTTAAGGGGGAGGATTATATGTTAAAAGTTTTGATTATAGATGATGAAGAGAAGGTCTGCAGACTGATCCAGTGCCTGATTGACTGGGAGTCACTCGGTCTGCATATCGCAGGTATATGCCATGACGGACTGCTGGCCCTGGATATGGTAAAAGAAACTTCTCCGGACATTATCATTACCGATATCCGAATGCCAGGATGTGATGGACTTACCCTGATACGGGCTGCAAAAGAATTCAATCCCGGAATTCATTTTATTATTATCAGCGGTTATGGGCAGTTTGACTACGCACAGCGTGCCATTCAATACGGTGTTTCTGATTATATTTTAAAGCCAATCAAAGAAAAAGACCTAAAGGCAACACTAGTCTCAATCGTAGAAAAGCAACAGTCAATGGAATCGCATAAGCAGCAGGATGAAGCAATCCGAAAAGAGTTAAATTCGACTCAGGAACGCATCAAATCCAATTTCATCAACGATCTGATTTTAAACCCGCAGATCATACAGGCCTTCCATTCGATTGAAGATATCAACCGGACTTATTACACCGATTTTAAGGAATCTGCTTTTACTCTGCTTTGCATTTATCTTGACACCCCTGATGAGAATGGACGGACAATTGTCAGTGATTTTCTGGTGAATAAAGCAGCCGGGATCATTGATTCTGAAACAGGGCAATATCATGACTGTTCCATGACCGTTTCCGGCAAATACATATATTGCCTTGTCAATGACAATGAAGAACAGCTTTCACACATTTACCAGACTTCCAAAAGCATCCGGGGCGCCCTGCTGTCATTAAAAGAAATCTTTCCTGAACTTCATGTGATACTGCTTCAAAGCGGTATTAAGAACACTTTTGCAGAAATCACCGATTGCTTTGGAGAGATAGAATCTGCACTGTGTGAAAAAGTCCTCTCAGGGAGCGATGCCATTTATTCCTATTCCCGGATACCGATATGTAAAAATCAAGTATCGGACTTTATCACCCCCTCTTTCAGAAGCCAGTATCTTAGTTATGCAGAGACATTCCAGTACGAAAAGCTGCGGGAATTTCTTTCTGGTCTTGCGCATCAGCTTGTCCATCTGGACTCTGTTACGGGCGCGTTCATCCGACGGGTATACAATGAAATTGTTACACTCTTTTTATTCTGCCTGAATCAGCATAAAATCAATGTATCTTCGGACGAGCTGACTGATAAATGGAATACTTGTTTTCTTTCCTTTACTTCTGTTTATGATGTTTTTTCTTATCTCGCCGAAGAACAATGTGCTTTGCTTCAGGACTGGAAATCCCATAAGAAGAAAGCGCAGTCCAAAGCTGTACTTACAGCGAAACAATATATCAACGAGAATTATGAGCAAAGCCTGACACTGGAACAGATTGGGCAGGTAGTCGGTCTTAACGCCTCTTATTTTTCGAATATCTTTAAGAAGGAGACCGGGATCAGCTTTATTGAATACCTGACAGATGTCCGCATTCAGAACGCCAAAGACCTGCTCACAGAGACAGATCTGGAAATCATTGAGATAGCCGAACGTACCGGCTTCCATGACTTGAAGTATTTTATAAGGTGCTTCCGCAAGACTACCGGAATGACTCCTGCAGCTTACCGAAAACTTTTTTCCTGACATACGGGTGAGAACATGAAAAAAACTTATTATCATATACTTTGTACATTCTCTGTCATTCTGGTTGTGTTATCCGACATTGCCGTCTGTCTGACAGTGATCCCCGGGAAGATCTCTTATACAGCACTGTTCTTTTTACTGGCAGCAGTCCATATAGCATTGTTCGTTTATATTTGGTATTTTCTCCGCAGGCCGCAGAAAATCCTAAAAGAAGCTTGCAGGGATTATAATTCCATGCAGGATTTTGATGCCTTTCTGGCATCTGCTTCTCCCTTTCTGTCCGAAGATCTGCTGCATATGATGTATGATTTTAAACATCAAAAAATAGATTTTGCAAAGTCTCAAAAACAGGCGGAATATCTTGCGCTGCAGAACCAGATTAATCCGCATTTTTTGTATAATACACTGGAAGCCCTGCGGGGGGATACACTTTACGAGGGATTGAAGACCGTTTCATCGGTCATTGAGGCACTGGCTACCTTTTTCCGTTATACAATTACCGATACCGGCAATCTGACTACGATGGAGAATGAATTGGACCATACAGAAAATTACTTTATCATACAGAAATACCGGTTTGGGGATAAAATTAATATGAACGTTATCTGGCCGGATGACAAAAACGAGGTTCTTACCCTGCTCATTCCTAAACTGACGCTCCAGCCAATCATTGAAAATTCAATCTTCCACGGACTTGAAAAAAAGAGCGGGAATGGGAAAATTACGATTTCGATTGAAACCACAGAACGGTTCCTGTTTATCAATATTTCAGACACAGGCATTGGCATGACGCACGATATTCTGCATCGGATCAATGCATCTCTCGAGAATCCTGCCAAACCGCCAGCCCCCACAGGGAAACAGGAACGCCAAAGCATTGCGCTTCAGAATGTAGCACGCAGGATAAAACTTCTGTTCGGCAATGAATACGGCCTCCATGTCTACAGTACTCAGGGAATCGGAACCGATGTCCGTATCATCCTGCCCAAAATACAGAAAAGGAACCTGACTCTATGAAAAAGGAATTATTTCGTATCTTCAATCTGTCGATTCGCCAAAATCAAAGTGCAGTCCTTTCGAACCTCTATCTGCAGGTTTTTGAAGGGGAGCATACTGGAATTCTTTTTAATAGTTTTTATGAGAGAACAGCTTTCTTAGATTTTATTGATGGTAAAATTTCTGAAGTAGAAGGAATCATTTATTTCGAAGAGACTGCTGTTACATATCAGGATTATATCCGTTCATATAAAAAGGAAACGGCGATTATCTATGAGTCCAGCCGTCTGATGAACAGCCTTTCCGTATATGAAAATTTATTTTATGAACAGCTTTCATTTTTATGGATTACGGCTAAAAAGTATAAGAAAATGGCAGAAAACCTGTTCGAATTCTTTCACCTGTCTTTAGATGTTAATCAAAAAGTGAAGTCGCTGACCAATTTTGAACGAATTGCAGTTGAGCTGGTCAAAGCATTTCTGCAGGGAAAGAAACTAATTTTTTTATCGAATGCCGCCTCTCTTTTAGATGCCGGTGAATTCGAACAGCTTTTATCTATTCTCAAGGTATTAGAAAAGCACGGTATCACGTTCCTTATCGGAGAGACTTTTGATATCCGTCTCTTTCGGCTCACGTGTACGCTTCATCTGATAAAGAACGGACAGACCCTCCGAATCCTGCCGCGCTCTCAGATCTGCCAGGAAGAGATTCAGAGGTCACTTGGCTCATATTCTGTTCTTCGTCATCAGAAAAGCCATCATCAGGACAAGGATATCAAAGAATCCGTTCTGGCCTTCGATAATGTGCAGGATATATTGCCTGCCCCGCTGTCGTTTACGCTGAAAAAGGGGCAGATCTTGAAAATCATCTGTTCCAGTAACCGCGAAACAGATTATCTTTTATCGATCTTGAGACGGAGAGCATCAGCCGGCAGCGGCAGTATACTTTTCAGGGGACAGCCTTTACAGTCAGTCTCTCTGAATCAGTATCTGAAAAGCTGCGGAATCATTGAATCTAATCCGCGCCGGACCGTACTTTTCCACAACATGACCGTGCTCTATAACCTCTGTGTACCGCTTGACAGCAAAATCCATAATTTCTGGACCAATCCAGGCAATCAAAAGGGGGTTGAATACACGCTTAAGGATATAATTCCTCCAGGATATCTCCAGATGAATATCGATCAGGTGCCAATGGAAATTGTACAGAAAGTCATCTACTGCCGCTGGCTTTTATATGTTCCCGAATTACTGGTCTGCATGAACCCTTTTTCCATTATAGATACTTCCTTAAACCAGATTACGCTGGACATGCTGCGGCTTCTCTCTTCAAAGGGAATCGCCGTGCTGATTATCTCTAATAACTGGACTATGGATACAGAAATAGAAGGAGAAGCAGTATTTTTAACACAAGAATAAATAACAGGGAACAATGCGAACAGTTCAGGCAGGACTGAGCTGTTACGTACAATGATTATTCTTGCGGCCCGCCGGCCTCCTCCTGCCCCTCATTTTCAATCTCAATAATTTCCGTATCCGCCTCCTGTGTGATTCTTTCATTGAGATACAAAATTCCTTTTGCCGTAGCCGTATTTTTGCTTATATGTATTTTGACTCTGTTTTCCCGGATCTGGACGTCATTTTCCTCCAATTCCTTGGAAAACTGCTTAAAGTTGCTGCTCAACTGTTTTTGAAGCTCTTCTTTTGTGTATGGTTTCTCTTTGGACGTATAGGATCTTACGATTTTGTTGCCATAGGATAGCGGAAGATAAAAGTTCTCGCCCAGTTTGAGTTGATGCTCATTGGTATACATCTCCCACTCTTTGTAATCATTTTTCACGGTTCCCGCGGAGATGTACCAGGAACCTGCCTTGATATAATACAGCCGCCGCTGTGACTTTTCATAATATTTCTTTTTATACGTTGTGCTGATCGAGTCCTCGTAATTCAACTGCGTATCTGCAAATATATCGGCGTCGGACTTCTGATACTGGTAACCGGTCACTTCCCCCGCGTCATTAAGCACCTCTATCCTGCCGGTTACAAGTACATCCCCTTTCGCCACGGTGTCGCCCACATGAACCTGTGGAATACCGGATCTAGTAATAATGCTGGTAATGACGCCATCCTTTGTAGCTATCAGATCGCTGGGCGTCTCCGTTTCCTTTCCCGCATCCGGAGATGCATCCCCCTGGCCTTCTGCTCCCGCACCATCGGCACTTTCTGATTCTTCCCGGAAAGTGTCCTCATTCTCCTTAATCTGAATGCGCAGCCGGCTTCCATCTATGGAGGCGGATACCCAGACAATATCGTCATACTCTTTTCGGATATCTTTTACAATCTGCGCGCAGTCTACTTTCTTTTTTGCCATATGCGGGGACACATCTTTCGTCTCAAGAAATTCCAGCAACGTCTCGTTTGTCCATTTTTCATTGCCCTCAAAATGGATATCCCATATAAAACTCGAATAGAAATATAAGAGGCCAAGACAAAGAATAAAGCTGATAAAAAAAAGCTTTCGCTTTCTGTATCTGTGCAGAAAGAAAGGAAGACCGTTTCTCTGGACAAGTAAAACTTTTGTATGAGTCTTCCTGACAATCGGCCTGAGTCTGCGGAATCCCTTCAGGCTCATATACATCTCGTATGCATTCCCGCAGGGATTCAGCCCCCAAATATAGATCTGGTGATGGCGGCACAGGTTCAGGAAACGTTCCGGGGAATAGCCTTCCACCCGGATTTTTACATACCCGTGAATATAGCGAATGATTGACTGAATCACTGTTTCCTTACCTCACTTACAATATTCTAGTGATAAAATCCTGCCTGTTATTTTCATCTCATCATTCGTATAATATTCGATCTGCAGATTCTTTCCCTGCAGCCTGATCTGATATCCCTTGGTCTGTACACGGATCAGGACATCCGTGTACTCTATAATGCCCCGGTAATTCTCAATGCAGACTTCTCCTGCCCCTATGATGGTCACAACAGCCGCCCCGAGGACTACGTCTTTTGGCATGCTGGCTGCAGAGGCCAGCTTTTCCTTTATTTTTTCATTTTCTATTTCTCTTCCCATATAGAAATGCCACACATACGCCCTTTATTTGTAGTATATGTGCGGCATTTTTGTCCTATTCGGTTAACAGTTATGTTTTATCCCGCGGCAGCCGGCGGCGGATGGCAGCGACGCGCAAATGTATGATGTCATGCGGAGCATGACGCGTGTCTCGCCGCAAGTACGCCAAGGCGTACTTGAATGAATCACTTTCGTCCCCTTATCAATATCCCCGCTGCAATGAGTATCAGACCGCCCGCTAACAGCCAGAATTTTTCCGCATAGCTGCCTTGGGACATGGAAAACGGGTAAAATACTTTCAAATATTTTGCACCGCTTCCAAATGCGACGATATAGTAAAAGACAGGAATCATATAACCTGCAATCAGATTGTCGAACAGAGCGAAGCCAAAGATCCCCAGCCCCCCTACAAACAGCATTTCGGCCAGGGTGCCTCCGTAGTATGGGAGTATGTGGAGCTGACAGCTGTTGTATGAAAGCACCGCCATGTAAACGCCCAGCAGGATTGCGAGCAGAACGACTGCTTCCAGCACACGGATGCCGTATATCGCTGTAATTTTCGTATATTTTGAACGGATCAGGTCGCGGAGGTCCGGATTCTGCTCCGGCAGAAACACCGGCGTCAGCATAATGATGCCCAGCAGCGCCACGTAGCGTTCCAGTACTTTTGCAGCATCCTCATAGGGCAGATTCTCCACGCCCAGTACAAGCGGAGAAAAACAGAGCAGAAGGATGGCAATCATGGCATGAACGGGAATATTATGCCTTGTGTTTTCTTTTAAGATTTCCAAATATTTTACCACGGATATCCAGCCTCCCTTTTCTTTTTTGTGTGTAAATAAAAATGGATATTGCTAACAGGAGAAGCGAAAATGCCGCGTAAAGCCCCCTGTTTGCCGCTAGCTGACCAAAGTTTTCATGAAAGCCCGAATAATTATAGACCGTATTGTGCCTTGGTACGAGGCTCCATCCATATGCACCCCCGTGCATACTGTTCATGGATCCGAAGATTGTCAGGAACCACCAGGCTATCTGAACCAGGACCCCGAGTGCAGTATCCGTCAGTTCGGTCAGTACCAGCCCGACTCCTGCGGAAGCCATTACCGTTGGAAGAAGCCAGCCGAAGCTGTATTTAACAAATGCCAGAACATCCGTCTGAATCCCTGTACCGGATGCAGACTGTAAGCACTGAACCAGCGGGATACAGGATAACAGGAGAACCGGAACCATGATCATAATCAGCATGGCAGCATACCGGCTTGTGATGATACAGGCAGAGGATGCCTTCCTGCTGGCAATCAGTTCCTGCATCTTTGAGCGTCTGTCACGCAGCCCGCGGGTCACTGCCAGAAAGACCGGCAGAATACCGAGCAGAATTCCCATATAGTCACAGAACAGTCTCGCATAACCACCCGTGAGATGGTCGTTTTCTATCAGGCTATTATAGTCTTCCAGAGCCTCCTCATATGACTTAGGCTGGGAGACGCTTGTCTCCAGGCTGTCCGGCGCATAGTAAGAGCCTCCGCCCAGAATATCGTCGACTTCCTGCATGAACGCTTTAAACCGTTCATACGTCAGGCCTTTTTTTACCTGTGTTGGGCTGCTGCCGTATATCACCTGGGCGCCGCCTTCTGCCTCCTGTATTGCATCCGCAATGTCGCCTTCCCCCGAAAGCCCTGTAGTCTCCTCCACAATCTCGCCAATCCGCTTCTGCTCCTCTTCGCTTGGAGTGACAGACTTATAAAATCCGATTGGATAGGTGGTATATGTTCCTGCCAGGTATTCCGAAACAAGCCGTCCAAGTACAGATTCCATGATATCCGTCTCATTTCCTCCATATGTCCATCCGTAATTTTCCTGTCCCGGCTCAGGCTTTTCATCTATCGTCATTCCTCCCAGCTGGGAAAAATAAAAGACCACAAGAATCACCACGATCAGCCAGTAGATCATACTTTTCATTGTCTGCCGGCATTTTTTTGCTAGTAAACTCAGGAACATCAGAGATCACCCCGCTCTCCGTGCATAAGATACATGTAGGCATCTTCCACTCCCGCCTCACAGCACTCAGCATGTGCAAATGGTTTCTTTTCGGCAATAAAACGGACCATTACGTTATTCCCAAGCGTCAGCATGCTGGTGACGACATAGCGTTCCTTCAGCCGAGGAAGCTCGGATTTGCTGATCTGGGCCGTGTAGACTCTTCCGTCCGCCATATCAATCAGATCAGAGACCGTCCCCTGATACAGGATCTCACCCTCATTTAATACCGCAATCTGTTCGCACGTAGCTTCGATATCTCCGACAATGTGTGTGGACAGAATAACGATTCTCTCCTGGGCAATTTCGCTCAGCAGATTGCGGAACCGGACTCTCTCCTCGGGATCCAGGCCTGCAGTAGGCTCATCTACGATCAGCACCTTCGGATTGTGGAGAATAGCCTGTGCGATCCCCAGCCGGCGCTTCATTCCGCCGGACAATGCCTTTACCTTTTTCTTTTGATCCTCCAGGAGATTCACCTGGGACAGAAGCTTTGGTATCAATTCTCTGCGTTTCCGGCTTCCAAGCCCGGACAGTACGCCCAGATAATCCATTGCCTCGTAAACGGTCATATTCGGGTACATGGAAAATTCCTGGGGCAGATATCCTGTGATCCTGCGCACTCTTGCCGCATCCTCCACCGGAATGCCGCAGACAGAGACGCTTCCCTCTGTCTTAGGCAGGAGCGTTGCAAGTACTTTCATCAGTGTGGTCTTGCCTGCGCCGTTTCTGCCAAGCAGGCCGAACATCCCCTTGTGAATTGTAAGGTTCACATCTTTTAAGGCACATTTTCGTCCGTAATATTGATTTAAATGTTCAATTTTAATTTCTGCAGACATTTTTCTCATCCTCTCTTATTGTCATTCTCTGCTCCCGGGGGGCACGGATTACGGGGTGCCCTTTGGGTATACATTGTACTGCAGCAAAGCTGCAGACCCGCCCGCAGGGCACGGATTACGGGGTGCCCTTTGGGTATGCATATATATTAGCCCGAAAATGTCTACACTTTCTCTACAAAAACTTAAGAATCTCTTCATTCATTCTTACAGGAAAATGAAGCCGTCACAACGGCGCCTTGATCGATACTGTTAGCAATGCTCAGCGTTCCTTCATGTTTCGCACAGATATGGCTGCAGATATGGAGCCCAATGCCAAAATGTGGATCTTCCTCCCCGTCTGCGGCATCGGAAGCCCTGTGTTCTTTATAATAGGGATTCAATGCATTCTGAAGATCCCCCTGGGTGAAACCTGGGCCGTCGTCATGCACGGTAAGAACAAGAACCGCCTTTTTATACTCAAAATCCAGCCGAACCCAGATTCTGTTTTCCGCATAGCGGATTGCATTTGAAAGCAGATTCTCCAATACTTCCAGGATCAGGCCGGTGTCTGCGAAAAGTATTTCATCCTCACTTTTCTTAGCGGGTACTGATAAGGTAATCTGTATATCTCCAATCTGGTTCAGAGAAAAAATGACTTCGCAGATCTCATTTTCTATTCTGGATAAATCACTTTTTTCTCTGTGCACCGGGAGCTCATCTATGCTGCGGATACCTTTCATTGTCCGGCTGTACTGTTCCAGGCGGTTCAGATGTGAGGACATCAGATGCAGCGTGTCCAGCATCTTTTCTTCATTTACTTTGCCCTGCGGAATATAGCGGGCAAGAAAGTCGGAATATCCCTTCAGAACGGTTAAGGGCGTCCGCAGGTCGTGGGCGAAAGCCGCATTGAGCTGCTTCTGGTTTTCCACAAGTTCCCACATCATCTGCTTATTATGTATGAGTTCCTGCTTCATATCATCAAAGGAGCGGCAGAGTTCACCCATTTCGTCCCGGCTGTCATACGTCAGGTCAAAATCCAGATTATTGTTCCTGACGGCCTCCGTCCCCTCCTGTAGAATCCGAAGGGGGGCCGAAAGCCTCCTTCTATAAAATATCCTGCAGGCCAGAATGGAGCCCACAAGGGTATATAGAAACGGACACCAGGTACGAACAAAATCCAGCAGCTTCACTAGCACGCTGTCACGGGACGATAAACTGGAAAAGGTCTGTGTCCAGAATGGCCAGCCCGACAGCTTCACACTGTATATCCATATATCCTCACCGCTGTTATAGCTTTGCAAGATCCTGCTCTCCCACTGAAAACAGAAGATAATTGTGACATAAGAAAGAAACATAGCGGCTGCGGCCGCCACTAGTATATAAGCAGTTATAGCAGTGCAGAAACGTGTGTTTCTTATTCTCATTCTCGTGTGTTCTATCTTTTCTTCTAACCAATCCATTTATAACCAACTCCCCATACAGTTTCAATATACTGAATATCGGTGACTGCTGACAGCTTCGACCGGATTCGGCGTATATGTTCCGTTACAATACTGCTGTCCCCTTCCCCGTCATAGCCGCGGACTCTGTCGTAAACCTGTCCTCTTGTGAATACCTGGCCGACGTGCATGGACAACAGTTCCACAATATTAAACTCTGTCTTCGTCAGATTCAATGCCTTCCCGTCATAATATACACAACGTTCTGTATAATGTATGGCAAGGCCTCCCTGCATCTTAACCGCCTGTACTTTTGTCCTGCGTTCTTCTCTGCGCAGATGTGCCTCAACCCTGGCTCCCAGCTCGTCAATACTGAAAGGCTTCAATATGTAATCATCCCCGCCCAGCATAAGCCCTCTGATCCGATCCTGTTCTTCCACCTTAGCCGTCAGAAACAAGATGGGGCAGGATACATGGTCACGGATCATCCTACAGACTTCAAACCCGTCAAGCCCAGGCATATTCACATCCAGCAGAATCAAATCAGGCCTGCGTGAGGACTGCTCCAGCGCCTCCACACCATTGAAGGCACTGGCGACCTCATACCCCTGAATTTCAAAATAATCTTTTAACAGCTGCACAATCCCCGGTTCATCGTCCGCAACTAAAATTTTTTTACTCATAAGCCTTAAACCTCTCCATTACAACATAATAACATTTTATTATACCGGATAAATCTCTACAAAAGCCCTATAATCCCAGATGAAATTGATTTTTCAATACTCCCGTCAGCATCTCCTCATCCACCCCTGTATACAATTTTCCATCAATCAGCAGATTAGGAGCCGTTCCGCAGTGTTTCAAACAGCTCTGTGTGCGAACCCGCACCTTCCCATCCCTGGAAATCCCATTCCGCCGCACCTTCAAAACTTTCTGCAGAAACGAAAGAATATCCCGTCCCCCCTGATCCGCACAGGCCTTCCCCATACAGACAACAATATCATGCAGAAAAGCCGCCTCCTTCAAAGTAGGATACATCCGAACCAAAGCCCTTATAAAAGAAGGCTTCACCCCAGTCACCGCAGCCGCCCGCTCAATAACCCCAGCCGTAATACACCCATAAATATCCTGCAGCTCCCGCAACAAAGCCACAATTAACTCCTGCCCCCCTCGATTATCCATCCCCCCATAATAAGCCAAAATTTCCTCACTCTTCCGTTCCCGTTCCAATTCATCCATATATTCACACCCCAAATCCTAATTTATACATCAGTATACCCCGTTCCCGTAAATTTTAATTACCAAGAGAACAAATGAATTCCTAAAGATAAAATCCCCGTCGGCATCTCATAAAAACCATCCACCAAAACACAAGCCTAACATTCCTATCAGTTAATTGCCTCACCAAAATCCGCGAAGCCATCCCCAATCCGCCTCTCCCGCCACAGTTCCCCACAAAGGAAAAAATCCTGCCGCCCTGATGCGCCAGCGCCGAAGATGGGCG
>NZ_CYZU01000039.1 GCF_001404335.1 Faecalicatena contorta
TGCTGAGTTCAGGTTATCGCGGTTGCCTTTAACCAGGTCCCTCGCCTCATCCAGTGTAATGTCCGTAAGGCTGTACTCACCTGCTGTTGTCAGGATGCTTGTGTTTAACAGTGCTAATTTCTTCATAATGTTCTCCTTTTTTTAATTCTATACTGGAAATGTTTTTTGGTTCTTATCTTCCCATTCCATTTCCATTTCATATAATTTTTCTAACCACTCTATTGGGTCGATGCTTTTCGGCTTTCTTACTCCAAAAAACTTTTCCAGCTTTGCGATTCTTTCACCAATCATATTCTGCTCCTACTCTAACTGCTGATTTTACACGGTTGCTATCCCGATCAGGAATAATACTGCCAGTGCCACTCCTACGTAGCACCAGTCCCGTATCGTCATCAGGCGGTCACGCTGTCTGTGTTTCATCATTCCATCCCTCCCAATATCGCAGATCAAATATCTGTTTTAATTGTTCCTCTGTATAAGTCGACGCGTATTCTGTTCCTGCGCAGGCAGTGACGCATATGATCAGATGACATGTAACTTCAAAATCGTCTGCCCCCTCCCGGCGCCACTCTTTGACTTGTCCCTGGATGTACCTGTAACGTTCCTTAAACTTCTTTTTGACCATAGGTTGGCTTGTCCTCCAATATACCGCCTAAGCGGTTTTATCATCAGTCACATTTTCAAGTTCCTTGTCTCTTTTCCGCTGGTAATATATGCCTACCAGCGCCTCGGTTAGCCGCTGTTCACAGCCTTCGGTGTATTCGACTGTGCAGGTATACTCCTTTTCATTTTTTGCCATATACACACCACCTCCTGTTAATGTATATGAGATACTGTTTGTCTATGTTGCTGATTGCGCCTGTACTAATTTTTTATTGTGGCCCAAGTAATTATCTGGTATAATTTCTCTATTAACTTAGGAGACTTTTGTTTTATGAAAAATAAAAATAAAAATTACTTATTAGAAGAAGAAATGCGCATATTTTTAAAGAATCTCGATAGTAATGAGGCTATTGACTACACAAATCCCACTGTTCGTAAATGTGTTTATGAATGCAATAAACGGAATTATGTTTCTGGGTACTTTCACTGTTCTCGCACAGCTGATAACAGCATTGTTTTTGATTACAACAATCCTTGTGTTGAAAAGGATGGGTATGAATTTCTATATAAAAATAAAAACTGGATTGCTATCTGGACTTTGGTTGCTAGTGTGCTAACAGCAATTGGAGTGATATTGCAACTAATATTAACAATTGCAAAATAAGTATTGCTTTATAAATATGTTTATCCTTCACTTTGTCATGCCACCTCCTCCTTCTCTTCATCTGTCTGCACCACAGAGCCTTTAAACATTAGAGTCATCTTCGGATGGCTTTTTTAATTCGTAAAAAGGTCGAAACACTTCTGGCAATATCGGAATCATAACCGCATCTACCGTCATATCCGTTGCAATTAAATCAATGTGTAAAATCGGTGCTGTTCCGGCTTTACGCTCGAAACTTACTTTTCTTACACCATCCAATTTTTCCCCATCGACAAATACTTCTGTCCGACAGTTATTTGTTTTGATTTCAATATGTGGAGCTTTCATTTTCCTCACCTCTCTCCTATTCATCTGGCATCCGCGGTTTTAGGAATTTGTCTGTTTTTACACCGAGAGCTCCGCAAATATTCGCGCAAGCTCTCTTTTATGTGATATACTTCATTTAGAAAGGAGGCATGCCACAATGACCAATGAACAAATTGCTAACGCATACGCCATCACTAAAGTGCTTGGGTCAGATTTATCTTTTGATGAATTCCAAAAAATATATTCCGAGTATTATACTGAATCCATCAATGAATTAAATTCTAGGCTTGAATATGCAAAATGCGAAGCTGTGGAACGACCATTCTAACTAACCGGGTTGGTCTATACTTAGATCAACCCACATTCTTTGTTGCGGACAATGCACCTGATAATGAATTTAATACATCCATAGCCAACATTATTCTCTCTTCAGTAACTTTTTCATTATTGCTATTAGGTTCATCTCTCTTTAATGCGATATAATCTTCAAAAACTGAAATCGCCAAAGTGTCTACTGCTTTTTCCAAGGTGTAAACTTCATTCCTATCAATCAAAACTGTTTTGTCTCCCTTTTTTAAAAACTGCATTTCATCTCCTCCTATTTATCAGGCTTGTCTGCGAAGTCCATAGGGTTTACGTCCAGGAATCTGCATACTAACAATAGTTCTCTCCCTCGAATATCTCTATCTCGTTCATCATTAAGCAAACTCATGGATTAGCGAAGCTATTTCTAGTTTTCTGCTAAAACTGCTTCAAATTCCGATTGAACAACTTTTGCCCTAATCACAAGTGTCAGTTCCGCTTCTCCATGAGCGGAGCTGGCTATTTTGTAATCAGTAACGTTTTTTAGCTCATGGCCGTCTACTGAAACAAAGATTATTCCGTTTTCTTCATGGACGCATATGTTGTTCATTTTTACTCACCTCCTCTGTCTGGTTCATCTAAAAAGCCCATAGAACTTACTCTCCCATTACCGTATTACAGCAAAGTATTTTGAATATATTGAAATTTATTTAGATATTCGATATAATTTAATTAGCCCGTTCCGAAAGGGGGTGGACATTTTGGAAAAGCTCATAGCTTTCTTAATGTCGAATCCAAGCACCATGATGAATAATAAAAGGTCTAACCGCCAATTATTATGATAAGCGTTTGCTTTGGGCTGTGGGTGTCTACCACATAAGAATCGCAATTGTCACAACGTGACGCACTACCTATGTCACAGAAGTCCGGTTACACATAGTCGCGAATATGTGTGAGTGCCTCTGAGCGCCGGATGTTGTTTCAATCTCATGGTATACAATGGACTGCTAATAGTCATCTGCTTGTAGTGCGGTAGATGGCTATTATGTATTTAATCAAATATCTAAATAAAATTTCAAACGTCTTTCTCATCTGGCATCCTTGGTTTTAGAAACTTTCTCATAGGAACTCCAATAGATTTGCATACACTTGCATACTCTCCTGCTTCAAGTTTTCGCTTTCCCTGTAACGCCAAACTAAATTTGCATTCATCTAAGCCAGATTTTATCGCGATTGGTTTTTGCTTTAACCCGACCTCATCAAGATAATTTTTCATTGCTTCTACATCTACCTCAAACAACCCGAATCACTCCTTTCTTTTTCAATTTTCTTGATATATTCACTATAATTCAATTTTCTTGTGGTGTCAACATATTTTTTCGATATTTTTGATATTTTTATTTACTTTATCGAAATTATCATATATAATGAAATCATCTCAAAAAAGGTGGTGAATATATGAACGAATATCTTGTCAAAAAACTTAAACAAGGTCGGATCGACAAAGGTCTAAAGCAAAGTGATGTAGCTACCCAAATAGGTGTGAAAGGGAACACTCTTAGCAATTACGAAAATGGAGTTTCTGAACCTGATATTGATACCTTTTGTTCATTGTGCGATATATACGGGATGGACCCAGCCGAAATTTTAGGCGAAGCATACGGTCTGAACGTCCAAGGAACTGACTTTGATATAAAGCCCTCTGAAATGAAGCTCATAGAAAAATACCGCGACTTAGACCCCTTTGGACAGGAAACGGTATCCTATATACTTGACAGGGAAGTCGACCGAGTACAGCAGATAAGCAACGCATACAAAGAGGGACGGTCCGCAGCGCATTTCCCTACCTACTATATGGCCTACTACCACAGCCTTGCATCTGCTGGAAACGGCGAATACATTTTCGAGGACCTTCCAACTGACACTATAGAAGTTCCTTTAAATGAATTATCTCATAGAGCCGATTTTGTCATCGGCGTAAATGGAGATAGTATGGAGCCAACTTATTATGATGGAGAAAAAGTTTACGTGGAAAAGATGCAGGTTTTAGAGATCGGTGATATCGGAATCTTTATGATTAACAACGAATGCTTTATAAAAGAGGTTGGCGAAGATGGGCTTATATCACATAATCCTAAATATGATATTATTTCAGGCAGTGAAAATATCGAATGTATCGGTAAAGTGCTTGGCAAGGTTGAACTTTCTGATCCAGCTAAAATACAAACCTTATCATCAGAAGGCGTAAGAGCACGTAATATCGGAAAGACTCTTCTTGGTAATAAAAATCATAAGCAAAAGCAAAAATAACTGGAAAATATTGGATGTAAATATCCACCAATTGTAGTGGTACTATATTCTTAGAACTACTACTGCGGAGGATAAAAATATGTTTTCATTCAATTCAGAAAAGGAGATAAGTAAGCAGCTCATTAAACTATCAGCGTATGATGCATTATTGAATTTCAAAGTTTCAGAACTACCCGTTGATATATTTCAGATTTTTAAGACTAGAGAAGATGTTTTGATATATGACTCAAAACTTTTCCAGACTTACGATAACTGGGATAAGCAAACATATACCTGGGTATTTGGACAATATGGGACCCTTATATATGATAAAGAGATTAACAAGTATTACGCTTTTTATAATGATTTCAATTCTGAGCCAGTTATACGATGGGAGTTAACATGTCTACTAGCCCTACTTGAGTTAAATCTTGCTTCCGTTGACTATGCAATTCAAATTTATTGTAATGATGGAGATTACACGGAAACATTTTCCTATTATTTCACTGCACCTGATGCGATCCTGAACGAAATAGGTATCAACTCTGCAGAAGAGATTATGAAAAGTTGCAATATTCCCTTTGATAAAGCGCGCAAAAAAAGCCGCTATTTGAAAAAGTCTTGGATTGATAAAAAAACTTACCTGGATAAAATCCTTAAAAGTAATTTTTATGATTTTATCCATTTACATAAAGAATGATTTGTGGTGTTTAGGTGCAGATAGAGGGAGGGATCAAAT
This sequence comes from Faecalicatena contorta, assembly GCF_001404335.1. Lineage (GTDB taxonomy): Bacteria > Bacillota > Clostridia > Lachnospirales > Lachnospiraceae > Faecalicatena > Faecalicatena contortus_B. Next base: position 4,905 of record NZ_CYZU01000039.1, read on the forward strand.
GGCATTAATTAAATGCCCAGAATGTGGTAAAGAAATAAGTGATAAAGCACATTTTTGTCCTGATTGTGGATATCCGTTATTGGATCACATTGCTCAGGAAAAGTATTCAGAAGAAAAGGTAGAACGTTCTGAAGAATATACAGAAACTGGCTATACTGGTCGTAAGGGTCTAAAATGTCCTATTTGTGAATCAACAAATATATATGTTGAAAATGATATACCAACATATAAAAAAGTATCCGAAATGGCAATGTTTGGCACTGTAAGTCCTATGACCAAAAAACAATATCGTGAAAATATGGCATATAAGTGTAATAATTGCGGTGCACATTGGGCTGAGAATTCAGCGACAGGTCAAAATACTCCAATTAATTCAGCATCTTCAACTAAGAGTAAAAGAATTATCGTCTTACCTATTTTGGCTGGTATAATATCCATTTGTTATGCGCTTTTAATCATTATTACCATTTTATCAGTTGATGGCGGAATCTCCGGGAATATATGGCAATTTCTATATGCATTATGTTGTTTAACGGGTGGTCTACTAGCATTTATAAGCATTGGAGTACATTCAGTAGCAAAAGTTACCAGAATATTGTTTGTTTTAGCACTTTTGTTTTCTGCCTTGCTAGCAGTAAATGGAGCATCAGTAACCATATGTATTATAACCATTGCTTTTATCGGTATAGTCGAACTAGATATTGCAAAAAGTAAATAAAAACCGCCCCTGCGCCAACAGGAACGGCTTTATTAGATACTATATAGGTCAGAGACCGATATAATTATCCCGCAGATAGATTATATCACAAACTCTCTGCACCTGTATAGGGTGTATTTTTTATACCCTTTTATAATATGATTAGACAGGAGGAATGTGATATGAAAATAGGGATCTATCCAAGAAAATCAGTGTACCGGGATAACAGCGACTCAGTTGCTGTGCAGATAAAAATGTGTAAAGATTATGCTGGGATCATCTTCCGCGGTGAAGAATTAGAGTTTTTCATATATGATCAGGATGAGGGCTTTTCTGGAAAGAATACGAATCGCCCATCTTTCCAGCAGTTGATGCAGGACGTGAAGGCGAATAAGTTGGATGTCGTAATGGTATATAAACTTGACCGAATCAGCCGTAATGTAAAAGAGTTCTCCGCTATGTACGATACCATGCAGGATCATGACGTTTCTTTCGTCTCTGTGAAAGAGTCTTTTGACACTTCCACGCCGATCGGGCGCACAGTAATGTATATTCTGGCTGCCTTCGCTCAGCTTGAGCGTGAGAACACGTCAGAGCGCGTAGGCGATAATATGAAGCAGTTAGGAGCCTCTGGGAAATGGACTGGCGGGCACCTTCCTTCCGGAATGACCTCCATTCGAAAGAAGGTGGATGGTAAAGAACACTCTTACCTTATAGTCAATCAGGAAACCATAGGCCGTGTAAAGCTGCTCTACCAACTGATCCTGGAAGGGTACCCTATCACCCGGGTAGAGAGATACTGCCGAGATCATAGTATTACCAGTGAGACAGGAAAGTTTTTAAATACCTCACAGATATACGGGATTTTGACGAACCCGGTATACTGCCAAGCTGATTTGCAGGCATTTTATTACTTACATGGCAAGGGATGCACTCTCCCTGATAAGAGACTTTTTGACGGGACAAAGGGGCTTATCGGCTACGGACGCACGCAGGGAACGGAAAACAAGAAGAAATTAGATATGGATAGATGGATCATAGCCCTGGGCATCCATGATTATGTTATTCCTGCAAATGATTGGATAGCTGTACAAGAACGCCTCGGACAAAATAAGCAAGTCCGTACACTAAAACATGAGGTCGGGATCCTGAGGGGAATCTTAAAATGTAGATGTGGAAGGACTATGCAGAACCGTGTGTATATAAAAAATCAGAGAATGTTTGCTTACTATTTTTGTCCTGCCAGGGACAGAGAAGGAATAAATTATTGTGACGCTGATTTTGTGAAAATTGATACCATCGACAATCTTTTTATAGATAAGCTGAAAGCAATTCGAATTGATGAGGAATTTGTGCATCCGCAGCATAATCAGCACAGTGTTACCGATATCAATGCCCTTAAAAAGGATATCCGCTCTACCGAATCCGCACTTGAGAACCTGACCCGCCAGCTCCAAGAAAATGTGACCTCAACGGCTGCAAAGTATATTGTCCAGCAAATAGAGAATCTTGATAAAAAACTTAATACTCTCAAAAACCAGTTACAACTTGAGGAATTACGGGACAATAAAGAGCGATCAGAAACAGAAGAACGAGAAGAAATATATAAAAATATCTGTTACTTACTTGACAATTTCGACGACATGGAATATAAAGAAAAAAACGAGCTTATTCGTCGCACTGTAAAGAGATGCGTGTTAAATGACAAGAACCTAGAAATCTCTTTCTAGGTTCTGCATATCTTTCTTCTTGGTGTACCCACCTGCCCCATCATATCGTGCCCCAGATGGTTTCTCCGGTAACCATAGCTTCTGGACACCCCGAAGTCATCGTAATCCGAATAGGGAAATGTCTTTGCAATCGGACAGTATGCTTTCAGCCCGTAATACTTTTTCCAGACCTTTTTATCTGCCCCTTCCCCGTCCGGCCGTTCAATCTCATATTCGCCTACCATTCCATCCAGGACAGCGCCGTATGCTTCCCGGTAATACCCGTAATACTGCATGTCTGCAGTCAGTTCTTCCATGGTCACCTCGCCCGACAACAGCTTTTCGGCAGCTTCTGTCATATCACGCTCCGAATAACGTGTAAAATCCCCGCCGTATTTCGCGCCCAAATACGCCAAAAGCTCCACCCAGTTCAGATGGACGTCCTCCTCATAGGTTTCCACATCATATGTATAGGCCCTGTTCAATGCTTCATAAGTCACATTGAATTCCACCCACTTAATAAAGTCTTTTTTCTCCTCTCTCTGTACCTCATTCTCCCAATAACCGGTTTCTGTTCCGCTTTGTGCATTGACAGAAACACTGTCCGAAATACCTCCTCTGCTTATCTTCCGCCCATTCTCTCCGTCTGCATCCCCGGCCTGCCAGATAGAAAGAACCAGAAACAGCAGCAGAACTTCTACAGTAATCCCAAACGGGGAAATCAATCGTTTACGCATAAATTTGGACGCCTTCCAGGATAAACTCTTAATAGTTTATGCGCCATGAACGCTACAAATACTTCTGAATATACTGAATACAAACAACAATTATGATGTCAGGAGCAGATTATGCATCTAATCTCATCACTTCTATTCGCAATTTCTGCAAATATAGACAGCTTCATTGTCGGTATGTCCTATGGAATCAAAAAATCCAATATCGACCTCTTAAAGAGCACTGTCATCAGCCTCGTGACACTGACAGGCACCGTGATTGCCATACTGATGGGCACACAAATCTCACAGTTTCTGCCGGCCTCTTCCACACAGGCCATAGGATGTGCTCTTCTGATCGGCCTCGGCCTTTACTATATCATAAAATCTTTTTTCAGCTACATCCGGGAAAAAATCAAAAAGGCTGAAGTAAAGTCGAACGAATGCGGTTCCGGAACCCAAAACAATGTACCTGCAAAGGCCTCCCTGCTTACCATGAAAGAGGGGCTCTTCCTTGGCCTTGCCTTATCCATCAATAACTTCGGCATGGGCATCGGAGCCAGCATAACGGGACTGAAACTGCTTCCCACCGCAGTCATGTCCCTGGTCGTGTCCGTCATCTTTCTGTATGCAGGCAACCTGATCGGAAAAACAAAAGTCCCACACATATCCGACCAGTCCGCCGACTTTATCTCCGGCCTGATTCTGGCTGCTCTGGGAATATACGAACTCCTGGCCTGAATCACTGAGGCATGCCAAAAGCCCGGAGTAATAGAAAAAAGGAAACCCACAGCACACAGTATCCTACATGCTTTGGGTTTCCTTTTACACTCTGTCATTGACTGTCTCAGACCCCGGCTCACGCAGAATCCCACATTCCACAGGCCCTCTCTAAAACGCCCCCGTACCAACACTCTCCCTCCCCTGCTTCATCCTTCTGTCCACCTGAGCGTAGAAGTCTTCATTCTCCCGATACTCTATCATATAGAAGCTCGTCAATATATACATACTGATTTCTTTTCTCCTCGTCTCGTTCTCCGGCTTCTGAAGCATATACTGCGTATCCTTCAGAAAATAATGCCAGTCCGCAATGAATTTCTGGTTTTTCTCAAGTTCAGGAGTATCAATCCATTTTTTAACCTTTATTTTTGCGCGGTTTTCCTTCAGACACTCATGGATCTGCAAAAAATACCGGAAGCTTCTGTCTTCATAATATCTTCCCAACGGAAAAATCCTGCATATCCCCGGTCTTGCATCGTGGATACTGCACCTTCCCCGGCTGTTCAGAAAAACACAGCTTTCTCCCTCTCCGTCCATCTTTAAGTTCGGCAAAATCAGTCCGTCTGCTACATTCAGCTCTATTTTATCTCTCAGCAGCTCCTCAAACTTCACACCCAGAGCAGTCGTCATGCGGTATACATCCAGAGGATCCAGGACGATGGTCTTCCCCATCCCCCGGCAGCACGATGCAGGGCAACCCTCACAGCCCCCGCAGTCGGCACGCACCATATCATTCGGCCCGTAAAGCCTCCCGTCCGAGATTTCTTCAAGTCTGACATATCTTTCCATATCCGCATCTCCTTATCCTATACAAATATCCTGCTCATCAAACAGAGCTGCCACTGCACTCTCATACGCTGCCAGCTTTTCTGACTTTTTAATCTTCTTCGCGTACTTCTCGCAATTGGAAAATACAGAGGCCATATAAAACCAAAGTTCTTTCATCTTAAATAAAATTGTCTTCTCCCCATACAGAATTTCTTGATAATCCCGGTATATCTGGTCATGGAAAGCAAGCAGCGTCTCCTTATCCATCGGGCCGCTTCCGCGAATGGAATTTACCAGCCCCGGATTGGAAAGAATGCCGCGTCCCAGCATAACACATCCTGTTTCCGGAAATGCTTCTGTAAACCTCTTAAAATCCTGCACGGTAAAAATATCTCCATTATAACACACAGGGCACTCACATCTGTCCAGCGTCTCGCCGAAAACCTGCCAGTTGGGTGTGTTCTTATACATATCCGACTGCAGCCTTGGATGGATGATCAGTTCCTTCACCGGATAGTGATTATAAATATCCAGAATTTCCTTAAAATCACCGGAACTGTCCTTACCAATTCTTGTCTTGATCGATATTTCCATATCCGTGTATGCAAATATCTCTCCTAAAAACTGATCCAGTCTGTCCGGAAATGCCAGGAAACCGGAGCCCCGTCCCTTTGATACAACCGTCTTCGAAGGACACCCCAGGTTCAGATTCACCTCTTTGTAACCGTACTTTTTCAGCTTCCCGGCTGTTCTGATAAAATCTTCCGCCGAGTTCGTCAGGATCTGGGGAACCGCTTCCATTCCCTCATTGTGTTCCGGAAGGATATCATTCTTCTCCTTGGAACTTAGATGCCCGAATTGATTGGGACTGATAAAAGGGATAAAATATTTATCCATCTCTCCGAAATATTTATGATAGGCATTACGGTACACATACCCGGTAATCCCTTCCAAAGGCGCCAAATAAAATTTCATGTTCCTAATTTTCCTTTTCTCTTTTTAGTATAGCATCCTGTTTTCTCGTGGTAAATAAGACTTTCAGCTCTATTTTCCCCTCCGAAATAATCAGTCCCAGAAGTGTAAGCACGGCACCGGCTGCCGCCAGCTTGGTCAGCTGCTCATGCAGGATCAGCACAGATGTGACAATCGTTACCACCGGTACCACATAGATATATACACTCGTCCGCACGGCTCCCAGTACCTGGACGGCAAAATTCCATGTCACAAAGCAGACTGCCGATGCCCCCGCTCCCAGAAACAGAATATTCAGCAGGTTAACAGGCTCCAGAAACCTTGCGATTCCCAGGTGAAAGTCAAATGCAAAGGCGGCCGGGATCATAAAGAGAATCCCATACCCGAAGATGTGCCTGGTTGTCTGAATCATCGGATACCCATAGCTGCTGATTTTCTTCGTCAGCACGGAGTAGCAGGCCCACACAAAGGCAGCCGCCAGGGCCAGAAGATCCCCTGCCGGATTCAGCGCAAAATCCTGACCGCCGAAGCTGATCATACAGATTCCGCCAATCGCAACTCCAAATCCCAAAAAGAACGACAGCCGCAGCCTGCCTTCCTCCTTCATAAAAATATGGGTCAAAAAGGCCGTAAAAAAGGGAGCCGCCGAGATGATGACTCCTACATTCGATGCAAGTGTATAAGTCAATGCTATATTTTCAAGCAGAAAGTACAGGCAGATGCCACATAAACCTGCTCCGGCAAACAGCCATTCCTGTTTCTTTTCTTTCAGCCTGACCCAGCCTGGTTTAGCAGCCAGCAGAAGGAGATAGCCGATTACAAACCGTATCACCAGGATTTCCACAGGCTGAAAGTCCCTGAGCAGAACCTTTGTAGAAATAAACGTTGTCCCCCACACAACAATTGTGAATAACGCCGCTAAATGTCCGGCTCCATTTTTCTTTTGCATCATACATCCCCTCCTTCCTGCATTCCGCACCCTTGCCGCCATTGCATTTTCTTTTCCATAATGTCCTACCTCACTGTCTGTTTTTTGGATATCCTACTGTTAGTTATACTATACTTTCCGAACTTTTGCTTGTATTATATCTTCAATCCAGGAATTTCCAGAGACAGTGACAGCCATTTTTTATCTTCTGCTTCTGTCAGGCAGGCAGACAGCCTTCCGCCCATCGCCTCCGCCAGGTGCTTTGCTATGGGAAGGCCCAGCCCCGTACTCCCCTGCTTTCTCGCGCTGTCCCCTGTATAAAATCTTTCAAACAGGGAATCTGCGTCCTGTTGATTCTCCATATCCGTATCATTTATCATCAGCACATATACCTTGCCTGACTCTATAGTCAGACTTACAGAAAAAACGCTTAAAGCGTAACGTCCCGCATTTTGCAGCAGATTCTGAAAGATCCGCTCCAGCGCTTCCTCATTTCCCCTTACAAAAACCGGAGTATCTGGAATGTCCACACTGACATTCAGATTCTTTAACTTCAGTTCCTGATAGGAATCCAGGACCGTCTCCCGCAATATCCTGCCCAGATCCGTTTTCTTCAATTTCAGCTGGTAGTCCTCCGCCGCCAGCCTGGACAAATCGTAAAACTGAGCGGTCAGCTTTTTCAGTGCCAGGGCTTTCTTCTTAACCACTTCCAGGGACTCTCTGTCCTCAACGTCCAGAGAGTCCCTGTCAATCAGCTCCAGAAACCCGATGATAGCCGTCAGCGGCGTACGAAGGTCATGGCTGATATTTTCAATTTGATTCAATAATTCCCGCTCTTTTTTTCCATAGCGGATTTTTACTTTCCGGATTTCTGTCAGGTTCCGGTTAATTTCCGTCAGCAGCTGCTCCAGTTCTCTCTGGGGCACTGCCAGCTTTACCACCCTGTTCTCTTCCAGATCTGCGGTAATCTCACGCAGTTCCCCGGCAGCCTGCCGGACCGCGCGTTTCAGAAGCAAAAAGCGCATGCAGAAATACACCGCTGCAAGACACGCCCCTGCTAAAAAGATATAGACCATTACTGCATGCACCTCCCCGATCTAACTAATCTCCCTTTTGCGAAATGCCAAGATTCCTGCCGCATAGAATATCAATATCCCGATGGCGCCTGCTATCAGGCATTTGGCCGCTCCTTCCGGCGTATCCCACAGGCAGCGATAACCGGACATGTTAACGGAAACCTCATATTTCAGGTAATTCCAGGGCATCCATTCCGAAATTCTTTCAATGGATTCTATTTTCAGCCCCAGGAAAAAACAGACCACAGGCAGCCACCACATGATTCCCAGCCACCAGAGAACAACCGCTGTTTCTTTCTTAAAACAGCAGCACAGAGCCGATGCCAGAATAACCGAAGCAAATGCAGCCGGCAGATTCACGGCGGTGCCTGTCAGCAGCTGTCTGACCGGCATACTGCCTTCTGTATTCAAAAGCAGATATGCACTGCCGATATAAACGGCGAGTACCACAAGCATACTCAAAAAAGCTGCCGCTGCACACGCAATACATTTTCCGGTAAAAAATGCATTGCGGGAAATACCGTATGAAATTGCATTTTTCAGGGTACCGTTCTTATATTCGTCCGAAAACAAAAAGAGAACGATGATCAGGCCGGCCATAAGCAGCATCGGCATACTCCCCGTCATCATGTTCAGAGAAAATGTCACCGTTGCATATGGAAAATCCGGAGTCAGCCTGTCAAAGGCAAACAGAACCAGATTCATCAGCACAGTCAGGCCGGCCAGCGCGGCCGTTGCCGAGTAGATCTCTCTTCCGTGCAGAATCCTGTAAAATTCACTCTTCAAATAATTTAACATGACAGTCTCCCCCTCTCCTTTAATTCCATATAATATTCTTCCAGCGACTTTTGCTTCTGCTCCAGCCTCATAATACTGACCCCATGTCCGGATGCCAGACCGCTGTATGCTTCCACCGGAAGCTGCGGGTTCTGTATCCGTATCTGTAAGTCCGGCATTACTTTGTACTGCACGCCGTCCATCTCTTTCTCCAATAGTGCTGCGTAGCGTTCCGGATCACTTACTTTGATCTCCAGATAACCGGCGCAGTGTTCGTGCAGCTGCTCCGCCGTCAGTTCCCGCAGCAGCCAGCCCTGGCTTAGAAAGCCGTAAACGGTTGCAATTTGTTCCAGCTCCGAGAGTATATGACTGGATATGATGATTGTAATATTCTTTTCCTGATTCAGCCTTAACAGAAGATTTCTCATCTCTATGATACCGCTGGGATCCAGTCCGTTGATCGGCTCATCCAGGATCAATAGCTCCGGCTCTCCGAGCAGCGCGATGGCAAGCCCCAGTCTCTGTTTCATCCCCATGGACAGCGCGGCGCACTTTTTCTTTCTCTTGTCCCTGAGCCCCACTGCCTTCAGGGCATCCTCAGTCCGGTTCTTTCCCGGTATCCCCTTCTGAATCCGGTAATACTCCAGATTCTTTTCTACCGTAAGCTTTGGATAAAATCCCGGCGATTCTACGATCGCTCCGGTACGTTTCCTGTTCTGTTCCAGTTCCTTTTCGGAATAAGCCCCGAACAGTTTTAGTTCGCCGCCTGATGGATAGATCTGTCCGGTCAGCAGTTTTAAAAATGTAGTCTTGCCCGCCCCGTTGTCGCCGATCAGACCGTAAATATCTCCGCGTTTGACTGTAATATCAACGTCTCTGAGAGCCGTAACATCTTTGTATTTTTTCGTAACGCTTCTGGCTTCTATGACATGCTCTTTCATTCTTCTTAGTTCCTTTCTTATGTGATTGCCTCTTGACGTAAGTTATTGTAGCCCGGTGGTCTTTAATAAGTCCTCAAGAAAGTTTAAAGAAATCGTAAAGTTTATGCCATTTTAAAACCAATTCCCCAGACCGTCCGAATGTACTCATCCTCCGGATCGGCTGCTGCAATCTTTCTGCGCAGATTGCTGATATGGACGTTTACCGTGTTGTCCTCCCCATAATAACCGCCCTTCCATACCTGCTCATAAAGGTGCTCCCTCGAGTACACTTTTTCAGGGTCCTTAATCAAAAGATACAGAATATCATACTCATGCATGGTCAGGGGCAGCTCCTGTCCCCCGATCTCCGCTTTACGGGAGTCCGGATGGAGACGCAGTTTCTTATATCTGTATACCTCCGTATCCTTCTCCGTCTTCCCGGCTTCTATCTTATAACGCCTGAGGGCAGCGTATACTCTTGCCAGAACCTCCTCCGGTTCGAAGGGCTTGGTCAGATAATCGTCCGCGCCGCCTTTGAGGGCCGCTACTTTTGTCTCCAGGCCTGCCCGGGCAGAGAGCACCAGAATCGGCAGGTCCAGTTTTAGCTCCTCTCTTACGGATGTAATAAGCTCCTCTCCGCTCATCCCCGGCAGCATCAGATCGAGCAATATTAAATCAGGGGTCTCAAGTCCAAGCAGCAGTTTCGCTTCTGTTCCTGAAAATGCCTGGATCGTGTCATAACCGTCCTGCACCAGAATCCGTTGCAGTAAGCGGTTGATATCGGTGTCATCTTCCACAATTAAAATCTTGTGCCTGTCCATCTCTTCTCTCCTCCATACCGTCTTATTGTACACGAAAAAACTCTGGAAATAAAGAGGGGGATTTGGAATGGGAATCTGGGCTCATGGATGGGAGGGACGCCAGGCGGAGTGTAAGCCGCAGGCCTTCCTGCCTGTAAGGGTGGTTTAATATCCTGACCGCTTGGCGGAGAAGTTCTAATAGAGCCGGATGCCTCCGGCTCTATAAGAACTTCTAGTCGCCCGCTTTAAGGCGTTTTAAACCGCCCTTACAGGCAGGAAGGCCTGCGGCTTACACTCCGCCTGGCTGGTTCATCCGATCGGCAGGGAGGATTCTATTCGGGGTGGGATCCCTGGGCGGGTGCGGCGGATGGGGATTGGCTGGGCTGAACATCATAGAGGCTGGAGTTGTTACTTACGCATTTAAGTAGCGTGTGATTGAAAATTGACTGGCGTAAGGTATTATCCTGATTTGCTGTATCTGTTATTTTTTGCCCTGGTAGGTTCGGTATTTTTGGTAGGCCAGGATCAGGCAGGATACGGCGACGGCCAGGGCGGTTAGGAGATGCCGGTGGATCTGGGCGGCGGTGAATCCAAAGCTCCAGTTCATGGGGAGGTACATGGGCATGGATGCCATGAAGTGGTTTACTGCACGAGTAAGGCTGTATCCCAGTATCCACATGGGGGCAAAGACTTTGAGCCAGACCACGGGGATCAGGTAGAGGGATAGTGAAACGACTACGGTCAGGAAGGAATTTCTGCACAGGGCGGAGGCTGCCAGGACACATCCGGTCAGCAGGAGCCCTCCTGCCAGGCCCAGGGCCGATATGGACAGAAGGAATCCCCCGATGCTGCCGGGGCCGTAACCGAAAAAGCTGGCTCCCGCCAGGACGGCTGAAGCATCCAGGCCCTGTGTGCCGTATACGAGCAGATAGATGAACCAGATATATGCCGTTACCATGAGGTATACGATGGCGGTAAAGGAAAGCGCTGCTGCGATCTTCAGATAGATGCAGCTCTTTTTTCCCCGCTGTGTGGACAGAAGGATGTCCGCTGTCCGCAGTGTGTATTCCTCCGCAAATACTGGTGAAAGCCCGATGATTAGGATTACGTATAGTAACAGGATGCCCATCATACCGTAAATCTCCTGGAAATCCTGCCAGCCATAGAAGTAGTCAAATTGAAGATTATCCTTTAGGAGCGGCGCTGCGTTTTGTTCCCACTTTTCGCCCTCATAAAACCGGATTTGGGACGGATCATTTCCGCTGGTCTGGTTATAATTTGTCATCTGCTCTGTTACAAATTTGCTGCAGAAATTTCCTGCATAGCTTTCTGTTTTATCATCATAATAATAGAATCCGTATTTATCATAGATTTCCTGCACCTTCTCCCGTGTCAGCATTCCTGCATACTCTGCGGTCAGCTTCCGGTCCTTTTCTATGGCCTCTTTTCCATGATAACTTTGTCCGTCAATCGTTACAGAATAGTCTTTCTGTTCAGCGTAAAGACGGAAGGTTATAAAGGAGAGGAGCAAAAGCACACCGCACCAGATTACTTTCCGGGATGCAATTTTATAGATCTCTTTTTTCCAGATTTCCCACATGATCCGACGCCTCCTCAAAATAATACATATACACATCCTCCAGCCCGGGCTGTACCGGCACTGCTCCCTCGCAGGGACAAGTTTCTGAGACAAGCCGGAGATAGATCCTGTCCCCTTCATTTCTTAGGTTGCTGACCGAAAAAGCCGCATTCATCCGCAGTGCCTCTGCTTCATCCGCCCGATATTCCCATACCCGGCCTTTCACGCTCTCCGTCACTGCCCCCGGTGATCCCTGTTCTACAATACATCCTGCCTTCATAAGAAGAATTTCATCCGCTATGAACTCTACGTCCGAAACAATGTGGGTGGACAAAATTACAATCCGGCTTTTGGACAACGCGCTGATGATGTTGCGGAACCGGATTCTTTCTTTGGGGTCCAGGCCGGATGTAGGCTCATCTAAAATCAGAATTTCCGGCTCATTTAAAAGAGCCTGGGCGATTCCCAGCCTTCGGATCATTCCTCCTGAAAACGTTCGGATTTTCTGCTTTTGCTCATTTTTCAGCCCGACCAGTTCCAATACTTCCTGTACCTTCCCTCCGGCGATCTCTTTTGGAACCGCTTTACACGCTGCCAGATATTCCAGATACCGCTTTGCTGTAAAATCCGGATAATAGCCAAAATCCTGGGGCAGGTACCCCAGCATGCAGCGGTACTCACCGTCCAGAACCCGGATCGGTACACCATTGCAGAGTATATCACCCGAAGTGGGCCTGAGGACGCCACAGAGCATCCGAAGCAGCGTGGTCTTACCTGCACCATTTGCCCCCAGGAATCCGTATACTCCCGACTTTAGCCGGAGTGATACTTTATCCACTGCAATTTTATTTTTAAACTGTTTTGTCACTCTGTCTAATATTAATTCAGGCATAACCCTTCCCCTCTTTCTATCTTTTCCAACATATAGCGTATTTCCGCCGCCAGCAGCAGACAGCCCGCAGCCGCCAGTACTCCCCATACCGGTAAATATACCGCCTTATAGGCATCCTCCATGAACACCGGGATAAGCGCAAGCAGCCCGCCGATCAATCCCGCCGAAACCTGCCAAAAACCCGGCCATATGCTCCGGAGTGCGGTCAGCATATACAGATACAGTAAATCTGACCACAGAAAAGGAACCAGCATATACAAAAGACAGGCTCCGGCTCCGGCTTCATTCTGTCCGCCTGCGATACCCACAATCATTCCTAATACAAGCAGATCTGCCGCCCCTCCAAACAGCATCTGGATACAGACCATCTGTTTCAGGTTCAGATACAGCGTCTGTTCCAGTTCAGCCATATTCCGTGAGAAAAGCCGGCCCAGACCGCTCAATCCAATATTGCCCGCAAATACCAGAAATACAGCGCAGACAGAGATGGCTCCCTCTCCGTCTGCTTCTGCTCTGCTGAGATATAGAACCAGCGCCATGGCGGCCACAAGTATCCCGCCCTGCACAGCCCAGTACTTCCACGACTGAAACTTAAGCTGGCTCCGGATATTTGCCGCCAGAGACGGATACTTGCGGATTTGCTTTTTTTCCGCAGCCCGGCCAATCCTCCCCAGACTTTCCATCTTTCTTTTTTCATCCAGCGGAAATCTCCAGGATTCCCTTTCCGGTTGTCTATCCATAAAAATCCTCCTTGTCCAAAAGCTGCTGCAGCTTGCCGAGTCCCTGATTAACCCTGGACTTAACCGCTGCACAGGATGCCCCGGTCATGCGGGCAATCTCACGGTTTTTATAGCCATAAAAGTGATGCAGAAGAACTGCCTCCCGCTGTATATCCGGAATCTTCAGAAGCGCTTCCGCCAGCAGCCGGCTCTGCTCCAGCTCCTCCATGGCCTGTACGGTGGTATCCGTTTCCCGCCCCTCTGATGCCGTTATATCCCCGGCTGCTGCCCTGCCGGATCCCGCCGCATTCCCATTGATATTTTCCACCGTTTCCGTAACCAGGCGCGTCCGCCCCGTCTCGTGAAAATATCTCCTGCACAGATTCATGGCAATCGTCAGCAGATAGCCTTTCAGATTCCTGTACCTGTACTGCTCTGCGTACCGTATAAAGCGGAGAAACGTCTCCTGTGCCAGATCATAGGCGTCTTCCCGGCTGCCGGTCTGATAACAGCAGAAATAGTAAATATCATCATAATATTTTTCGGCAATTTCATTCAGATATTCCTTCTGCCCGTTCTGAATCCGCCTGATCAGTTCCCTGTCCTCCAAAAAACGCTTCCCCCTTTCTCTTTTTGTAAAACGTCTTACTCTCTATATAATCCTGTATATAACCAAAAGGATTTAAAATAAGCAAAAAAATCCCCGATATGTACTTTTCTGCCATACCGGGAATGAATGCTCATCTCTTTTTTAAATTATAAGCCACCTAAAAAAGCCGTTTTCGCAGCTTACTCCATATGTGCCTCTGCACATAATCATATGCCCTGTCATAAATCCAAAGCCCTGCCTGCCCCGCAGCAATCAGCCCTGCCATCCATGCCGGGGAAAGATTCCTGCCGAACAAAAGCTGCTGGAACACGATCAGCGCAGGAATATATAAAATATTAAAAATGATATACTTAATCGCCCAGAACAACGCCTTTCTGTTTACCCTGGCCTCAGTCCGGCCCAGCATCACAAACGCTTGTTCCGCCGCAAGTATATAAAAGCCCATGGCCGCAAAAGATACGACATAAATCTTATTCGGCGCCACGATAAATCCGAGCAGCACCGCCGCGATATAGAAGGCCGCACCTGTCCGCATTCCCGTCTCACGGATAATAATACCCACGAAATAGGACGCCGCCGCCAGAAGAAATAAGGTATTAGATTCTATCACGCTGCCCAGCACCATACAGACAATTGTCAAAGCCAGCAGCAGTCCTCCAAAAGCCATTTTCTTAGCCTTTACATGCATGAACAAAGATCTCCTCCCATACATTCACATAAGCTGTCCGCACACCACAGGTCACAGCACAGGTTTCCCGTACCGCAAGATTGATTGTTGCCGCCGTATCCGCCGCCATATGGATTATTCTGATACAGCTGGCTGTTCCACTCGAGCTGGTTTAACAGCTGGCGGTACTGCGGATTACCGGGATCCAGATTCACGGCCTGGCCCGCATGATCCTTTGCCAGCACGTTGTTGCCCATGCCCATGTTAGCCGCCGCACTCAGATAATACCATTGTGCATCCCGCTGCGGCATACGGTTCAGAAGATTGACTGCTTCCTGATAGCGCCTCGAATTGATATAATTGACGGCAGCCTGCATCTCTGCATTCTGCGGCCCGCTGCTCTGCTGGTAACCGCCTGCAGAACCGCCATAACCGTAGCCATAACCGCCGGAACTGCTTCCTGAACCATAGCCTGCATAACCGCCGCCCTGCTCCCGCTCTTTCATGATTACATCATAGGCTTCCTGTACTTCCTTGAACTTCTCCTCCGCCAGGTCAGCCAGCGGATTATTCACGTTGGCATCCGGATGATATTTTCTGGTCAGATCCCTGTATGCTTTTTTTATGTCATCATCCGATGCATTCTGAGAAACTCCCAGCACATCATATGGATTCTTTGTCATTCTGATTATCCTCACTTTTCTTCTTTTGTTCCTGCATCTTACGATAACGGGTCCACACACCATCATATAATATATTCCGCAAAATGTCTACATCTAATAAACAGGGAAGCAGTTCAAACTGCGCACTGCATTCTGCGATCATCATACAGAGAAGTTCCTTGCACCGCTCCTCATAGTCCTCCCTCCGGCTCAGTTCCTTCAGAGGGTTGTAGCATCCGGCCTTCTTGTCCTTCTCCAGGTCTTCGTATGCGTCCATGATATAGATAAATTTTCCAAGGTAAAAAGCCATCTTGCGGAGCCTTCCCTCCCACAGGTCTTCCCGGAACACAAACATCTCTGCCATCAGCCTGCCGAAACACCCGGCTGTCTTGTCGATATCCTGCGTTGCTTCTTTTTCAAAGTCTGCAAGATTTTTCAGTTCTTCCTCTATCACACGGCTCTGCCTCGGATACTTCTCCACGACCTTCTGCGCCCTGCCCTTAAGGGCATGATACCCCGCGAAACCGCTGATCTTCTTCTCATCCTCCCAATCGTCCTTCTGATGATAATAGGCCAGGAGCACGTTCATATCCGCCGCATATTCCGTAATTTCATTCTGGAGCATATTCTGCTTTTTCACTGGATGAACCTTGCAGCGATGGCTGGAGAATCTGGTTTCGCTCTCATATAATGAGGTCAGCAAAATAACCGCGAACGTCATGTCATAGGTCAGGGTCAGCTGTCCCAGGCCCCCAAAGCGCTCCTTCAGCGTCCGGCACAGTCCACAGTAATATGCTCTGTATTTCCTTAAATCCTTTACTTTGAGCTCAGGCTCACATATCGTTACATAACCAAACATAGTCCGCACAAGTAATGTATCCCTGATACATTTTCTCCTTTTTGCTGCATATGTATGCTATTATAACATCAAAATTTCTCATTGCAAAGATATTTTTCTGAGATTAGGGACGTAGTTTTTTTCGGGGTGGGGGACGCTCCATGAAGGGAGAGCCGAAGGCCCCCGGAAGAACATACCTGTTATGAAAAATCGCGGACACGAACCTAAGTAATTCTAGTCGGGAACCGGCCATGGAAATGGAGCACTGCTGACACATCACGTGAAATCTGATGATTTCACGCGCTGGGTCAGCAGCTTCATTGATTCGGAATCAATGAAGCTCTCCATTTTCATGACCGGTTCCCGCCAAGAATTACTAAGGTCCGCTTAAGCGATTTTTCATAACAGGTATGTTCTTCCGGGGGCCTTCGGCTCTCCCTTCATGGAGCTGGCGCATCCGGCCGGCAGGAAAAGACTCGTTCCTCAGATGGAGCCTTAGACGGGGGCAGCTTATGGTATTGGATCAGGGGGAAATTTTTTGTCCCCGGAAAGTTTTATTAGGGCACACTTCCCGGCATTTTGGTTATTAGAGGCCCCATCCGCGCCGAGGCTAAAGCTCGCCGCTAATTCTCGTAGCTAATTAGCAATTCTTAGAAGCGGACATGGATACTTAGCACGCCGTCGTTGTAGCGTGCGCTGATTTTCCCATGCATCTGTTCCGTCAATATTTTTGCAATGGAAAGGCCCAGCCCTGTTGACTTATCTGCTGCCTCGACCGTGTAGAAGCGGTCGAACAGTCTTCCGACCTGGATCTCGTTGAGCCGGGATGCATGATTGGAAAAGATTATCTCACCATCTTCCCGCAGCATAATATGGAGGTCGCCATCGCTGTATTTTAACGCATTGTTTATAATATTGCTGAAAATCCGGGATACTGATTTTTTGTCCAGCCTGCGCCTGATTTTTTCTTCCGGTATGGAGATCTGCGGTTCAATACGGCTGTTTTTCAGGGCGGCATAATATGCAGATATACTTTCTTCCAGAACGTGATTTAATATGATATCTTCCTCATTGGCGTCCCTGTGTACTGATGTGATCACAGAGTAGCGGAAAAGTTCCTCCGTGAGCTGTTTTAATGTTTCGGAACGCTCTTTTATGACCGCCAGGTATCTGCCGGCTGTCTCTGATATTTCTTCCTGTTCCAGCAGATCCAGGTAGCCGCAGATTGCGGTCAGAGGGGTGCGAAGATCGTGAGAGATATTCGTAACCGCCTCTTTCAGTTCATAATCTCCCTGCTGAAATCGGCGGCGCTGTGCACGAAGTTCCCTGAGCTGCACGTTGATCTCTTCGGCAAGCCTGCACATATAGCGGTCACGGGTAGAAAGGAGGATCAGGGTATTCGTGTCATTCTCCAGCTTCTCGACAAATTGAGAGTGTATTTCATCGCCCGCCCGGTGAAGCAGAACGATTTTGACAAGCAATATGACGACTGTGATTCCAAGAACTGCACATAAAATACCGAGCCAGAGCATGACACGTCCTCCTTTCCTTTGAGCATTCCCGGACATTCTTTTGCACCTGTTTTTGCGGCTGAATTGCCGGGAGTACTCACTTGATATCCTTTTTCCGGAAGAAAAACAGGCCGGCCCCTGTTGCCGCAATGGTGATTGCCGCAGAATACCCGGCCAGCCTCCATGGGCTTACCGCCTCCATCGACGTTATCTGGAGGGATTGGCATGTAGGTATAACATCATAGAGAAATGTATACACTTCCCGCTTTGTGCCGCTGAGGTAATTGGGATTAGGCTCTTCTTCGACCTCCACGATTTCCCCGCTTTCATCCTTATATACGTAGCCCTCATATACTTTTGGTTCATAGAGCTTTGCCCGGATATAAATGGCCCCAAAGAGCAGAATAAATACACCCAGCATATTGATCACCGCCACAAGTGCTTTGTTCTGGTTCAGCATTGCAACCATTGTAAAAACGGCAGTAAAGGCCAGCGACATGATAACGCTGCACAAAATCAATCCCAGAATCACCTGAATATCCGTCTGGAAAAATCCCAGCAGACAAGTTCCAATCATTCCTGCCGGCAGAAAATAGGCCGCACACATCAGCAGCCCTGCCGCTGAACATACCAGAAAGTGCGAGAGATAAACCTGAATTCTGCCATGACCGATTACAATCTTATTCCGTATCGTTCCGTCACTATATTCCGTGCCCACAAACAGGCTGCAGAATGCTGACAACAGAATTCCAATGTAGACAGCATATACAAAAAATGAACTCTCCAGGGGAATTTTGTATCCTCCCTGATTCATATCGATATAGTTCATGACAGGACTTAGAATTCCCACTGCCAACATAAATATCATACCGATCCAGAATACCTTGTCTTTTTTGAGTCTCGCAAAGTCTGCAGATAAAAGTTTACTCATAGCTGCCACCTCCTACAAGACTGACGTAATAGCTTTCCAGGCTTTCATCCCGGATATTCATGGACAGCACTTCACAGTTCATTTCTGCAAGCTCCAGTACCAAAGCGGTTACATTTACACTGGCAAAGATGTCCGCCTGGCTGTCAGACAGGATCTCATACTCCAGTTCCATCCGGTCCAGCACCTTTGACAACGCCCCCGTGTCTGTCACTTCCACACGCACACACTTACGGCAGGCAGCCTCCAGTTCCGGTGCACTGATCTCCTTAATCATATGTCCCCTGTCAATAAAACCATAATGCGTGGCAAGACGGGACAGTTCATCCAGAATATGGCTGGAAATCAAAACGGTAATCTGCCGCTCCCGGTTCAGCTTTAGAATCAGCTCCCGCATCTCGATGATCCCCTGCGGGTCCAGACCATTAGCCGGTTCATCCAATACCAGAAAATCCGGATCACCCGCCAGTGCAATTGCGATTCCCAGTCGCTGCCGCATCCCCAGGGAAAAGTTCTTTGCCTTTTTCTTTCCGGTATCTTCCAGTCCCACCAGCCTGAGAAGCTCCGGTATCGTATCAAAAGACGGCAGACCCAGGATACGGTACTGCTCCTTCAGATTATCCTGTGCGGTCATATCCAGATAGATAGAGGGCGTTTCCACTACTGCCCCCATCCTGCGTCGGGATTGTGCAATCTTCGCACCTCCGCTGCCGTCCCCATAGAGCGTATACTGCCCCGATGTCGGTTCCTGCAGGCCGCATATGAGCCGGATCAGTGTCGTCTTGCCGGCGCCGTTTTTACCCACAAAACCATAGATTGCCCCTTTCGGGACATGTATGGAAAAATTATTCAACGCTTTAAAATGTCCGTATTGTTTGCTTAAAGCATCGGTTGTCAGAACATATTCCATTTATTTTGCCTCCTTTTGTTTGATACTGGCATTCTAACTGATAAAGGTTAAGACAGCAGTAAAGAAGGCAGTAAAGAAATCGTAAAGATTTTATTCTTCTTTCAGTTTAAAACCAATTCCCCAGACAGCTTCAATGTAATCCCTGCCCCCGGCTTCCCGCAGTTTCCTTCTCAGATTGCTGATATGAACCTTTAGAGAGCTTTCCACACAGTCGGGGGTATCCTCACTGATTCTGTCCAGTATCACAGACTTTGGTATCACCTGAGACGGATTTTTCATAAGAAGTTTTAAAATCGCAAACTCCGTTTTCGTCAGACGGACTCCGCACTCCTTCACGCTGACAGAGTGTGCGGACAGATCCATGGACAATTCCTCCCATTTAAGAACAGAAGAAGCCTCTGTACAGGATCTGTTCCAAAATTGGACCTCAATCCGTGCAAGCAGCTCCTGTATATCAAACGGTTTTGTAACATAATCCGCCGCTCCGCCCAGCAGCAGTTCCACCTTATCACTGACTTCCGCTTTTGCACTGATCACAATCACAGGAATCCCCTTTATCTCAGGAAGCACTTCCTCCCCGCTTAACCCCGGCAGCATCAGATCCAGCAGGATCAGGTCCGGTCTGTTCGCCTCCAGATAAAGAAGAGCCTCTGTCCCGGAATACGCACGGGAAACCCTGCACCCCTCCCTGGTCAGAACCTCCTCAAGCATATTCCCAATACTTACATCGTCATCTATAATCATAATATTTTTCATCAGAATCACCTCCCGCTTAGTTTCAACTAATATACTGAAGTCTATTATAGGGGACATGGGGGATAATAGCAACTGTGGGATTACTCGTATTGATGGGGGACGCTTAATGACAGGGATGCAGGGAAGGGGACGGGGCTATATATGCCGGTTCGAAATGCACCCGTGCTGCCAACTGCTTCTAGGACAACCGCTGCCGGCATATATAGCCCCGTCCCCTTCCCTGCATCCCTGTCATTAAGCTGACGCATCCGGACGGTAGTTAAGAGCTGATTATCCGGAGGGACTTCGACGGTTGCAGCGGATGTGAACTGGCTGCAAATCGACGTCCTTCTGTCCTGAAGGAATTGAAACATTCCCCGGTGGTATATTAGTCCAATTGAATCGAAGATGTTTAAAAACTTACTGACAATAAAAAGTTCCACCAATTCACTACCCATACGCTGCTCCCGTCTAAGGAACCTCCATGGAAACGAGTTTCACTTCCCGTTGGATGCACCAGCTCGAGGAAGGGAGAGCCGTGAGCCTCCGCCAACAAATTATCTCGTTACCGTCCCCCCGCATAAGGCAGTCTTCCAAACCGGATCTTCACATATTCTTTTATGATCTCCCCGGTCTTTTCAAAACCGACTTTACCGCTGTCGATACTCAAGTCATAATTCTTCGCATCATCCCATTCCAGGCCTGTATAGTATCTGTGAAAATTCCCCCGGTATTTATCAATTTCTTCCACATACCGCTCCAGCTCTTTTCCGGTAAGCGCAACGCGCTCTCCTGCTCTGTCCAGGCAGAACTGCTTGTTCGCATGTACAAAAACGCTAATTGCATTGGGATTATCACGGAGCACAAATCCGGCGCAGCGCCCGATAATCACACAGGATTCTTTTTCCGCCAGTTCCTTCATAATCTTGGCCTGATAGTAAAACAGGTTCTCGGTGGATACAAAGTTGTCCCGGCCCGGAGGAATTAACTGCCCGTCATAGATATGCTTGGATATCCCGAACAGCTTGCCCGACTGGATCTTTTCATCTGCCTCGTTAAATAATGCTTCGTTAATTCCGCTGTCGTCCGATGCCATGCGCAGGATGTTTCTTCCATAGCACGGAATGCCGAGTTCTCTGGCAAGATCTTCACCTATCGTCTTTCCGCCGCTTCCAAACTGCCTCTGAATTGTAATAATAATGTTGTCCACAAGTACACCCCCTCTTATTCACCCAGATAAGCTTTCTTAATTGACTCATCGTTCATCAGTGCTTTCGCTTCTCCTGTAAGCACTATATTCCCGGTTTCCAGAACGTATGCTCTGTCTGCAATACCCAATGCCTTTTTTGCATTTTGTTCCACGAGCAGTACGGTTGTTCCTCCGGCGCTTACCTCTTTGATGATATCAAATATCTCATTTACAAAGATGGGGGAAAGTCCCATGGACGGTTCATCCATCAGAATAATCTTCGGATGGCTCATCAGCGCCCTTCCCATGGCAAGCATCTGCTGCTCGCCGCCGCTTAAGGTTCCTGCCGCCTGGTTCCTGCGCTCCTTCAGCCTCGGGAAACGCTTATATACCATTTCGAGTGTCTGTTCTATCTCCGTTTTATCCGATCTTGTATAGGCGCCAAGCTTCAGGTTCTCATATACTGAAAGCTGCGCAAACACACGTCTTCCTTCCGGTACGTGCGCCATTCCCATGGATACAATCTTATGGGCAGGTGTCTTCGTAATATCGGTTCCCTCGAATTCTATTTTTCCGGCTTTCGGCGCAATCAATCCTGTAACCGTGTGGAGAATCGTCGTCTTCCCCGCACCGTTTGCCCCAATCAGCGCGATGACCTCTCCTTCTTTTACTTCGAAGGATATCCCTTTGATTGCCTGGATTACCCCGTAATATACTTCCAAATCTGTAATTTTCAACATTGACAACTATATCCCCTCCTATTCGCCTAAGTAAGCCGTAATTACTTCCGGATTACTGAGCACTTCTTTTGTATCTCCCTGGGCAAGTACCTGGCCAAAGTTCAGTACCGTCAGCTTCTCGCAGATTCCGCTGACCAGCTTCATATCATGCTCAATCAGAAGGATCGTCATCTTGAATTCTTTTTGCACAAACTTGATTGTATCCATCAGTTCATTCGTCTCGTTCGGGTTCATTCCGGCCGCAGGTTCGTCCAGCAGCAGGAGCTTCGGATTCGTTGCAAGAGCTCTTGCGATCTCCAGCTTCCGCTGTTTTCCATAGGGAAGATTGGATGCAAGGTATTCCGACTCTTTATCAAGATCAAAGACCTTTAATAATTCCATCGCTCTTCTATCCATCTCTTTTTCCACCCTGTGATAGCGTGGAAGTCTCAGGATCCCCTCCACGGTACTGTAACGATATCCATTGTGAAGGCCTGCCTTTACATTATCCCGGACAGTCAATGCTGAAAACAGACGGATATTCTGAAAGGTTCGGGCCACACCGGCTCTGTTAATGTCGATGGTTTTTTTCCCTGTTATATCTTTGCCGTCGAGGAGGATCTTGCCTTCCGTGGGCTGGTAGACACCTGTCAGCAAATTAAAAATGGTTGTCTTTCCCGCTCCGTTCGGCCCAATTAATCCATAGAGCTGGCCGGGTTCGACAGCGACATCAAAAGAGTCTACCGCACGGAGACCTCCGAATGAGATTCCCAGATTCTTTACTTCTAATAGAGCCATCTTAGTTCCCTCCCTTCGCTGCATGGTCTTTTCTGCCAAATAACTTCTTCAGGGAATGGCGCGCCTTCCAGTCCTGAGCCTTCGGGCTCCAGTTAAAGAGCATCATAACAATCAATACGACCGCATAGATCAGCATACGGTAATCATTGAGCCCGCGGAGCACTTCCGGAAGAAGGGTAAGAATTACTGCCGCAATAATAGATCCGCGCATATTTCCGATTCCGCCGAGCACCACAAATACCAGAATCATGATGGACATATTGTATCCAAAATTTTTCGGAAGCGCTGTCAGTGTTGCAAGATTATGTGCATAGAGGACGCCCGCCACACCTGCAAGACTGGCAGAGATTGCGAATGCCATTAATTTATATTTTGTAATATTGATTCCGATAGATTCTGCAGCAATACGGTTATCGCGGATAGCCATAACTGCACGTCCATCCCTGGAATTCATCAGATTAAGAATGATAAACAAGGTAATCAAAACCAGTATTACACCGATTGTAAAAGTAGAATTCTTCGGTGTCCCTGAGATTCCCTGCGCACCTTTTATGATAACTTCGCCGCCCTCTTCAAGGTTGAGCGACATCTGGTCCTTCAACGATAAATGAAATCCGGATGAATCTTTTCCAACGTATAGAACATTCATCACATTTTTAATAATTTCTCCAAATGCCAGCGTCACAATCGCCAGATAATCTCCGCGCAGGCGAAGAACCGGAATTCCGATTAGAATACCGAAAACCGCTGCCACCAGCGCACCGATCAGAATGGCCAGGAAAAAACGAAGTCCGTCCGGCATAGTTCCGAAGGTGCATTTTGAGAAAAAGGCTCCGGTAAACGCACCGATACACATGAAGCCTGCATGTCCAAGACTCAGTTCCCCCAGCACACCCACCGTTAGATTCAGGGAGAGCGCAAGAATGACGTAAGTGCACAGCGGCACTAAAAGCCCCTGCATCAGATTGGACAAGCTGCCGGATAATAGGAATATCTGCACAATAATATAGGCCAGAATCACCATGCCATATGTAATAAAATTATTTTTTGTAGTCTTTAGCATCTTCTTTTTCATCTGTCCCACCTACACTTTCTCATTGATCTTCTTGCCCAGAATACCGGTAGGCTTCACAAGCAGCACAATAATCAGGACACCAAAAACAATTGCATCCGAAAGCTGTGAGGAAATATATGCCTTGGAAAGAATCTCGATCACACCAAGAATCACACCGCCGAGAAGTGCGCCCGGGATAGAACCGATTCCTCCAAACACCGCTGCTACAAACGCCTTAATGCCCGGCATGGAGCCCGTATAAGGCGTCAGGGATGGGTATGCAGAACACAGGAGCACGCCTGCAATTGCTGCCAGACCGGAACCGATCGCAAATGTAAGGGAAATCGTCTTGTTGACATTTACCCCCATCAGCTGCGCTGCACCTTTATCCTCGGATACAGCCAGCATGGCCTGCCCTGGTTTTGTTTTCATAAACATCGTCAGGATAATCA
The DNA here is from genome assembly GCF_001404335.1 of Faecalicatena contorta. Lineage (GTDB taxonomy): Bacteria > Bacillota > Clostridia > Lachnospirales > Lachnospiraceae > Faecalicatena > Faecalicatena contortus_B. The sequence goes on from NZ_CYZU01000039.1 coordinate 29,308, forward strand.
TGATTACAAGACAGGTTACAATCGTCACAATCGTCTCTCCTGAGATAATCAGCTTACCACCCGCCAGATTCAGCGCCGGAACCTTCACCACGGATGTAAAGGATTTCGGATTTGCACCAAATAAAAGGAGTGCAATGTTCTGTAAAAAGTAACTGACACCGATCGCGGTAATCAGTACGGCCAGCGGCGAAGCTCCCCTAAGCGGCTTGTATGCCAGTCTTTCAATCACGATACCAAGTACGGTACAGATTACAACAGACAGTAAAACTGCCAGCAGCGGATTCATCCCTGTTGCGCTCGTAGTTATGAACACAACAAAACTGCCAATCATAATGACATCACCATGAGCGAAGTTCAACATCTTGGCAATACCATAAACCATGGTATATCCCAGCGCTATGATCGCATAGACACTGCCAAGGCTTATGCCATTAATTAAATACGACAAAAAACTCATAAGGCACCTCTTTCTCATTCTTTTTTCTCACAAAAGTATAGCATATACGGGCGATTCCGACAATAATTTTATGCAATCCTGTTTTCTCTGTAAAAAAGAACGTTACTGTGCACGCCCGTAGGGGTGTGCACAGTAACAAAAGAACGAAGAACCACATGCCGGCAGTTCTCCGCTCTCTTTTGCATTTTTTCTGTTTTTACTTTCTTTCGCTCCGCTATTACATTGCTTTATATGCACCGTCTTTGATGACAACTGCTTTTGGAGACTTGTTCGGTTCTCCGTCAGCTGTCCATGTAATTCCTTCTTCTCCGCCGGTCAAACCTTCTATCTTGATGGCTGTCATGCCTTTTTTAGCTGCCTCGCAGATGTCGGAAACGCTCATGTCCGGAGTCACATTCTCCGCTTCAAATGCAGCCTTCAGCGCATACATTCCATCGTAAGCATCTGCTGCAAACTGATTCGGGATATCACCGTATTTTTCTTTGTATGCAGAAACAAATTTCTGTGTTGCCTCATCATCTGCGTCTGCTGCAAATGGTGTAAGAAGCATTACGCCTTCCGCGAGTGATGTATCAAAGTTCTCAACGGCAAGAATTCCATCCAGGCCATCGCAGCCGAAAAATTTCGTATCAAAACCAGATTTTTTAGCCTGGTCAAGGATCAAAGATGCTTCGGTATAGTAGATTGGCAGGAATACCAGTTCCGCACCCGCATCCTTTGCTTTCTGAATCTGTGTTGAGAAGTCTTTGTTGTTGTCAGCGGTAAATGCTTCTGCTGCAACAATCTCAAAATCCTGGTTCTTTGCTTCTTCTGCAAACTTTTCATAGATACCGGATGAATATACATCAGAGCTGTCATAGATTACAGCTACCTTTGATGCCAGCTTATTCTCTCCGATATATTTAGCGGATGCCAGCCCCTGGTTGGGATCTGAAAAGCATACGCGGAATGCGTTGTCGTACTGTACGCATTCTACTGCTGAACCGGATGGTGTTAGTAAGAACATGTTGTCTGCATATGCCTCATTGGCTACGGCAACACAAGGCGTAGATGTTACAGTCCCAAGCAGCGCCTGCATCCCCCAGTCTTTCAGTGTGTTATAAGCATTAACAGCCTTTTCTGCATCGTGCTCATCATCCTGGAAATTCAGTTCAATCTGCTTGCCATTGATGCCGCCTGCCTCATTAATCTCAGCGACTGCCAGCTCTGCTGCATTTTTCACTGCCTGTCCATAAACAGCCACTCCGCCTGTGGTTGGTCCGATGCCTCCAATCTTGAAGGTATCGCCGTCAGAAGAACCTGAATCAGTGCTCTCTGCAGTGCTCTTTGAGGTACTGTCTTTGGCACTGTCATCGGCACTCTTTTCTTTGCCTCCGCATCCTGCTGCTCCTAGCACCATCATGCCTGCCAAGAGAATGCTTAAAATTGCTTTTCCTTTTTTCATAAAAAATTCCTCCCTTTTGTTTTATTTATGATACCTTCGAAATTCTGTTTTGTCAATAGAATTTCTTATCCTAAAGAGAAGCTTCTGACCGATATAAATGAATATTTCAAAGGTTCTTTAAACAATATAAAACGCAGGTAATTATCAGACTCTAACTTTATCCGGCTGCTATGAAAAATCTAATCTTTACTGCCGCTTTGCTTTTAATTTCACAACTTTCACTTAAAATCCGGTACTGTTTACTTTTTACAGAATAAAATAAAGTAACTATATTGAAAGGATTCTATCCATGTTGACCATATTAATTATAATTGGCGCTGTTCTGCTCCTTCTGGCTGTGATATTTGTCATCGTCTGGAAGGTGCGTACACACAAGTTTAGTCCTACTTCGGATAAGGCTTTGCTGGCAGCTAATGTAAACGCGGATTTAAAGGAAACCGGGTTTGCCTATGATATGAAGGGGGATTACTTTTACTCCCTGATGAACTGCTGGCAGAGAGAGATGGGGTATTGTGAGGCTTATGATGAGGGTTCCCCGCTTTTTAACATGATCATGGACTGCGAGCCTGTCACATTTTCTTATGGCGGGAAACGCTGGCTGATTGAACTTTGGAAAGGTCAGTACGGCATTACCACCGGAGGAGAAATCGGAGTCTACAATACAATAAGAGAAGACATTGACCACGAAAAATTCAAAGGAACCTTCTATGAGGCTGTCAGCGACGCGGAATTGATACCGCTGTCCTTTGTACTTAAGAAAAACCGAAAAGTTCTAATCAAACGAAGCGCGGTTCACTGGTGGCTGACAGGGTTTAAGCTGGGCGAATTTTCCGAGACAGACACACTGACAATGGACGCAAAAATCACCTTCCCGGATGCTGAAATGCGCGATAACTTTGTAAGCGCCCTCCGAAAGATCGGGTATACGAAAAAAGAGTACTCCGTGAAAAGACTGACGGTTCTGGTTCATTATGACAAACCGCATACTCCGCAGTCGCTTACCAGAAATGCGGCACAGGAAACCGCCGTACAACTGACGAATAAAAATAATTGTGCACTATATGAACTTGCAACGCATAAGTATAAATTCACATTGGATAAACTGGAATATCTAAAAACGGCAATGCCGGAAGTATATGAATTCTTCCTGCATTCTCTCTATGCACGGGGATTTTACGAGGCATTTAAATGGCTGATTGATCTCATCCACGGCCTGAAACCGGAACCGACTCCCCCAATCCCGCCAAAACCCTGCCCGCCGGTACCACCAATACCATGCCCGCCTGAACCTCCCTGGCCTTGCCCGCCTGAACCTCCCTGGCCTTGCCCGCCGAAGCCTCCGAGGCCTTGCCCACCTGAGCCTCCCTGGCCTTGCCCGCCGAAACCTCCGAGGCCTTGCCCGCCTGAGCCACCGAGGCCTTGCCCGCCGAAACCTCCGAGGCCTTGCCCGCCAGGATCCTGTCAGCCATGTCAGCCAAATAACTGCCGGTCATGTAGTCCGAGATCCTGCCGTCCGTGTTCACCAAGGCTCTGCCCGTCCAGGCAGAATGCAGCGGTCCCACGTCAGGAAGGCAGATTTCAAAGCAATAATTACCCGATAAGCGGGGACACTTATGAGACGGAAGATTCTATGTACCGTTCCGGACAATTTGATGAATCAGAATTCAACAGTTCAGATTATGAATTCTTTTACGATGAACAGGAAGATGAATTCAGAGATTAGAAGTATTTCCGGCATTGATTAACAGGAATGCACTAAAAAAGAATAAAGCATCAGGGGATCAGCAATCTGGATTTGCTGATCCCCTGTTCTTATTTCATCTATATCTTTAAAACTTACATTTACCTTACATTTATGACAGAAAAGGGAATTCAGAAATTCTCCATGCTATAATAATAACAGAAATAGGAAAAGGAGGACTGTTCATGTCACTGGATTATTTAAAAGGGAAAAAAATCCTTCTGGTCGATGACGAGGAAGATCTGCTGGAAATGCTCCTCTCCATTCTGCAGGACGACGGCTACCGGAGGATCCGTACCGCTTCCACGCAAAAAGACGCCCTGGAGCTCTGCCGCACCTGGAAACCGGAGCTGGCCGTATTGGATGTCATGCTGCCGGATGGAGACGGATATACACTCTTCAAAGAGATACGCCGGATCTCGGATTTTCCTGTCCTGTTCCTGACCGCGCGCGGAGAAGATGAAGATAAATTCCACGGGCTGGGGCTGGGCGCCGACGATTATATTGTAAAACCATTTCTGCCCAGGGAACTGACACTGCGGCTGGGAGCCATCCTGCGCAGAAGCTATAAGCATGAAACGCCTCTTCTGCGGCTTGCCCACTGTACCGTTGATTTTGAACGGGCGGAAGTCATACGCGAAGACGGCACTTTGTCGCTGACAGCGAAAGAATTCGAACTCTTGGCCGCACTCTCACGCAATGCCGGCAGGATTGTCACTACTGATCTCCTCTGTGAAGCCCTCTGGGGCGACAACCCCTATGGTTATGAAAATTCTCTGATGGCCCACATCCGAAGGCTTCGCGAAAAGATAGAAAAGGCACCGTCCTCCCCCGAGTCCCTGCTCACAGTAAAGGGGTTAGGCTACAAACTGATCGTTGAGGAGGAACAGGCATGAAAAGTATCCCAAAACTGATCCGGCGGTTTATTGGAATCTTAATTCTGTCCGTCTTTCTTCTTCTATTTTTGAACCTGGCCCTCTTGGTTCTCGCAGCCGGACGCCAGTTAAAAAGCCAGGGAGGATGGACGACAGCCGACACGATATCCGCGGCTTTAACGAAACAGGCAGACGGTCCATATGTCCTGGACGCCAGTGCGGCTGCACAGCTGAAGACAGATAACGCCTGGGCAGTCCTTATCGATGGACAGACCCTTCAGGTTACCTGGCACAGTGATTTCCTCCCGAAGGAAATTCCTTCTTCCTACAGCGTTGCCGACATTGCTTATCTGTCCAGGGCTTATCTCAGGGATTATCCCACTACAACTAGCAGCCATCCCGACGGCCTTCTGGTTGTAGGCTTCCCCAAAGACCGCTTTTGGAAACTGGTACACAATACCTATGACTATCAGCTGATTGCCGATTTTCCCAAAACAGCACTGCTTTTTATCTGCATGAATTTTCTTTTAATTTTTCTGATCTACATGGCAGTGACTACCCGCCTGCTGGGCACAGTAAAACCGATCATTGAGGGCATCAAAAATCTCCCCGGCGGTCAGCATGTGTCTGTCAGGGAATCCGGTCTGTTTTCCGAAATAGCCCGGGCGGTCAACCGCACCTCGGAAAAACTGAAGCTTCAGGAAACAGCACTGCGCAGACAGGAGCAGGCAAGGGCAAACTGGATCGCGGGTGTTTCCCACGACATCCGCACGCCGCTTTCTATGATTATGGGATATGCGGGACAACTGGAAGAGTCTCCTTTGGTGCCTGAGAGTATGCGCGGTAAGGTTTCTGTCATACGAGAGCAGAGTATCCGCATGAAACATTTGATCAATGACCTGAACCTTGCATCGAAGCTGGAATACAATATGCAGCCTCTGCACACGGAACTAAACGATATCACTCCCATAATCCGTCAGACTGTGGTTGATGCGCTGAATATGGATCTGGAAAACAGATACCCCATAGACTGGGAGACAGACGAATCACTTAGTATGTGCATGTCCATTACAGATAAAGATCTCATCCGCCGTGCCGTATCTAACCTGCTTGTCAATGCCCAGACGCACAATCCCCAGGGCTGTACACTATATGTAAGTGTATCCTATGAGAACGAAACATGCAGTATCACGGTTGCGGATAACGGTGTGGGAGTCACGGACGAACAGCTGGAGGCGTTAAACACGGTTCCGCACTATATGATCTGTGACAGCAGGACAGACGGACAGCGGCATGGACTGGGACTCATGATCGTAAAACAGATCGCCATGGCCCACGGCGGCTCACTGGAACTGGGACACAGCAAATACGGCGGCTTTCTCGCCAGAATAAAATTACCGGCATTTCTCTCCTGAAATGCCGGCGCTTTTATTTTGCAGCTTTTATTTTTTTCCACATAAACCGTATTACCAGATACAGGCAGACCACAATCAGTGCTGCTTTTATGATAGCCGAATATTTTTGTATGTACACCAGAACAACTTCCCAGGAAGCTCCCAGAATGGCTCCCAGCGACACGAGTACGATATTCCAGATGGTACTCCCCACAATCGTGTAAAGGAGGAAAACCGGCATATTAATTCCCGCCATCCCCGCAGGCACCGAAACAAGGCTTCGTATAATCGGAATACACCTGCCAAACAAGATCGCCTTTTTTCCGTGTTTATCGAACCAGCAGAGTGTTTTTTCCACATCCTCTTTTTCAAACCCAAGCAGCCGGAATGCTTTCCCTTTGGTCAGTGTCTCCAGCCGCTCCGGATTCAGCGCCGTTCCCGCCCAGTACAAGACAAGCGCTCCTATCGTGGAGCCGAGAGTAGAAAAAATAATGACCCCCGGTACTGTCAGCCTTGTATAGGTCGTCATAAATCCGCCAAAAGTCAAGATGACTTCTGAAGGAATCGGCGGAAAAATATTCTCCACAGCTATCAGGAAACAGACCCCCAGATATCCGAATTGATTCATGATCTGAATAATAATCTCCTGCATAAACCCATCCTTCATTTACCACATTCTGTAAAATAAGTATATGAAAAATTGAGCGAATCATTCCTGTTCGCCGCTAAATAATAGCAGAACCCATCAGATCTGTTGAAGCATATCCAAAGGGCACCCCGTAACTCATGCCCTTCGGGCGGGTCTGCAGCAGAGCTGCAGAATCATGTTTAATGGCAGGTGTCCGTTTGATTGAAAGAAATCGTCAGGCCAGCCTGCTGCCCTCTGCGATCAGAATCACAACACAAAATGTCTCTGCATCATAGGTAATATCCACCGTTCCCTGATAGCGTCTCACCACATCTTTGACATTCTCTATGCCGATCCCATGCTGCTGCTCCTTTTTCCATGTCCTGAATCTTCCGTTTTCCATCAGAACCTCCTCGTTTTTGGAGTTCTCAATCTCAAAACTGAAATACCCTTTTTCCGTACATCGCGCCTTCATAGATATCCTGCGTTTCTCCGGGTCTGTCTTCATACATGCCTCTATGGCATTATCCAATGTATTTGAAAAGATGGTACAGATATCCAAAGGATCAATGAAAAACAACTCGTCAATCTCAATATTAAAAAAGCAGTCAATTCCCTGTTCCAATGCCCGGTTGTACTTTGCATTCAGAACCGCATTGACAATACTGTTTCTGCAGAACGAACGCCCTTTTGCGCTAAGCTGTCCTGACAGTTTCCGAAAATATATCTTTGCTTCCTCCTCTTTTCCATCGTCCATCAAGCCCGCCACCACACTGAAATGATTATTCATATCATGCCTGAACTTCCGCAGTTCCTGCTGCCCGGCCTCTAATTCTCTGTAATAATCCTGCTGCAGTTTTTCATTTTTCTGTTCCAGGCGGCCGCGGATATTCTCCGCCAGATAGAATACCAGCCTGATACTTGCAAAATTGGTAATCAGACACGCCAGCATACAGAGCCATACTTTATAGGATTCCTTCGGCGTATAGTAAACACAGCTCATCACAGCGGTCAGCGATGCCAGACAGACCGCATCCAGAAGAAGCCACGACTGCTCATCCAGAGTATCCACCATCTCCCTGGTCTTATTTTCCGAAATCTTCCAAAACCAATGCCAGAACAAGGTATTTAAAATGTAGGACAGATTCGATAACACCGCATTGGCAATTTCGTTTCTTGCCAGCATATTTATCCAGATCCATGTCCCAATCTGCTGTATCAAAAAATTAAAAGAGATGACGATCGGAAAAAACATAAGCACAACAGAAGCCTTTACCAGAATCTTCTGCCTGAATCCAATCAGCAGCATTGCGAAAAAAAGAGGAATCGTAACCGTAATATTTACCACATCCCTTGGAAATATCACCACGGAACATACGCACAACCCAATAAGATAACTCACTGCCCGCCGGATAAACTGTCTGCGCGGTTCCAAAAAGCAGGTAAGAGTACGGTAAAAAAAGTAACTCCCTATAAAATATAAGCCTGTCCCCAATATGTCAAAAAACCCTGTTATATACATGTTGTCCCTTCCTGTGCAAAATGCTACTTCAACATCAGCTTCGCAAATGCTACTGCCGCCGCCTGCTTATATGCCCTGCTGACCGGCAGGCTCTGCCCGCCGCAATCCAGACTGCTTCCCTCCAGCTTATCCACGTATTTCAGATTCACAAGATACCGGTTATGTATCCGGATAAAAAACGACGGCATCTCTTCCTCAATCTCACCAAGCTTTCCATAAAATTTTACGATTTCATAAGCAGCGCTGCCTTCCATATCTCCGTTGTCAAGCAATGCCTCCACGGTCCGTCCTTCACTTTTAAAATACAGTACCCTTCCAAACGGCAGGCGCAGCGTCCCCGCTTTCTGCTCTACCAGATAATACTTTTCCTGGTTCAGCCCGGTCTCTTCCACGGCTTTCCCGAGTACTTCCCGTATCTTCTCCTCTTTATAAGGCTTCAATATATAATGGAAGGCATGCACCTCATATCCCTGAAACACAAAATCCGGATAGGCTGTCACAAAGATCAGCACCGTATCCTGATATTTCCTGCGAAGCTCCCTGGCCGTCTCCATTCCGTCCATTCCATTCATCTCTATATCCAGGAACAATATATCCGGCACATTTTGTTCTATCCGGGCAAGCAGATCCTCCCCGCACTCATATTCCTGAATCTCATAGTCCACGCCATCCAGCTGCAGCTGCGTCTCCAGCACCCTGCGCAGGCTGTTTCTCAGTTTTTTCTCGTCATCACAGATTGCAATTCTCATCTCGTATATCCCCCAGATTCCGTTCTCCTCCATAGGCTATCATACCCACCGCCATAATTGCAATCCCTTTCCCTGAATTCTGTTACATGCACTTTCCATTTGTTACTATTCACGGCCCAGGGGCCGCGCATAGTAACGGCATCTGGGCCATTTAAAGTCGCCTGGGGCGAGGGCCCAGATGCCCGGCTCCATTACTTTAATGGCTCGGATGCCGTGCAGCGGGGTGCACGGCCCCGTGAATAGTAACTTCCATTTTTCAACGTACACTTTCCAAATATGACAGAATCTATGCCAAACTTGACAGTACGGCAGATATTTATTTTTCCCCTGATCCACTAAAATAGAGTCATCAAGTACAGAGAATACAAGGAGGAATCACAAGATGTTAAAGGTCAATCATTTAAGTAAAAGTTATCAGACAGGAGCCGCCGTTTATCCGGTGCTTAAAGATATTTCATTTGAAATTAAGAAAGGGGAATTCGTTGCAGTTATGGGGCCCTCAGGAAGCGGCAAGACGACACTGCTAAATTGCATCTCCTGTTTTATCCCCCACGACAGCGGCGAAATACTGCTGAATCAAAAAGATCTCTCCGGCCTCAATGAAGCCAGGCTTGCAGCTGTGCGGAATCAGCATATGGGGTTTGTCTTCCAGGATTTCATGCTCCTGGACGGTCTGACTGTATTCGAAAATATCTGCCTCCCGCAGATCATTGCAAAAAAGCCGGCCGCTCAGATGGAAGCCAAGGCGAAACGGCTTTGTGAGATATTCGGCATCGACCCGATCGCAGCTAAATATCCTGCTGAAATATCGGGCGGAGAAAAACAGCGGACGGCGGTTGCCAGGGCTCTGATGAACCAGCCTTACATGCTGCTGGCGGATGAACCTACAGGCAACCTGGACAGCAAGTCCTGCCGTGCTGTTATCGACGCATTTCTTCAGGCAAAAGAAGAAATGCATGCAACCGTATTTATGGTAACCCATGACAGCTACGCCGCATCCTTCTGCGACCGGGTAATTGTGCTGAAAGACGGTGAGGTGAACCAGGAACTGGTGCGCACCGGAAGCCGCAGGGAATTTATGGACCAGCTGCTGGATGTACTCAGAATACTTGGAGGTGACGATTCTAATGACGCTGCATAGCATTTTTTCAAAACTCCGAAAACAAAATAAAGGGCAGTACCTGATCCTGGGATTCTGCATCTCCCTCTCTGTCCTGCTGATTACCTCTTATGCCTTGATGTACCTGGGACCTACTGTACAGGATTTTCTGCCGCAGGGCGGGGACACGCGGAAGCTCGCTTCTCTTCTGCTGGCTGTTACAGCCGTGGGCTGCACTATATTCACCCTCTATGCATCCAGCTTGTTCTTCCGGTATAAGAGCCGGGAATACGGCATTCTGCTGGCGCTCGGTTCTCCAAAAAAAGCGCTGCGGCCGCTGCTGTTTTCAGAACTTGCCTTTGTCACAGGCTTTAGTGCGCTGATTGGCCTGATCCTGTCTGTTCCGGTATCGTTTGGTATCTGGAAGCTCTTCGAGTCCTTCCTTCTCCCCACCGAGGATATGGCATACCGCTTCGGATGGACGGGATTTATGGTAGGAATTGCATTTTGCATTGTCCTGACTCTGCTGCTCTTTCTTGCGGGCAGACGCTTTTTACACAGAACCGATATCATGGATATTCTACGTTCAGGCCAGAAGACCGAGACGGTAAAAGAAATCCCTTCCTGGACCAGGAAGCTGGGCATCATCCTAACGGTCTCAGGAATCGTGCTCGGGCTGGGTGCGCCGTCCATCTGCGCAAAATTATTTTATATCCATATACCTTCTATCTTTAACCTTATTTATTTCGTTGCCCTTGCCGGAATCTATCTGATCATACTAAGCTGCGTGTCTCAGAATTCGGCGGGAAAACGTAAAGATAAATACTATAGCAATCTGGTATCTATCAGTATGATGCGTTTTACTGCAAAAGTAACAACCAAAAACATGTGCGTTATCGTACTCTTACTGTTCTGCTGTTTGTTTGCTGCATTTTTCGGCATGTTGTACAGCGACACTACCGGAATTTCCATGGATGGGAATGAAAAAGCATATTCTTTTCATTTTCCGGCAGAGGAAGAACAGATTACCAAAAATGATATTGAGAATTTAGCCGATGAATATCAGATAACCCTGGCATCCTATGCGGAAAACGATGCCGCAAATCTTGTGGTCTCCTATCGCTACCGGGATATGATTGACAACAAATACGTTACCCTGGATGCTAAGAATGGCAAACTTGCACTGTTTTTCCCGGAGAGCGCCTATGAGGAGATCAGCGGTCAGGATATCTCCGTAGAACCGAATACGTATAAAACCATTACACATAAAGACTACAAAGAAACTTTATGGGAATTCACAGATGGATTATATGCTGCTGTCAACCCTGATACCGGCAAGACACTTCAGCTTTCATTTGACGGCACCTTAGAATTCGACGCTCTGAGCGATATGAGTTCGCCCTTTGCCTATGTTCTGAATGATGCAGATTATCAGGCTGCATCGGCCTCTCTCGGAAGCCAGTACATGGAAAGGATTATCTGCTTCGATGTAAAAGATACCGAACATTCCTATAACTTTGCGAAAGCACTGCAGATGGAATATGTACGCCACACCAGCAGCCTGTCTGATTTCATGGGAAATTATGATGCCTGGGAGGACCGGACCGCGCAGGAAAACGGAGAGACTTATGGATATGCCGGAAGTATCGGGCTTTCCCCTGATATGGAACGCGCTCCTTCCGATTGGAAATATGCGCCCCGTTTAACCGTCCAGATGCGTCAGGAGCATATGCAGCAAATATCCGTTTACGTCATGCTCTGCCTGTATATTTTCATCATCATGCTCGCAACCATCACGATTATGAGCTATGTACGGAGCATTACGGTGGCCACAGATAATAAGGCGCTTTTCGAAAGCCTGACAAAGCTCGGAGCCAGTCCGGCCTATAATAAAAACATTTTGAAAAAGCAGCTGCGGAAAATCTTCCAGTACCCCGCAATTATTGGATGTGCCATCGCCTGGCTCTATGCCTTATTCATGTCCATCTTTAATGATAGAAGTCTGTCCTACAGTGAGCTTCTGAATCTTGGATATTTAGGACTGCTGATACTGTTGATCTGGGGCGTACTCTATGCAGTATACAGACGCGCACTCCGCAAATCTCAGCAGATCCTCGGAATTTCTTAATACAACCCGTAATCATTGATACGGTTAGATAAATCTACTTGGGATTTACTGCAATTCGTAATCGACTTATAAATTGCACACCTTTCTCAGAGCGCAGAAAAGCAGCCTGCTTTTACAGACTGCTTTTCGCGTTATTAATATACCGTACAAATCCCACAACACCCCGCAGTGTGTCATTCCCGGAGTAAACGACGGAGAAACTTATGCTTCATATAAATATACCCGATTCCGTCCGCAAGCAGCCATCCGATGGGAACCGCCGCCCAAATTCCCGTTACCCCGATCTGAGGGACTGCAGACAAAACGTAAGCCAGCGCCACCCTGCTCCCCAGTGATGCCACGGTCAGGATCACGGACATACCCGGCATCTTGACCGCCCTGTAGAATCCATAGAACAGGAATAAAAATCCGATCAGGCAGTAAAAGCTTCCCTCAATTCTCAGATAGTTCATACCCACTGCAAGTATCTCTGTATCCTGTGGTTTTACAAACAGCAGAAGCAGTGGTTTCGCAAAGATACACACACCTGCAGAGATCACCAGACAGAAAATTAATACGAGCAACACGGCATCTCTGATTCCTTCCCGTATGCGCTCCTTCTTCCCTGCCCCATAATTCTGCGCTACGAATGTGGAAAATGCATTTCCGAAATCCTGCACAGGCATATAGGCAAAAGAGTCGATCTTTACCGCAGCAGAAAAAGCCGCCATCACGATCGTACCAAAACTGTTCACAAGACCCTGTACCATTAATATCCCGAAGTTCATAACCGACTGCTGGATACAGGTCAGAAAAGATAATTGAAAGATTTCCTTCAAAACCGGCATATTCCATCTGAAATGCTTTCTGCCGGGCATCATATCCCAAAACTTCAGCACGACATACAGACAGATCCCTGCCGCGGATACATACTGTGAAATCACCGTAGCCGCAGCTGCTCCCGCACCCCCCATCTTTAAGGCCAGCACAAAATACAGATCCAGCCCAATATTTTGAACCGCCGATATCCCCAAAAACAGCAGAGGCACCGTAGAGTTGCCGAGGGCCCTCAGCCATGAGGCGAAAAAGTTATAAAGAAAGGTCGCCGGTATCCCCCAGAAGATAATCCATAAATACTGCCGCATCATTCCGTAAATCTCCCCGGGTACCTGCATGAGCCTGAGAATCAAGTCGATTCCTCCGAATACAATCCCAACCACAAAGGCTGTCACGCCTCCGATCAGGACAAAAGACATAAATACCCCGTTTTTCAGGCCATCCATGTCTTTTTTGCCAAAACAAAGGGAAAACTCCACGCCGCTGCCCATACACAGTCCTAACAAAATCGATGTCAGAAATGTCATCAACGTGTAGGAAGCACCGACTGCCGCCAGTGCCTCCTTCCCTAAAAATTGTCCTACGATTAAAGTATCAACAATATTATATAGCTGCTGAAGCAGATTTCCCGCCATCATAGGCAGGGCAAACCAGATCAGAGACTTTCTGATACTGCCCTCTGTAAAATCCCGATTCATGTTTCTTCACCAGATAAGGCCTGCAGTTAATCCAATATCTCTACAGCTGCCCGTTCGATCGGCAGACCTGCCACATACCTCTCCATAAACTTCTCAAAGCCTTCAACATCCTTCGGATCCGGCTCGAGTGTCACAGACTCCTCGTCTGCAAATATCTTCTGCGCCAGATAGGCATCCAGTGTCTCGCCTGCCTCTTTGTTCTTCATATAGGAAGCCAGCAGTGCAATGCCCCAGGCGCCTCCCTCTCCTGCCGTCTCCATGACAGATACCGGCACCTTTGTCGCCGCTGCCATGATTCTCTGTCCTACACCGGCTGTCTTGAACAACCCGCCGTGACCCAGAATCTGGTCAAGCTCCACACCGTCGTTGTAGAGGATGTCCATCCCCAACTTCAGAGCGCCCAGGCAGGTGAACAGATGGGAACGCATAAAGTTAGCCAGCGTAAACTTACTTTCGGATGTTCTCGCAAACAGCGGGCTTCCCTTCTCAAAACCGGTAATGTGCTCACCTGAAAAATAGCAGTAGGAAAGCAGTCCGCCGCAGTCCGCATCGCCTTCCAGCGCCTTATTATACAGGGTTCCATACAGCTTATTCATGTCCATATCCATGCCCATCGCTTCTGAAAATTCTTTAAACAGATTCACCCATGCATTTAAATCTGATGTACAGTTATTGGAGTGTACCATAGCCACAAGATCTCCTGCGGGTGTCGTCACCATATCGATCTCCGGATATACTTTGGAAAGTTCTCTTTCAAGAACAACCATAGCAAAAACAGAGGTTCCGGCTGATACATTTGCTGTACGCTTTGCGACACTGTTTGTCGCAGCCATACCCGTACCTGCGTCACTCTCCGGCGGGCACAGCGGAATTCCTGCTTTTAAAGTACCTGTCACATCCAGCAGTTTGGCCCCCTCTTCGCTGAGCACGCCTGCATCTTCCCCTGCCACCAGTACTTCCGGAAGCAGCGCTCCCAGGTTCCATGGGTATCCGCACTCTTTTACAAGTTCGTCGAACTGTCCGATCATGTGGCGGTTGAAATCCTTCTTCTCTACATCGATCGGGAACATGCCGGAAGCCTCGCCGATACCAAGCACCTTTCTGCCCGTCAGCTGCCAATGCACATACCCGGCCAGCGTTGTAAAGAAATCAACATCTTTCACATGTTCTTCCCCATTCAGGATCGCCTGGTAAAGATGCGCGATACTCCATCTCTGCGGAATATTATACTGAAATACCTCTGTCAGCTTCTCTGAAGCCTGTCCGGTGATATTATTGCGCCATGTACGGAACGGTGTCAGCAGCTCTCCGGATTTATCAAAAGGGAGGTAGCCGTGCATCATGCCGCTGAACCCGATGGAACCAATTGTTTCCAGTGCCAGCCCATATGCAGCCTTTACACTGCCTGCCAGATCCTGATAGCAATCCTGCAGCCCCTTCCATACAGCATCCAGGCTGTATGTCCAGATGTCGTTCACGTACTGGTTCTCCCAATCGTGACTGCCTGATGCAAGAACCTTACCGGCCTCATCCACCAGTACGGCTTTAATCCTTGTAGAGCCAAATTCAATTCCCAGAGCGGTCTTTCCCGCAGTAATGATTTCTTTTGCTTCCATGCTTATTAAACACCCTTTCCTACTTATTCAGAATTGTCTCCTTACTTCCAGGCCTTCTTCTCATGCTATTTAACAGAACTCCTGAATTAACTCTATTTTATCCTTTCCGGGTATTTAATACAACTATTTTTTAACAAAGTTTTCTTGCCGGGATTTACTCGTTACTGTTCAGACCGTGCCGTGCACTCCGCTGCACGGCATCGGAGCCAACGTAGTGATGCGGGGCATCTGGTCTCCGCTCCGTTTCGGTCCGTGCTTAACATGCACCGCTGGCGCATAGCACCCCTCGCCAAAGGCGACTTTTAATGGGCAGATGCAGTTACTGTACATGCCCGAAGGGTGTGAACAGTAACATTTGCTCGAGGGCACATATACGCGAAATGAGAGAATTGTCCTCTAGCTATTTATTTCTACTATTTCCAATACTTCTCCATGTACTTTTCAACCTCCGCCAGCTCCAAACCGAATTCTTCTGCTACCTTAGCTTTGGAATCGTCCTTGGAAAATCCCATCTTACGACAAAAATTTATCAATATCTGTATTCCTTCCTGTATTCCCCTCAGATGCCCTTCTTGGAACCCCTCTTCTTTTACCTGCCGCATATGCTTTTCCTCATCATATTCGTAGATGCTCACACTTTTCGCCTCCGCTCTGTTCTTTCTAAGAAATCCCGCCAGAATATCCTCCCTGATACATTCCGTAATTGCCAGTTCCACCGCAGCCTCGAGGTTCCTGCCGCTGTGCTGATTCTTTGTAATTGGCATCTTTCTGCATATATCTGCCTCCTTCGTAATGATGCGGGAGGCTCCCTACTATCCAAAGTATATTCTGCTGAAACCTCTCTGCTGTTTAAATTGGAATCCAAAGCATTGAGATTTCTTGTATTGATATCTGTCTTTAGAAATGAGACCAGATCCGGGCTTGCCCGTTTAGAAGTTTTAGAAATATATTCATGCTTTTAAAATATCTTAACATATTAAATACATAAGCGCTAGTCTATTGTCAGCAGAAAACAGAAGTGACATACTTCTACAAGTATGATAGAATGGTACTGGACTAAATAAATTAACTATAAAGAAAGAATTACTATGAAAACACTTTATAATATATGCATAGGCCTGTCATTAGGCCTGTTGTCTGGTGGTATTGCGGGCGTGATAAAGTCGGTGTGCAGCCGGAAAACATATTCTGAAAAAAAGGTGCAGTCTAACCGGCGGTTAGTCAATCGATTGGCATCTATATTAAAATATATTACATTTATGCTCCTGATTTTGGGATTGATTTGGTGTAGTTATTTTCTTATACTGGGGATCTTTGTTCCGGGGCAGGCGGATTATGCGAATAATATGGCTGAACTTGTTGTTTCTGTTCTTAGTGTCATCTCTATTTTATTTGCCTTTGTTGAATTTTTGAGAAGAAAGGATGATAAAAAGTAGGAAACAGAAATAGACTGTTTCCTACTTTTCACCTTACTAGATAGACCATTATTTAAGCCAAGGTAATCGTGATTTTCTTCATTTCTCTCTCTTGCAAATATCCGCGTTTGATTTCCAGCACTACATCCGCCTGCTTTGCTGCTTCAGCGGAGTGCGTCACCACAACAACGCATTTTCCGAACGCATGGGCGCTCTCTTTCAAAACCACTGTAATGTCCCTTGCACTATCTGCGTCCAGGTTCCCAGTCGGTTCGTCCGCCAAAATGACCGGAGCATCGGAGGCCAGCGCCCGCGCAATCGCTACACGCTGCTGTTGGCCGCCTGACAGCTTCAGCACATTCCGGGTGCTCTCGTCCCTGGTAAGTCCCAGCCGCTCCAGGATAGGCCCGGCGTCAAGCTTGGCGGTAAGACGCACATTTTCCATTGGCGTCATGTAATCGATCAGGTTGTAGCTCTGGAAGATCAGGGAGATATGATTCCTGCGGTGATATTCCAGGCAGTTGGTCCTGACGTCCTCACCGTCGAACAGGATGTTTCCTTGTGTCGGCGTATCAAGTCCGCCCAACAGGGACAGCAGCGTGGTCTTGCCGGATCCGGACGGACCAAGGACGGCATACATTCTCCCTGCTTCCAGTTCCGCATTGACATTTGATAAAATCTCCTTCCCCTTTTCGTAGGCATAGCAAACATTTTTCAATTCTAAAATACACATAACAGTCCCTCCTTCAACTCATTTTCGACAGAATTTCCCGCGGCTTTAGACGCATGACGGTGATAGACGATACACTCACGGCCACAATGATGATGGCAAATCCGATCAAATACAGCTGGACAAGGTTAGCAGCCCCCACGGACACCTCTATGCGATTCTTTTCAGGCAATGGTTTCTGTATAAGATTGTCTGCGCCCACATCAACAGCAGCGGCAGAGGCAGTAACATCATCACCGGCCTCCGGTTTTGTCTGCATACTCTGCTCCAATAGTTCATTCCCAATCTGCCCTGCCACGGCATTGCCGGTGAAATAGGAAAAGCCAAAGGCGAGAACAGCAATCAAGAGCACCTCGATCAAATACTGGCCGATAATGGCCGGCTTCCTGATGCCCATGGACAAAAATACTCCTGTTTCATGGATGCGGGTCTTTGTCCAGAGGGTCAGGATCAGTGCCAGAATGATGGCGCTGACAACAATAATCACTACCAGCAGAGTAACCACAAGTTCATTTAACGCAGTCAGCGGCGCCGTTGCGTTTTCATAAACTTTGTTGTCCGTTTCAACAGTAAAAGCTTTCCAGTCAATCCCCTGCAGATCTTTTACGTCAGACACCACCCGCGCCAAATCCTGCGGGTCTTCTACGGTGACATTGACTGCTGAAAATCCGTAGTTGATTGCACCGCCGTCAATTTCGACTGCCGTTTGCAAATCTACGAACACCTGGTTCTGGATTTTGTCGTAGGTTGTAACTGTTTCTCCAAACTGCTCCACCTTATCAGGGGTAAACAGTCCGATGACCTGCACCCGCACCTCCTGTCCGGTAAAGCCCTGGTCTTCGATGCTGTAACTGTGCGCGGTAATATAGTCCCCGGCCTGCAGGCCGCTCTTTTCTGCTAAATTCCTGCTGATCAGTGCCACATGACGATCATTCACGGAAATGTGCCGCCCTTTCGTCAGCGCCAGCGTCCCGGTGGTGAAATATTCATCGTCTTCACTCATACAGACACCCAGTACCTTTGTATGTCTCTTATACTTTTCATCGATAGCTACCGTTCCGGGGAACAGAGAAAATTCCTCAAATGGAGCAAGAATGTCCTGCCTTGCACTGCAGTATTTTACGCCTGATATGGCCTTTATTGCAGCGATGTTGTCCGGCGTAAACTGTAAAGTTGAATACTGTAGAAAACTGGTAGACGTTTTTCCGGTTTCCTCATCAGCCTCATTATCTTGGATGGTTTCCCTGACCACATACGGACTGTTTTCCCAATCTACCCGAATATCAAACCTGCCTCCCAAACTTTCCCGCAGGGCAAGCTGCGTATCCTCTGACGCTTTCCAGATACTAAGCCCCGTCAGTACAAAGGTTGCCATTACCAGCAGAATGACAAAAAGCAGGACGCTTTTGCCTCTTTTTTTGTGACGTATAAAAATGCCCGCCTGATAAATCCCATACTATGCACCTCCATTTTCTTTGCAGAGATAGAATAGCATGCCAATATGGAGGCAGTATGAAAGGAATATGGAATCGGCAAGGAAGCAGATGAGAGTGCAGAGAGCTTCCGCTATTCTTTATAACTGAATAACAAAACGCATTCCAGGCGGCTGCTTCATCGGACGGAAGGAATAGGACAGTCCCAGATCTCCCAGGAGCATATCAACAATATACAGCCCCAGCCCGTTTCCCCCGTCATTACGGTTCCTGGCATAATCGGGCCGATAAAACGGCTCAAAAAGATTCTGTAAGTCTTTGGCTGGGATCGGTGTGCATTCGTTCTCTATGACAAAAGCAGGCCCCTCAAAATAGACGGAAACCGTCTTCCCTGGATCTGTATAAGCAACAGCATTGGCGAGAATGTTAGACACCGCTTTACTAAACAATTTGGGCGGCAGCACGGCGGAGAAGCCGCCTGACAAATCTATATGAAAAACGATGCCGCGTGCTTTGGCGATCTGATCATACGGCTCGCATAACACGGTCAGCAGCCCGGACAGGTCAGTCTGGACCGGGATCTCATTTTTCAGCGGGCCGCCCGCGCCGGACGCTTCCAGGATCTCCTGGATCATTCCTGACAGCTGCTCCGCCATTTCCTTGCACTCCGGCAGACAGGCCTCAACATCCCGGTACTTCCCGATGCCTAGGATCATGTTCTCCAGCGTGGCGTTCAGGGCGGTCAGAGGGGTTTTCAGTTCGTGCGATGCCGCCCGCATAAAATCCACCTTAGCCTGCTCCAATTCCCTTATACGCTGCTTTTCGATTTCAAGGGTTTCAATGGCTGAAAGCAGGTTTTGGTATAAGCCGTTGATATTATCAGCCAGCACGCCGATCTCGTCTTCAGTCCGGATCTGGCAAACCGCGGACTTATCCATTTTTGCCATCCGCTCGGTCACGACAGAGAGCTGCTTAACGGGAACCGTGATCTGCCGGGAGAACAGGAGGGAGCACAGGATGGAGACCACAACGCAACAGATAAGAGAAATTGGCAGAACTTTTTGAATCATCTGCATAATATACGGTGTCAAATTGAATTTGCCGGTAATGATCAGGTCACCGCTGCCGGGTCCAGGGGATAAATCAAAAGAAACCTGAGGGGTGAGGAAATACAGCAGGGCGTGGGCCACCAGCACGATAAAAAGCATGAGCCCCAATGTGTAGAAAAATATCTTTGGATAGATTTTCAACCGTTTCATTGATCCACCTCTAATTTATATCCAATCCCTTTTACCGTAACCAGGCAGCCGAGACGCAGTTTCTTTCGAAGATTTTTAATGTATGTGTCAACGGTTCGGTCGATGATTGGATTGTCGTCGCCCCACAGCTCGTCCAGGATTTGATTCCGGGTCAGAACGAGACCCTTGTGTTCCACAAATAGACGCAGCAGGTCGATTTCCTTGGGTGTCAACTCAATTATTCCTTCCTCGTCCCTTGCCGTATAGCCGGAAAAATCTACGGTAACATCACCAAACGCCATCGTTTCCGGTATTGCGCTCTGCCCGCTCCGCCGCAGCAGCGCCATGATCCGCTTCCCCAATAAAACCATGGAGAAGGACTTGGTAATATAATCGTCCGCCTGCTCGTCAAAGCTCTTTACCTGCGTGTATTCATCCTCAATCGCGGTGAGCATAAGGACTGGCGCAAAGCTGGTGCGCCGGATTTCATGCAGTACAGCCAGCCCGGTCATTTTGGGAAGCATGATGTCCAAAACCACCAGGTCAGGCTTCTCCTCCCGAAAGTGCCTTACCGCCTGTGCTCCATCGTAGGCCGGAATGGCCTTATGCCCGGCGGATTTCATATACTCACATATAGCTTCATTCGTTTTAAAATCGTCTTCCACAATCAATAACGTGGCCATAAAAATCACCTCCAGTCTCAGTATAGCATCTCCATGTGGAAAGAGTATGGAAAGATTTCTATGATTGTTTACCGTCCATCTTATAGACCGCCTCCTCTGATCCCTCTGTCTCCCAGATCTTTAAAAGCACTGCCTCATAGGCGATTTATCATCCGTATATTTTTTCCAAACATGAAAATACTATTCTGAGAAACTATTTAAGGAGGCACGTATGGACACACAAATACTGCAGTTGATTAACGTACAGATTAATTTTGAATTCTTTTCTTCTTATCTTTACCTTGGTTTTGCAAATTATTACGCGGAAGCCGATCTGGACGGTTTTGAGAACTGGTTCCGCATTCAGGCGCAGGAGGAACTTGATCACGCCATGCTGCTGATCCAGTATCTTCATAATAATGACGAAAAAGTCGAACTGGAGCAGATCCGTAAACCCGATCTGAAACTGACCTCCCATGCCCAGCCGCTGAAAGTCGCTTATGAGCATGAGAAACAGGTAACCGTGCGGTTTAACCAGATTTATGAGACGGCTTTTAAGAAAAAAGATTTCCGTACCACACAGCTGCTTGAATGGTTCATTATGGAACAGGGCGAGGAAGAAAAGGCAGCCAGCGACCTCGTGGCCAAAATGAATCTGTTCGGTAATGACTCGAAAGGACTCTACGAACTCAACAAAGAGTTTGCGGCAAGAGTCTATGCTGCCCCTTCACTCGTTCTCTAAAACAAACTGCACCATTTTGGGCAGACCATGAAAAGTATCATTCAAACGGAGGAATTAAAAATGTCAAAACATGAACCAATTTTTTACGCCTGTGACAATTGTCATATCATAATTGAAGAAATCAACGGTACAAAAGAGGGGTTTTCCTGCTGTGGAATCCAGATGGAAAAACTTACCCCGAACACTTCTGAAGGCGCCCACGAAAAGCATATGCCGGTTGTGGAACAAAACGGAAACACTATCACCGTTAAGGTGGGGAGTATCTTTCATCCTATGTCTGAGGAACACAGTATTGAGTGGATCTACCTGCAGACAGAAAAGGGCGGCCAGAGAATCCATCTGGATCCGGACGAAGAACCGGTCGCAACATTTGTAGTGTGTGATGGGGACAGGGCGCTGGCGGCATACGCATACTGTAACCTGCATGGGTTCTGGAAGGTGGATATCTAGACGGGAGGTGCGTGGAAGAAGTACGCCTGCACAAAAAGAGAGTCCGTCCGGTACGGGCGAAAAAGAAAAGGCCCCTTTGCAGGCGTATTCTATGCTCCTGCAAAGGGGCCTTTTCTTTTTC
>NZ_CYZU01000040.1:0-3849 GCF_001404335.1 Faecalicatena contorta
TCTTTGAAAGTCGATTCAAATATGAAAAATCAAGCGGAAATGACACCCGCTCTATTTGTCATGCCCTAATCGACTGTGAATAGTAATGCAGAAAGTTATACTGGGGAAATGGCTCCTCATGAACTGTGATATCATCATTTTTGATGAACCCACGCGGGGAATTGATGTGGGAGCGAAACAGGAAATATACGAACTGATCAATGAACTGGCGAGACAGGGGAAGGCCGTGATCCTAATCTCCTCAGAGCTCCCGGAGCTGATGGGGATGTCTGACCGTGTTATCGTCATGGCAGAAGGGCGGATATCCGGCGAACTTAAAAAAGAGCAGATTCATCAGGAAAAAATATTAGAATTGGCGTCTAAGGCACAGGAGGTTATGTCATGAAGGAAAAGATGAATGCAAACAAAAAGAAAATAGAGTGGAATAATATGGGAATTATTATTGCATTAGCGGTGATGGTCATATTCTTTTCCTTCTCCACGACTTCATTTCTGACGCCGAATAACCTGGCAAATATTGCCCGTCAGATTTCCATAGTAGGAATCTGCGCTGTTGGTATGACATGCGTGATTCTGACCGGGGGCATCGACCTTTCGATCGGATCATTGATCGGAGTTGTCGTCGTGACATGCGCCACCTTAATGAGTAAGGGCGTCAATCCCGTTCTCGTTGTATTCATAGGGTTTGCCATTGGCATTGTGATAGGAGTCATTAATGCAACCTGCATAACCTGTCTGAAAATACCGCCAATTATCACAACTCTCGGCATGATGATAAGTCTCAGGGGAGCCACCTATCTGATATCGGGCGGAATGCCTATCTATGGAATTCCCGAAGGATTCAAGATACTGGGGCAGGGGAGTATCGGGCTTGTTCCGATCTCCATGATTATCATGGTGCTGGTATTTATCTTCGGATATATCATGCTGGGAAAAACAGTTTTTGGCAGGAGGATTTACGGCATAGGAGGCAACGAGGAGACGACCAGGCTGTCGGGAGTGAATGTGAAAAAGGAAATCTATAAAATCTATACCATGGTAGGATTCCTGGGCGCCCTGGCCTCACTCATACTGATGTCAAGGGTAAACAGCGGGCAGCCGAGTGCAGGAGACGGTTACGAAATGGACATTATAACGGCCGTAGTCCTGGGCGGGGTAAGTGTCAGCGGCGGAGAAGGTAAACTGTCAAAGGTAATCGTGGGGGTTGTATTCATGGGAGTCCTTGCAAACGGTATGATGATGCTCAATATCAACGAATACTGGCAGCGGGTTGTGAAAGGAATCGTGCTGATTGTGGCGGTTGCCGTGGATATCCGGTCAAGGGAAAAGAAGGCAAAGCTAAAAACAGCGTAATGCAGAGGGAGACTTTTATGGAAAATACAAACTTAAATACCCAGGCGGCGTCCTGTAAGGCTTGCCCTGCGGACGGATCCGCAGAAAACTGCGGAACAATGTATGACCTGGGCCTGGAGACAAAACCAGATTTTTTAGAATGTATGAAACGGATATACGCGTGGTATGACGGAGAAATACTGGACCGTGTACCCATACGGTTTTCGGCCCACAATGAAGAGTATGACACTGCAGATTCAGCGGACAGCTGGAGCAGTCTGAAAGCCCGGTGGTTCGATACAGAATATCAGGTGTCCGCCTTTGAAAAAAAATTACATGCAAACCAGTGGCTGGGGGAAACATTCCCCATCTACTTTCCAAATCTTGGCCCGAACTTTTTTGCTGCGGTGCTTGCAGACTGTGAACTGGAGTTCGGGGAAGTAACTTCCTGGTGCGAACCGCAGATATTCGGCGAGGAGGATCTGGAAAAAATCTGTTTTCATCCAGAAAGCAGCTATTACCAGAAAATGCTGGAGATGATGGACTATGCTCTCGAGCGGTGTGAAGGGCGTTTTATGGTCGGCTATACGGATATGCATCCGAGTTTGGACTGCGCCGCAGCCTTGCGCGGTACACAGGAGCTGTGTATGGATATGTACGACGACATAGAATTTGTAAAAAAACTGGTACAAAAATGTTTTGCCCCCTTTTTCCCGATGATGGAAGTCTTCCATGACAAGCTAAGACAAAAGAGGCAGCTTTCTGTCTCGTGGATGGATATCCCCTCCTATGGGACGATGCATATACCAAGCTGCGATATGGGGGCGATGATCTCCCAGGAATTCTTCAATGAGATCTCTCTGCCATATATAAAGAAAGAAAGCGAACACTTCGATCATAACATCTTCCACCTGGACGGAAAAGGAGTCGCAAACCATATTGACGAGATACTAAAAATCGATCAGATACAGGCTATCCAGTGGGTGCAGGGCGTAGGAGCGGATAAACCAATCATGCAGTGAGTCCCGTTCATCAAAAAGATACAGGCAGCGGGTAAAAGCATCGTTGTAGATCTCGAGCCCCAGGAACTGGAAACTTTTATAGATGCAGTATCCCCGAAGGGAATCTATCTGTGCATGAACGAAAAAAACCCAGAGACACAAAAACAAATCATAGCGCGGTTGTTAAGGTGGGGGTAGTGGTGAGGGGGGTTGACTTGGGGGACGCCTGCGGAAAGGAGGAGACTGACCAGTCAGGAGATAGGTAAGTCTTTTGTTTCAGGAGATAGGTAAGTCGATTCAACAGGTGGTAAGTCGAATTGTTAATTAGTATCAGTTTAAAACATCCATTGCCGTTATACAAGCGGTTTTTGTATCAAGCATACCAAGTGGAAAGTCGTGAAGCCAAATGATATATGTTTTATCACCGTTTGGCTGCACTCCTACCTGTAAGCCTCGAAGTGATGAACTTACAGAATACAGTGTTTTGTTGATTTTTACTTCTCCATGTTTGTTAATCTTTCTTGGCAGGTAACCAATCGGATATTCCAGTTCTGCTAACGCTTCTTCGTATAGCAGAGTAGATTTTTTATAAAAATCGGATGGAGTACTCATTTGTAAGGCTTCATGTGGGCGGATGTTGTTGTATTCTTCCACCCACAAATCAATGGCGGCTTGATTGGCCTCTCTGCCACCAGGTATTTTTCCTTGAATCTCCCTACTTATATCTGCATGCATGCGTTCGTGGGCACCATTTTGCGTTGGACAGCCTGGATCGGTACGATCCGGAAGAATGCCAAGAGACATCCACCATGCGCTTAAGGTTGTCAAACCAAGGAAGCCATTTGAGGAAGCAAAAGGAGTACCATTATCACTGCGAATGATTTTGGGAAGTCCGTAGTGATAGAATAATTCTTCAAATACAGCTTTGACAGCATCAGCAGTTGTTCTCTCCATCAGGCGGATGGTAAGAATGTATCGGCTGTGCAGATCACGTACGGTCAGTGGAACACAGCGTTCCCCCTGGGACATCCACCAGCCTTTAAAATCAACGGTCCAGACATCATTGGGCTGAAGAGCTTCCAACTTATTACGCAGCTTGGAAGCAGTTGGATCGGGATGCCGAAAGCGTCGTTTGGGAATCAACCCAGCTTTTCCCAAAATGCGATAAATACTACTCTCAGATGGTGTTGGCGACTCTGGATAAGCGCTCTTGTAAAGAACGGCCAGTTTCTTAGGCCCCCAGGCCGGATGAGCGGAACGCATTTTAATTAAACGAATGACGGTATCTTCATCCAGCTGATTCGGAGAATTAGAAGGGGCCCTGCTCTGATCCGCGAGGCCGGAGAAGCCAAATTCCAGAAAGCGGTTTTTCCACTTATGTCCAGTTTTTTCTGAGATTCCAAACTTTTGACAGAGAGCCTTAAAGCTATCAGTTCCACATAGATATTCTGTAATAAATTGTTTACGTTGTTCCATAACAGAGGTCTCCTTCCATGGCATACAGAAACACCTTCTT
>NZ_CYZU01000040.1:4124-49405 GCF_001404335.1 Faecalicatena contorta
AGCGAAAGATAAGAAAAAACGTATCAATAGTTAATTCATAACGCAAAATGCCAGCACAAATCCGCAGCTCCCGTACAAGTCCCCTAGGATTTGCTCTTAACTGCCGATTGGATGCAACAGCGAATGACAAGGCGGGGACGGTGCGCGGCGGGGGGATGTCTGCTGGTGAAAAGTCCATAAAGCAAGCGTTAGAAGCTGTTGAAGAAAGCGGAAGTAAAATGGAGGGCAAAATTTGCCTCACCAGGCAAATTTTGATGCCGCCTGCGGCGCGAATGCATCGGCATTCGGGCCAAATGCGGCATGTACCTCCATTTTACTTCCGCTTTCTTCAACAGCTTCTTCGCGAAGTGTCAGGACATTTCACCAGCAGACATCCCCCCGCCGCGCACCGTCCCCGCCTTGTCATTCGCGTCCCCCATTCGAATTCAAGAAAAACTCCCACCCCGTTGTACGCAAAAATAAACAAAAAATGGGGTACCCTGACTAGACTTTTGCCGATTTAGGCGATATAATGGAAGCACATGTGAAAAAATAAACTTTTACAATGTAATTTTAAGGAGGAACAAGAAATGGCAAGAAAAATGAAGACCATGGATGGTAACCAGGCAGCAGCTCACGTGTCATATGCATATACGGAAGTTGCAGCAATATACCCAATCACACCATCATCTGTTATGCCAGAACATATCGATGAATGGGCTACCGAGGGCAGAGAGAACATTTTTGGACAAACTGTTCAGGTAACAGAGATGCAGTCTGAAGCGGGTGCGGCCGGAGCTGTACATGGATCATTAGCAGCGGGAGCTTTGACAACCACATTTACAGCATCTCAGGGATTGCTTTTGATGATCCCTAACTTATATAAAGTAGCCGGAGAACAATTACCAGGAGTATTCAACGTATCAGCACGTGCAATTGCAAGCCATGCACTGTCCATTTTCGGTGACCACTCTGACGTTTATGCCTGTCGCCAGACAGGAGCAGCTATGCTCTGTGAAGGCAGTGTACAGGAGGTAATGGACCTGACAGCAGTTGCACACTGTGCAGCACTTGAAGGAAAGATTCCATTTATCAATTTCTTTGACGGATTCAGAACATCCCACGAGATCCAGAAGATCGAAGCATGGGATTATGAAGACTTGAAAGATATGGTAAACATGGACGCCATCGACGCATTCCGTGCACACGCACTGAATCCGAACCACCCATGCCATAGAGGTTCCGCTCAGAATCCTGATATCTTCTTCCAGGCAAGAGAAGCATGCAATCCTTATTATGATGCTCTTCCGGGAATCGTTCAGAATTACATGGACAAGGTGAATGCCAAGATTGGTACAGATTATAAATTGTTTAACTACTATGGAGCAGAAGACGCAGAGCGCGTGATCGTAGCGATGGGTTCTGCATGTGACACAATCGAGGAGACGATTGATTACCTGCTTGCTGCAGGCGAGAAAGTCGGCGTTGTCAAAGTACGCCTTTACAGACCATTCTGCGCAGAGGCTCTGATCAATGCGATTCCTGAGACTGTTAAGACAATTTCTGTACTTGACAGAACAAAAGAGCCGGGAGCGCTTGGTGAGCCATTATACCTGGACGTTGTAGCTGCACTCAAAGGCTCCAAGTTTGATGCAGTTCCGGTATTCTCAGGACGTTACGGCTTAGGATCCAAAGACACAACACCAGCTCAGATCGTAGCTGTATTTAATAACACAGAGAAACAGAAATTCACAATCGGTATCGAAGATGATGTGACAAATCTGTCTCTGGATGCAGGCGCTCCGCTTGTAACGACTCCGGAAGGAACAATCAACTGTAAGTTCTGGGGACTTGGAGCAGACGGTACTGTCGGCGCTAACAAGAACTCCATCAAGATCATTGGTGACAACACAGACATGTACGCACAGGCTTACTTTGACTATGACTCTAAGAAGTCCGGCGGCGTTACGATGTCCCACTTACGTTTTGGTAAGAAACCGATCAAGTCAACATACCTGATCAGACAGGCTAACTTTGTAGCATGCCACAACCCATCTTATATTGACAAATATAACATGGTTCAGGAGCTGGTTGACGGAGGAACATTCCTTCTGAACTGCCCGTGGGATGCCGAAGGACTTGACAAACACTTACCGGGACAGGTAAAAGCGTTTATCGCAAACCACGGCATCAAGTTCTACACAATCGATGGTATCAAGATTGGTAAGGAGATCGGACTTGGCGGACGTATCAATACAGTTCTTCAGTCAGCATTCTTCAAACTCGCAGCGATCATTCCGGAAGAGGAAGCAATTGACCTGATGAAGAAAGCAGCTAAGGCTACTTACGGAAGAAAAGGTGACAAGATCGTACAGATGAACTACGATGCAATCGATGCAGGCGCTAAGCAGGTTGTAGAAGTTACAGTTCCGGAGAGCTGGAAAGATGCAGCTGACGAAGGCCTGACAACTCCGCATGTAAATGAAAAAGGCAAGAGAGAAATCGTTGATTTCGTTAAGAATATCCAGGCAAAAGTAAATGCACAGGAAGGAAATTCACTACCGGTATCCGCATTTAAGGATTATGTAGATGGTTCTACACCGTCAGGTACTTCCGCATACGAGAAACGCGGTATCGCAGTAGATATTCCGATGTGGAAACCAGAGAACTGTATCCAGTGTAACCGCTGTGCATATGTCTGCCCGCACGCAGTTATCCGTCCGGTTGCCCTGACAGAAGAAGAGGCAGCGAAAGTTCCGGAAGGATTCCAGACAATCGATATGGTTGGTATGCCAAACATGAAGTTTGCTATCACAGTATCTGCATATGACTGTACAGGATGTGGATCATGTGCGAATGTCTGCCCGGGCAAGAAGGGTGAAAAAGCTCTTGTTATGGAGAACATGGAAGCAAATGCAGGTGTACAGGAATACTTCGACTTTGGCAGAGAGATCCCCGTAAAACCGGAAGTTGTAACTAAGTTCAAAGAGACAACCGTTAAGGGAAGCCAGTTCAAACAGCCTCTGCTCGAATTCTCTGGAGCATGTGCAGGATGTGGTGAGACACCTTACGCGAAATTAATCACACAGTTATTCGGTGAGAGAATGTACATTGCAAATGCAACAGGATGTTCCTCTATCTGGGGCAACTCTTCACCGTCCACACCATACACAGTAACACCAGAGGGCAAAGGACCGGCATGGTGCAACTCTCTGTTCGAAGATAACGCAGAGTTTGGATATGGTATGCTGCTCGCTCAGAATACAATCAGAGAGAGAATGAAAGGCCACGTTGAGAAACTTGCTGAGAATGCAGGAAACGAAGACGTTAAGGCTGCAGCTCAGGATTACCTGGATACATTTGCAAGCGGCGCTACAAACGGAACAGCTACAGACAAGCTGGTTGCAGCTCTGGAAGCATGTGGCTGTGATTCCGAAGATAAGGCAGAACTGCTGAAGCACAAGGATTTCCTTGCTAAGAAATCCCAGTGGATCTTTGGTGGTGACGGATGGGCTTATGATATTGGATTCGGCGGCGTTGACCATGTACTGGCAAGTGGACAGGACATCAACATCATGGTATTTGATACAGAAGTTTACTCCAACACTGGCGGACAGTCATCCAAGGCTACCAAGACAGGTGCAACTGCACAGTTTGCAGCAGGCGGAAAAGAAACAAAGAAAAAAGACCTTGCCGGAATCGCTATGAGCTATGGTTATGTATATGTAGCGCAGATCGCTATGGGTGCAGATTACAACCAGACAGTAAAAGCAATTGCAGAGGCAGAGGCATATCCGGGACCATCACTCATCATCGCTTACGCTCCATGTATCAACCATGGTATTAAGAAAGGTATGAGCAAAGCTCAGACCGAGGAGCAACTGGCAGTAGAATGCGGTTACTGGAACAACTTCAGATTCAATCCGGCAGCTGAGGGTGCGAAGTTCACACTGGACAGCAAAGAGCCAAAACAGGATGAATACCAGGCATTCCTTGACGGAGAAGTTCGTTACAATGCCCTGAAGAGAGCAAATCCGGAAAAAGCTGAAAAACTCTTTGCAAAGAATGAGAAAGAAGCTATGGAAAGATATGCTTACCTGAAGAAACTGGTTACTCTTTACGGAGAGGAATAAAAAGGCCGGTCTTCCCGCGGGAAGCGGCAGGTAATAAAAGGGGCGGTACACTTATTACAGTGTACCGCCTTTTAGATATAGCCGGCTATATGCATGGCCGGATAATGTCCTACGAGACGAGCTTGATTGTGAGGAGTCTGTATGAACGAAAATATATTTGTGGCACTGCTGATCGTCGGTATTCTTGTTATATTCTTCCTGATCTCTTTCTTTGACCAGAAAAGAAGGCTGCGGAAAATGAAACGGAGAATGCTTTACTATTACGGACGAGACAGAGAAATTGAATATTCGGACGAAATTCTTTCTGTGATCGGAGCCTATACTGAGGCAAAAGATACCATGGTGGACGACATCACATGGAATGACCTGGATTTGGATTCCGTATTTTTGAAGATGAACCATACATGGTCTTTTGCAGGGGAGGACTACCTGTATTATCTGATGCATATCCCGGCTGAGGGGCCGGTAACCTGCGGGGAACAGGAGGAAATGATCAGTTACTATCAAACCCATGAAAAAGAGCGTCTGCAGATGCAGATGGAATTTGCAGCAATCGGTAAGAATCATTCGTCTTCCGCCTACCATTATATTATGAACAGCATCCATCTAAGTAAAAATGTTCCGATCCAGCACTATGGTGCGCTGCTGCTTCTGATCGTGTCAGTTATATGTGTAATCGCTGCCCCAGCTACGGGAATTGGACTTTTGATTCTCTGTATGGGCGTGAATATCGCGTTGTATATGTCTCAGAGGAGAAAACTGGAGGCATCCATACAGGCGCTTCACCTCTTTTTGAAGCTGGAGGGAAGTGCGGGGAGAATACTGAAAAGAAAGCTTGTCTGCAGTGAGGAATACCGGAAGCGGCTGGAACAGGATTATAAAAAGCTGAAAAAACAGATTGGCAATGTATCATTTATTAAATCGGGAAACGCAGACAGCCAGTCATTGACGGAAATCGTGTTGGATTATATCCGGATGATTTCCCATGTAGACTGTATTCAGTTCTACAAGTGTATGAAAAGGCTGGAAAAATCTATAGATGTGGTGGAAGATATCATCAGTACTATGGGCTTTCTGGAGAGTCTCATATCCATAGGTTCTCTGCGGGAGTCGCTGCCGTATTACTGTATTCCTGAATTTACGGAAGAACCTGTGCTTGAAATTGTGGATGCCTATCATCCGGAATTATCCGAACCGGTGTCGAACTCCGTGAAAGCAGAGCGCGGAATACTGATTACCGGATCCAATGCCTCGGGAAAGTCCACATTTCTGAAAACGATTGCCTTAAATGTTATACTAGCGCAGTCCATCCATACCTGTTCCGCCAGACAATATAAGGGTGCATGGTTCCGTGTATTTTCCTCCATGGCCCTGCGGGACAATCTGTATAATGGTGAGAGTTATTATATAGCAGAGATCCGTGCATTGAAAAGGATCTTTGACTGGGAGGGAAATGAGACAGTTCTCTGTTTTGTAGATGAAGTACTCAGGGGAACCAATACAGTGGAAAGAATTGCGGCTTCCACACAGGTACTGAAGAAGTTCAGCGAGCGGGGAATTCTCTGTTTTGCCGCAACTCATGACATTGAGCTGACTTACCTGCTGGAAGAACGGTACGGGAATTATCATTTCCAGGAACAGATTCTTGAGGAGGAGGTAGTCTTTGACTATCTGCTCTATGAAGGAAGGTCCAATTCCAGAAATGCAATCCGGCTGCTGGAAATTCTCGGATATGATCCGGACATCACAGCCGGTGCAGAAAAGATGGTGGAAGGATTCCTGGCGACAGGAAAATGGACGCCGGCAGCCGGTTAATCAAACCAGTTTTTGATCTTAAACAGCCAGATCTCGACTAGTACAATCAGAAGACTGATGACACAGACCAGAATATAGCCATAAGGAGAATCCAGCTCCGGCATATTGACAAAATTCATACCGTACCATCCCGCAATCAGAGTCAGCGGCATGAATATAGTTGTGACAATCGTGAGGAACTTCATAATCTGGTTCTGGTGCATATCCACCTGAGTCTGATGCATCTCCCTCAGCTGCATGGAATACTCCTTGAGCATCTGGACATTGGAATACAGCCGCCCTGCCCGGTCAGCAAAAAGACCGAACAGGAGGCTGTTTTTTTCGTCCTCGGCACAGAAACCATCCGATGCGAAAGCCTCTCCCATATCCTGGAGCTGTTCATAGTAACTCCCTAAGACTGCAAGTTTTCTGCGCATTTGAAAGATCTGACGGTTAAAAGAGGCATCATTTTTATCCAGTAGCTGTTCCTCAAGCGATGTCAGAATTTCCTCAAAATGCTGGAGGAAGAAGACATCGTCCTTAATCAGATATTCCAAAAAAGCTGCAAAAAAGCGAAGAACAGAGGTGGGATGAGATAAAGGGATTTCCTTCATCTGTTCCAAAACAGAGGTGGAGAATCCCTGGTCATCAATAAAGACCAACTCTGTTCTTTCTATAAAAAAGGCAAAAGCGGACCGTTCTCCTGTCAGGGCTTCTCTGGACGGACATGAAAAGGAGCCGGATATGAAATCCCCCATCATATCGGCCTTACAGTACTGGATATTGGCAATCCCCTGCTTCATCATTCTGTAATGACCAGTTTCATGAAAAAGTTCTTCATATTCACTTGAGGTAAGAACAGTAACCAAGCCGGCCCCTTCCGGCAGGGTATCTCCCTCCTGGACCGAAGTTAATTTGTTGTATAAAATATATCTTACCATAGCTGGAATCTTCCTTTCTATACAGAGTGCGGATTCTCTTGCATAAAAACAAAGACATCCGAGTGGGTGAACAGTTACTGCGGAATCTATTTGGGCGTATACAGCAACGTTGAATAACCCCATCGAAAAGTCTGTTTTGGCCTGCTCGACATGTTTATCTAATTCTGATAGAATGAAAAAGGTAAACAGTAATTAGTTTTCCTCTTCCCTATCTGTGAATTCAACAACGTCGCAGATATCACAATTCAATATTTTACAGATATCCTGCAGCGTGTTCAAAGTGATGCTCTTATTTTTTCTGAGGGAGTCCAGTGTCCCGTTTGAAAAATGATATTCATTAATTAGTTTATATTGTGTGAGTCCCTTCTTTTTCAAGGTATCCCACAATGGAGCGTAACTTATGATAATTCTCACTCCCTTCATTCCGTTAAACTAATTATAGGAAAGATCGTAAAATTTCACATTGCCGGTAATCCGGCTATACTAAACGGTTCAGAGGGTAAGTGTTTATTAAATTGGTGTTATATGGGCGAGCCTGTAACAAACTGCGGAATAATGTATTTCTAAAAAAAACACATAAAGACCTGAAAAAATTTCCAACCTTTTAATAGTATATATGATAAACTAATAAAAAATAAAAACAATTACCGGCTTTAAGTTCCTGGCGCTATGTACAAGAGGGTGCAGGTGTCAGGCCAAGAGGGAACAAGGTGAGAATCCTTGACAGTCGTGCTACTGTATGCGTGTAGGTTTTTCAGAACCATTGTACACTGGGTGTATGAGAAGGGAAAAGCCGCGATTGCGTAAGTCAGGATACCTGCTTAGAGCTGCTGCCAGTTATTACACGCAATGATAAATGGAGTGGGAAATTGTCTTAGTTATGGTACAGTTTTTGCTGTAAGGGCAATTTTCTATTTGCATGTAATCAAACTGCGGCGGTGTAGGTAATCTGTTAATAGCAATCCATTTCGTATTGGATAAAGACAGAGGACGCAGCAAAAAACTGCGTCCCTTTATATTCAAATGGTTCAGTTTTTAAGTTTAGGAAAAGGGGAGAAACGTATGGCAGGGGTGGTATCTCTCTGGAAAGCATATGAGAAAGATACTCTGGATAAGGTGCAGGGGAAAAACAATGGAAACATAAAAGAATTGGTGGCAGACAGCCACTATAGAAAGATCGGCGAAAGGGCATTTAAAAACAATACAAAGCTCCGCCGTGTTATTCTGCCTGAAAATGTTGTGGAAATAGGGGCACAGAGTTTTTACAATACGATGCTGCGGGAAGTTGAGCTGAAAGGTACAATCTTAATCCGTAAGGAAGCATTTTATAACTGTACAAAGCTGAAGCAGGTAAAGCTTCCTAAAACTACTAACTTTATTGGAAACAGAGCGTTTGCGCAGTGCAAAAGTCTGGAGAGGATGGAGATTGATGTAGGCAGCATATGCAGAGAAGTGAAGGCGGAGGCTTTTTCCGGGTGTGTTAATCTAAAACACATTGCCCTTCCGGCAACGCTCGAAAAGATAGAGCGGCGGGCATTTTATAAATGTACGGCCCTGGAGCAGATTGTTTTGCCGGATAGATTAAGGGAGATCGGCGCAGAGGCTTTTTATCAGAACGCATTGACATCCTTGGAACTGCCGGAGGGACTAATAAAAATTGGGGACAGTGCATTTTTAAAATGCAACAGCCTGCAATATACAAAGATTCCCTCAACTGTAAAAGTAATCGAAAAGTGGGCGTTTCATGGCTGCAACAGGCTGAAAGTGCTTGAGATTGGTCATGATCCCGAAGAGATCGGGCCATGGGTCATCAACCGCAGTGCAAAGATACGATGTAAAAAGGGCGGGGCAGTGGAAAAGTACTGCCGTGATTCAGGGTTTGAAACAGAATATATCTAGGTAAAAAAAGAATTCAGGGGAACAGTCTGAATCGGGAGTGGAATATTATGGTATATGCAAGTCATCTTCTTAAGGATGAAGAGATGAGACAGGTAGTAGAAGCGACTGATGTTGGGATCGAGAGTATTGAGTTCTCCATTTCTGAAAATCTGGACTGCCTGAATGAAAAGATCGTTGAATACATAGAACGGTTAGAATACATAGGTACCAGGAACCTGACACTGCATGGGCCATTTCTGGATTTGAATCCAATGGCATATGACTCCATGGTAAGGGCAGTGACAAAAGCCCGTTTTACGCAGACATATGAGGCTGCGAAGAGACTGGGGGCCAAAAAGATAATTTTCCATACGGGCTTTCTTCCCGGTGTGTATTATCTGACAGACTGGGCAAAACGAATGGCTGAGTTCTGGAATGAATTTATGAAAGGAAAAAGCGGTGTCCAGATTCTTATGGAGAATGTGTATGATAAGGAAATATCGCCGATGATTGAAGTGGAACAGAAGGTTGAATCCCCGGATTTTAAACTGTGCCTGGATATTGGCCATGCACATTGCTATTCGCCCAGATCTTTGAGTGACTGGATTCAGACGTTTGGAGAGCACGCGGGACATGTCCATATCCACGATAACTGTGGGGACAGGGATTCGCACCTGGGGCTGGGACGCGGGAATATACCGATAGACGAGACATTGGAAATGCTTATGGCGTACATGCCGGATGCAGACTATACGATTGAGTGCAGCATAATGGAAGATGTGCTGATGTCCGGCAGGGCAGTGAGCAGCTGCAGGGAGAAAATGCAGTCAGCAATGAAGACCGGGTGATAAATATCGAATATTTTTGCATATCTATCTAGAAAAATTACCAAAGTTATATCTGGAAAATGGTAGTCTGATACAGTCTGTTAATGCTCTGTGAAATTGTGAAAAGTTGCGGAATTTTTTGTGAAAAATGTGAGAAAACCGTGTGAAAAAACAGTGGACTTTTACTAGTTGATACTATATAATGAACTACATAGATTAAATAGATTATTGTTGTTAGTAAGTAATTAAATATATATATTGCGGTGCATTTCCCGGATAATCGGGAAATGATAATAGGGAAACCGGTGCAAAACCGGTACAGTCACCTCTACTGTAACGTGGACGAAGAAACGATATACCATTGGCATTTATATGCTGAGAAGGTGTTTCGGAGGATGAAGCGAAGTCAGAAAACCTGCCGTGATGATTGTTACGATGTATTTCTGGGATGAAGAAATAGTCCGTTTTGTATACTTAAAATATAATATTATAAAAAAGATGAGCTCTTCTATCGGAATGATGGAAGAGCTTTTATTTTTTAGTTATAGGGTATTGGTTTGAAATAAATAGTATAGATACGGAAAAGAACAGAAGAATGCATTACTAAAAGATAGCTAACAGTCAATGCATGAAACGGGATGCTGGCTGTTTCTATAGTACATTTCAAGCCTATGGCTAAAAAGGAGAAACAGGAGGGATTAAAAAGAATGAAACGAAAGAAAAGAACAAGAAGGGGGTTGTCCTGGCTATTGGCGGTGGCAGTGATGATGACCACTGTATTTGCTGGAGGAATGCCGGTTTTGGCAGAAGGAACTGCAGCGGATACGAATATGTTGTCTGAGATCAGCTTTTCTTCTGATCCAAATGAAGAGGGTGAACCTGTCAAACTAATATCAGAGGTTGACCCTGAAACAAAAGAATGCACAGTAGGTGTTGTTGAAGAGTCGGGGACATTGGGCATATGTGCAGTTTTGAAGGAAGAAGCTGCAGGAGCTACAATTGAGGCTAAGTACCAGAATATTTATAACGATAGCGTGACAACAGCAATGACCAGTGGTGAAGAACTGCTGTTAGACAACTTGGTCGAGTATGGCGGGATCAAAGGTGGAGAGGTTCATATCACTGTCACATTAGACGACAAGATAGAAGAATATACAGTACACGTGGTTCGATTAACGCCTCTTATGGAAATTTTGGTAAAAGATGGAGATAATTCATATTTGACCGGCTTTGATGGAAGCAAAACAGAGTACGAGATTACAGTTCCGGGTGGGACAGAATCAGTTGAAGTCAGCCTGGTGGCCATGGTGTGGGGAGATATTGATAATAATGTATACACTGTCAATGGTGAGCCTGCTGTATTAGAAGACGGTGCTTTCTACGCAACACGCCAGGTTCCATTAACGGAAGAAAAAACTACAATTGTCGCCAAAGCAGAAAAGGAAGGGACTGTCGGGAAAGAATATACTCTTAATATCATCAAAGATATTAAAAAAGTCGACCTGACCGTTACAACGAACCCCGCAGATGCCACTGTAACCATTACAGACGATGCCGGAGCGGCAGTCCAGGGAACAGATGGAGTTTACAGTCTGGAGGCCGGAAAAGATTACAACTATACGATCGAAAGAGAAGGATTTGTAACTCAGACAGGGACGGTTAATCTGACTGACTCAGAGACCAAAAACTTCACACTGGAGTCCGCGGAAGCACCGCTTCTCCTGAAAGGTATTGAAGGATATCAGGCTCAAAATGTTGTATTTGACGTACTTACAAAAGAGGCAACGCTGGTATGCGACACATCCACAAACGTTCAATTAAGAGTCAAGCTGCATCAAGGCACGACAGATAAAGACATGAAGGTCGTTTATACTTATACGGATAGCGCAGGCAAGGATGTAAATGTTGAATCTACGGCAAAGAATCAGTATGAGTCTATGGCAGGTGCTATAAAAGATGATGGCACTCCTAATGATATCACCATTACTGCTACAAAAGGCGGGGTAACAGAAGTTTATACCGTGCATATAAAACAGCTCACGATTCTGACAGGCCTGCAGTTGAATTATGAAAATGGAGATACACTGAAATTTGATCCTGCATTTAAAAAAACAACCACAGAGTATAGGGCGAAAGTTCTGAGTGATGTGAATGCGGTTAACATTACAGTTAAGAATCCGGCTGCTGGTAATTCAAAGGTAATGGTTAACGGAACAGAAGTGACCGGCTCAACCTATAAAATGGATTTGGTTAATGGTGAGAATAAGGCTGTTATTAAAGTGGAAAAAGGGGCAGCAGAGCAAACTTCCTATACCGTCATTATCGATAGAGTACAGAAAGTTGAATTATCCGTGCAGGTGAACCCCAAAGATGCATTGTTTACGATCTATGATGAGGAGAATGAGCGTATATGGCCGGAGAATGGCAAGTATAATCTTTTCCCAGGTGACGATTACAGCTATGCAGTAACAAAACTCGGATATGTAGGCCAGTCAGGTATTCTGAATATCAGCCAGTCCGAGACAAAAGAATTTGAACTGAAGAAGGCGGCAGAAATCACGCTTCCTGAACTTGATGCGGATTATCCGGGCTTCCGTTCCGGCCGCGACAATATGTCAGTTGTGGATGCAAAGACTCCCATTACTCCTGATTCCATTGAAGTAAAGTGGGAACGCCAGACGGGGGAATATGTTAAGCCGACTAGCGGAACAACACCGATCATCGTTGACAACAAAGTCTACACACTTTCAGGGAATAAACTTTATGTTCTGGATAAGGAAACAGGAGAGATCCTGAAGACAAGCGAGACAGTAACACCAACCACATTTGGTTTGATGCCTCCTACATACGCTGAGGGAATGCTCTTTGTACCGCTGGGGAATGGTACAATTCAGTGCTTTAATGCAGAAACACTGGAATCCCTTTGGGTTTATGAGGATCCGGCAGGCGGACGGAGCGAGAGTGCAATTCGTTATGATGATGGATATATCTATGTTGGATTCTTTACCACTAAAAAATCAGGTTTCGTTTGTATTTCCGTAACTGATGAAGATCCATCTCAGCAAACGGAAAGAAAGGCAGCAACCTGGAGAGATGACACTCTTGGCAGCTTTTATTGGGATGGCTGCTGGACCAATGAAAATTATGTAATCTTGTGTACCAATAATGGAGTATTAAACTGTATTGATAAGATGACCGGTGAGATTAAGCAGCAGGTAGATTTAGGAGAACAGGTTCGCTGCGATGTTTCCTATTATAATGGAAGAATTTATGTTGCCAGCCAAAAGGGCAAAGTCCATTCTTATAATTTGAAAGAGGACGGAACACTGGATACAGAGAATCTGATTAATCCGCTGCCTATAGGCGTGCAGAGTACGAGTACACCGGCCATATACAATAACCGACTTTATGTAGGTATTAACGGCGGTGAAATGTTCGGCGTAGAAGGCAATGCGATCCTGGTGGCAGATATCGATCCGAAGACAGGGGCAATGACACCGGCATATGCAGTACCGACAGATGGTTACTGCCAGACTTCCGGTTTGATTATTACCGGTTATGAAAAAGAAGACGGATATGTGTATGTATACTTCCTGGCTAATTCAGCACACGGACAGTTATACATGATTAAGGACAAAGCTGGCCTGAAAGAGGCTGATCCGGCATCCGGTTTATTCTATACACCGACTCATGAGCAGTATTGCATCGCAAGTGCGGTTGCAGACAGCGATGGCAATCTGTACTTAAAGAATGACTCCGCATGGCAGTTCGTATTAAAGCGTTCAGACGTATATCTGAAAGAGGTAAATATAGACGGCGGAAACGGAATTATAGACGGTGGAAAACCATTTGACGGAAGTATCAATTCCCACACGATTCAAGTGGATCCGGGAACAGAAAGCTTCAAGCTGGATCTGACTGCAAATGAAGGTACAGAGGTTATGATTAATGGAGTACCTGGTTCAATGCAGGATATCAAACTTGTTGACGGAAGAGCTGAGATTGAAGTACAGCTTAAGAAGGGCGGTACAGTCAGAACATTTACTTTCCATGTTGTAACAGGACCGGTAGTAAAAGAAATCAGGATTGATAATTCTCCGAATGAAGGAATGGCAAGTGCAGCGTATTCGTTAGATCCTGCATTTGATCCGATGACTACCGAATATACGGCAGGTGTTGACAAGGTTATGAGTGATGCGTATATCTGGCCGACGCTTATGAGTTCAAAAGATAAGATGACAATGACCGTTATCAGTGGAGTTTATAATAAGAACGAAGGCGATGAGATTAAGGGCAGCATGAATTACAAAGGTAACACATATTTTAATGTTTCCTTTGCTGACAGAGAAAATCCAACAATTGCAAAGGTGAAGCTGACTGTAGCTTCAGAGGATGGAACACAATCTAAAGATTATACATTTACCCTGTTTACGCAGAATGCGCTTCCGATTATTACAACTGATGATGGCGCTGTCTCAGAACGTACAGATAACAGTGCAAAGATTAATATGACATCGAATAAGGCGGCAGAGCTGTATTATCTGGTTCAGGCAGCGGATGCAGCAGCGCCGGACAGCGCTAAGATTATAGCAGAAGGAACAAAGGCAGATGTTGTGGAAGGCAAGAATACGATTGAAGTAACGGGCCTGCAAAGAAATGCACAGAAGCTCTATATGGTTCTGAAAGACGCATCAGGCGCCGAATCTGCAGTACGTATTCTGGATATCGCATCTGTGATTATATCCGGTGACATGAATGGCGATGGGAAATTAACCAACCTGGATGTATCCATGCTGTTGAACAAGGTAACAGCAAACGAAGATGTTGATCTGGAAACAGGAGACATCAATGGAGATGGAAAGATAAGCAATTTAGACGTATCTATGCTGTTGAATAAGGTAACAGCAGGCAATAATTAAAATAATTTAGAAGGATGATAAGATGAAGGCTGGAATAGCAGAACACAGAAAACAGAAAAAAAGATGGATGGCGGGAATATTGGCTATGCTGACTGCTTTTTCAGCCATTATCTGGCAGCCGTTAGTCACGAAGGCGGAGGAGACCATTCCTGTGGAGGAATTTGTTCCTGCGGAAGAATCCGTTCCTGTGGAAGAACCTGGTGAAACGGTTCCTCTCGAAGGAATTAAACTTAATAAAACCGGCCTGGTGATGAAGTCGGGAGACCAGAGAAGCCTGACAGCACAACTGCTTCCGGAAGATACAACTGAGCAGCCGGAAATCATATGGAATTCGGATGATACGGAAGTTGCAGTAGTGGAAGGAAACGGAAATGAGGCAATTATAACTGCAGCAGAAGGTGGCGGAGGCACGGCTGTCATAACAGCATCGGCAGGAGATTTTTCTGCTGAATGTCTCGTTCTGGTAACCGTGCGGGAGCCGTTACTGGAGAGTATCATCTTTATGCAGAATAGTTCTGGCAGCAATCGGTATGAACTCACAGAAGGAGTACCGGGCAGCAATGAGTATACGCTCAGAATTTCGGAGAACACCAATGTGCTGTATGCCAGGCCCCAGCTCAGAGATGATGTGATGGGAACGATTACAGCCAGGTTCATGGATTTGAATACTGGTCAGGAAACTGCGGTTGAGATGCCGGTAGACGAATCCACATCTCTGACCAATAATACTACCGGGCGGATTATCAATGCCTATGATACAGAACCAAAAGAGCTGGTACTGGAAGTGACGGCGGATGATTGGACGGAAATTTATCAGGTTCATATCGTAAGGGGAACCTATCTGGGTGATTTTAGTCTTACGGATGACAAGGGGGAAGAGATTCCCTATACCCCTGATTTTAAAAAGACCGTTTATGAGTATGCCGTGCATGTGCCCTCGACTGCCGAGCAGATCAGGATTAACCTGTCACCGGCGGAAGAGACCAGTACAAGTCTGATGGTGAATGGAGAACCGGCAGAAAACGGCAGTTACATTTTGCCGCTGCAGGGTCAGGATACAACGGCAGTTTTGAGTGCCGGTGATGGATACCAGTCATCGCCTTATGAATACCAGCTTTCTGTGTATGTGGATCCGGTCTGCCGCTTGGATGTAAAGGTAGAACCGGAGGATGCGGTGTTTGCCATTTATGATGCCGGACATGTGAAGCTGACCCCAAAAGACGGAAGCTATGAACTGGTCAGTGGGGACGAATATACATATACTGTTTCCGCAGAGGGATATCAGACGCAGAATGGAGCAATCAGACTAATACAAGATGAAGAGAGGACTTTTACCCTGCATAAATCTTCCGGCAGCGGGCTTGAAGAACTGGATGCGCAGTGGGGCGGATACTGGAAAAATGAAAGCAATCAGAACATAGTAGATGCCATGGCGCCGGCTGCCCGATTGGAGGCGGAGGTTTCATGGCAAAAGCAGTATGGTGAGAATGCTGATTATGGTAAGAGTGTCAGTGACGGAATTCTTGTGGAGAATTATATCTGCTGCTTCAACGGCAATATACTCATGTATTTGGATAAGGATACTGGTGAGATTGTAAAAAGCGTAAAGATGGCAGCATGGGGGAACAGCTCTTTTACGAAGCCGTTATATGCAGCCGGGATGATCTTTGTTCCGCTCAGCGATGGAAAACTGCAGGCGTTTAATGCAAGAACGCTGGAGTCTATGTGGATCTATAAAGATAATGTGGGCGGAAATGCAGCATCGGCGCTTCGATACGATTCCGGATATATATATGCCGCATTTGCGAATGGCAATCTGGTGTGTATCTCTATAAATGACGAGAAACCGAACAGCACAAACGAAGAAAAACTCGCAGTGTGGAAACAGTATGACAGTAAGGGATATTATAGAACCGGTGTTTATACCAGTGAAAAATATCTGTTTGGCTGCAGTCATTCCACAACGTTGTACTGTCTGGATAAAAAAACAGGAGAGATCGTGCAGAAGACTTCTCTGCCCTTAGAGGCCGGGGCGGCTTCGACAGCGGTCAGTTACGAAAACGGGCGAATATATTTTGCCACAGAAAATGGATATTTATACAGTTATACATTGGCCGAAGATGGAAAGCTAGATACAGAAAGCAGCACATCCCTGAAGCTGGGAGGCGCAGTCTTTGGAACGCCCCTTGTCTACAATAACCGGATCTACGTAGGCAGTGCATCCAAAGATAAGTATGGTGTTGTCCAGGGGCCGTATTACCTGAATGTTGTACAGATAGATGAAACGGCCGGAAGTTTGACACTGGCGTATCAGATGGAGACTGAATATGGAGCAAAAGGGCCGGGTACTCTGACAACAGCTTATGAACAGCAGGATGGATATGTATATGTATATTTCACTACTGACAGTCCAAACGGAATGCTGTACCTCTTAAAGGACAAGGCAGGCGCAGATGCGCCGGGAGAGGGAAGCGGTTTATTCTATCAGCAGAGAGAGGTCTCGGGGGCTGGAAGCGGAAGTGTATTGATTGATCAGAATGGACACATGTATATTCGTTATGAATCCGCATGGCTGTATGCCCTGCGTCCAACAGGGGTATATCTGGAGGGCGTAGAGCTGGCCGGAGGCAACCCGGTGCTGGATGGTGGCCGGGAGTTTGACGGACAGGCGGTAAAGCACAGTATTCTGCTGGATAGTGGTGAAGATAAGGTCACTCTTACCCTGAAGGCCAATGAGGGAACGACGGTCTCTGTGGACGGCAAGGAGGGGAATGTACAGGAGATAACATTGACAGACGGCCGGGCGGAGGTGACCGTGATTCTGACAAATGGGCAGGAGACCCGCAGTTATCAATTCTCTATCCAGCAGAGAAGCAGCGATATATTATTGGAAAATCTGCAGGTGAGTTTTTCACCCATGGTAACTGTTATGGAGATGGAAATGGAACCGGCTTTCGAGCCGGAGCGTACAGATTATAAAGCCTCGATTTATGGTGAAAGCAGCCAGGCAGCTTATTATATCTGGCCAAGGCTGCCGGAGGGTTCTTCATCTACAATAAAAGTTACGGTCGAAAGCGGATCAAGTGCGGGGACAGAACTGAAGCCTGTGCCGATTTATCTTGGCAAGGAAGTGTTGCAGCGATATACATTACTTACATCGGGACTGATACCGACTGAGGTTGCGGTTACCGTAACGGCTGAGGACGGAAACACCCAAAAAGTGTATAGAATTACCTTATTTCAGAACAACGAGCAGCCCAAGATAACAGCCGGTTCAAACGCGCTGATTACCCGCGCGGAGAAAAGTGTGACGGTTCGTGTGAACGCGAGTATGGACGGATACTTATACTATCTGTCCGAGCCAAAGTCAGCGGTCACAAAAATGCCTACGGCAGCCGAGATACGAAAGAATGGGAAAAGGATGGCAGTGAAGGCCGGGGAAAATACCGTGACCATTGATGGGTTCGACCGGGAAGCCGCTGTTCTCTATCTCTATGAGATGAGTTATGCACAACGCTGGAGCAGCGGCGTGCAGATTGATATACCGGCTTACACATTTGTGCCGGTCGATCCCTCAGGAAAAGGCGACCTGAATGGGGACGGTAAGATAACCAATTTAGATGTGAGTATTCTGCTGGATGCAGTCACGGCGGGGCGACCGTTGTCACCGGATATAGCAGATATGAATAATGACGGAAAAGTAACCAATGTAGATGTAAGTGCGCTGCTGGATCTGGTAACGAAGGGCAGCTAAAACGCTTAGGGTGCCAGAAAAAGAGTGGACAACATGGTTTTTGAACCATGATAATCCTATATAAACAATATAATTACAAAGCAAAGGAGAATTATTATGAAAGTAAAAAGAAAGTGGGCGGCATTGTTAGGTGCAGTAGTTATGGCAGCATCCTGTGCCATGCTGTCTGATGGAAATGTCGTTAAGGCGGCCAGTAAACCTGTGGTTTCATCAAGTGCGGCAAATGCAACCGGAAATATTGGAGATACGATTGTAGTACCTGTCTCATTTTCAAGTGAGAGTGAAGATCTGGTTGCTATCCATGGGGAACCTTCTTTTGATACGTCAGTTCTGAAATTTGCAGGCGTTGATTATGTAGGGATTCCAGCAGGAATGCCCTCTGTGGCAGGTGGGAATTTTGGATTTGTAACAACAGAAAACTTCAGTAGCGGTACAATTAATGTGAAGTTTGAAGTTTTAAAATGTACTACTGATCCGATTACTGTAACAATTAATAATTTATACTACACCAGCAGTGAGGCAGACGGCGACCCAACAGTTGTTTCAGCAAATGTTACAGTGAACCATCCTGCTGACCAGAATCAGGTAGAAGAGACGAAAGCAACTTGTGTAGATCCGGGCCACAAGAAAGTGACTTGCGGTGT
Organism: Faecalicatena contorta; assembly: GCF_001404335.1. GTDB lineage: Bacteria > Bacillota > Clostridia > Lachnospirales > Lachnospiraceae > Faecalicatena > Faecalicatena contortus_B. Next base: position 22,994 of record NZ_CYZU01000040.1, read on the forward strand.
TTGCGGCAAAGTGCTTTCCGACGAAGATACTCCGGTTCTCGGACATGACGATGGAAAATGGAAAGTGGTAAAAGAAGCAACCTGTAAAGAAAAAGGTACAAAAGAATTACGCTGTACAAGAGATAATGCACTTCTGAAAACAGAAGATATACCGCTTCTTGACCATTCCTGGGATAAAGGAAAAGTAACAAAAGAAGCAACCTGCAAGGAAAAAGGCGAGAAAACTTATACATGTAAAGTTTGCGGAGATACAAAAACAGAAGCGATTGCACTGAAAGAACACTCTTGGGACAAGGGAAAAGTGACGAAGGAAGCAACCTGCAAAGAAAAAGGCGAGAAAACTTACACCTGCAGTATTTGCGGAGATACAAAAAAAGAAGCAATTGCAGTGAAAGAACACTCCTGGGATAAGGGGAAAGTAACAAAAGAAGCAACATGCAAAGAAAAAGGTGAGAAAGTTTACACCTGTAAAGTTTGCGGAGATACAAAAAAAGAAGCAATTGCAGCGAAAGAACATGAATGGGTTGTCAGTGATGATACCGATAAAGACGGATGGAAGGTAGTAACCAAGGCGACAACTACGAAAGAAGGAAGCAAAGAAAGAGTTTGCTCCATATGTGGTGAAAAAGAGACCGCTGTGATCGCTAAGCTTTCAGCAGATCCTGCAAAACCAGGAAACACCGATAATAAGAACAATACTGACAATAAAAAGAATACAAAGTCATCTACTGTAAAGACTGGAGATACCATGAACATTGCGTATCTGGTAGTGCTTCTTGCAGCAGCAGGCGGTGCAGCTGTTATTGCAGCAGGACGTCGTAAAAAAAATAAATAGCAATTAAAAAACAGTTTCTGCCCCAGGGTATCAGGTCATGCATACCTTTGGGCGGAACTGCGGCTTAACTGCAGAATAAGGCGTTCCCAAGGGCATTCCGTAATACATGCCCTGCGGGGATAAAGTGTTAGAGAATGATTCAGCCTTAAGCCTTCTGATCAGGGTTTTGAGGCTGGGTCATATTTTGAGTAAATTGGGAGTGGAGTTTAAAGTATGAAGCGACATAAGATGATAGAAACATTAAAAAAAATAGGTGCAGCATCCGCAGCAGTGTGTCTCGCAGCACTGTTTTTTATCATGCTGGCGGTTTCTGGCCATACAGCTCCGGAGAATCCCATGGAAGACAAAGATGCGGATGCATCCCGTATGTATTTGACATCGTCCACACTTGCTATGGATGAGACGCAGCTGGCAGATGTGGAGAATGCCAACATCAATACCGGAGAAGAAGGGCATAAAGAGGCCCAGGAGGAAAAAGAAAAGGAACAGGAAGAAGATCAGGCAGAGCAGGGGGAGATGCAGCAGGAGGATGATAATGCGCAGGAGAACCAGCGGGAACAGGTAAATGCGAATACCTCAGATCCGTCCTTAAGCACGCCTTCAAGAGACAGCTTGCTTGCCTTGATTGATAAGCATAAGAATAACGATCCATCCAATCCATCTCAAGGAGGAGAAGGACCAGGGGGGGAAGAAGGAGATCATGGCAATCAGGGAGGCGGGGAGCCGGGAGGAAATGGTAGCAAGCCTACGGAGGGCGGCAAGGTCATTACCTTGAATCCGGAGGAATCCAGTAATTTATTTGAGACCAATCTCAAGAATGGAAGGGTAGATGAACCAAAGTATGACTTAAAGATTACACTTACAGAGAAAGGGAAAAAATTAAAGTTACTCAGCCGAAAAGTAACTCGGAATGGTTCCTCATTCCTGTATCCGAAGGATAAGGGGATTTCACTCGAACAAGGGCACAATAAAGTTTCAGTGACGCTATGTTTCCGGGATCCAAAGACGAATGATCAGATTTATGCATCTACGGAGGTATATAATATTATCTACACACCGAAAGATCACTTTTTACTTACAGTACAGGTCTTAGGCACTAACGACATAGTATATCTAAAAAATGGAGACGATTATACCGTTTATAATAAAAACATCAGCCTGAGAGTTACTGTATCGAAGGGGACTAAGCAGTATAAAGAATATTTAAGGAAGATTCCCTCAGACGGGGACGATCTAACCCCCAGCGATTCTTCCGGCAGATATGATTTAAAGTTGAATGTGGGTCCTAATAAATATCGTGCACGTGGAGGAGATGGGCAAAACCAAGAAGTGTGTGAATTTACAATCACCTATAAAACAGAGATAGATACACTGCAGTTAATAAGCAGAGATAAGAAAATTGACGAAAAGGCTGAAAGTACCAGCTTTGGGGGTCGCAAGGAGCTAGACTATAAATCAAAGTCAGACGAACTTGAGTTTCTTGTTACTCTCTCAAACGGTAATGACCAGATAACAAGAGTCGATGTGGAGAATCGGTTAGGGTCTACCGCTCTGCATGAGCAGATATCTCCAGGTGAGTATATGTCTTATAAATTAGATGCCGCCGGGCCGACAAGTATAAAAGTGACATTTAAAGACTCCCAGGGGATGGAACAGTTTTATATTTGGGATATCAAATATGAACCAGACAGAAGTGAAAGCGAAAACAATGACAAGGCGCCGTTTATTAAAACTAATCTTGGATCAGAAAAAGTAGACCGCAGCCCGTGGCAATTTGAGGCTGCATTTTATGCACATGACGGGCGTAAACTTTCAGCAAGATACGCTCAGGTATATTTGAATGGAGAAGAATTGATATTTTCCGGTATAGCCGGTGAATTTTTTGTATATGATCTATACCTGACAGAAGGACCCAATTATCTCAGTGTTACAGTAACGGATGACGAACAGTATACAATCACGGAACAGTATACGGTGACATTTAGTCCGGATAAAGAAAGCGTTCAGGTGCGTTTGATTCTTTCGGCTAATGTAATAGGGCTGGGAACCAAGATAGATGAGTATGTGACTGTCCCTGGCGGACAGACCATTGCCCAGATTGTGAATGACCGGCTGGAGGCTTATGGATATACACCAATATATGAGGGCACTCCAACAGACGCTGCATATTTCCTGAATTATATCGATAAACCCGGGATTCTCGATGGATGGTCAATATCCGATGAACAGCGGGAAATGTATGAGTTGCAGGGAATTACTATTGAAGAGCCAGCCAGCAATGACAGTCTGGGAAAAGATGTATTCGCAAGCGGCAGCGCAGGGTGGATGGTTACACAGAATAATGGTTTTATCGGAAAGAGCATGGGCGTATATGGAGTTAGGGACGGTGATGTCATACAGGTAATGTTTACGATTAATAATGGGGAAGATATTAACGTGGATCCCAACAGCGGAGCCTACTAACAGCTAATAAGACGATGTACGAGGAGGAAGAAGAAATGAATAGTCAGACAGATTCGGTCATACAGGAGATTGAAAAGGTAATCATCGGCAAGCGGGAGGTGGTAGAGAGGGTGCTCATGGCGATCCTTTCAGAGGGGCACATCCTGCTGGACGATGTACCTGGTGTGGGAAAGACAACGCTTGCAGTTGCCTGCTCCAGAGTCATGGGGATGGATTATAACCGAATCCAGTTTACTCCGGATGTAGTGCCTTCCGATATTGTCGGATTCTCTATCTATAATAAAGAATATGGAAGCTTTGATTATAAGCCCGGCGTGGTGATGACAAATCTCCTGCTGGCAGATGAGATTAACCGAACTTCCAGCAAGACTCAGTCTGCTCTTCTGGAGGTTATGGAAGAGGGACAGGTGACGGTAGACGGCACAACCCATCTGCTTCCACGGCCATTTGTGGTGATCGCCACACAGAACCCCGTGGGGTCAGCAGGTACCCAGCTCCTGCCTCAGGCGCAGCTGGACCGTTTTATGATTAAACTGGAGATGGGGTACCCGGACTTTGAAAGCCAGGTGAATATCCTGCGGGACCGCCAGACGGCAAACCCCATTGACGAAACGGATGAAATTATCCACAGAGACACAATCCTTTCAATGCAGGAGGAAGTCCGTGGAATTCATGTCAAAGATTCCATTCTGGAATATGTAACGGCATTGGCTATGGAAACCCGGAAGGATGAGATGATCCGTCTGGGAGTCAGTCCCCGAGGCGCACTGGCGGTAGTAAGGATGGCAAAAGCCCACGCCTATCTGGACGGCAGAGATTTTGTGATGCCGGAAGATGTACAGCAGGTCTTTGTGGATGTCTGTGCACACCGTCTTATTATGAACCCGAAAGCAAGGGTCTCAGAGCTTTCGGCGGCGGATGTCCTGAAACAGGTTATGAATAGAACAAAATCTCCGGACAGCGGACGTTGAGGAGGCAGAAATGGTAAAATCCAGAGTTCTGTGGGCTATATGGCTGTTATTTACGGTATGCTTTTGTATAATGGCAGGCGGCACGGCCGGATATCTGCTGATTGCTGTTTCCGTGGTGCTGCCGCTTCTGGCAGGTTTGCTGACCAGGCTGGCAGCGTCCGGGCTGAAGGCAGAGCTTACAGCAGAGTCCTACAGTGAAAAAGGAGCCGCGGCATCCGGCCAGGTGATTGTTACGAATACCAGCTTTCTTCCGGCCGACCGCCTGCTGTGCAGGGTCAGCTGCGAGAATCTGCTGACCGGAGAAGTTGAGAATACAACGCTGCGGATGGCGGCACCAGGAAAGATGCGTGCGGCAACGGAAATAGAGATAAAAAGCCGGCATTCCGGCCGGGTGAGATTGACGCTGCGGCAGCTTACACTTTTTGATCCCTTCGGCCTGTTCCGGTTCCGCATCCGATTAGGCCGTGAGATTTCGGCGCTGACGATGTTTGCCCCGCGTACATTTTCTGTGGAAACGCAGATTGCCTATGGGGAAAATGCAAATCTGGACAGTGATGAATACTCCATGAAAAAGGCGGGATATGATCCGTCAGAGACATTTGCGGTTCGTGAGTATCAGCCGGGTGACCGGATCCGGCAGATCCACTGGAAGCTGACGGAGAAGTTCGATAGTCTTATGGTACGAGATTATGGCCTGCCGATTCAGAACACGATACTGCTGCTGCTTGAAACCGGAAGAATAAAAGGGACAGAGAAGACAGATCCGTCCTGTCTGGACGCATTGGCGGAGGCAATTCTCTCGGTATCCCAGGAATTGATCAGCCAGCAGATTGTACATACGATAGGCTGGCAGAATCATGAGGAGAATACGTTTTCCAGTATGGAAATTGAAACAGATGAGGATCTGAATATTGTGCTTCCGGGGCTTCTTGGAGCAGTTCCGGGAGAAGATGAGATGTCTGCTGCGGAACATTACCTGAAGACCCGTGAACAGCTGGAGTTTGCCCATGTGGTTCTGTTTACCCCGCAGCACCGTTCGGCATTAAGCTTTCTGGCAGACCAGTGTCTGCTGACGGAAGTTCTGTGTGAAGAAGGCGGGGCAGGTTATGACCGGCAGGATGGGATATCCATGATTGGAACCGGACCTGAGACAATGATGGAATATCTTTCTTATATAGAAATATAGAATCAACTGCAGTTGTAAATGAAAGCATATTAAGAATATATCAAGAGAAGTGGCGGAAGATAAGCAAATGGTAGAGAAAACAACGAAAAAAGCGAAGGCTGCTGAACAGAAAGCATTTCATCTGTACAGCGTTGAAAAACAGGGAAATAAGAAAAACAGAGCAGCGGCTTATCTTGTGGACTGGATTTTTTTGTGGCTGTATCTGGCCGGAAGCACAGGATGGCTGGTATCGGCGTTTCAGATTCCGGTCAGTCCGGGATTGTTCGCAGGTATGCAGGGAGTCATTGCCCTGCTGATGCTCCTGGCCGGAGCGGGCAGGGGAAAAGCCTGTTTTTTAAAGATCGCGGCATGGTGTGGCCTGTTGGCGGTTACGGTCCTGATGTTTAGGGATATCTGGAACGACGGCATACATATTTTATATAATCATGCGGTAGACGTACTGGGAAAGCAGTATCCCTATCTTTTGCCGGCTTATTATGTGGCGGCAGAGGGAACAATGGAGACGGCCTGCATGTATGCTGCACTGGCCTGGATGTCCGGAATGCTTGCAGTGTTAGGGCAATATCTGGTCCGGACCGGAAACAGACTTCTTCTGGGTATACAGATTGTGTTTATTCTGCTGGTGCAGATGGTTGTCGGGATCGCTCCGGAACTGTTATGGAATATAGGTTCTTTCTTATGCCTGCTTGCCGTGTGGATACGGGGGCATGGGGAGATGGTTCCGGCAGGGAAACAGCGTCTGGCTTCTCTCCAGGTATTCGCCCTCGTGGCAGCGGGAAGTGCTCTCCTGCTTTTGGGGGGCAGCATTGTACTTGGGAAGACCACTGTTACGGAGGATGATTTATTTGCAGGATGGAAAGAAACCTGGAAGTCTATGATGGAAGAGTCACGCTACAGCGGGGACGCAGAGGTTCTTCCGGAGGGCCGGTTTAAAGGGCTTGGATCTTTTGAAACCGAAAATAAGCCGGTACTGGAAGTGACCATGACAACACCGGAGTCCTATTACCTGAGAGGGTATACCGGCAGTCAGTATACGGGTACCGGATGGACAGATATTCCGTCGGAAAAGCTCTGGGAGGGAAGAAATTTGTTTTATTGGCTCCACCAGGGGGGATTCTACGGACAAGAATGTCTGGGAGATGCGGCAGTGGCGCTGGATGAAGAGGCGGCTGCGGAAGAAAAGAATACAGTCGCGGTCAGGAACCTGGCGGGCAGTTCCAAGTACTGTTATGTGCCATATGAATTACAGTCGGTGAAAGAAGCGGATCTGCAGACCAGGATGGATGCCCAGAAAATAGGAGATGCCGGACTGATTGCCGGAGGCTGGAATGGAGAACGAGAATATGTATTTCAGGCGCTTTCTAACCAGGTGACCAAATACCCGGCCTACGATGCCAGGCTGCTGGATGAGAAGAATCTTACGGAAGCGGGGAAAGCATACAAGCGAAACGAAGAATTCTACAATGAATTTGTTTATGCTACCTATCTGGATATCCCATTTGAACTTACGTCTGTCTTGCATGATCTTATCGATACGGGAGAGACAGAACAGGGTGAAAAGCATGTGGACTATGCAGAGGCGAAACAAAATATACTGTACGTGCTGACGGCAGATTATACGGATACGAAGAAGCTGGAGGGAAGCTGGAACGGGTCGGATTTCATACAGGAATTTCTGAATTATTCTAAAAAGGGATATTCTGTACATTTTGCAAGTGCAGCGGCTATGATGTTCCGTTACTATGGGATCCCGTCCCGTTATGTGGAAGGATATCTGATTACGCCGGAGGATGTCAAAGCAATGACGGCAGGAGAACCGTATATTCTGGATGATACTCATGCCCATGCCTGGGTGGAATACTATCAGGACGGTGTTGGCTGGCTGCCCTTTGAGGTTACCCCATCGTACATAGGTACTATGGATAAAGCGGAGGATTTCCAGGATATTTCCGGGCTTTCAGGCCAGGGATCGGAGAACCAGCCCGATGAGCCGGAGGAAGAAAAGGAAGAGCAGAAGAAAGAAGAGGAAGACGAGATTGACTGGCTTCTGATTCTGGAGATTGTTTTAATAGCAGGAATCTGTCTCATGCTCTTGGTTATGCTTGTATTTCTAATCTGGATCCTGCTGCAGAGACACAAAAGCAGGAAGACGAAAAAGCTGTTTGGCTCTGCGGACAGAAGGCTGGCGATCAGGGCGCTCTTTGAGTACAGTATGAATATTCTGTCCGTGGCCGGACTGGATATAAGGAACACGTCCCTTTACGATTACAGAGAACCGGTGGGGGATATGTTTGACGAAGAAACAGCGGCACAATATGAGGAGATCGTGAGAATCCGTCAGGAGGCGGTCTACAGTGACCATGAGATTACAGAGGAACAGCGGGAAATGCAGGATGCATTTAAAAATAAGATCTGGAATCGGATCTATAAGAATGGAAGCATCATACAGAAGTTCCGTCTGAAATATATCTATTTCCTGTAATAGAACAAATATGCCGGGGTTATGAATAAAAGGAAGCTGCAAGGAGGAAGAAATGAGGGAAAAAAACAAAAAATCACAAAAAAGGGTTCTGGCACGGATACTGGCATTGATCCTGATATTTACGATGTCTGTCACGCCGATTTCCCCGTTTCTTTCGGAGGTTCAGGCCGCATCCGTTGAGAATCCATGGGACGGGAAAACGATGACGGTTCCGGATCTGGATGAATACGGAACGTATCTGATCCGCACGGGGGCGGAGCTGGCCTGGTTTGCAGCAGAAGTAAACCGCGGGAATGGCGAGATAAACGGAAGACTGGAAAACTATATTTACTTGAACAACTATAATACGAACCATAATTGGACGATGATTGGAGATACAGAAGAGAATCCCTACAAGGGAAACTTTGACGGAAATGGTCAGAAAGTCGTCTATATGCGGGCCGAAATCACCCAAAAGGATCCCGAACACCGTTATGCGGGGCTTTTTGGAGTTATTGACGGAGGAAATGTCAAAAATGTGACAGTTCTGGGAAAAGTACTGCAGAATTATGGGAATTACGGACTGATAGGGGGAAGCGATGAGCTATATGTCGGCAGCGGCGGTATCGCAGGATATCTGAAGAGCGGGCAGATTACGAATTGTACAAATTATGCGCGGACAACGATGGACGGAGAAGCTATGTACCGGAATTCAGGCGGTATTGTTGGAATCTGTAAAGGGATAGTGATGCGCTGTACCAATGAAGGAAAGCTGTCTACAATCATTGCTTTTGCCCAGAATCATGTGGGCGGAATTGCCGGTCTGGTTTACGGAGCAAATGCCCAGGTGACGAATTGTATGAATAGTGCTACTGTACAGGGATACATTTGCGTCGGGGGTATTGCCGGAGCAGTTAAAGGCGGTTCAGAGATCAATGCAAGCTGTAACTACGGGACAATAAAAGCCAATTCGACTGCCGGCGGAATTGCCGGACGTGTATCCACGACAGGTCTGTACACAGATGGAACGGAAAAAGAATGTGCCGTACGTAATGTTTACAGCTTGGGCGATATGGCTACATACGGAACCGGAACAGGTGCTCAGATGGGCGGTATTGTAGGAGAAGCGGGCTATGACAACTGGACACAGGAGAAACTTCCGCCGAGGCCTGTAATTGAAAACGCCTACTCCACTGTGCAATTTAGTAATAACATGAATAGCAGGCGGGGGGGGATTATCGGCTATCTGATCAGCGGTGCTTATGGCACCGTTTATGGACTTGCTACTCCGGATAAAGGTCTGAATCCGGTTGGGGCAACAAGTGACAGGGGCATTCAGATTCTGGGTGAGGCGCTTATGTTAACGGAAGCAGAATTGAAGAGCGCGGGAATGATTGAAAAACTAGGCAATGGCTTCACTATGGCCGATACCTATGATATCCAGAACAATGGTTATCCGAAGTTGGTATGGCAGGGTCTTCCGTCTGCGCTGCTGTCTGCAATCGATGATTCCCTGATGGAGCTGAATGGCTGGCTGACAGCGGCAAACCGGAAAAAATATGGAAAAAATTATCCTCGGATTGAAAAATTAGTCAAAGATTATAAGGACAAATTGGGAGCAGTTATAAACCAGGAAGAGTTGGATACGGTCATGGAGGAGGCACGCGGAAAGCTGAAAGAAGTGAAACCGGGAATCGATGCGGATAATGAATTAATGGAAGCGATTGATAACAGCATAATAGCGCTGGAGAATTATCGGAGCAGGCTCATTGATAAGCATCCTGATCTGACAGAAGGGCAGAAGCAGAATCTGGATTCTGTAGTGAGCGATTACCGTAAAAAAATGAATGCGGCTGAGACACCAGAGGAGGTGCGCCTGCTGCTCAGGGACGGACGAGATACGCTGGATGCAAGAATTGCAGGTTTTGAGGCAGATAAGAGGCTGGAAGAATTACGGGCAGATGCTATCCAGCAAATGACGGATTACCGTGCAGATGAAAGTTACGACAGTCTCTGGATGTTTAAGATTCGTTTAGCACGTGAGAAAGCCTTGGAAGTGATTACACAGGCGAAAACGGCTGCGGAAGTTACAAGCGGCCTGGCAGAAGGGCAAAATAGTATTGATGCGGTGATCGACCAGATTCCTGAGGCAGGTGCATGGGATGGTAAGACCCTGACTGAGCCGGCAGTGAGTGAACGGGGGATTTATCAGATTACGAGTGGAAGTGAGCTGGCTTGGTTTGCAAATCAGGTAAACACCGTGCAAGATGCAGAGGGGATCAGCGGCGAACTGTGTAATGACATCAGTCTCGGTTTTAAAAACTGGAAACCGATTGGCAATACAAAAGCATATACAGGAAGCTTTGACGGTAAGGGATACCAGATCAGGGGGCTTTTTATTGAACGGGCAGATATTTATTCGGGACTGTTCGGTCAGCTGCGCGGCAAAAACCAGGTGATTCAGAACCTTTCGGTTTCGGGTACAATTCAGGCAGATGGCAAAGTGGATTATGCAGGAGGGGTTGCAGCCTATGTGTATGGAGCCGATTCAGCTAACCAGAGCCAGATGATAAACTGCCATAGCAGCGTCAGCATCAGACAGGATCAGATAAAGGCCTTAGGAGGCGGATCCGGTGGTATTGTAGGTTATGCGGCCAATGTGGCTGTATCAAACTGTTCAAACACCGGATCTGTGGTCATAGGTCCTGCGGGAAAAGGCGGGATCAGCTATGCGGCAGGCGGCCTGATTGGACAAATTGGACCTTCTGTCAGATTACAGACCAGTTATAATGCAGGAACTGTACAGTCAAGCCATACAGCAGGCGGTTTGGCGGGGGCAGTCGGCGGTAGAGGATCCGAAATCTATTCAAGTTATAATTGCGGAGAAATTTCTGCTAAGTATAATTCAGGCGGCCTGGTTGGCGGTGCTTTTACAGGATCCAGTATCAAATGGTGCTACACTTCCGGTTCTGTTAATCTGAATGAATCGGGCTTAAAAGCAGGGGCAATATTTGGAGATTTCAATCCGGGTGATTATGAGGTGTTATATGCACTGAAACGTAGTGACTCTCAGAAGATTGACCTGGTTGGCGGGTCAGAAGATTTCTCAGCGTCAGGAAGATTTCTGGAGTCGGACGCGTTGCACAGTGACGATGCGCTAAATGCCCTGAACGGGGGCGGCAGCTGCTTTATCCGGGATTACCTGGAATATCAGAACGGCTATCCGATCCTGAGCTGGCAGATAACGGTGGATGATTTTAGGACAGGAGCGGTTTCAGCACTTCAGAACTATAAAAAAGCAGAAGATTACAGTGGGGAAAACTGGAGTATTATTCAGCAGCTGATTGAGGAAGGAACGGCACAGATTCAGGAAGCAGAGGATATTGAGACAATTAACGCGGCATTAACCCAGGCAAGGAATATGATTGACGAGGTTGAAACAAAGGCCGAGTCCAATGATCGGGAGCTGCAGGCAGCTAAAGATAATGCCATCTATGAAATTGAACACTACGTAGATCTCAGTGAGTACCGTGATGAGGAAAAAACAAAGATTCTGAAGTATATTGAAGAAGCGAGAAAGTATATTTTAATGTCGCTTGACCTGGAAGAGGTCACCCGTCATTTGAATGAAGCGAAGGCAAATATCGACTATGAAGAAACAGCGTGGGAGCATGAGTATAATGAGAATCGGAAAGCCGCAGAGGAGGTTGAGACTTATATCGGAGAGATTGGTGAGGTAATATATATACCTTATGTGAAAACGTCAATTCAGACTGCAAGAAGTGCTTACGACAAGTTAACAGACAGGCAGAAAGAACTGGTAACAAACGTCCAGGTACTGCTGGATGCGGAAGCTGAATGGGAAAAGCTGGAAGAAGAGTATGAGGCCACAGAAATGGATAAGGAGATGGCTGCTATAGTTGACGAACTTATTGAAGCAATTGGTGAAGTAACCGCGGACAGCAAAGAGGCCATTGATGCGGCCCGAAATGCATTCGATGCACTAACAGAAAACCAGAAAGTACTTGTCAGCTATCCTGGAAAACTGACCGAGGCAGAAGCGGCATACAATAAGCTGTGTGCATCTGTTGTTGCGGGGATGATCGCGGCAATCGGGGACATTACCATGGACAAATGGGATGTGATAGCAGAGGCTCAGAGGGCATATGACGAATTGACAGATGACCAGAAGGCCCTTGTGAATGATTATCCGGTTCTTCAAAATGCAATAGCAACCTACCAGAACCTTACAGTGGCACAGAATGTAATTGAAATGATAGAAGCAATAGGAGATGTGACACTGGAAAGCCGTAATGTTATTATGGCTGCAATCAGCGCCTATAATGGGCTGTCCGGGGCTCAGCAGGAGCTTGTACACAATTACGACATGCTGGAAGCAGCGACAATTCTCTACGAATCGCTGTCAGCTATCCAGCAGGTAATAAAAATGATCGACCAGATCGGAACGGTAAGCCAGACAAGCGGTCCCCAATTGGAGGCTGCACGCAGTGCCTACAATAACCTGACACCGGATGAGCAGAGAAGAATCACCAACCTGTCTGTACTGGAGAATGCCGAGGCAGCATTTGCAGCATTGGAAACTCCTGAGGTAGATAATAATGACACACCGGAGGAAATTCCAACGAATGACAAAACGCTGCAAGAGGCCAATAAGAACAACGGGGATGGCGGCTCAGGGACGGAGAACGGAGAAACATCCGGCGGGGAAGAAGATAAAGAGAACAAAGAAGAGACAGCAGAGGCCGGTGTGGGAGTAGATGATAACGATGACCAGGATGGAGGGCTTCCCTCCTGGCTGGAGGATGAACTGGACGGAACAAATACAGAAGAGACAGCGAATCTTGCAGCAGAACAAAAAAAGACAGCGGCACGGAAGCGTTTCCTGCTGGTTCTTGGAATCATCCTGGCTGTATGTATGGTAACGACAGGAACGTTTGCTGTTGCTCTTCGCAAGTCAGCACACAAGCGAAAGGAAAAGAGAGTTCATTTTTAATGGCTTTTGAAAAAAGAGGGAGTGTTCTAAAGATGAATAGAATGTATAGAAATATAGAAAAAAGGGTGCTGCATAAAGTACTGGCGGTATTTTTGCTCCTGGCAGCAGCGGTTACCGCCGCCTATCCGAGGACAGTAACCGCTTACGCGGCTGAGAACTCAGTGGCAGAATTGCGTGGGATGCAGGATATGATTTTAAACTGGAAATATGCGAATGGCGGTGAAAATCAGATTTTAGCCGGAGATCTGCTGGATGGTGCAGGAGAGGGCGGCAGTGACTGGATTGCCTTTAATATCAGCAGAATGGGTGTAGAAGATAACCAGGCTGCATATTTGAGCAGGCTGCAGGACGTGGTGGAAAAATTATATCAGGATACGGAAGGCAATGGAAAAAAGTATCGTTTGTCAGATATATACCGGATGATTATTACTATTAAAGCGTGCGGCGGAAATCCCGAAGCATTCGGTAAAGATCCGGAGGGGAATTCCATTAATCTGTTAGATGACGGCATCTGGAACAGTATATGGGGAGACCCGGGAAAGCAGGGAATCAACGGTTACATCTGGGCGCTGATGGCTGTTGACAGCAAAGCATGGGAAGAGCCCCAGGATGCAGAATGGACAAGAGAGAAGCTTGTAACCTCCATTTTATCCAGACAGCTGGAAGACGGAGGATTCGGTTTGATTAAGACAGATGCATCGGATGTGGATCTGACTTCCATGGCATTGACCGCACTGGCGCCTTATGCAGGTTCAGAAGTACAGTATACATTTACAAGTGAAACAACCGGCCAGACAGTCACAGAAACCGTGGATAAAGCGGCAGAAGCAGCATTTACCTGTATTTCCGGTATGCAGCATGAAGACGGCAGTATGGTCACTTATGAGCAGCGGACATCTGAAAGCACCAGCTGGGCTTTGATGGCCCTGGCTTCATGGGGGCGTGATCCTGATACTGACGAACAGTTTATAAAGAATGGCAATACTTTGCTGGACGGATTGAGACAATTCCAGTTGGAAGACGGCAGTATCGTTCACAGTTTGGATGCAGAGAAAGAGGAAACCGAAGGAAATAATATGGCCGGCTATCAGGCCATGTACGGTCTGGAAGCTGTCTGCCGCCTGAAGGAAGGAAAATGTAACACCTTCGATCTGTCGGATGCCCCGACGGTTTCTGCAGAGGAGATAGAGAAAGCAGGCAACTCTCTGCCTGAGCTGAAAGCAGACCAGGAAAAAAGCGGCGAAGAGGCGCTGGAAGATACGAAAAACCGTACAGCTCTTATCACTGCAGGTATCGCTGCAGTGATTGTGCTGATCGTAATGATTTTTATAATTATGATGCTCAATAACCGCAAAAAGAAAAAAATGTTATCTGATCCTGATTCTGACAACAGTATAAGTACAGATGACGACGATGATGACTGGTAGAAACGGCGGGAGAAATGAGGGAAAGATTTGAAAAAGAATATTATAATGATTGGTGTTGTGATACTGCTGGTGGCAATTCTGGCTTCCGGCACGAAAATCCAGTCTGTTGACGAGTATTATCTGACCCATATGGAGGACATCAAAAAGGACTCGGAAACGGTGACCATCAGTATCCGCTGTGACACGGTCCTGGATAACTGGGACAAGCTGGACCCACAGCTGCGTGATGAGAAGTATGTGCCTTCTGACGGTGTCATCCTGCCGGAAACTACTTATGTCCTCCGGCCGGGGGACACGGCATTTGATATTCTGAACCGGGTCTGCCGTTACAACAAGATTCAGATGGAGTATCAGGGGATTGAGAACAATGCATACGGCAGCGCGTATATTAAGGGGATCAATTATCTCTACGAGTTTTCCTGCGGAAAGTTGTCCGGATGGATGTTCAGGGTAAACGGAGATTATCCGGGAAAAGGATGCAGTACCTACGAGATGAAAAATCATGATAAAATCGAGTGGATCTATACCTGTGACCTGGGCAGAGATGTAGGGAACGAATACAATGGTGCAGATATGCAGAAAGAGAAGGATAAGTCATGAATGGATTTGAAAGCTTTCATCCGGCAGTGCTGTTTATATATTATATTCTGGTAGTTTGTTTTTCTATGGTAAGCAGGCATCCGGTGGTCATTTTTGCGTCACTGGCCGGCGGATTCCTGTTCTTCGGGGCCTTAAACGGCCTTCGGAAAACGCTTAAGGAACTGTTATTTTCGCTCTGCCTGTTTGTGCCAATGGCAGTGACCAATCCAATATTTGTCCATAATGGAGAGACAATTTTATTTTTCATGAATGATAATCCAGTGACGCTGGAGGCTTTTATCTATGGAGGAGCGGCATCGCTGATGATTGTAAGCGTCCTGCTGTGGTGCAGGTGCTACAGTGCCGTTCTGACCACGGATAAATTCCTTTATCTGTTTGGAAAGGTGATTCCTAAGCTGGGGCTGATTCTTTCTATGGCGTTTCGTTTTATTCCCCTGTTTAAATATCAGATCCGAAAGATCAACCAGTCCCAGAAGACGATGGGGCTTTATGCTACGGACAGTGTACCTGACAGGATAAAAGGCGGGATACGCGTGTTTGACAGTCTAGTGTCCTGGTCCATGGAGAACTCTATTGACACGGCAGATGCGATGAAAGCCAGGGGCTACGGTCTTCATGGGCGGACAAATTTTTCTTTGTTCCGTTTTAAAAGGAGAGACGGAATTCTTCTTGGAAGTATAGGCTGCTTCACGGTTTTAATCCTGGCCAGCTTTGCGGCGGGGGGCTTTGCTTTCTATTATTATCCCTATGTGGCGCAGCTGCAGCGGGGGCCGCTGGATATCGTAAGGTATCTGATTATTTTTGCTTTTTATCTTATACCGGGCATCATAGAGGCCAGAGGGAAACTGACCGGAAAATATCTGAGGTCGAAAATCTGATTTTTCAGGGTGCAAAGACGGCCTTATGAAAAAAGATTGAAAACACTTTTTATAATTAGTAAAAGTAATAGGTTTTTAAAATTTTAAAGAGTGCACAAACGGCCCTGCTTTGTATGTCAGGGATAATGAAACTAAAGGAGAATCGTAACATGGAATTACTGAAAGTAGAGAATCTAACCTTTACCTATCCAAAGCAGGCAAAGGACACCAGCAGGATGGCTCCGGCGCTGGAAGATGTCTCATTCGAGATACAGGAAGGGGAATTTATAGTTGTCTGCGGGGAGTCGGGATGCGGGAAGACGACTCTGCTTCGGCTCTTGAAGAGGGAACTGGCCCCTGCAGGGGATATTACAGGAAAGATCTGGTTCTGCGGTGTAGAGCAGAAGCAGCTCTCTGAGCGGGAGGCCGCTTGTGATATCGGATATGTTCTCCAGAATCCGGAGAACCAGACTGTCACAGATAAGGTGTGGCATGAGCTGGCCTTTGGCCTGGAGAATATGGGTGTGCCGACGCCCGTGATCCGCAGGAGGGTGGCTGAGATGGCCTGCTTTTTTGGGATTGATGACTGGTACCGGAAGAAGACGACGGAACTGTCCGGCGGGCAGAAGCAGCTGCTGAACCTGGCTTCGATTATGGCGATGCAGCCTAAGCTTCTGATACTGGATGAGCCTACCAGCCAGCTGGATCCGATTGCGGCTTCAGACTTCATCAATACACTGGTGAAGATCAATAAAGATCTGGGCCTGACGATTTTGCTGACGGAGCACCGCCTTGAGGAGGTTTTCCCTGTGGCAGACAGGGCTTTTATTATGGACAAAGGGAAAATGCTTCTGATGGAATCCCCAAGGGAAGCAGGGAGAGACTTGAAATGCCTGAACGCAGACCACAAAATGCTTCTGGGACTGCCCAGTGCCCTTCGGATATATCACGGGCTGGATGCACGGGATGCCGAATGTCCTCTGACCGTACGGGATGGCAGAAGCTTTCTGGAAGAATATTATGATAATGAAATAAAAAGGCTGCACCGGGAAACGGACAGTACCCATGGAAAACAGATTACCATGCGTATGAAGGATGTGTGCTTCCGATATGAGAAAGATCTGCCTGATGTGCTGGAAGGCGTAGAGCTGACAGTTTACGAAGGGGAGATAGTCAGTATTCTGGGCGGCAACGGGTCCGGTAAGACGACTCTGTTAAGCGTAATTTCAGGAACCTATAAGCCATACAGGGGAAAGCTTGAAGTATTTGGAAAAAGAATACATAAGTATAGCGGTAAGGAATTATATGTGAAGAATCTGGCCTCTCTTCCACAGAATCCGCAGACCGTTTTTATTAAGATGACTGTCCGGGAGGATTATGATGAAATCCGTCATGTAATGGGATACAGCGAGGCCGAGATGAAGGAAAAGATTGAAGAAACAGCAGAGCTCATGGGAATCAGTCATCTGCTGGACCGGCATCCTTATGACTTAAGCGGCGGTGAGCAGCAGAAGGCCGCGATCGGCAAAGTGCTTCTCCTTCAGCCACGGTTCCTGCTTCTGGATGAGCCGACAAAAGGGATTGATGCATGGTCAAAAATGCAGTTGCAGAAGCTTTTAAAGGGATTAAAGCAGAGGGGAATTTCCATTTTAATGGTCACGCATGATGTAGAATTTGCGGCAGGAGTATCAGATCGGTGCGGACTGTTTTTCGACCATGAGATTACATCTGTGGACACTCCGGAAGAGTTTTTCTGCAATAATAATTATTATACCACGGCGGCAAACCGGATCTCCAGACAGAGATACGAGAACGCAGTGACCTGTGAGGATGTCATTGAGCTGTGCAGACAGAACGGACGGATACAGAAGGAGGGGAAACGCATATGCGGGAAAGTGACGGCATAAAAAATGAAAACACGATCGTGCACGCAGACGAGAATCTGCTGGAAAATACCCTCCCTTACACAAAAAAAAGAGTGGCAGTCTGGATTTGCCTGACGGCAGGGGTTATCCTTTTGATTGTTTTGGGGATCCGGCTGATGGCAGACCGGAAATACAATCTGGTATCCGCCATGATTGTACTGATCGCATGCGGTGCCTTTTATCTCGCATATGAGAAGCGGGAAGGGAGCATCCGGCGGATGGTGCTGCTGGCAGTGATGACGGCAATTTCTGTGGTGGGACGATTTATTTTTGGACCGATCCCTTTTTTCAAACCCGTGACGGCTATCGTGGTATTGACAGGAATCTATATGGGGCCTGAATCCGGATTTCTGGTAGGTTCGCTATCGGCAGTTGTTTCCAATATCTTTTTCGGGCAGGGGCCGTGGACACCTTTCCAAATGTTTTCCTGGGGAATCATCGGAATGATCGCAGGATTCCCAGGGCTGCGGGCACTTCTTCGTCACCGTATGCCGCTGATTTTTTACGGGATATTCTCAGGTATCGCTTATTCAGGGCTTATGGATATCTGGACAGTGTTCAGCCTTGAGGGAGGCTGGAATTGGTACAGGTATCTGGGGGCGCTTGCAACTGCGGTGCCGGTCACGATTACGTACTGTGTATCTAATGTAGTATTCCTGATGCTGACTATCAAACCGATTGGGGAAAAGATGAACCGGATTCAGATAAAACATGGGATTTTTTAAACGTATATATTTTCATGGGAGGGCATTGGGAAAGGGGCCGCCTGCTGAAAGTCTGCCGGGGAAGGTACGGCGGGACACATACGGGCATTTTGGCTGCGGGCCATTTGCTAACGCCCTCTAATATCAAAATCGGACTCTTATATGGAACCACCGACATTCACCGTGGAATTCTGATGAATTCCACGGTGAATGTCGGCTTGATGGGGCTGGCTTGCCGGGAGATATAGCCTGCTTTTAGTGTATATTATGGAATGAGGGATGTTTTATTCGACTTCGAGGGTCAGGTATCTGCCGCGGGGGATAGGGGCGGAGAATTTAATGTCCAGGGGCGTCTTGAAGAGGGGACCTCCTGTTACGAAGGTGTGGTATTCTCCGTTTTCCCCGCAGACGTCGATGTTATCTTTTTCCATAGCGGCTATGAGGTCAGTGGTCAGGGGCAGGCCCAGGTAGTCAGGGGACATTCGTTCGGTGTCTACTACGGTGATGTGGGGGGTGAAGCCTGCCTCAAGGAATTCCAGGACGGCCTGCCTGCGGCTTTTCTGCCAGAGCGGAAAGCATGGCTGGAGGCCGGTGTTCTGGCAGCGCGCGCTGCACCAGGCCAGATGTTCTTCCAGGTCGATGTCACCGAAGACACAGACCTCGGCTCCTGCTGATTTCTGAGTCAGGAGTTCTTTTTCGAAATTTTTTTCGTAATCCTCCCCGCTTGTTTTGATCAGGTTGATAGGAAGGCTCATGGATGTCTCAAGTTTATGGATGACTTGGGGGCTGATTCCGTGGAACCAGCTGCGTTCACGGTCTGTGTTGTAGGTCATGATCAGACCCATGGGAATCATGCCGGACTGTATTGCTTTGTAGATGGACAGGGTGCTGTCTTTTCCGCTGCTGTAGGATGCAACGAATTTTTTACCTTTTAGCTCATTCATTTGTTTTCCTCCGGATAATAGTGAAAGGAAACAGCCTGCGGCTCGATTAAGCCGGTGTATTTCCTATATGAATAGCCGTCTATGGGACAGCCTGTAAACGGTAGATATGATTTAGTATAACATAAAAGAGACAGTCAGGCACTCGTGATACCGGCAAGAAAATATAATTTTAATGAATTAAGCAATTGCAGAAAAGGAGATGCAATTCCTCTCTTTATTAAAAGCAAAGTTTCCATGTTCCTGGAATCGTGTTATGATGGAAGAAACAAAACGGAATATCAAAATAAATTATACAGACTAGGAGGAATATGCTATGAAACTTGCAGAGGCATTACAAGAGAGAGCCGATATAAACCGGAATATCGAACAATTAAAAAAACGTCTAAATAATAATGTATTAGTACAAGAGGGAGAACAAACAGCAGAAGACCCGGAAAAACTAAAGCAGGAATTAGATAATTCACTTGAGCGTCTGACATATTTAATCGCCCATATCAATCAGACAAATTGTGAAACTAAAATTGATGGCGAAACACTAACAGAACTTATAGCAAAAAAAGATACGCTTTTGCTGAAACTTAGTGTATATAAAGATATTGTTTATTCTGGAAGCCAGACATCATATCGGGCAAGAAACACGGAAATCAAGATAAAATCTGCTATTTCTGTGAGTGGCTGGCAGACAGAAATCGACAGGCTGTCTAAAGAATTACGGCTATTGGATAATAAATTACAGGAAACCAACTGGAACACGGATTTGATAGGGGAATGATTGTTTGGTAGCAGAAGCAGAGTGAATGTCACGCGGCGACAGCGCAAGTCGTATCTGGCGAACATTGAAGAGCAGATGTGAGGTTCGATTCCTCAAGAATTGTTAAGCTCCGACCGCGCACAAATGTATCGTGATCAATAATTGTTATTACCAGACATTGGCTGCATCTGTGAGGGTGGGAACGGGGAATTTATACAATCATTATGTAAGATGGACGTAGACGAGTTAGAAAGATGCAAAGATTGCGCGAAAATACAAGACAATCCATTCAATAAAAAAGCCGGCCGAGCCGGTTAACGATTCCATCCAAATAAAAAAGTCATGGCACCTAACTTTTCCACAAAACGACTCAATTCGCCACCCCCGCCCAAGATCCCCCGTGCAGAAGGAGGTGTCTCCCGTCATGATGCGACCAGCTGTGGGGAATTGGAATATGCCGGCTCCGATTTTGATTAGCGGCACTTATGCCCTGATTCCGCATCCAGGAGAGGCATATTCCAATTCCGCACAGCGGCCCCCATACCAGCCCCCCGCCCCCGCTACACATAATCGAAATCATCGGGCCCCTTAAACCAGCTGCTCCGTCCCAGATGCAGTATGAAGCACAGTACCGCCATGGAAAGATACCCAATCATAAAAGGTGATTTCGGATAGAACCCCAGAGCCGCGCTGTGTATAAAGCCAAAGAAGGAGAGCGCTGCCCCTGCGAGCGCTGTTACCGCCGCCAGATTTAATTTTTTATCTATAATAAATGCGGTCATGGTTCCCAGCAGGATTCCGATAATGATGGCTCCGGGTTTGACCGCCGGGACACCGTTCCACATAACGCCTGCATCAAGCAGGGACTGGGTGACGTCCGGTGTGTATCCGGAGTATCCTGACGGAAGTGTTTCCGTCCAGACATTGGCAAGGCCTGCGGCTCCCGTGATCTGCGTGAACAGGTAGTCTGCAACCGGCGGGATCATGGCGATTCCGACTGCAGCATAGTGTTTTTTGCTGCAGTCCTTGAAGGCCTGGCACACCATAACGATGGCGCACCATAGATAAGTGACGGCACAGACGGCCGGCGGTACCAGGCTGCTCAGGAAGGTGAAGAGCCCTAGCAGTCCGGCAAGGCCCAGCACCAGACCGGAGATGAAGGAATAGCCGATGCCGGCCTTTGCTTTTTTCAGTCCGGCATGTCCAAGCCACACGGTATTCGGTACGACGCCTCCAAATATGGCAGAGATCATGGTGCAGACACCGTCTGCAAACTGCGCTTCCCGTACATGATAGTTGTCCCCGGCGGCGTTTGCAGCCTCTACATTGTCCATTGTCTCGATAAAGTTATAGATCTCAATCGGGATGATAATCGTGAGATAAGGAGCGACTATGGCAAAGCCGCTTAACAGATGCTGGATGCTGTTTACCGGGTTCGGAAAATAAAAGCCGATCCCGCTGAAATCAAGGCTGGTCCGCCCCAGACAGAAGGCATAGACGATGCCGCCCACGATTGCGACCACAAGCGGAGGAATCTTCCCGGGAAACAGGTAACCGCCGAATACGCCGATCAGGGCAAGAATCAGGATCGGCATGCCGATGACCGGATCGCTGAATACGTCAAATACTCCCTGTGTCGCCATCCAGATGAATCCGATACCGGCGACGGTTCCGAGCAGTGCAGCCCTCGGGATTTTTCTCTTCATCCAGGGGCCGATGAAACCGCCGAAGAATTCGACCGCACCTCCCAGAAAGCAGGCTGCAATGGCTGCGGACCATGCCAGTTCCGGATCCTCCAGAGCGTAGTGAAGCGGCATGATTACACCGTAGAGAATTACAAACATGGCAGGGGTGGAGACTCCGGAAGGCAGCGCGGTCACATCCGAACGCATTTCCCTTTTAGACAGCCTGTATGCCATAAAGGCGTAGTAAAAGCCACTGAGCATCAGGCCGATTGACATTCCGGGGATGACTCTTCCGTATACAATCTCGTCCGGCCAGCCCAGGACACCGGATAAAGTAGCGATTACGATCAGATAGTTTACAATATTATTGGTGATGGAATAAGCCATTCCCCCAATATCTCCTCTTTGGAATAAAGGAACAATCGCCTTCTTCTCTCTCAATACCCCGCCACCTCCATCTATTCTGCTTCCACAGGAATAAAGTCAAACTTTGTTACGTCGAATAAGCCCATATCGGTCAGCTTTATTTCCGGGATGACTGCCAGTGACATGAAGCACAATGTCATAACAGGTTCTACATCTCTGCTGATTCCCAGCTCTTCATGGGCGGCCTGGTGAATGCGTGTCAATTTATCATCTACCCACTCCCCGCTCTGGTCGCTCATCAGGCCGCCGATGGGCATGGGCATAGATTCCGTGACATGCCCGTCTTTTACAAGAACGATTCCGCCGTTTTGGCGGATTAACTCCTGTACGGCAAATTCCATATCCTCGTCGGTTACGCCTACGGTAATGATATTATGTGAATCATGGGCTACAGATAAAGCGGCTGCGCCTTCCCTGATTCCGTAGCCCCGCAGAAATGCGGCGGCAACATTTCCGGTCTCCTGGTGGCGCTCAATCACGGCTATTTTCACAAGATCCACATCGGGGTCTCTGACAAAGTCACCGGTCTCATCCAGTTCGACGTTGGCAGTGCCTTTTCCGGTTACTACGCCGCCTGGTAGAATGTCTATTACGTTAACATGTCTCGATTTCAGATGCATTTTCAGTTTGTTTTTTGAAAAATCTTTCACATGAAAGCTTCCTTTAACCGATGAGATATCCCGCTTTTCAACCGGAAGCAGATAGTTTCCTTCCGCAGCGGCAAGGGTTCCCCCAATCCAGACTTTGGAGACGGAGAAGTCTCTCAGATTATCGAGCAGTACGATGTCCGCGCGTAGGCCCGGTGCGATGGCTCCGCGGTCGTAAAGACGGAAACATTCCGCTGCATTCAGGCTTGCCATTCGGATCGCGGTAATTGCATCGATCCCCTCCTCCACGCAGATGGATAGATGATTGTCCAGATGCCCCTGTTCCAGAATCGTTTTGGGCTGGAGGTCGTCGGAGCAGAGCAGACAGCGCCGGTTGTTCATAGGGGTCAGACCCTTAAGCAGAGTCCTCAGGTTGTGGCATGCGGAACCCTGCCTCAGGAGTACATACATTCCCCGGGAAATGCGGTCCAGCATCTCCTCCACAGTGGAACATTCGTGGTCTGTGTGGATCAGAGCGGCGGCATAGGCATTCAGATCCCGGCCCGAGACTCCGGGGCTGTGGCCGTCTATCAGTTTTCCAATTTCTTTTGCGGTCATAATTTTATCGAGATCGCTTTCACACCCATGAATCAGACCGGGGAAGTTCATGTACTCCCCGAGGCCCAGGATTCTTTCGTCCTGAATCGGGCCTTTCATAGCCTCTGCATCTATATTGGCGCCTGCATGTTCAAAGGGAGTGGCCGGGACGCAGGAGGGAAGCATATATTTGATATCCAGGGCAGTGCCTTTGGCGGCCTGCAGCATGTAATCCAGGCCTCGGATTCCGCATACATTTACGATTTCGTGTGGGTCGGCGATTATGGTAGTGGCACCGTGGGGAACCAGAAGGCGTCCAATCTCTTCCGGGCTTACATAGGCGGATTCGATGTGAATATGGCTGTCGATGAAGCCGGGGACTGCATATTTTCCTTTTGCGTCTATTTCTTCCCGTCCCTCATAGTTTCCGATTCCGGCAATCAATCCCCGGATCACTGCAATATCGCCCTCAATGATACTGCCGTTTAAGACGTCAACAATCCGGCAGTTCTTGATGACGATATCCGCGGTGTTTCTGCCGGCCGCTGTGTCGATCAGTTCCTTCAGAGCCTCTTTGCTCATTTCATTCATGCATATTCCTCCTTGCTGGAAATCATTATGGACAATTGTTCTATTGTAACCGTTTAGGCAAGCCTGAACTGTTACATTCTGTTCTATTGTTCTCTCAGATTTAAAATCGGATCAAAAATAGTCAGATTTGTATAATCAACAGGCCCCACATCAGTGATTGCGTAATCCGGAATCGCGGTGATCGGGAGGAAGAACATATACATCAGTGGTTCGGACAGCGTAGAGCCGAGCTCCTGCGCCGCCTTGTTCAGACGCTTTTCCTGTGCTGCGATGGTTTCCGGTTCTTCATCGCTTGCAATACCGCCTACCGGCAGCGGCAGGAATTCCAGAATCTTGCCGTCCGCGGCAACGACCTGTCCGCCGCCCTGCTCGATCAGATAGTTCACGGCGAGCGACATGTCCTCTGCACTGACTCCCATCACGATCAGGTTATTGTCATCCGGTGCGGCGGAGGAAGCCATGGCTCCCTTTTTCAGGTTCCAGCCGGAACAAAAAGCGAGGGAACGGTTGCCGTTTCGTCCAAACCTTTCCAGGACGGAGACGAGAGCCACATCCTGTTCGGGATCGGGAAGCACAATCCCGTTCTCTACCTTTAAGACAACGTCTCTTCTCTTGCGTACAAATGGCCCCTGGACATCCATTGCCAGTACGTCGGCTGTACCATTTTGGATGGAGGTTTTGTATGAAAAGTCTGCTTTTGTTGTTTTCTTACATTTCAAGACACTTTTGAGGACAGAACTTCTTTCCGGCGCTTTCAGTTCAAAGGCAAGCCTGCCGTCTCTCGCGGCGGGGCGGCCGTTGGCAATGACTGCCTCCACATGGAATTCCTCCGGCGAATCTACGAGCAGAATATCCGCAATTCTTCCGGGAGAGATGGAGCCGACCAGATGATCGATGCGGTAAGCTTCCGCGCTGTTTATGGTACCCATCTGAATTGCCGTCATAGGATCCACGCCTGCGGCTATTGCCAGCCGGACAACATGGTCCAGGTGTCCCTTCTCCAGCACATCCGTAGCGGTTACGTCGTCCGTACAGAAGCTGACACGGCGAGCCATCAGAGGGTTGACTTCCGTGACCGCGCGGATATTTTCCGCCAGAAAATGTGTAACAGAGGATTCACGGATCAGCATATGCATACCTTTCCGAATCTTCTCCACAACTTCTTCGTGGTCATAGCTTTCATGGTCCAGACGGACGCCGCCGCAGAGATAACCGTTTAAGTCCTTCCCCCTGGCCATCGGCGCGCATCCGAAAACAGGGAGGCGGTTTTTAAATGCCTGTTCAATTGCGCCCAGCGTATCCTCGTCTTCTTCCTGAAGAAATTCCCTCACGGTTTCCCATACCCCGAAGCATTCCGGCCACTGCTGCACTTGTGCATGAACTTCCTTTTTAATGTTGAAGGCTACCGTAGATTCCGGAATTGTATATGGGGTTTTGAACGGTGCACCCCAGAATACTTTGAGCGGACTTTTCTTTACTTCCGCCAGCACTTCCTTCAGTCCGTCCAGCCCGGATACGGAAATGTACTCGTCCAGTCCGGATATGATGCTAGTTGTGCCGCAGGGGACCACGGCTTTTGCAAAGCTGGTGATGCTGAGTTTGCTGCATTCGCTGTGGATATGTCCGTCAATCAGCCCGGGAACCAGGTACTTTCCGGTCGCATCAATGACTTTTGTCTCAGATCCCATATAGTGTTCAATATTCCCGACGGCCGTAATCATATCCTTGTAAATAGCAACATCTGCAGGATAGATTTCGCTTGTCATGACGTTAACCAGGAGGCCTCCTCTAATGGCAATATCTGCAGGAATAATTCCTCTACCTGCACGAATCATTTCTTTTAAATTTTCGATGGTTCTTTCCATATATAATCCTCCCGTTTATGGATACTTTTAAATGGGTGAGTAAAGCGTACACTCATGTATGTTAGAAGAAGCAGGATATAAAAAATAAAAAAAGCAGATAGATGTAAATATGATAGCCTGGCTTCAGCGTGCTGCTTCTGGCGGTTTTGTCTATCCCACATATCCTGTAACCGATAGGAAGTAGTTTTGCCGACGGTGTTAATATTTATTCAGGAGCGGGGCGCAAAAAAATGCTTGCCAAACTATTTTTTTGAATGGATTACCAAGGAACGGACAGTAGTTGAAACTGAGCACGCCCGTAGGATATGAACAGGAACACCTTTCTTTCGTAACAATTCATACCCCAGCCAACATCTAAATCGGGAGTTAGTGACGCGCTTTAGTCGCGGCACGGATGGGGACGCTCCATAAAGGGATAGCCGAAAGCTTCCCGGTGAACATCCATGTCCTTTCAAAAACGCGGCCGCGGACCTAAGAAATTCTAGGCGGGAAACAGCCCTGAAAATGGAGCACCACTGACACA
>NZ_CYZU01000041.1 GCF_001404335.1 Faecalicatena contorta
GATGATTTCTCGCGCTGGGTCAGCTGATTTTTGGATTCGGAATCCAAAAATCTCTCCATTTTCAGGGCTGTTTCCCACCAAGAATTTCTAAGGCCCGCTTAGAGCGTTTTTGAAAGGACATGGATGTTCTCCGGGAGGTTTTCAGCTATCCCTTCATGGAGCTGGCGCATCCAACCGGCAGGAAAAAGCTCGTTTCTAAGGAGGGGCCTCAAACGGGGGCAGCGTATGGATATAGAATTGGCGGGACTTTTATGTCCCCAGTAGGTGTATATAAGCAAGGTGATACGGCTTCCAGTTCATACACATCTGGAAGATGAAAAGATATGCATAGCCAATCCACATCCGCTGCCCTGGTCCGGGATCCCACCCGCTGCCCTGGTCCGGGATCCCACCCGGTTGGCGGGCTTTCCTACCGATTGGATGAACCAGCTTTATGACAGGGAGGCCGCGGAGGTGTTGGGGCTGTTCTAGAAACACTTAGCAGCACGGGTGCATATCGCAACGGCATATACAGCCCCAGCACTTCCCCGGCCTCCCTGTCATGAAGCGTCCCCATCCGTCGACTAGGCTAAAACTAGCCGACTAAAATTAGGTATTGTGATATGCAAAAGAAGCAGAGTATAATAGGAGAAGAAAGATGACAGTAAATAACAGAAATTGTGTGAGATTTGCACAGGGGTCTGACCCCTTTGCAAAGGAGAGGGCATTATGTATAAGATTTTAATTGTAGAAGACGATCTGACAATTGCGAAGACGATTGAGGCACACCTGGTGAAATGGGACTATGAGGTGAGATGCATCAAGGATTTTAAAAATGTCCAGGAGGAGTTTATTGCGTTTGAGCCTCAGCTTGTGCTGATGGATATATTGCTCCCATTTTATAATGGATTCCACTGGTGTACGCAGATCCGGGCGATATCGAAAGTACCGATGATCTTCCTGTCCTCCGCCAGCGATAATATGAATATTGTTATGGCCATGAATATGGGCGGGGATGATTTTATTGAGAAACCATTTGACCTGAATGTGCTTACGGCGAAGATCCAGGCGCTTCTGCGCAGGACTTATTCATTCCAGGGGCAGCTGAATGTGCTGGAGTACAAAGGCGTCATTTTGAATTTGAACGATGCCGCTTTAACATACGAGGGCAGGAAACTGGATTTGACGAAAAATGATTTTAAAATCCTCCAGATATTGATGGAAAATGCGGGAAAGATTGTGAAGCGCGAGCGGATTATGGAACGTCTTTGGGAAAGCGATGAGTTTATAGATGACAATACATTGACGGTTAATATTACGAGGCTGCGCAGAAAACTGGAGGGAATCGGAATCACGGACTTTATCTGTACAAAGAAAGGGATTGGGTATCTGCTGGAATGAAGAAAAAACTGGGCTTTTTTATAAAATCTAGATTAAAATATATGATCCTGTTGCTTCTTATACTTGGGATATTCTGGCTTGTTCTGTACCTGTATAACATCAGGTCAGATGCACTGGGATATGCGGTACTGCTTTCTGCTGTGTTGTCTGCAGTGTTTGCAGTGTGCGATTTTACCGGCTTCTGCCGCCATGTTGAAAAGGTAAAGGAAGCGCAGGCGGCCCTGCCGTACGAGTGGCGAGAGGCGCCTTCTACGACAGATCTGACGGAATTACTGTACCGTGAAAAGCTACAAATTTTGTTTGATTATAAAGAAGAAATGGAAACAGGGGCCCGCATTGGGAGACAGGAGATGTTGGACTATTACGGCCTGTGGGCCCATCAGATTAAGACCCCCCTGGCGGCTATGCGCCTGCTGCTGCAGTCATTTGAGGAAGGGGAGATCGAGGAGGAGGCAGAGCTGATCCGACCAATGAAGATGGAGCTGTTCAAGACGGAACAGTATGTGGAAATGGTGCTTTCTTATCTGCGGATGGGGGATATGTCATCCGATCTGTCTCTGCAGTGGTACTCCATTGATGATATCGTTCGCCAGGCGGTGCGCAAATATTCTCAGCTTTTCATATTGAAAAAAATCCATCTCAGTTATCAGAAATGTGAGGGAATGGTATTGACGGATGAAAAGTGGTTCCTTCTCGTCCTGGAACAGCTGCTGTCAAATGCCTTGAAATATACAGGTCAGGGTACCATTTCCATATATATGGAGCCGGGGCCGGAAGAAGTGCTTGTAATAGAAGATACAGGCATCGGTATCCAGGCGGAAGACCTGCCCAGAATATTTGAAAAGGGATTTACGGGATACAATGGGAGAAAGGATAAAAAGTCAACGGGTATCGGATTATATCTCTGCAAATCCATCTGTGACAAATTAAACCACGGCCTGACCGCTGAATCTGAAGTCGGAAGAGGCACAAAGATACGGCTGTATCTGCACCGGGAACCTCTGGTTACAGAGTAGTAAGAAACTGCGGTAGAAAATAAAGTAAAAAAGAAGCTCTGCCATGAAGGTTCCCACCATGGCAGAACTTTTCTTTATATAAATAGGAAAGTGCTCAGAACTTTCCTATTCCACTTTGTTCAACGATAAAACGCCTTAACTCGGCATTTCTTTACATCAGTGCCTCAAACAGTTTCTCAGTCGGCCGTGGAATAACCACACTGTTAACCATCAGTTCGCTTACAGCCTCCGCAGCCTTAACTGCAGCCGTCACAGCGCTGACATCGCCGCACATGGTAACAAATCCCTTGCCGCCTACGGCAAAACCGGTGCGGATCTCGATCAGAT
This sequence comes from Faecalicatena contorta, assembly GCF_001404335.1. Taxonomy (GTDB): domain Bacteria; phylum Bacillota; class Clostridia; order Lachnospirales; family Lachnospiraceae; genus Faecalicatena; species Faecalicatena contortus_B. The sequence continues at coordinate 2,724 of NZ_CYZU01000041.1, forward strand.
GAATATCGGCAGCTTTCGCAGCGGTATCCGCCGCTACAATTGCAGAAGATACGGAATAGAACTCAATCACGCCCACAGCTCCGGTGGTCGGAACCTGTGAGGTATTACTGATCGCTGGCATCAGCTGGTCGCTGATATTGGGGATCAGCAATTTATCTACCAGGAATGGCCCTGCTATCTCTTCCCCTACATTCATAGCAGCATTCACGCTGCTGGTATCACCGCCGATAATGATGAGATATTTACCGGGGCAGATCGTGGATGACCTTAATAATTCAACCTCTGCGGCCTTGAGTACATGGTCGCAGGTCTCAATTCCTTTCGCTATACTGGACAATTCTAACATTCCTACTGAATTTCCCATTTTTAAATTCCTCCATTAGTTTACATTTATTCGAATACCGTTTGGTGCTGCTTCGGTGACTGTCCCGTTCACGCTTGCGTGAATATTGGCTGACAGCGCTTTTTCATCTGCCTGACCGATTAAGTCGCCTTTATGTATGGTGTCGCCGGCTTTAACAACTGCTGCCGCCGGCTTGCCGATATGCTGTGATAATGGAATGAATACTTCCCTGGGAAATAGTTCCGTACAGCTGTGTGCATGCAGCCCATTATATTTTCCGAGCCCCAGACGTGCGATCAGGCGGTCGGTTGGAATCCGGTTGAGATCAATCGTCGGCCTTGCCGTCGGATCCGGAGTCTTATCGATCATAATTCCGCGTTCACGAAGCTGTACCTTCATATAATCATTCACTTGTCTCGGGGAGAGTCCCATTGGACATGAGAACATCTCACAGACGCCGCAGCTGCAGCAGTTCACTGCATCGCCGTAGCATTTTGCGAATTCTTCGTTGGAATCAATCGTCTCTTCTCTCCAGACATTTCTCATGACAAGATGAGGCTTGATGCTGTGTCCGATCTGGAAACGCGGGCACAGATCTGTACACATTCTGCACTGGATACAGGCGCTTCTCGCCTGATGCTTAATCCTCTGGATGGAAACCTGTGTTCTCCTGATCAGATAGTGGTCCTTCGGGAGAACGATGATGTTGCCGGTTGTCTTTGTCACGACCTGCTGGTCAATGGCGCTGTCATCTGCAAAGACCTTCCCCATCATAGGGCCGCCGAGAATGACGGCATAATCGGAGATCACAGGCTGCGCCGCCTCGATGCATGTTCTGACGGATGTTCCGATGGGCACCTTCAGCATAATGGGTTCCTTCACTTCGCCGACAACGGATAAATACTTGTCCGTTACCTTGTCACCGTTTGTCAGTGCACGGTAAATGCCAATCACGGTTCCCACGTTATCCACGACGGCACCGACTTCAATCGGAATGCCGCGCTCAGGGACGGTCCTGCCGGTAACCTGCTGCACGATAATCTGTTCATCCCCGGCGGGATAGAAGGTTCTCATCTCAAAAATCTCGATATCTGCATTATTTTTTTCAATTGCCTCTCTTAAAGCGGCAATTTCGGCTTTGTATTTAGCTTTGAGCGCTATGTAAGACTTCTTTGCCTCGAGATGTCCGGCAATATACATGACTCCTTTAATTAACTCATCGGCAAAGGTTCTGCACAGATACTTGTCAGTCTCAATCAATGGTTCACATTCGGCGGCATTGACGATAAAATACTCGGCCTTAGTGTTCAACTTCACATGCGTAGGAAATCCTGCCCCGCCGGCCCCTACAATACCGGCATCTTTTACTGTTTCAATTAAACTCATAGCTTCTTTCTCCATTCATTGATTTTCGCGAAAGCAGCAGGCCTTTTACGGAATAATCGTGCAATACACAGCGATTCCGGGGAGACAGCTGCCCGCGGGGCCAAAGGATATTTGGCCTTGTGGACATAGGATGTGTTTATCTGATAAAATAATAACACAGTGCCATCATATCATATTTTTCGTAAAAGCAACAGAGAAAAATGACCGAATCTTACAAAAACGTAAGGATTTCCCCGGGTTTTGAAAGGCAAAGTTATGGATGGAGACAGTGCTGGTGCCTTATAATATGTGCATAGACAGGAAAACAATGAGGAAAGAAAGGCAGGAAAGCTTTATGTCATTATTAGATGTGAAAAATGTAAAAAAGATTTATACAACCAGATTCGGAGGCAGTCAGGTGCAGGCCCTTGCGGACGTCACCTTTTCCATAGAGCCGAGGGAATACGTGGCAATCATGGGCGAATCCGGTTCCGGAAAAACGACATTGCTGAACATCCTGGCATCTTTGGATAAACCTACCAGCGGAAAAGTACTTCTGAAAGGACGTGACTTAAGTACTATAAAAGACAGGGAAATGGCGGCATTCAGAAGGCAGAACCTGGGCTTCGTCTTCCAGGACTTCAACCTGCTGGACACCTTTTCACTGGAAGACAATATCTACCTTCCGCTGGTTCTGGCGGGGAAAAAATACGAAGAAATGAGACACAGGCTGGAGCCCATAGCCGCCCAGCTTGGAATCACAGATCTGCTGAAAAAATTCCCCTACGAAGTCTCCGGAGGGCAGAAACAGCGTGCGGCTGTTGCCAGGGCTCTGATCACGAGACCCCAGCTGATCCTCGCTGATGAACCGACGGGAGCGCTGGATTCCAGAGCTTCGGACGACCTGATGAATCTTTTCAACACAATCAATCAGAACGGGCAGACCATTCTGATGGTAACACACAGTGTAAAAGCCGCAAGCAGTGCGAACCGCGTCATGTTTATCAAGGATGGGCAGGTCTACCACCAGATATACAGAGGCAATCAGACAAATGAGGAAATGTACCAGAAAATCTCCGCGGCGCTGACTGTCTTAAGCACAGGGGGTGAGCAGTAATGTTTTATCCAAAGCTTGCATTAACAAACTTAAAAAAGAACGGAAAGACTTACATCCCCTACCTGCTGACCTGTGTGCTGACAGTCATGATGTTCTACGTGATGAATGCCATCAGCAGGAATACAGGGCTGGATCAGATGCAGGGTGCAGATACACTGAGGCTGGTTCTCAGATGGGCGGTTACGATTACGGGAATATTTTCCGTGGTATTTCTGTTTTATACGAACAGTTTCCTGGTTAAACAGAGAAAAAAGGAATTCGGGCTATATCAGGTGCTGGGGATGGATAAGGGCAACCTGACCAAAATGATGGCATGGGAATCAATCCTAACAACCCTAATCAGTATCCTTTTGGGTCTGGTGCTGGGCGTTCTGCTTGGAAAGCTCATGTTTCTGATTTTATTGAAAATGATCCATTTTGAGGTTCCACTGAAGTTTGCGGTAGAACCGGCGGCCATGATCGGCACCATTGTACTGTTTCTTATTACGTTTGCGATAACTTTTATCTTCAATCTGTTTCAGGTGCAGAAGGCCAATCCGATCGAGCTGCTGCACGGCGGCAGCCAGGGAGAAAAAGAACCAAAGACAAAGTGGCTGTTCGCGCTGATCGGGGCGGTGAACCTTGGAATCGGCTACTATATTGCGCAGACCACGGACTCCCCGCTGGCAGCCATAGGTAAGTTCTTCACGGCAGTCATCCTTGTAATTATAGGAACATACTGTCTGTTTACTGCCGGAAGTATTGCTGTCCTGAAAATTCTGAAAAAGAATAAAAAGTTTTACTATCAGAGCAGGCATTTCACCGCCGTATCGGGAATGATATACAGAATGAAACAAAATGCAGTGGGACTTGCAAATATCTGTATCTTAAGCACTATAGTCCTGGTCATGATTTCCGTTTCCGTTTCGCTATATGCAGGCATGGAGAATCTGCTGGCAACGCGTTTTCCTACGGACATGGATGTGATGGTTTTTGACGCGTCACAGGAAAATCGGGACAAGACGGACCATATTATAGAAGAAGAGACAAAAAAAGCCGGGGTAAAGATAGAAGACCGAAAATCATACAGTTCCGGAAGCTTTACTGTAATATATGACGAAATAAACAGTACGGTTCTGCTGGAAGAAAAGCCGGATAAATCTTACACAACAGAAGACTTCAGATGGCTGGAGATCATCCCCTTATCAGACTACAACAGGCTGGAGGGAACCAATGAGACACTGGAGCGAGATGAAGTACTGATCCATATGTCCGGCGGAGAATGGAAGTCAGACGTGCTGCAGATAGAGGATGTATCCTATAAAGTAAAAAAGGCGGTCAGCCTGAAAGAAGAGGCAGAGAATGAAGTTTCCGGAGCAGTGGAGGGAATGGTCGTAGTGATGTCAGATATACAGCAGATCGCAGACCTAAAACAGCAATACGGCTATGAAGGTGCAGACACGATCATCTATTCCGATTCCTTCAACATGAGCGGAAAGGAAGAAGATAAAAATACAGCTGCAAAAGCAATAGAGCAGCGTCTGGCAAAAGAGGTTGCAGAATCACGCATCGAGTACAGAGAAGCCTACAGAGGAGAGTTTTATGTAATGTATGGCGGATTCTTATTCCTTGGCGTATTTGTAGGTGCATTATTCCTGATGGCCACTGTCCTGATTATCTATTACAAGCAGATATCTGAGGGCTACGACGACCGCGGCCGCTACCAGATCATGCAGAAAGTAGGAATGAGCAAAAAAGAAGTAAGACGTTCCATCAAAACCCAGGTACTAATGGTCTTCTTTCTGCCATTGATTGCAGCCATTATCCATGTAGCCTTCGCCTTCAAAACGGTTACAAAACTGCTGGCGGTCATGAACCTCACAAACGTACACCTGTTTTTCCTGTGTACCGTGGGAACGGTACTCATATTCGCAGTATTTTACGCAGCCATCTTCCTAATAACCTCCAAACAATATTATAGGATTGTGCAGTGAAGGCATTTTGGCGGTTGAGGGGACGCTTCAGGAACCGGACATAGGGGCATCTGGAGACGAGGTACAGCGGTAAACTGGAGTAAAGCAAAATAGAAGGAAAACCGGGGCAACCTGGCCACATCACGCGAAGCCCTGATGGCTTCGCGCGCTGGGGCCAGGGATTTTTGTGATTCGGAATCACAAAAATCACCCCGGTTTTCCTTCTATTTTACTTAACTCCAGCTAACCGCCGTAAGACGCCTCCAGATGCCCCTATGTCCGGTTCCTGAAGCTGGTGCATCAAGACGGTAGAAGTGGCTTCACTGACGGGGGATCTTGGCGGGGGCAGTGGATGGAATCGATGAAGCGGGAAGGAATGGCTGGGGTAGTAGATTTCGTAAAAGGGCAGGATATCTATAAAGGTAAAGGGGGCTTTAATATACGCATAGCCAGTTTCATCCGCCCCCGTAGTCCCTCCCGCCCCAGACAGGCGAATCCATTCCCCAAACCTTTCGATTATATGATATAATTTGGGGAACAAGTATTTGTCAGGAGGAGGCGTTTTATGTCTGATTATAGAGAGGCTATTGATGCGGTGCTTCAAGAGGTCGGCAGGGCCGTTGTTGGGAAAGAGGAGATTACGGAAAAGATTATGATGGCGATTCTGGCCGGGGGGCATATTTTAGTGGAGGATATTCCGGGGATGGGAAAGACTACCATGGCCCTTGCTTTTTCTAAAGCTATGGGGCTTGAGGAGAAGCGGGTCCAGTTTACTCCGGATGTGCTTCCTGCCGACCTGACAGGGTTTACGCTGTATCAGAAGGCGACGGAGCAGTTTGTGTACCAGCCGGGGGCGGTGATATGCAATCTGCTGCTGGCGGATGAGATCAACAGGACCTCGCCAAAGACGCAGTCCGCTCTATTGGAGGTTATGGAGGAAAAACAGGTGACCGTGGATGGGGTGACCAGAAAAACGGGGAATCCTTTTATTGTGATCGCTACGGAGAATCCCGCCGGTTCTGCGGGAACACAGCTGCTTCCGGAGTCTCAGCTGGATCGTTTTATGATCTGTGTCAGTATGGGGTATCCGAGCGTGAAAGAAGAAGTAGAGATTATGAAGAGAAACCAGTCAGGGCGGAGTACCGGGCCCGTAAGACGGGTGATGACGGCGGAGCTGCTTGTGCGGGCACAGGAGGAAGTGAAAAATCTGTTTATACATGACGCCGTATACACTTATATTGCCCAGCTGGCAAAGGCCACCAGAGGCGGAGAACACATTGCGATGGGGCTGAGCCCGAGGGGAACCGTGGCCATGGCGGCTATGGCTAAGGCCGGCGCTTATATGAGGGGCCGGGAGTATGTGATTCCAGATGATGTGGCGGATGTGTTTCAATGTGTGGCAGGGCACAGGGTACTGCTCAGCACCAAAGCAAAGGTCGGGCATATCCGGACGGAAGATGTACTGGAACAGATCCTGGAAGAAGTGAAGCCACCGGTTATGAAAAGGCGTTAGGTGACGGCATGATAAGACGAACAGTTGGATATGCGGCGGCGGTTCTGGTAACCGGGTATCTGTTCCTGATGTATGATACTCCGGCCCTTTCAGCCGCTTTAGTGCTGGAAATCCTGTATCCCGTTGTTTCATTTGCCTGTCTGCACAACATGTCTGCCAGATTGACGGCGGGGATCGGTAAGGTTCCGGCTATGGGGGAGAAAAACCAGAAAATCAGGGTGAAATTATGGGTGTATAATACCTCCAGGATCTGGAATGGGAAATATGAACTTCGGGTGAAGATCGGCGGAAGAAATTCTGGTCAGATGACGGTAAAAAAGATGTCCGGAATGCTGGAGCCGGGCAGAAAAAAAGCGCTTCCGTTTTATTTTACATCGGAATACTGCGGAAGCATGGAAGTCGCGTTGGACGGTATGAAAATCTTCGACTTTTTCGGGTTGTTTTACAGAACCATTCCCCTTGCGGATAAGGCTTATGTAGGGATCATGCCCAAGGCAGGGCTGATGCCTTTGGAAATTACGAGACGAACCCGGGAGTTTCTGGCCGATGCGGATGAATATTCCGTAGAGAAAAGCGGGGATGATCCCTCTGAAATCTATCAGATCAGGGAATACCGCCCATGGGATTCTGTACACGATATCCACTGGAAGCTGACAGCCAAGGAAGATGCACTGATGGTGAAGGAATACAGCTTTCCCCTGGGATGTGTCGTGCTGGTCTGGATGGAGTATCCGAAAAAAGGGCAGAGCAGTGAGGGATTCAGTAAAATGCTGGAATCAGCCGCTTCCCTGTGCATGACGCTGGCGGGGGAGAAATGTATTCATATGGCTGCCTGGTTTGAAGAGAAGAATATGAGAATTGTGAAATGGAAGGTCAGCAGTGAGGAGACTGTGCACGGCCTTTTGTGGAGAATGCTGGAAATGGAGCCGTATACGGATGACAATATGCGCAAAGCCTGCTATGAAGATGCATTCCGCGGGGAGCATTTCAGCAGTATTGTTAAAATCGACGGACAGGGCGGGATAACCGTCGATGGTGAAAAGCAGGAATTACTGCAGCTTTAGGGAGGAGACTGCCGATGAAAAACAGAAAAGAATGCAAATCAGGCATCAGGCTGTTTGAACAGAAGAGCAGAGAGACATCCGGGGGAATAAACCGGATCAGTCTGTTTGCGGCAAGAGCATTGTCTGCGGGCTTTCTTGCCGCGGCATGGTGGGAGAGCCTGCTGTCCGTGTTCCCCCTGCATGTATTAAAAGCCTGGCTGTACGGCTGCCTTTTTCTGCTGTCCATATTCTGGCTGTGGTTGTGGGGAAGCAGGGGAAAGAAAAAAATACTGTATCTGGCTGCAGGAGGCGCGGCCCTGATATTTCTGGCATGGAAAAACCGTGTGCCTGCCATAGCAGTAGTGAATTCACTGGCGAATGCCTATCTGCGTATTCACGAGGAGGGCAGTGTGCCGCTTCTTCTCTATGAAGTGCCTGAGGTCTCCAAGGTCCTGCTGGCCGTGGGGATTGCGGCAGCCACCATACCAATCATAGCGGTATTTTCCCTCGTTCTGGTCCGCGGAAAAGGAAAGGCGGCCGTCATAGTGCTGCTTTTAATTCCGGCAATCCTTTCTGCCACGGAAGGTTATTTTCCATCGGTGAGATCCTGTGGTCTGCTGGTTTTGGCCTGCGGTATCTATTTTGCCATAGGAACAGGCAGTACAGCGAGATCTGTCTGGGGAAATGCATTGACAGCCGCGGTGCTGGTCTCTGTGCTCTGCGCAGTCTCCTGGGGAGCAGCAGGCCGGATCGAGGCACATAAGACCGTAGAAAATGGGGTGTATATCCGGGCACAGGCAGCAATCGAGAAACATGTCATCCAGAGGCTGGAAGAGGCTGCCGGTGCATCAAAAGAAGAGGAAGAACCAAAAGAAAAAGAAGAAGAGAAGCCGGAAGAGCCAAAGGATACTGCACCGGAGGAAAACCAGGATAACGAAATACAGAACGAGGAAGATACCCAGGAAGGACTGTTTCCAAACGCAGGAGGAACGACAGCCGGAATCCCCCATGACCTGTTTTCACCGGATCAGTCAACAAGCCTGCAGAACATCGGATATTTTCAGCCGGGAGACGGAAAAGGACTTGTAGTAGCGTCTCCAACCCGCCCCGAGAGCACCGTTTATCTGCCGCTGACGTTCGGCGCAGTCTATCAGGACAGTACGTGGAAAGCTCCGGAAGAGAATGATGAGATACCAAATCAATATAGAGGATATCCAGGAAATCTGACCCGTCTGATCAGCCTGTGCGAAAAACAAGAGACCCATTCAGCAGAGGAAGCCGCAGAATTTATACAGAAAGAGTTTGAGGAAAATACGGTATACGATTATGAGCCCGGGGCCACCCCTTCGGGGCAGGACTTTGCCGAATACTTCCTGTTTGAAAACAAAAAGGGATTCTGTGTCCATTTTGCAACAACGGCCGTCCTGATGTACCGTATCATGGGATACACAGCCAGGTATGCCGAGGGCTACGCCATCCCTCCATCGGCCTATAAAGAGCAGCCGGACGGTTCCTACCGTGCAGAAGTAACGGGCGACATGGGCCATGCCTGGTGTGAAACCTATGAAGACAAATGGGTCATAAGAGAGCACACCCTCCCATACACCGGAGACAGCCAGGCAGCAGTACCGCCCGCATCCGCCAGCAAACCCGCAGTAAGCCGTCCGGTCTTATCGAAGCCGGCCCAGGCCATCCTTACAGCCCACCTGCTGGCATTCCTGTGCACAATCCTAACAGCAACACAGGCTGCCGTGCGAAGAAAAAAGAAAGCAAACGCCCTACAAAAATACGCCCAGGGCAGGGGCATAATCGAGATCTGCCTGGCCTTCTGCGCGGCCGCCGCCGTCCTGGGCACAAACATAAAAACCCCATTCAGCACAGATTCCTTCGAGACCCTAAAAAAGGTCCTGCCCGCCCTGACCGAACAAGACTGCAATACCCTCCGGCAGGCCGCCCAAAAAGCAATGTACGACAAAACCCCGCCCCCAAAAGAAACCCACCAAAACTTATACGCCCTTTACCTAAAAACATCAAAACACATCCAAAAAGACCTGCCCCTAATCAAAAAGCTCCAATACCGCTATATAAAATGCCTGCCCTAATCAAAATCAAAACAATATATAAGCAAGCAAAATCCTCTTGTCCTAATACAGCCCCGCCATTCATCCCCACCCATCCAAGCCACAAAATACCGACTTTCACTCCCTCCGGTAGGATGCGCCCAGCTTTGCGGAAGGCGAACCGGGAGGGGCCGGGAAGGCGTGTGCTGTTTTGCATAGCGTAGAGCGGGCTTACCGGCAGTTAGAGGAACAACAAAGGATTGCAGGGATGGAAATTGCTCACCAAAGCAATTTCCAAAGAGGCCTGAGCCGTCTAAGCATCGGCTTAGACGGTGAATGCCGCTGTTTCCCTGCAATCCTTTGTTGTTCCTCTTACTGCCGGTTAGCCCGCGGGTCGTAATGCAAAACAGCACACGCCTTCCCGGCCCCTCCCGGTTCGCCTTCCGCGAAGTGCCCCCTCCCCCTACTTCCGCCGCGCCAGCAATATCCTGACAATCAATCCAACGATGATAACCGCAGAGATCGTATACCCCAAAAAGCTGATCCAAGGTATCCCGAACCACTGTGGAATTGTGCGTACATGAATAATCATTCCGGAGCCAATGAATAGAGCAGCCGCCAGTATACTCAGAATAAACCGGTCAGCCGTTTTATGAATATCGGCGCGTATCTCCTCGGAATCAGAAAGCTGCAGATTCAGCTGGGCCTGTCCATTCTTGGTAATATTAAGCAGATCAGAAATCTGTGCCGGAATCTCCATGGACTTATCCATAGAAGTATAGAGCTGGCGTCCCTTATGCCTGAGCAGCTTTTTTATATCCAGTTCTTTCAGCAGGAGCGTGGACATGTGCATGGAAAGAATCTGCAGAATATTGACGTCCGGGGCACAGGCTGCCAGCGTTCCCTCCATCGTGACCATGCTCCGTCCGAGCAGCGTAATGTCCGGGGTAATTGCCAAACGGTGTTCCTTCACAAGAGAAAGCATGCGCTCAATTAATTCTCCCAGCTTCATTGTTCCGAAATCCATGGACATATATTTGCTTAAAATATCATCAATGTCTGTATAAAGTCTGGCATGGTTGACGCGTTCCTGGGGTTCCCCGAATGCCAGAAGCACATTCTTCAGAGAATAGATATCGTGTTCCAGAATCGCCGTGATCGCCTTCTTGAGCAGCTGTTTGTTGTGTTCAGTCAGCCTGCCCGTCATCCCTAGGTCAAGCCAGGCGATCTGTCCGCCGGCTACCCAGAGATTGCCTGGATGGGGATCCGCATGAAAAAAACCATCCTCGAGTATCTGCTTACAGTAGTTTTCGGCAGCCTTCTGGCCGATCTCTGTCATATCATAGCCAAGCTCTTGGAGGCGTACTGTCTCGTCGATCTGTATTCCGTCAATATACTCCATCACAAGCAGCCGCGGAGTAGTGAACTCATGAAATACTTTTGGACAGGTGACATACACAATATCCCTCTGGTTCTCATAAAAAAGATTCAGGTTTGCAGCTTCCTGAAGAAAATCTATTTCTTCCCGGGTGGTCTTCCAGAGTTCATCCAGAATCGTCCTGAAATCAATCAGGTCTTCCGTTCCTATAGCCAGTTTCAGAATACCAGCGGCCTTTTTTAGAAGCAGAATATCGTCCTGCATGATCTCTTTTATGGCCGGCCGCTGTATTTTAATAACGACCTTTGTACCATCCTTCAGGACTGCGGGGTGCACCTGGGCAATCGAAGCAGAGCCGAGAGGAGTCTCCTCAATCTGTGAGAAGATATTTCCCGCCGGCTCTTTGAGCTCTTCTTCGATGACTCCAGACACAACGGAATAGGGCAGGGGGCTCACCTCTGTGCGCAGCTTCGTCAGCTCACGGCAGTAATTTTCCGGAAGCATATCTGAACGCATGGACATAATCTGCCCAAGTTTTACATAAGTTGGGCCCAAATCTTCCAGAATCTCGCGGAGCTTAGCCGGGGTGAGCCCACGGGTTATGTGATGTTTACCAAGTACCTGCAGGATCTCCCGCAGGCGCTTTTGGGAAGCAGGGGGTTCTGCCTGGGATGTCTCCGGGGTTACGATTGTTTCATTCATAGGCAGAACCTGCTATTGGGGGTCCTGAGGGACAGCAGCTTCTGCTTCCTCTGCCGGGCTGTCCTCAGTACAGGGGTCTTCCCCTGCCGGGCTGTCCTCAGTGTCGACAGCTTCTTCCGCTGCTTTACAAGAGTCATCGCTATCCTCATCCATGGCCCCGTCCCCGGACTTTTCCTCTGCAGCTTCTTTGGCGGCTTTCTCTGCAGCTTTTTGTGCTGCGGCTTTTTCGACCTCTGCGATTTTGGCCTTGAGTGCTTCCAGCTCATCCTCTTTCATATGGTCTACTGCGGTCATTGCATCTTTGTATTCCTTCACAACTGTGACAGACACATGCTCCTTCATCTTTTCCTTGGCGTTTTTTTTCAATTCTTCATTGAGGACTTTTCCCTGCTCAACAGTAATCTCGCCTTTTTTTACCAGATTCTCAACCACATCTTTTGCCGTTTCCGCCGTAGTGGCTACCGCACCGACACCTGCAAGAAATATTTTCCTTAATCCTTCGTTTAATTCCATAAATATACCATCCTTTCTAGAGAATTCAGTCAATTAGTATAGAAATATTATAACACAAATCATGGAGATGATTTCTTAAAATTCCATAAGGAAGTTAAGAGGCCATTTTTCACGGGGACGCGCACCATTCTGCACGGCATCCGGGCCAATAAACTGATGGGTTAAGAGTAGACCTTTTCCGGGAAATATGATAGTATTAGGGCAGTGGAGCTGGAGAAGGACCGTGTGTTTTCGTGCCGGGAGTTTGTGGAGGCCGGAAATAGCGGCCAGGAAGAGCTGCTTCGAAAAAAAGACATTTGAAGGATACAACAGGAGGCATATATGATACGAGAAGTGAGACAGGAAGACAGAGAAGAATATTTGAAGATGGCCCATGATTTCTACCATTCACCGGCAGTGCTGCATCCGATACCGGATTCATACATTGAGAAAACCTTCGAGGAATGTATCAGCAGCGGAACTTATGGAAAGATTTATATGCTGGAATATGAGGGCAGCATGGCGGGGTACGGCCTGATCGCGAAGACATTTTCCCAGGAGGCCGGCGGGTATGTGTACTGGCTGGAAGAACTCTATATCCTGGAAGAATACCGCTCCAAGGGGCTGGGAAGCGAATTTTTTGCATACATGGAAGCACACAGAGAAGAGGGTGTCACACGCTTCCGCCTGGAAATAGAAGATGACAATACAAGAGCAAAAGCCCTTTATGAGAAACTGGGATATCAAGTTCTGGATTACCGACAGATGAAGAAAGATTTTTAGCATACATGTATACGATATTCCGCGGTTTACTGCGGATCCGCCCGGAGAGCATGAGTTACGGGGTGCCCTATGGGTATGCAATGTTCTGTGTTAGATTGAGAATGGGTTTAAAGCACAGATTACGTACGGAAGTAACCTGAATATACAGTAAAGAAAAGGAGGATTTCAATATGACAAAAGCAGGCGAAAGAAAGATTGAGACAGTAGAAAAAGCAAACGGAGGTGCAGGCTTCATCATGAAGGAAGCCCTGTTAAGCACAGAAGAGCTTGGAAACCACTGCAAAATGTTCTCAAAAGTAACGCTCAAGCCCAATTGTGAACTTGGCCATCACGAGCATCACGGAGAAACCGAAACGTACTACATTCTCTCTGGAAAGGGAATGTATGATGATAACGGAAAAGCGGTGCCAATAGAGGCCGGGGATGTAGTATACTGCAAAAACGGAGACGGACATGGAGTCAAAAATACGGGGGGAGAGGATCTTGTTTTTGTGGCGTTGATATTGGTGGAGTAGGACGCCTGATGGGAGCGGGCTGCATCAAATCGGTAGAAAACAAGACCTGGAAGCTCCCCAGACGGGAGCAGTGGATCGAGTCGGCAAGAACAAAGCAGTTTGGGCGAAATCGCTGCACCAATTCAACTTAATCCGCTTTCCCCGCCCGCAATTCCCACAGTGAGCAGTGTGTTTCCCGTACGGTTGGATGCGCCAAGCTGTGCGGAAGTGGAACAGGGCTCTTCTGGTGGCGTCTTTCAGGGCGTTAGCGCCGCTTTATCAAAAACGGAGCCGGCATGTGAACTTCCTCCAGGCCCACAAGGCCTGGAGGAAAGCCGACCCGCAGCGAGAATTCATCAGAATTCTCGTGAGTGTCGGCGGTGTTCAACATGCCGGCTCCGATTTTGATTAGCGGCGCTTACGCCCTGATTCCGTCACCAGAAGAGCCCTGTTCCACTTCCGCACAGCGTCCCCATACCAACCCCTACCCCAAACTCCTTCGAATCACCTCAATAAGCCTCGAATTCTCCTCGCGCCCCATAACACAAAACCGTACGTATTCTCCCTCCAGGCACTGAAAGGAAGAACAGTCCCGGATCATCATGCCCTGTTTGATGCAGGCCTCGAATAGGTCAAAGGCAGTCATATCGGGTTTGCGGATACGGATCAGGATGAAATTGGCGGTGGCGTCGTAGACGGTGATGCCGCTTATTTTGTGCAGTTCTTCCAACATTCTTGTGCGCTCGGTTGTTATTAAGGAGCGGGTTTCTTCTATATAACTGGTGTCCTGCAGCATCAGTTCTCCGGCAAAGGCGGCGATGCTGTTCAGAGACCAGGGAATCTGGTGCTCCTTTACCCGGGCCAGGAAGGACTGGCTGCTGGTGACTCCGTAACCCAGGCGGAGGCCGGGAGCGGCGAAGAATTTGGATACTCCGCGCAGAACCATGAAGTTGTCGAATTCTTCAATAAGAGACATGGCACTTACGGAAGAGATATCTGGTGCAAATTCCACATAGGTTTCATCAATCATAACAAAGGTTCCGGCCTTCTGACAGGCGGACAGGATGCTGCGCATATCAGAGGTGCCTATGACGGAGGATGTAGGATTGTTGGGATTACATATGATCAGGAGATCATATCCGGCCTCGAGTCTTTCTAAAAAATCAGGGATGTTGAGGCAAAATCCAGTGTCGGGATTCAGATGGTAGTAATCCTGTATACTGTCAGAAAAAGAGAGTTCTCTTGCATATTCTGAATATGTGGGGCCCAGTATGAGCGTTTTTTTAGGGCGGCGCTGTTCAATAAGCAGAGAGATTAGTTCTGTGGATCCATTTCCCACCATGACATGGGCGGGGGATACCTGACAGTATTCGCCGATGGCGCGGCGAAGGGAAGTATATTCTCTGTCCGGATAGGTGGAAATGATATCCAAATTGCGGCTTAAAGCCTCTTTTACCTTCCAGGAAAGGCCGAGTGGATTTACATTGGCGCCGAAGCTGATGATGGAATCCTTAGGAATTCCGTAGTATTCCGATATTTTTTCCAGGTCACTGCCGTGAAATTCTGGTTTTGTATTCATGTATACAATCCCCTTTCAAATTCTTTCATTCACCCGTTGCAAGAAATAGTATAAAGATGATATAATTCATTATAGCGTGCTTATGAAAAAATGCAACGAAAGAAATATGAGTAGGTGACTAACTTGAAGAATAAGATTAAACGTCTTTCCAAAGGAGATTTTCACATTCCGCAGCCGGAGATTATTTTCCCCGAGACACGGATTATTATGCGTGTCGGCGAGGGGGAGATGTATAAGGGCAGTTTTTCCCTGCAGAACCAGGGCGAGGGGACCATCAGAGGGTTGGTATATCCCTCTTCTTATCGTGTCCATTGTGAGGAACAGGGCTTCGATGGGAACCCGGTTAATATCTATTATACATATGATGGTTCCGGGCTGGTGCCGGGCCATGTGGAGCATGGCAGGTTTACCATAGTCTGCAATGGAGGGGAATATGATGTTGCATTTACGGCAATCATTGAGAAGCCCTTTGTAATGACAAGTTATGGAAAGGTTCAGAGCCTGGAAGATTTTAAGAAGCTTTCTTTCCGGGATCCGGCAGAGGCGGAAAAGCTGTTCCGCTCCAGAGATTTTTACGAGATTTTAAAATATGAAGATAAACGCATCCAGGCCCTTTACGATAATATGCGCAAATGGGAACTGGATCAGCAGGCCCTGGAGGAATTTCTTGTGGGCTGTAAGCAGAAAGAAAAGATATTTCTGACCCTGGAAGAGGAGAGCCGCGCTTTTATGGAAGTGGAAGAGGCTCGTAAAGAAACTTTGACGATTAAAAAGAATACCTGGGGATATCTGTCTATTGACGTGCAGACAGAAGGGGATTTCTTATCCGTAGAGCACGTGAAGGTAACCACGGAAGAGTTTATCGGCAATTCCTACCGTTTGGAATATATTATCACACCGGAGCATCTGCACCGGGGCAGTAATTTCGGACAGATCACGCTGCAGACTCCTTATGAGACTCTGGCCTACGAGATTGTGGTGGAGAAGGATGTCAGGCGGGATGAGGAACACCGTGCGGGCGATATGGAATTTACCAGCATTGTGAAGCGGTATCTGACTTATGAGGCCGGCAGGATAGACCTGAATACCTGGACAGAGGAATCCCTGAAGAAGATAGAGCATCTCAGGGAGAAGGATAATAAGAAAGAACTGTATCTTCTTGTACACGCGCATATCTGCCTGCTTGGAAAACGCTTGGAAGAGGCGAAGTGGATTCTGGAATCCTATAATTATAACCGGTTTGCAATTGGCAAAAATGTTGAGATGAGTTCCTACTATTTATATCTTACGACCCTGCTTAGCAACGATTCGATCGGGCAGCGGCGGGTGGCAGAGGAACTTTCCAAGTCTTATATGAAGCATCCGGAGAGCTGGCTGATTCTGTGCATGCTGGTCAATGTAGACTCGGAGTACAAGATATACAGCGAACGCCTGCGTGCACTGGAACGTCAGTTTTATGAGGAGAAGACGCACAGTATCTGGTTCTATATGGAGGCATTTAAGTGCTTCAGGGATAAGAGTTCCTCCCTGAAAAAGCTGGGCAAATTCGAGGTTATGGTGCTGTATTTTGCGGCAAAATATAAGCTGATGACAAAGGAGCTGGCCCTGTATACGGCGAATCTGGCAAGCCAGCTGAAGAATTTCGACAGGCATCTGTATGAGACGCTGGTACTGGCCTACAAGATGTATGAGGAAAACATGATCCTTACAGCCATCTGTACCCTTTTGATCAAGGGAAACTGTATCGGCTACGATTATTTTAAATGGTATGAAAAAGCAGTGGAGACTGAGCAGAAGATTGCACAGCTCTATGAATATTATATGGCTTCTATCAAGGAAAGCCATTTCCACAAGGCACTGCCAAGATCTGTGTACCTGTATTTTATGCATGGAAACACGCTGGACTACCGAAAGTGTGCTCTGTTGTACTCCAATCTGATTACGTATGAGGATGAATCCAGCGAGATCTATGCGCATTACCGGGATGAGATGGAGGCTTTTGCATGGAACCAGCTGGAGAGACGGCACATCGACGAACAGCTGAGAATCATTTATAAGCGCTTTATCGTGGAGCGTTCCATGAATCCGGAGCGCATCAAGGCATTATATGATATCTGCCATGCCTATGAGATTACTACCAAGGTACCGAACATGAAGTTCATCCACATCATAGCGGATGACGGAAGCATTACCCAAAAGGTGCCGTATACGGACCGGGGCGCCCAGGTCTTCTTATACGCCAAGACGGACAGGCTTGTATGGGAATCCAGGGACGGCAGGCATTATACCGATTCGATTCCCTATGAGAGCAGACGCATGTTCTATGAACTGCGTTATATGGATATGTGCAAGAAATATATCAACAGCATGCGCATGAACCGGATGGAAGAGGCAGAGGAAACACTGACTCTTGATATTGTGCGGGAAAAAGGCGTAGAGAACTATGGGGAAGAGGAATTATTTAGTCTCTGCAGTAAGAACATCAGAGAGAATAACTACGAAAACGATGATTTTCTGACCTATATCTGTTTTGAATTATTCAAAAAAGGTCAGTACGATAAGGTGATCCTGACGTATCTTTCCAATTATTACTGCGGCGCCACAACTGATATGAAGCGGCTCTGGAGAGAGGCGCGGGAGTATGAGGTACATACTCATAAGCTGGCGGAGCGGATTCTGACACAGATGCTCTTCTCGGAAGAACTGTTTGCGGAAGTGCAGGTATTCGAGGAATACTATGCGGAGGGCGCCTATTTCAGACTGCAGCAGGCATATCTGGCCTATATGTCCAGGGGCTATGTTGTGGAGGAAAGAAAGATCAGCAGGAGCATCATTGATATTATATGCAGAGAGTATGAAAAGGGAGAGGACACGATAGATATCTGTAAGATCGCGGTTCTCAAGTACTATTCCAACAGAGAATATAATTCGATGATACGCAAGACCCTGAAGAAGTTCCTGCAGGAACTCAGCGGCAAACAGATTTATTTCCCATTTTTCCTCGCGTATGAGAAAGACTGGCTGATTGAACTTCAGCTCTGGGATAAGACGCTGATCGAATATAAGGGACAGAAGGGCAGCCGTGTTATGCTTTACTATCAGCTGCAGAAAGGGGATTCCGAGGAGGTGGATTACTCCACCGAGGTGCTGACTCCGATGTACGAGAACCTGTATGTGAAGAAGTTTGTGTTGTTTGCCAATGAAAAGCTAAAATACTATTTTAAGGAAACAATTGACGGCAATACATACAGGAGCGATAAAGAAACCTGTGTGAAGGAAGTAAAGAAAGGCGAATCGGGAAGGTACGGACGTCTGAACGACATCCTGCTGGAGGATGGCAGGGAACGGGATATAAAGATGAGGTCATATGCGGCGGAGGATGCGATTGCCGCCCATATGTTTGAACAATATTAATGGAAGATGATGGTTACTGTTCACAGGCCAGCCTGGAATCGGTAACATAAAATGTCACTATGCCGCCGGGAAGACCGGGACATAGCCGGCAGAAAGTACATTGCGGCCGGGGGGCAAAGCAAAAGCCCCGGCGGTAAGGGTGAGGAGGCTGTCTGTAATGGGACAAGGCAATATAATTGGATATGAGATAAATGATAAGACCTGCCAGATCAGTTTCTACAACGATCAGCAGCTGGAGCCGGAGACACTGGAGGTGGATTCTGATAATTACCAGATCCCACTGATTATCGGTAAACTTAGGGACACATGGGCTTACGGCAAGGAAGCAAAGCGTCTGGTTACAATTAAAGAAGGGTTTACGGTTACGAGGCTGCTGGACAAGAGCCTGGCAGGAGAAAAGATTGAGTTTGGAGAAGAGACTTATGATGCGGTCTGGCTGCTCTCCAAGTTTGTGCAGATGTCGCTGCAGTCGTTTCCGCAGATTGAGGGGATCGTGTTTTCTGTCCCGGAACTGACTGAGGAGCTGGCTCAGCTTCTGCGTGGGATTGCGGTACGCATGAACATCGATAAGAGGCACATTTTTATTCAGGATTATAAGGAAAGTTTCTGCAACTATCTTTTTTACCAGCCCAAGGAGCTGTGGCAGTACGATGCCGCACTGTTCTGCTGTGACCGTAATGAGATCAAGGCTTTTATGTTAAGAAGGCTGAAGCCCGGGCTGGGCGGGGGCAAAACGACTTTCGTCACGGTAGACGAAGTCGCCAGCGCCCATATGAAAGAACTGGCTGCCGTTTATCCGGTGCTGAATGAGGACAAGGCGAAAGAGGCGGATTCACGTTTCTGTAAATTTATAGAAAGCGTATTTGATAAGCGCATTGTATCCTCCGTCTTTCTGACAGGAGAGGGGTTTGAAAACAACTGGTACCCGACCTCTCTGCGCGTACTTTGTAATGGAAGAAGAGCCTTCATCGGAAATAATCTGTACAGCAAGGGGGCCTGTTACACGGCTTACCGGAAGATGTTTATGCACATAGAAGACCCGGTGTACCTCTCGGATACAAAGCTGACGGATCAGATTACGGTGAATATGAGGGTGGACGGTCAGGAGATGTGGTACCCGATTGTGTCCTGGGGGGCGCACTGGTATGAGTCTAACAATCAGTGGGAAGTGCTTCTGGAGGATATGGAGAACATAGAACTGCATGTAGAATCTCTGGTGCAGGGGACTTTAAAAACAGAGGTTATTTCGCTGGAAAATTTCCCGAAGAGAGGCGAATATTCCATGCGGCTGCAGATAGAGACGCTGTTTCTGGATGAAAAGACCTGTAAGATCACAGTGCGGGACGTAGGGTTCGGGGAATTTTACCTGCCTACGGATTTTCAGGAAGAGAAGATTATACATTTAGGAGGCAATGATGGGAAGTTTAATTCTTTGTCATGACAGGCATGCAACGCATCCTTATGAGATTACAAGGATCCACTGCAAGATATTTACAATTGAAGAATTATGCTATTATCTGTGCAACAATCTCTACCTGATTGACTACACGATCATGAACGAACAGCTCTGTACCTGGCTGGAGGAAGAGATCGGTATGCCGGAACTGGCGGGGAAGCTCAGGGATGTCATCCGGATGCGCGGTTCGGTGGAAAAGTTTGTACTGACGATCCTGAAGAGCTCCCGGATATTCAGGGAACCGGAGATGATACGGATTCAGAACGTGCTGGAGCGGCTGAAGAATCAGAAGGACATTGAGCGTCAGAAGTATAAGGGCGATAACCTGCTGGAGAGCGGGGAGATCGAGGAGGCGATCCTCGTGTATCAGGCCATTCTCAACGAAGAGGCGGATGAAAGCGTGGATCCCAAGTTCTACGGCAAGATATACGCCGGGCTGGGCGCAGCTTACGGGAGGCTGTTTTTGTATCAGGAGTCGGCCAGGATGTACGACCGGGCTTACCAGATCTGCGAAGACACTGCACTGCTCAAGCCGTATCTGTACGCGTCCTACAAGTATATGTCCCTGGAGGAATACCACATCCTGCTGACAAAGCACGATGACTATGTGGAAGTCAACGCCCAGATGCGCCAGGAGATGGAAGACATTAAGAAGCATATACAAATGGAGCCAAGTTCTGTGCTGCTTGAAAAATGGAAACAGCAGTATCGGAGAAGTCACATATAGGCATTGTCCGCAGCATCTCCCGGCCCACGGTAAGCGTCCCCTTTCATCATGTCAGGACTCGAGCCCGTCCCAAATCCCAATTGACATTCGAATAGAAATATGTTATTATATGTAAGATTTTAGCGTGGTAAAGTAATCAATTTGTAAAAGAATAAAGCACCACGGCAGGGAGGGCGTATCTATGAAGAGAAAATTAGCAGTAGCAATGGCAGCTGCACTTGTGCTGACAACAGCGCTGGCAGGATGCGGAAACAAAGCGGAAGATAGCAAGTCAGAGGGTACTAAAACAGAGGATACCAAGACAGAAGATTCCGCAAAAGACGATGAAAAGACAGATGGAGTAAGCGCAGAGAAAAGCGAGGGAGACAGTTTTACGGTAGGGTTTGACGCAAGTTTTCCACCTTATGGCTACAAGGATGATGACGGCGAATACGTGGGATTTGACCTGGATCTCGCACAGGAAGTGTGTGACAGAAACGGCTGGGAGCTGAAAAAGCAGCCGATCGACTGGGATGCGAAGGATATGGAGCTTAGTTCAGGCACCATCGACTGTATCTGGAACGGATTCACCATGAATGGACGTGAAGACGATTATACATGGTCAGAGCCATACGTAGACAACAGTCAGGTAGTAGTAGTTGCCGAAGATTCCGGAATCAAAACACTGGAGGATCTGGCAGGGAAAATCGTGGAAGTACAGGCTGATTCATCTGCACTGGCAGCTCTGGAGGGAGACCAGAAAGAATTGGCTGGAACTTTCAGTCAGCTGACACAGGTACCGGATTATAATACGGCATTTATGGATCTGGAAGCAGGCGCTGCAGAAGCAGTAGCAATGGACGTAGGTGTTGCAAAGTATCAGATCGAATCCCGCGGAGGCGGATACATAACCCTGGACGAGACGATTTCCACTGAGCAGTATGCAGTCGGATTTAAAAAGGGAAATGAGAAGCTTAGGGATCAGGTTCAGAAAACGCTGAATGAGATGTCAGAGGATGGAACATTCATGACAATCGCTAAAAAGTGGGGCGTTGAAGACGCTGTCTGCTTAGGCAAATAAAATTAAAAAGTAAGAATGAAAAAGGTCAGAATTACCATCTGGCCTTTTTACTACCCGGAGGTCAGGAAGATGAAGATAAGTTTTATGGCAATGATCAGCCAGTTATCAGGGGGCATGTTAGGGACAATAGGGATATTTTTTGCAACTCTTTTGTTTTCACTGCCGTTAGGTTTGCTTGTGTCATTCGGAAGAATGTCAAAAATCAAAATCATTCAGTGGATAACGAAAGTATATATTTCTATTATGCGCGGGACACCGCTCATGCTGCAGCTGATGGTGGTTTATTTCGGGCCGTACTACATATTCGGAATCCGGATCACGGCGTCTTACAGGCTGAGTGCGGTATTGATTGCATTTGCGGTCAACTATGCCGCATATTTTGCAGAGATTTACCGCGGGGGCATCGAATCTATGCCGGTCGGACAATACGAGGCGGCAAAGCTGCTGGGATATAACCGGGTGCAGACTTTCTTCCGCATCATTTTCCCCCAGGTTATCAAAAGAATTCTGCCGTCGGTGACAAATGAAGTGATTACGCTTGTAAAAGATACGTCCCTTGCATTTGCCATTGCCTATGCGGAAATGTTTACGACCGCAAAACAGATAGCGGCTGCCCAGACCTCCATAATTCCTTTGGTGGCTGCGGGTATATTCTACTATGTGTTTAACCTGATCGTGGCTGTTTTCATGGAATTTATCGAGAAGAAGCTAAATTATTATAAATAGGAGGGAATGTCATGAGTCTGTTAGAAATGAAACATATCAAAAAACACTTTGATGACCTTGAAGTACTGCAGGACATTTCCCTGAAGGTAGACGAAGGACAGGTCCTGGCAATTATCGGTCCATCCGGCTCCGGAAAGTCCACTCTGCTTCGTTGTGCGACGAACCTGGAAACTCCGGATGCGGGAGAGATCCATTACGAAGGAGAATATGGCCTGGTATTCCAGAATTTCAATCTTTTTCCCCATTTTTCAGTCATGAGGAACATCACGGATGCCCCGATCAAAGTGCAGAAACGGGAAAAAGAGGAGGTCTTTAAGGAAGCGCGCGTACTTCTGAAAAAAATGGGCCTGGAGGATAAGGAAAATGCATACCCGTACCAGCTCTCAGGCGGTCAGCAGCAGAGAGTTTCCATAGCCAGGGCCCTGGCTATGAACCCCAAAATCCTTTTCTTCGATGAGCCCACCTCGGCACTGGATCCTGAGCTGACGGGAGAGATCCTGAAAGTAATCAAAGATCTGGCTGCAGAGCACATGACCATGGTGATCGTTACCCACGAAATGAATTTTGCCAAACATGTGGCCGACCATATCATCTTTATGGATAAGGGCGTTATCGCGGAACAGGGAACCCCGGAAGAAGTCTTTGGGTCCGATAACACACGAATGAAAGAATTCCTGGGGAAACTCTCCAGAAACTGAATATAGCTCACGAGCTTTAGCCTCGGGAGCGGACGGGGGGCCGCTTACCGCGAGCCGGGACGTGCTGCCAAAAGTGCCTATCCTGTTGGAATTACAGCCCGCTGCGCCAAGCAGCAGTAAGCGGAAATCCGCAAAACCAGACAGAACCGAACACATTCACCGCTTAATCATCAGATTAAGCGGTGAATGTGTTCGGTTCTGTCTGGTTTTGCGGATTTCCGCTTACTGCTGCTAGGCTCGCTAATATGTATTTCCAACAGGATAGGCACTTTTGGCAGCACGTCCCGGTTCGCGGTAAGCTGGACTCATCCAGTCGGCAGAGAAGATCTCGTTCCCCGGTTGGGGATCCTAAAATCGGGGGCTGCGGATGTGGAATGGGTGCGAGGATCGTTTTTGAGGGAGAGAGGTGATTTGTGCTTTTTTGGAAAAAAGTTACATATTTCATATAAATAATAAGCATGTGGCCATGATACGCATAGTCAATACACATTCGCTGCTCCCGCCTGGGATTCCACCCGTGGAGCGGGCTTTTTATTACCGGCTGGATGAGCCAGCTTAATGACAGGGATGCCGGGGTGGGACTGGGGCTGTATATGCCGGTGCGAAATGCTGGAGTGCGCTTAGCAGCACGGGTGCATTACGCACCGGCATATACAGCCCCAGTCCCACCCCGGCATCCCTGTCATTAAGCGTCCCCATCCCACCCCGCACCAAAATCTCGTCCTCCAAATCCCATATTGATTTTCCGTCCCCCTTGTATTATAATCATCATGCGAGACTTTGTATTTCTTTTAGAAAGACAGCCTTACTACTTTATGTATGAAAAATCGAAAAAGGACAGGTGTGAACGTATGAAAAAATTAGAACAGCTTTACGAAGGAAAAGCAAAAAAGGTATTTGCTACTGATGACCCGGATATCGTAATTGTAGATTATAAAGACGATGCCACCGCATTTAATGGTGAGAAGAAGGGGACGATTGTTGGGAAAGGCGTGATTAATAACCGCATGACCAACTATATCTTCCAGGTGCTGGAAAAGGAAGGCGTGCCGACACACTATGTAGAGGAACTGAGTGACAGAGAGACTGCAGTGAAGAAGGTGGAGATCGTTCCTCTGGAAGTGATTGTGCGTAATGTGGCTGCGGGCAGCTTTTCCAAGAAGCTTGGGATCGAAGAAGGCAGAAAATTATTAGCACCGACTTTGGAGTTCAGTTATAAAGATGATGATCTGGGCGACCCTATGATCAATGATTATTTTGCAATTGCGATTGGGGCTGCAACGAGAGAAGAGATTGATAAAATTACGGAATATACCTTTAAGGTTAATGACGTTATGAAAAAGTTCTTTGATGACGCGGGGATTGAGCTGATCGACTTTAAGATTGAATTCGGCAGATTCCATGGGGATATTATCCTTGCGGATGAAGTGTCACCGGATACATGCAGGCTGTGGGACAAGGAGACACACGAGAAATTGGACAAAGACCGTTTCCGCAGAGATATGGGCAATGTAGAGGACGCATATCAGGAAGTATTTAAGAGAATCGGCATCAAATAAATAGGAGACATTCATGAGCAGAATTGATAAAGTTATGACAGGCTTGGGGGAAGAATGTGGAGTTTTTGGTGCATATGATATGGATGGCGGCAATGTGGCGCCATCCGTATATTATGGCCTTTTTGCACTGCAGCACAGAGGACAGGAAAGCTGCGGTATTGCGGTAACTGACACATATGGACAGCGAAAGGTTTTATCAAAAAAGGGCCTGGGGCTTGTGAACGATGTGTTCGATGAGGAATCCCTGCATGATTTGAAGGGGAATCTGGGGGTCGGACACGTGCGCTATTCCACGGCAGGGGGAACCCGGGTGGAGAATGCACAGCCGCTCGTTATCAATTACGTGAAAGGGACACTGGCCATTGCCCATAACGGCAATCTGGTCAATGCCATTGATTTGAGAAAAGAACTGGAATATACGGGAGCTATTTTCCAGACTACCATCGATTCGGAAGTGATTGCATATCACATCGCGAGGGAACGCCTGAATGTAAGCAGGGCGGAGGACGCGGTGAAAAATGCGATGAAGAAGATAAAGGGGGCGTATGCCCTTGTAGTGAGCAGTCCGCGCAAGATGATTGGAGCCAGGGATCCTCTGGGACTGAAGCCGTTGTGTATTGGAAAAAGGGATAATACGTACTTTCTGGCTTCGGAGAGTTGTGCTATTGCGGCAGTGGACGCGGCGTTTGTACGTGATGTACTTCCCGGGGAGATTGTTACGATCACTAAAGAAGGAATCGCATCCGATACGAGCATGGCTGTGCCGTCTGCGGGACAGGCCCGCTGTATTTTTGAGTATATTTATTTTGCGCGGACAGACAGTACTCTGGACGGGATAAATGTCTATCATTCCAGGTTTACCGCAGGCAGGGCACTGGCGGAATCATACCCCGTGGAGGCGGATCTGGTAGTTGGCGTGCCGGATTCCGGGCTGGTTGCGGCAAAGGGATATTCGGAACAGTCGGGCATCCCCTATGGGATGGCCTTCCATAAGAACAGCTATGTGGGAAGGACGTTTATTAAGCCGAGCCAGAGCGAAAGGGAATCCAGCGTGAAGATCAAGCTGAATGTCATACCCGAGGTGGTAAAAGGCAAAAGGATCATCATGGTGGATGATTCGATTGTGCGGGGAACAACCTGTGCTAATATCATTCGGATGCTAAAAGCAGCGGGAGCCACCGAAGTTCATGTCAGAATCAGTTCACCGCCGTTTTTGTATCCGTGCTATTTTGGAACCGATGTACCGTCCAATGAACAGCTTATAGCGCATTCCCATACACCGGAACAGATCCGGAAGATGATAGGGGCGGATTCTCTGGGGTACATGGAGGTCAGTAAGCTGAAAAATATGGTGGGAGATCTGGGTTACTGCGATGCATGTTTTACCGGAAAATATCCCATGGAGGTGCCGGACGGGGATATCAGCCAGGCATTTGAGCAGGGGACCAGGTAGGATGCCTGCTTTCCGTTTTTATGGATAGGAAGCAGAAATCCCAGGTTTATACAATTACCGGGGAATTGACAGTCATTTATTATATATAAGAATAGGAGATTAGATTTATGAGTACGGACCGTTATGTCAGCCCTCTTTCTGAGCGTTATGCGAGTAAAGAGATGCAGTATATATTTTCACCCGATAAGAAGTTCAGAACATGGAGAAGGCTCTGGATTGCCCTGGCCGAGACGGAAAAGGAACTGGGTCTGAATATCACAGATGAGCAGATTGAGGAATTAAAGGCCCATGCGGAAGATATCAACTATGATGTGGCTAAGGAAAGAGAAAAGGTCGTGCGCCATGACGTGATGTCCCATGTGTACGCCTATGGTGTACAGTGCCCTAAAGCAAAAGGCATTATTCACCTTGGCGCCACATCCTGTTATGTGGGAGATAATACCGATATCATCGTAATGGCGGAGGCACTGAGGCTGGTGAGGACGAAGCTGGTCAATGTGCTCGCGGAACTTTCCAGGTTTGCCGACGAGTACAAGGCACAGCCTACGCTTGCATTTACCCATTTTCAGCCTGCACAGCCTTCCACAGTCGGCAAGAGGGCGACGCTCTGGATGCAGGAGTTTGAAATGGATCTGGAGGATTTGGATTATGTCCTTGGCAGCCTGAAACTGTTGGGATCCAAGGGAACCACAGGAACCCAGGCAAGCTTTCTGGAGCTCTTTGACGGGGATCAGGAGACCATTGACAAGATCGATCCTATGATTGCGGAAAAGATGGGATTCGGGGCCTGTTATCCGGTATCCGGGCAGACTTATTCCAGAAAAGTGGATACAAGGGTTTTGAATGTATTAGCTGGCATTGCCGCCAGCGCGCACAAGTTCTCTAACGATATCCGCCTTCTGCAGCACCTGAAAGAGGTGGAAGAACCCTTTGAGAAGACCCAGATCGGCTCCTCTGCTATGGCATATAAAAGAAACCCGATGAGAAGCGAGCGGATTGCGTCCCTTTCCAGATATGTAATGATAGACGCGTTAAATCCGGCTATTACATCGGCGACACAGTGGTTCGAAAGAACACTGGATGACTCTGCCAATAAGCGCCTGAGCATACCAGAAGGATTTCTGGCAATTGACGGCATTCTGGATTTGTGCCTGAACGTTGTGGACGGATTGGTTGTATACCCAAAAGTAATCGAAAAACGTCTGATGTCAGAGCTGCCATTTATGGCAACGGAAAACATTATGATGGATGCTGTGAAGGCGGGGGGAGACAGACAGGAACTGCATGAGCGCATCCGCGAGCTCTCCATGGAAGCAGGCCGGAATGTAAAGGAAAGAGGGCTGGATAATAATCTTTTGGAACTGATCGCACAGGACGAAGCCTTCAATATGAGCCTGGAAGATCTGCAGGAGACCATGGATCCCTCCAAGTATGTAGGACGGGCAAAAGAACAGGTTGAGGCTTACCTTAAAAATGTAATCAGGCCTCTGCTGGAGGAAAATAAAGACATTTTGGGCGTAAAAGCAGAAATTAATGTTTAGGTTTTTGGAGGGCGGGGGATTTTCGCGTGGGGGACGCTGAAAAACCGGGAAGCCTGCCCCAGGCCGGGAGCATCTATGCCATTTTAAAAATCCGCTCCGTTAACGTAAGTGGCCCTAAAGAAAAAAACATAGCAAATGGCGGTTCAGCGGCATGCAACCCGAAATTTGATAATTTCGGGTCTTAGGCCGCTTCAGAATTTGACGTGATACGTCAAATTCTGCCCGCCATTTGCTATGTTTTTTTCTTAAGGGCCTCTAACGTTTACTATAGGACTTTTAAAATGGCATAGATGCTCCCGGCCTGGGGCAGGCTTCCCGGTTTTTCAGCTGGTGCATCCGGGCGGAAGGAGAGGCTCGTCCACGGGGTGGGAAACTAATGGCGGCAGTGGATGAATTCGGTTGGTGGAATATAAAAGGATGGATACATTCACAAGGCTAAAGCTTGTTCATTTAGCTTTGAAGGGGTGCTTTTTTATGTGGGCTGTGGTATGATAGATGAAAGTGTTATTAATTTAACATTTGGAAGGAGAGCGGAGATGCGTTTACTTATTAAACAGAGGGTGTTTTCCTGGACTGATTCTTACGATGTATATGATGAGGGCGGGGCGGCAAAATATTTTGTGAAGGCTGAGTTTTTTACGCTGGGTCATCTGATTCATGTGTATGACTGGCGGCAGAGGGAAGTCGGCGCCATCCGTCAGAAGCTGATGACTCTGATGCCGCAGTTTGAAATCGAAATGAACGGTGTGGTTCTGGGAGAAATCCAGAAAAAGTTTACATTTTTCCGCCCGAGATATGAAGTGGATTTTAAGGGCTGGCATGTGGAAGGAGATTTTCTTGGATGGGAATATGATGTCTGCGACGGCCGCGGTTCGGTGGTGCATATCACTAAGGAGTTTATGCATTGGGGAGATACCTACGTGCTCGACTTTGCAAATCCGGCGGATGAACTTACGGGGCTGCTTCTTGTTATTGCAATTGACGCGGCGAACTGTACGAATGGGCAGTAAGACACATGTGCGGTTATCCGGTTTACATGCCGTGTGAAGAGGACGGGGCTGGATGACGACAGTCCGGGCATGCAGGAACAGTTACGCTGGATGCGGGAATAGAGTACTGAATTTCAGAAATTTTATAGACGAAAGTATGAAACTGTCTTATAATTGGAAATAGTAAATTCAGGGATAAATAAAGGAGGCCGTGTTTATGGCAATATGGATTATATTAGCAATTATAGTGATTTTGATTATTTGGCTTGCAGGCTCTTACAATGGGTTTATTAAGCTAAGGAACAAGACAGAGGAAGCATTTTCTGCAATGGATGTGTCTTTGAAGAAAAGATACGATCTGATTCCAAACTATGTGGAGACGGTGAAAGGATACGCAAAGCATGAGTCGCAGACGCTGGAAAAAGTGATTTCCGCGCGCAATGCAGCGATGAATGCATCAACGGCGGAGGAGCGGATTGCAAACGACAACATTCTAAGCGGCACTTTAAAGTCTTTATTTGCAGTATCTGAGGCATATCCTGACCTGAAGGCAAATCAGAATTTTCTGCAGCTTCAGGATCAGCTTCAGCGGATTGAGGAGGAGATTGCCGGTTCCAGAAGATATTATAATGGCGTAGTGAATCGATTTAATACGAAGGCAGAGATGTTCCCGGGCAATATTATTGCCGGTATCTTCGGATTTCAGAGAAAGCCTCTGTATGAAGTGAATGACAGCGGTGAGCGTGAGAATGTGAAAGTGACTTTCTAGCAGGGGGATGCCAGTATGAAGAAATTTAGCGGAAGAACCGCCGCTATCATTATATGGGCTGTTGTATGGGTGTTTTTTATGTTTGGTTCAGGGATTGTGGAAAGAGTTGTAAACCCTGAGGTAGAACTAAAAGAAGACCGGAATATGACTACGCAATATTTTAACACAGACATCGAGGTGGGGGAGAACCAGTCCTATAAAGTGACAGAGCAGATCGGAGTTGACTTTCTGACGCCCCGGCATGGCATCTACCGTTATATTCCGGTGAAGGGAAGCGTATTAACTAAAGTCGGCGGGAACTTTCAGGGGGTGCCCTATAATGCCCGGATGACAGAGCTGGAATCCGGGGAGGAAACGGAAGTTGATTCTGAAAGCGGATCTAAGGTAATCCGTTTTGGTTCGGAGGATGCATATCTGACCGGACGGAAAGAATACCGGTTTTCTTATACAGTGACACCGCGCTTTCAGGAGAATGCGTATCAGAACGCCTATTATAACGTGTTTCCGACTCAATGGCAGAACAGTATTCCTGCCGGAAGCAGATTTACTATCACATTTCCAAAAGAATTTCCTCACGATATTCTGGAGTTTTATTACGGAACCCATGGGGAGAATAAGAACGCTGCAGCAATTCTGGATCTTTCCTGGAAGGGGAATACGGTCACGGGCATTTTGAAAAAGGATTTAGAACTGGGGGAGGGAATTACGTTCTTTGCGCCCATGGAAGCGGGGTATTTCACAGGTGTCGGGCAGCTTATTTTCCTGCCATGGCTGCTGTTATTGCCGGCCGTGATACTTTTGCTGCTGATTGTTTTTCTTTTTGTGAGATTCGGAAGGGACGAACCGATTATCCCTTCGATTCAGTATCAGCCTCCCGACAATCTGGACAGTGCCGCCGTGGGGTATATTATTGACGGCAGTGTAGAAGATAAAGACCTGCTTTCCCTGATAATATACTGGGCGGACAAAGGATTTCTGAGCATTAAAGAAATACCGGACCATGGGCTCAGTCTGTTCAAGCTGAAGGAGCTTCCTGAGGATGCGCCCAGCTATCAGTTCTGCATTTTTAATAAACTGTTTGAATACAGAGAAATCCGTAAAATCAGCGATCTCCAGTATAAGTTTTCAGGCACACTGGAGATGGCGAAAAAACAGCTGAAGAATTATTTTCAAAAGCAGGGCCAGGATATGATATATACCAGAGAATCTAAAATTGCCAGGGCAGCGGCGATTGTATGCTGTACGCTGCCTTTGGCCTGGTTTATGTTGCTCACAAGTATCTATTCTTATACAAGCGGCGGCAGGATCTTTGTCCAGGTGCTGCTGTGGATTATGCTGCTGGTTGGCACGCTGGTTTTCTGTGGGGATATTGATACATGGTATGCCAGAACAGATACTTCCCGCAAACTGACGGCGGGAGGCACACTGGCGGTCTGTTTTTTATCTACCGCAGTGTATGCGGGCAGTTATGTTATGCGTGTATTCCAATATGAAGTCTTTAATTATATATGGGTGCTGGTTCCTGTTCTGGCGGCCACCGGAGTGATGATCGGGCTGGCAGGATTTATGAAGAGACGGACATCCCAGTGTATAGAATGGATGGGAAGACTTGCCGGGCTTCGTGATTTTATAGAAACGGCCGAACTGGAGCGCATGAATGAACTTGCAAAAACGAACCCGGAGTGGTTCTATCATATTATTCCTTATGCTTATGTGTTTGGTCTTTCCGACGTTTTTGCTAAAAAACTGAAAGGCCTTTCAGTACCGGCTCCTGAATGGTTCTCTCCATATCACAGCTATTCATTTTTCGATTACTATATGTTTAACAGACTCATGATGAGCAGCCTGAATAAAACGGCATCCACGCTGACCGTATCCAAACCGGTACAGTCCGGAGGTTCCGGAGGCAGTTTTGGCGGCGGAGGCTTTGGCGGCGGAGGTTTTTCCGGCGGAGGTTTCGGCGGCGGAGGAGGAGGCAGCTGGTAACATTAAGAAAATGCAAAGGAATGTTGCGAAAGATTGCGGCGTTCCTTTTTCTTATGTAAAATTTATATTTGTGTGAGTATTATTTGTGGTTGAGAAAGAAAGGTGCAGGTAAACTGAAAATGGAATGTTGTATTAGAATTTTTGAGAGTGGTGTTGCGCGAAGAAGGGAATCGCGCATCATAGGGATACTGATGGTAATTATGCTGGCTGCAGGGCTTGTCTGTGAACTCCCTGCTTTGGAATTTACGGAGTCGGACGCCGCATATCGGTTGATTTACGGAAAATATGAGGGAAAAGAGCTGCTGACATATGGGGCAAACAGCGAAGGAGCCGGCACCTTGGATATTTTCGGCAATGCGTTGAACCGAATACCGGTAAAGACAAATATTAATAAAATATTGAAAGAAAACAAAAGAGTGAAGTCGATGACAGTGCAGCCGGAGGCGGAGCAGACAGACCTGCTTTCGGACTTCTTTTTGATGGGCATAGAAATACCGGCTATTGGTGGAATATCAGAGACAGAGGTCCCAAATCTCAATTTCACGGGAGTACATATCCCGGAATCACCGACGGGAAATGTGACCCCGCCGGTGATTCCGGATATTCCTGCAGTTAATGATAAACCCTCAGTTCCGGATACACCCATCACACCGGATAATCCGATCGTACCAGATGTACCAATTGTACCGGATACGCCGATTGTTCCGGATAATCCGCCGGTGGATGATGACCCGGCAGCTCCGCCGGATGTGATAGTTCCGGATACTCCGGATGTGGAGGCACCCGACATTCCGGGAGAGAATGATGATCCAACCGACGGTTCGGATGAACCGGCGATTGAACAGCCGGCAGGTTTTACGGTAAATGCGGATGGTATGCTCTGTGCTTACGATCCCTCTGCGGGTATCGTAAATGAAGGACGCCTTGTGCTTCCCGCAGAAGGATGTTCAGGAATTGCAAGGGGGACCTTTGAAGGGGTAGGCGCGGAGATCTATGAACTTTTTATTCCTCCGAATATTGTAAATATCGAACCAGGTGTTCTGAGTGAACTGACGGACCTTGGCTGGATTCAGCTGACGGAACCCAATGCAAATTATACATGGCAGGACGGTATGCTGTTTGACAGCGGCATGACAACACTTCTTGCATTCCCGCGTGGAAGAATCGGTATATATTCGCTTCCGTCCAATGTGACAAGGCTGGAAGATTATTCGTTTTTAAACACCAATCTGACCAAGATAGATATGATGAAATGTGGTGCTGTAGAAGTGGGCAGCAATGTGTTTGGCGGGAACGGCGGAAATGGAATTACGATTATGGCGCCAAGGGAGCACCTGGAGCATTACCAGAATGTTTTTGCAGAATTGGGTGTGACAATACGTTAAAAAGAGATTTCCTCTGAGGACTTTTCGCAACAGATTAGGACCGCCTGAAATTTTCCGCGGAAAAGGTGGATTTATTCTAAAAATGTGTTAAAATGTTTAAGGATTTGTGCAGACTATATGTAACGGAGAATAAAAAATCAGTATGCCCGGCACACCCGGGACAAAGGCGGGAAAATGGATGGATTATAAGCTTGTGATGAATACGGCGGTCCTGGCCGGTGAGATGATGCTGCGCAGCGGGGCCGAGACGTACAGGGTGGAGGATACCATCAATCATATTCTGCGCACGGCTGACACAGAGACGGTTGAGGCCAGTGTGATGATGACCGGTATTGTAGCCACAATCGGCAACCCGGATATGGAGCCGATTACGGTGATTAAAAGAGTACAGAAACGGGGAACGAATCTGAACCGGATTATGAGGGTGAATGAGATATCACGAAAATACTGTGCGGGGGAGCTGACTCTGGAAATGGCTTATGATGAGCTGAAGAACATCGGCGGAAAGCAGTACCCTGTCTGGATTTATAATCTGGCAACTGTGCTCGTCCCCGCGGGATTTGCCCCGCTGTTTGGTGGCGGTATCATGGAAACTGCTGCTGCCGCTTTCGTAGGAGCAGTGCTTGCATTGGTGGTGACTGTGGGAAAACGCCTGCAGATTAACGGCTTTATACTGGACACGCTGTCCTCCTTCGGACTGGCTGTTGCGGCGGCGTTTTTGAAAAGATTCTGCCCGGGGTTGGATGAGGATATTGTCATTATCAGCGCGATTATGCCAATGGTGCCTGGTGTTGCGATTACAAATGCGGTGAGGGATACCCTGCAGGGGGATTACATTTCCGGCGGAGCCAGGATACTGGAGGCATTTCTCAAGGCGGCGGCTGTAGCGCTGGGAGTAGGGGCCGCAATGGCTCTGACGGGGCTAATGTATCCGGGAGGTGGCAGTTTATGAAGCTGATATTTGGAGTCATAGGTTCCTTTGTGGCTGTGGCAGGGTTTGCCGTACTGCTGGAGACGCCGCGCAGATATCTGCTCCATGCGGGAATCGCCGGGGCAATCGGAGGTTTTGTGTATCTGTTCAGCATCCAGTCGGGGTTGGATGTGGTACTTTCCTCATTTTTTTCCGCGCTGGCGATTGCGCTTACATCGCATACCTTTGCACGGGTGTTTAAGGCACCGGTTACGATCTTCCTGATTGCAGGGATCCTGCCGACTGTACCCGGGGCGGGGATGTACCGGATTGTGTATTATATTATAGCCAACGACAGCGCCAAAAGCAGTTATTATCTGATCCAGACACTTGAGATTGCCGGTGTCATTGCCCTCGCTATCTTTATCATGGACACCGTATTTAAAGTGCGGTTTAAGAAAGTATAAAAATACCAAAATTCGCCTTTTTTGTTTATTGAACAATACAGGGACTTGTTTTATAATGAAATTAACAACATAACCTGCAACAGACTGTTCATGCTAGAAGAAAGGGCGGGATGAATATGCGTAGTAAGAACATTTTGCAACTACTGGAAGAAAGCAAGTATACCGTAGCGATAAGTGGGAAAGAGATGTTTCTTGAGAATGGTTACCCCGGAGTACGTGATGGAGAAGAGTCTTACGAGATTGAACAAAAGTATGGGTATTCTGCCGAGGAGATTTTGAGCAGTGCATTTTATGCCACAAGGAAAGAAGTTTTCTTTGAGTTTTACAGGACCGAGATGCTTGCGGCTGCAGCGATTCCGCCTGGAAAGGGCTTTTTAAATCTGCAAAAGATGGAGGAATACGGTCTTGTACACTGCGAGATTACAAAAAGACTGTTTGGACTTCTTGAAAGGGCCGGATGCAGGAATGTGATTAATCTTCATGGAAGTATCTATGATAATTTCTGTCCCCATTGCGGGAAAAAATATCCCATTGAGTACATGATACAGTCAAAAGGCGTGCCCTTGTGCGAGGACTGCAAGAATACGATACGCCCTAAGATCTGCCTTTATGGAGAGATGGTGGATAATGGGATTGTTACAAAAGCAGCGGTGGAGATCCAGAAAGCGGATGTACTGCTTGTACTCGGAACAAGCCTCCATGCGTCGCTCTGCCATCAGCTGATCCAGTATTATAATGGAGATAAGCTGATCCTGATTACGAACGAAGAGCATTATTCCGATAAGCTTGCAGACGTGCTTGTCTACAGCAGAGTGGATGATGCCCTTGAAAAACTGGTAACAGCATACCAGAACAAATGGAATAAAGAACATGAATTGGAGAAGAGAGAACATGAGTAAAGTAAGAACAAGGTTTGCACCCAGCCCGACAGGGAGGATGCATGTAGGTAACCTGCGGACAGCATTGTATGCATATCTGATCGCAAAACACGAAGGCGGCGACTTTATTCTCCGTGTGGAGGATACGGATCAGGAGCGTTTTGTGGAAGGCGCTCTGGATATCATATACCGTACCCTGGAGAAAACAGGCCTGATTCATGACGAGGGGCCGGATAAGGACGGCGGATTCGGGCCTTATGTGCAGAGCGAGAGGAATGCTTCCGGATTGTACTTGAAGTATGCAAAACAGCTGGTTGAGCAGGGAGACGCTTACTATTGCTTTTGTGATAAAGAAAGGCTGGAATCCCTTAAGACATCCGTGTCGGAGGATGGAACAGACATTGTCGTATATGACAAGCACTGTCTGGGACTTTCCAAAGAGGAGGTGGAGGCAAACCTGGCTGTGGGTACGCCGTGGGTTATCCGTCTGAATGTGCCCAACGAAGGGACAACCACCTTCCATGATGAGATATACGGAGATATTACGGTGCCGAATAACGAGCTGGACGATATGATTCTGATCAAATCTGATGGTTTTCCGACGTACAATTTTGCAAATGTTGTTGATGACCACCTGATGGAAATCACGCATGTTGTCAGGGGAAATGAATACCTTTCCTCCGCTCCCAAATATAACCGGCTGTATGAGGCTTTCGGATGGGATGTGCCGGTTTATGTGCACTGTCCTCTGATTACCGATGAGAACCACAAGAAACTGAGCAAACGCAGCGGACATTCTTCCTATGAAGACCTGATCGAGCAGGGGTTTGTATCCGAAGCCGTTGTAAACTTTGTGGCGCTGCTTGGCTGGAGCCCGGCCGATACACAGGAGATTTTTCCCCTGGAAGGCCTGGTGGAGGCTTTTGATTACCGCAGGATGAATAAATCACCGGCGGTGTTTGATCCGGTAAAGTTAAGATGGATGAACGGAGAATACTTAAAAGCCATGGAATTTGATACATTTTATGAGATGGCAGAACCCTATCTCAGAGAATGTATTACAAAAGATTACGATCTGAAGAAGATTGCTTCACTGATTAAGACAAGGATCGAGATATTCCCGGATATCCGTGAACAGGTAGACTTTTTTGAGGAGCTTCCGGATTATGATACAGCAATGTATACGCATAAGAAGATGAAGACGAATGAAGAGTCCTCCCTGGAAGTACTTACCGAGTTGCTTCCGCTGTTGGAAAAACAGGAAGATTACAGCAATGATGCGCTGTTTGAGATGCTGAAGGGCTATGTGGCAGAGAAGGGCTGTAAGAACGGTTATGTGATGTGGCCGGTGAGAACCGCTGTCTCAGGAAAGCAGAATACACCGGGGGGCGCTACCGAGATCATGGAGATTATCGGAAAAGAAGAGTCTCTCAGACGAATTAGAATTGCAATTGAAAAGTTAAGCTGACGGTTCACATTTCTGAACGTCAGTAAGTAGAAAGAGGTACGTATGAGTTTTAGTAGGGCTCAGTCAGATGCAGTCACTCATGGGGCGGGCCCATGTCTTGTCCTTGCAGGTCCCGGATCCGGGAAGACCCTGACGATTGTAAACCGAATGAAATACCTGATTGAGGAGCGAAAAGTAAGGCCAGAAGAAATTCTGGTCATTACTTTTACCAAGTATGCAGCAGCTGAGATGAAGTCCCGTTTTCAACAGCTGATGGGAAATAAAGGCCTGCCGGTGACCGTGGGGACCTTCCACGGGATCTATTATGGTATTCTGAAATGGGCATATCATTTCGGCCCTCAGAATATTCTCTCAGAGGAAGAAAAGTATCAGATCGTGAGGCAGGCTGTGAACAGGCAGGATATCGAGATTTTTGATGAGGAAGATTTCCTGCAGGAGATCGTGACTGAGATCGGTATTGTGAAAAATAACAGAATGGACATAGAAGAATACAGATCCGTAAAGTGCGCGCCGGACGCTTTCAGAAATATATACAGGGAATACGAGACACAGCGGAAAACCGCAAAAAAAATCGATTTTGACGATATGCTTGTGCTTTGCTATGAATTATTCCGGTCCAGGCCGGATATCCTGAAAATGTGGCAGGAGAAGTTTCATTATATACTGATTGATGAGTTTCAGGACATCAATCAGATCCAGTATGATGTAATCAGGATGCTGGCAGAACCACAGAGCAATCTGTTTGCCGTGGGGGATGATGATCAGGCGATATACGGGTTTCGCGGGGCTGATTCACGCCTGATGTTCCGGTTCACAGAGGACTATCCGGAGGCGAAACAGCTATTGCTGGATATCAATTACCGGTCCACTTCCAATATCGTAGAGAATGCTCTGAAGGTGATCGGTCATAATGAGATCCGGTTTCAGAAGAAAATACGTGCACAGAAACCCAGGGGAGCATGCCTCCACGTGCAGGAGGTGCGGGATCCGGCGGAGGAGGGCGGATATGTGCTGGAGGAGATCCGGGAACGGATCCGCGAAGGCGTACGGCCGGAAGACATTGCGGTACTGTTCCGGATCCATACGGATGCCCGGCCTCTCGTGG
The DNA here is from genome assembly GCF_001404335.1 of Faecalicatena contorta. GTDB lineage: Bacteria > Bacillota > Clostridia > Lachnospirales > Lachnospiraceae > Faecalicatena > Faecalicatena contortus_B. The sequence goes on from NZ_CYZU01000041.1 coordinate 40,136, forward strand.
AGCAGCTGATAGAACACAAAATATCCTTTCAGATGAAGGAACATATGCCAAACATTTACAGCCACTTTATAGCAAAAGATATTATGGCATATTTCCGGATGGCATCGGGGAGCCGCATCCGCCAGGATTTTCTGCAGATTATGAACCGCCCCAAGCGGTATATTTCCAGAGAAAGCTTATCCGGCAGGGAGGCATCTTTTGAGGATTTGAGAAAGTTTTACTGCGACAAGGAATGGATGCAGGACAGAATAGACCAGTTTGAATGGGATCTGAAAATGCTGGCTAAGATGGCCCCTTATGCCGCCCTCCAGTATCTGAGAAAAAGGATCGGATACGATGATTTTCTGCGGGAATATGCCTCATCCAGAAGAATGCAGGCAGGGGATTTGTTCGAGGTGCTGGCGGAATTGGAAGAGGCGGCTAAGCCTTTTGCATCTATGAAGGAATGGTTTGACCATGTGGAGGAATATACCAGGGCTTTGAAAATGCGGGAGAGCAGCAGGGAAAGACAGCAGGAGGGCGTCCGGCTGATGACCATGCATGCTGCGAAGGGTCTGGAGTTTGATACGGTTTATATCATCGAGGCGAATGAAGGGCAGATCCCTTATAAAAAAGCTTTGAAGGAACAGGGGACGGAAGAAGAACGCAGGCTGTTTTATGTGGCCATGACCAGGGCAAAAGAGCAGCTGAAAATTGTATATGTAAAGAAAAAAAACGGAAAGGATGTTTCACCTTCCCGTTTTGTCGAGGAACTTCTTGAGGATGCAAAGCATTAATCCTCGTCCGAATCCAGGTCTTCATCCAGGTCCAAATCTTCAAATTCCTGGGAATCCAGCCATTCATCAAACTTATCTGCAGCACGTTCATACTCATCGTCGTCTTCAATGTTTTCCAGTTCAGGCTGTCCCTCCACTGGTTCTGAGAAGCGGTAGAGATAAACCTGTCCTTCGTCGTTGCTGCCTTCCTCGTCGAGCGGAAGCAGGGCAATGTATTCCTGGCCTTCCACCTCATAAATCGTGAGGACGGCACACTCCAGCTCTTCGTCATTATCGAGTGTCAGTGTTACAGTAAGTGATTCGTTTTCGTTCATAAATGGTCTCCTTTTTTCATTGATAACTTAACTCTAACAAAAAGAAGGATAAAAAGCAAGGGAAAAACATGAGCTGGTATGATCAGTAACTTCCTATTGTTACTGTGCACACCCTACGGGCGTGCACAGTAACGGCATCTGCCCATTTAAAGTCGCCTAAGGCGAGGGGCAGATGCCCTGAGACCATCACTTCAGCGGCTCCGATGCCGTGCAGCGGGGTGCACGGCACGGTCTGATCAGTAACTTCCTATTGACATTGGGGAGAAACACGATAGAATGGAAGAAGGTTCTTAAATTTTGCTGAACAGGAGGGTATTGAATGAAAAAAAAGTTACTGAGCGTATTACTCATTGTCCTGACGGCGTGTTTGCTGCTGGCAGGATGTAAAAAGAATGTGGGTACGCCTGAAGATAATGCCGTACAGGATACAGAGACAGAAGAAGGTGAAGACGAGGGGGAAGAGGAGACTGGCTATACATTTGGTTACAGCTGTATTGATATGGGGAACCCCTATTTTGACACCTTAAAGATGTCCATTGAAACCGCGCTGTCCGAACAGGAGTATCACCTGACAGTCAAGGATCCCGGCACAGATGTAAATGTACAGATTGAGCAGATTCAGGAAATGATTGAGCAGGGTGTGGATGCGGTCTTTTTGTGCCCGGTAGACTGGGAGAAGATCACGCCGGCTTTGGAAGCGCTGAAAGAGGCTGATATACCGGTGATTAATATAGATACACAGGTAAAGGATACAGATTTGATAGACGCTTATGTTGGTTCCGATAATAAAAACGCCGGGTTTCTGTGCGGTGAGGACCTGATGAAGCAGCGTCCGGACGGGGGCAGGATTGTCATTCTGGAGTGTCCGTCCATGAATTCAATTAATGAGAGAATAACAGGCTTTGAGGAGGCGATTGCCAACGGCGGTTTTGAGGTGCTGGCAAGAGCGGATGTCCAGGGAAAAAAAGAGAATGCCAAAAGTGAAATGAAGCGCATACTGGCAGAAAAACCGGAGATAGACGCTGTCATGTGCGGAAATGACCAGGTGGCGCTCGGAGTGCTGGAGGCCGTGGAAGAAGCGGGCAGAAACGATATCCTGATATATGGCGTAGACGGCTCGCCGGGAGTGAAGAGTGAGCTCTCGAAAGCAGGGACCTCCATTGCAGGAACCGGTGCACAGTCGCCCATCAATATCGGTAAAAAAGCCGTGGAAACGGGGATTGCCATCCTGGAAGGCAATGATTATGAAAAAGAAATTTATGAGGAAACATTTTTTATAAATAAGGATAACGTAGAGATGTATGGAACTGACGGCTGGCAGTGACAGCAGGAAGAGAGGACTTCAGATTATGAAAAAAGTACAGGGAAGCCCGCGGCCATTAGGCGTGACAATCGGAACCGAAAGCATGAATTTTGCCGTTTCCGTACCACCGGGGAAGTTATGTGAGCTGCTGCTGTACCGGGCTGGCAGTGCGGACGTTGAGGCAGTATATCCCATGCAGGAAGACCCTGCGATGGGAGAGGTACGCTTTCTTGCACTGGAAGGGCTCAACCCGCAGGAATATGAGTATAATTACCGGATCGGCGGGAAGGTCACTCTGGATCCATATGTGAGGCGCATAACCGGCCACCGTGACTTTGGTCAGAAAGAAGATCTGGAGTCGCATAAAGTACGGGGCGCCTTTCTGACGGGGAACTTCGAATGGGATGAGGACAGAAGACCCTGCATCCCTTATCATGAAGTTATTGCCTACAGTCTCCATATCCGTGGATTTACCATGCACAGTTCTTCAAAGGTAAAGCATAAGGGGACTTATATGGGAGTGGTGGAAAAGCTTCCATATCTGCAGGAACTTGGAATCAACCAGATACAGTGCATGCCCGTCTACGAGTTTGAAGAGTATGCGGGAAAACGAACAAATTACTGGGGCTATGGCCGGGGCTGTTATTTTGCGCCCAAGGCGGCCTACAGTGCTGCGGGAGATGCTGCCGCAGAGTTAAAAGAAATGGTAAAAGCCTTCCACAAAGCAGAAATAGAGGTCATCCTGGAAATGCCTTTTGAGGAGGGCATTCTGCATCAGACCGCTCTGGAATGCCTGCAGTACTATATGCTGGAATACCATGTAGACGGGTTTGTGGTCAATCCCTATCATGTATCATGGGACGGGCTTATGGCTGATCCTCTTTTAAAGGGGGTCAAGATTCTGAAAAAGGAAGAGTGGTTCCAGAATGTGATGCGCCGGTTCCTGAAGGGGGACGAGGGGATGATAGACGATGTGATATGGGCGCTCCGCCGCAACACAAAGGAGGATGGCTGCTGCAACTATATAACCGCGCACACCGGGTTCACCCTGGCGGATCTTGTATCCTATGATGAAAAGCACAACGAGGCTAACGGTGAACATAATCACGATGGTCCCGTCTATAATTACAGCTGGAACTGCGGCGCAGAGGGACCCAGCAGAAAACGCTCCATTATGGAGCTTCGCAGAAATCAGATAAAAAACGCATTCTTTCTCCTGTTGACAGCCCAGGGAACTCCCTGTCTGCTTGCAGGTGATGAGTTTGAAAATACCCAGAAGGGAAATAACAATGTTTACTGCCAGGACAATGAACTATCCTGGCTGAATTGGAATAGACTAAAGAATAATGATTCCTTATTCCAGTACGTAAAAGCGCTGATTGCTCTCCGCAGGGATCATCCCGTGCTGCACAGGCCGGATGCGCTGCTGGGGCTGGATCAGATCTCGTGCGGCACTCCGGATGTATCCTATCACGGGGAAAATGCATGGCAGGTACCGGCAGATGTCTCAAGCAGACAGCTGGGGGTCTTGTACTGTGCAAGCGGGCAGAACGACAATGACTGTTTTATAGCCTACAATATGCATTGGGTTAAACATACATTTGCCCTGCCTGCCCTGCCAAAGAAAAAGAAGTGGTACCGGGTTATGGACACGGCAGAGGGAATACTGGAAAAGCCGCAGCTTCTGGAAAACCAGAAGACAATGGTATTAAAAGAAAGAAGCATCTTGCTTCTGATCGGAAAATAAATACCGGCTGGCAGGAAGACAGGAAGGACGTTAAAGCGGTATGAAAGCAATACGGCATTTTTGTACAATAACCAGACATAAACTATTGGTCATGAAGGAATGCTTCCGGGTGGGCCTGTACTGGCAGGGGCTCTTGCATGACCTTTCCAAATACAGCTGGACAGAATTCAGCGTAGGCTGCAGATACTATCAGGGAAACAGAAGCCCAAACAATGCGGAGCGGGAGGAAAAGGGCCTGTCCAAGGCATGGCTGCATCATAAAGGCCGGAATAAACATCATTATGAATATTGGATTGATTATGGATTAAACGGCGAAAAAGATATGACAGGCATGAAAATGCCGGTCCGTTATGTAGTAGAAATGTTTCTGGACCGCATCGCGGCCTGCAGAATATACAAAGGCAAAGCTTATAAGAAGACCGATCCCCTTGAGTACTTTATGGCGGGGAAGGGACACTATCTGATGCACAAGGAAACCGAGGCGCTGCTGGAAAAACTGCTGGTTATGCTCGCTGAGAAAGGCGAAGAGCCGACCTATCAGTATATCCGAGAGGAAGTGCTTCGCAGAAATAACCGCTATACAAAATCATGCCGGGGGTAGAGGCAGAAGAACATAAATAAGGGGAAACAAAAAGAACGATAAAAAGCCAGCATATAAACGCAGAGGGCAGGTAAGTGCATGCAGAATCCAATTGCACGGGATGCCTTCACCACAGGACATAGGGGTTGTGGAAAGTTTATTTGCTGGCTGTTATGGTTGGGTGATATTCAGATTTGACTTACTGTTTTACATATCTGTTTGGCAGGAATACATTATAAGCAGGGGATATCATTTCTTTTCCGACAATCTTTCAAGCCTCTTTTTTAATGAGGCAATTTCTTCGGCCTGTCTAATTAGCAGAGAATCTTTTTTATCGAGCTGCTCCTTTTGTTCTTTAATTACTTTCTCTTGTTCCTCGATCATATACTGCACCGTGTTGCGGTCGAGTTCAGCAAGTTCCTTAGAATACATATTCATCACTCCCTCGATATTGCGGCACATCTCATAGACATCCTCATACAAACCTCTGAATTCTGGGAACCGCTCAATCAAATCCATTATACGTTCGGGTTCATCAAATGCCAGAAACGAAAGCCAGGCATCCAATCTCTCCGAGCACCTCCTTTCTTGTCTGAATAATCGGAAAATAATCCTTCAGCATTTTAGCCATAAGCAGACTCCTCCTCTGTTAAAATAAATTTTTCTAATTACGGATAACACTTCGAAAATGAAGCACCGGAATAAGATAGAAATCCCGTGGCCTGAAATTGGTATGAACACCAGCCACTTAAGATAAAATCAGAATACCACAGCAAAACTCCAAGGTCAAGAACTACACTGGATAATGAGATGAAAAAAGAACACACTTGAAACAAAACTAAAATGCAGCCTACTTCCATTGGTCGTAACCATTAAATTTCTAAAAAAGTGAAGGAGTCCACATTCCTGGATGAAACATCCGCAGTAGCGTAACATAGGAACGGATGGAAGCGCTGTCTCTATGTTACACTACTATGGTGTCCAAGCAACTACTTCCTTACTCCGGATAATACATTTGATAATCCTGTATGTCGATGAGCACATTCTGCAGATATTTTTTCGCCACATATTTCGCCATAGGAAGATTCATGTCCAGATAATTGCCGCAGTCCCTGGCTGCTGCGCCTGGCACTTCTCCTTCAAATCCAGATATATAACTGAACATATCCCTGATAAGCCCAACGATATCTTCCGGCTGATATTGTCCTGCCAGAAGCAGATAAAATCCGGTCCGGCATCCCATCGGCCCGAAATAGAGCACTTTGTCTTTAAAATCGGGATGGTTCCTCAGAAAGGTAGCGCCGATGTGCTCCAATGTATGAACTTCAGCGGTATTCATAACTGGTTCATCATTTGGGCTGGTCATACGAATATCAAAAGTAGTAATAGGATTTCCGTTTACCTCATCTCTTCTGGAAACATAAAGACCTGGAACCAATTTTAAATGGTCTATTGTAAAACTTGCAATTTTTTCCATAATAATCTCCTTTTTGTATACCCAGGGGCAGCCAACAACCTATGTACTGCGGGTGGATCCACATGCAAGGGATTGGCGGCAGAATCCCCTGGGGTATTAAGTTAATTTAATTTCACCAACTATTATAAAGGCATCTGGTAAATAAGACAAGAAGTAAAAGTTGACGAAAGAAAAAGTAATGATTATACTAAATAAGCAGAGAAATATGATTTACGAAAAAGTATCCTGTAAAATATGTTTATTCATAAGATTATATATCAGGGAGGCAGATAATGAAGTTATATCTTGTTCGCCATGGCGAAACAGCATGGAATAAATTAAAAAAAGTTCAGGGACATTCCGATATTTCCTTGAATGCGTATGGAAGATACCTGGCGGAAGAGACGGCAAATGGGCTGAGGGATATTTCGTTTGCCGCCGCATATACGAGTCCTTTGTCCAGGGCGAAGGAAACAGCGCAACTAATTCTGGCAGGGAGAAATGTACCGTTATATGAGGATATCCGGATCCAGGAAATGGGATTTGGCGTAGCAGAGGGAATGTGCTGCAGGGGCGAGAACAAAGAGCCGGGCAGCGATGAGTTTAACAAACTTTTTACTGACACGAAGAACTATATTGTGCCTGAAGGGGGAGAATCGATCAGACAACTGGAAGACAGGATCCAGGACTTTCTTCAGGAGTTGTATGCCAGAACAGAGTATGAGGATAAAACACTTTTGATTTCTACACATGGAGCCGCCCTCACAGCAATGCTGAACCTTATAAAAGGACAGAAGGATATTGCGAGATTCTGGGAAAACGGAGTACCTGCGAATTGTTCAGTGACTGAAGTTACAGTACAGAATGGAAGAGCAGAAATCATTGAAGAAGGACGGGTGTATTATTAGAAAAAGGCCAGTCGAGAACCGGAGGGCGGAGAAATGCTAGTATTAGTGCACTACTGTACTAGTACCTCGAATAATAATTAACTTGCATTTACAATGCACCAGTCAGCCGGAGTAATTAAAAGAAGGACTGCACAGGCAGCCTGGACATTCCAGCCGAAGCCGGAAGGCTGCGCGTTCTGGAACCAGGAACAGGTATAATCCGGATTATACTTTTGCCTTTGCTGTCCTCCTTTTGCGTTGTAATATCTTCCTATGAAAACGATATTGCATAAGCCGCCCCGCGTTTTGTGAACGCATTCTGCTCCCCTAAAAGCAACCCGCCTAACACCTGTCAAAATACATAATTGGAAAAATATACCAGCAAGAGGCGGTGTATAAATATGCGATAATAGTTGTGTCGTAAAAGGAGGGAAAATAATGCACAAAAGCTTTGGTTATGTTAGGGTATCTTCAAAAGACCAGAATGTAGAACGACAGTTGGTTGCAATGGAATCCCTGAAGATACCGGAAAAAAATCTTTACGTTGAAAAAATATCCGGAAAAGACTTTGACAGGCCCGAGTATAAAAGACTTTTGAAAAACCTGAAAGAGGAGGACGTGCTCTATGTAAAGTCAATTGACCGCCTGGGCAGAAACTATGAGGATATTATTGAGCAGTGGAGATACATAACGAAGGAGATAGGCGCGGACATTGTGGTGATTGATATGCCGCTTCTGGATACCAGAAAAGGAAAAGATCTGGTAGGAACATTGATTGCCGATATTGTACTGCAGCTGCTGTCATTTGTTGCACAGAGCGAGCGTGAAAGTATCCGCCAGAGGCAGGCCGAAGGCATCGCAGTAGCAAAGGCGCGGGGAGTTCGTTTTGGCAGACGCAGCCTGAAGATACCAAAAGCATTTGAGAAAACCTATTGGCAGTGGAAGCGCAATGAAATCAGCGCCAGAGAAGCCTCAAGAAGGCT
>NZ_CYZU01000042.1 GCF_001404335.1 Faecalicatena contorta
ATCCTTACAAGCTGGGTGCATCCTGCAGGAAGACGGGAGAGGCGGATGGGATTGACGTGGATTGGCGTGGCGGGCGGGGGAGCTTATTTTAGTGATTTTGGCGGCCTGGGAGGCGGATGCTGATGGGGGATTTTTCGTGTTTTAGGAGGTGTTTTAGGATTACTATGGAGGATATTAGCAGCGTTCCGCAACGGAGCGTGGGGGATTGGAGGTGGTGGATGCTGGTGATGCTGAAGCAGAGGTAGGTGATGATTGTGCGCAGGAGGTGGGGGCGGATGATGATCAGCAGGGAGAAGAGGAGGTAGAAGAAGGCGAGCAGGAAGAACGGGTATAGGTTTGGGAGGAGGCCCAACAGGCAGCCGAAGGAGACGGCTATGGCTTTGCCGCCTTTTGTGGGATGCATGAATGGGAAGGCATGGCCGATGACCGGGGCTGCCAGTATGATGCCGAAGAGAGGGGCGTGGACATCCAGAATATGTGCGGCTGCACAGATGGGGAGGAATCCTTTTGCCAGCTCCAGGATGAGGACGATGGCTCCGGTTTTTCTGCCGGCCAGTTTGAATGCGTTAAAGACTCCAGGATTGTGGTCGCTGGCGGCCTCTCTGATGTCGATTCCGCTTAACAGCCTGGGAATCAGTTGGGTGTATAGGATGCTGCCGGATAAGTAACCCAGCAGGATAAATAGGTAATACATTATATTTCACCTCCGGATTTTCTGCAGATACGGCGCAGGAGTCTGTAGGTTTTGAGTGCCGCGTCCCCCGGGACTGCTGCTGACTGGGCGGTACGCATGGCTTCACAGCGGACGGGGGCCCGCAGCAGGCTCTGGCCCGCGGCTATCTGGCCGTAGAATTTGTCTGAAGTAACGGAAAGCCCGCGGACGGAGAAGAATTCCCGGTTTCTTGTTTCACAACCCGGGATGGGCGTGGTGTGGACGATAGGGATTCCTTTTACCGCTGCTTCTGTGCTGGTCAGGCCTCCGGGTTTTGTGTACAGCACATCACAGGCGTCCATGTAGGCGGCAATGTGCTCTGTATAACCCACGATCCTGACGTTGGCAGAACGGCCGAATTCTCCCGTCAGAATATGGTATAATTTTTTGTTGGCGCCGCAGATGACGATGATGTATTCATCGGGCTGAATTCTGCGCAGCAGTTCCGCGACGAACAGCTGGATCTTTCCGAAACCCATGCTGCCGCTCATGATCAAATAGACATGTGCGTTCTCAGGTATCTTACACATCTGCCTTGCTGCTTTTGGAACCCGGGGAGCCGAAAATGCCTGCCGGACCGGTATGCCGTAAGGTTTCAGCCTGTGTGCAGGGAGCCCCCTGGCAGCAAACTCTTCTTTTAGCTCTTTGTGCGGGATTATATAATAATCGCAGTCCGTTTCTTCCCAGAATGGAATGCAGGTATAGTCGGTCTCAATAGCAACTACTTTATGGGACAGCATCTTTTTATGCTTCATGTAGGTAAGTGTCTCCGCAGGGAACAGATGCGGTGTGGCGATGACATCATAATGGTGTTCCTCCAGATAGCGTTTCAGGGGTTTGGCGAGCATGGCGTTCGCATAGTATACGGGAGACTTGCGGTGTGATGAGCTGACAACCCCTCCCAGTCTATACAAAAAATGAAAAAAGCGGGGAGCATGTTTTACAATTGACACATACCCACCGCCCACGAAACGGGACACACGTTTACCCGCAAGCAGCATGATGTCAAGCATATCCGCTTCATCACCGTGAAGGCGGATACACTCCTGAAGTGCTTTTCCTGCATAGTTATGTCCTTCTCCTGTGCTGCATGATAAAATTAAAACTTTCATATAAACTCTCTCTGAATCTGATTAGTAGTCTCTTTTACAGGATATCCATTTTCCCTTAGAAATTTCTATTTTATTAAAAATCCGGCAATAAAAGTAACGAAAGGAATCGTCACCATAGACAAAACGGTAGTAAATGTAAAAATTTCTGAAGCGTATGTATAGTTTCTTTTATAACGAATTGACATCATTGTCATTGTGGTAGCTGTGGGACATGACGCTGCGATTAATGTAGTATATGCAATGTCATGGTCTATACGAAGCAGGTATAAAAATACGGTGACTGCCAGCGGCACAGCGATCAGCTTCAGAAAGCTGACCCAGTAGATGTGCAAATGTCCGAATATTTTCTTCAGGTCAGCCTGTGCAACAGAGAAACCTGCAATCATCATGGCAAGAGGCGTATTCATATCTGCTATATAATTCATAGAATCCAGAACAGCGGAAGGAATCCGCAGCTGTGCAAAAAACAGAATCAGAGCGGCGCAGGTAGCAATGATCATAGGCGATAACAGCCCCTCCTTCAGCTGCCGCAAAGAGAACTTATTCTCCAGCAGGCTGAGCCCGTGAGTCCATGTAAATAGATTGAACATGGTCATATAGGCGGTGAGATAGAAGACTCCTTCGTTTCCCAGCACACTGTAGATCAGTGGAATTCCGATAAAGCCGCAATTGGAATAGATTGAGCCAAAGCGGTCGAGATAATAATTCGGGTTATTTTTCTCAGGTACCAGAAAGCGGGCAATCAAAATGGCTATGATATGGGCAGCAAAAGCGGCCGCAAATGCGATCAAAAGCCCTCTGACAAGTCTGGCGTCATAGTCTGTCTGATATACGGTAATAATCAGGCAGGGGTTGACAATCATAAGGAGCAGATTGGATATACTTCTGTTTCCTTCCTGGCTTACGATCTTCAGCCTGTAGCAGGCAAACGCCAATATCATAATAATGAGCATTTTCAGCAGTTGATTAAAAATTAATAGAAACATAATAGATACTTTACCCTCTCCTATAAGAACTACAGCTCCGGCAGCGAATACAATGTTTCAGCGAAACAGGCTGAATACCGGTATGCCTGACCGTCAGTTAACAACTCAATCAGTATACTTTATAATGCTTAAAAAATCAATCCTGCAAAAGTGGACGGTTACATTAAGATTGTACATCTTGCACAAAAACGTACTGCGGTTTTTGAGTATAGTGTGGAAAAAGTCGTTGAATCTTGACTTAATTATAAAGAAATGATAAACTGTTTATGAAATGAGAATCTGATTCACATATACGAATCGGTGGAACGGAGTAAACTTTGAATGTGTCATTTTAAAGAAAAGAAAGGAAGGTACTTATTATGGCATTAATGGGAAGAAAGATTGCAGCAATCCGTGCTTATGTTGTCGAAGGAGGTGGCGCTGATTATCATGATCAGAGTGAAGATCATTGGATTGTTAAGCAGATTGCAACTCCTATGAGCATCTATCCGGAGTATAAGGCAACCAGATCCAGCTTTGGAATTAATGCGCTGAAGACTCTTGTAGTGGAAGTTGAGGCGGATAACGGTGTGACTGGATTCGGTATTACAACGGGCGGATATCCGGCGGCATGGCTGGTTATGAATCATCTTGACCGCTTTGTTGTGGGCAAGGATGCCAATGAGATAGAGATCATCTGGGATCAGATGTATCGTGCCTCTCTTTACTATGGACGTAAAGGCGTGGTAATGAACGCGATATCTGCAGTCGACCTGGCGCTCTGGGATCTGCTCGGCAAGTTAAGAGAAGAACCTGTATATGCGATGCTGGGAGGTAAGGTTCGCGAGGAACTGACTTTCTACGCTACAGGGCCGAGACCTGACCTTGCAAAGGATATGGGATTTGTCGGAGGCAAGATTCCGCTTGTTTACGGACAGGCAGATGGAATGGAAGGCCTGAGGAAGAGCATTGAACTGGCGGCTGATATGCGTGAAAAGTGCGGGGATGATTTCCTGCTGATGTGGGACTGCTGGATGGCGCTTGACCTTTACTATGCAAAACGCCTGATGCAGGCTTCTGCAGACCTGAAGTTTAACTGGATTGAAGAGTGTTTCAACCCGGATGATTACTGGTCATACCGTGACCTTAAGAAAGCAGCGGGTAACCAGATCATGGTAACAGGCGGTGAGCATGAAGCTTCCAAGTTCGGTTTCCGCATGTTGATCGAGGACTGCGACCTGGATGTCATTCAGCCTGATGTCGGCTGGTGCGGCGGTATGACAGAACTGATTAAGATCGGTAACATGGCAGAAGCGCACGGCAAACTGGTAATTCCTCATGGAAGCGGTACATACAGTTATCATTATGTAACAACAAAAACAAATTCACCGATCACAGAGTGCCTGATGATGGCGCCGCAGGCTGATAAGGTGGTTCCGCAGTATTATCCGCTGCTGAAGGATGAGCCAATGCCGGTTAACGGTAAGCTGAAAGTCAGCGACAAGCCGGGATTTGGTGTGGAACTGAATAAGGATAAGACACTCATTGAAGTAAAAAAGGGAACAAGACTGTAAAAGCAGCCTTTATGTAGGAGGGTAAAATGTCAACAGCATTTTTAATTATAAGTTTAATAATCGCAATCGCAGTTGTTGTATTGTTTATTATCAAGGCCAAGATGAATCCGGCGATCGCCCTGATCCTTGGTTCTCTGCTCCTTGGTGTTCTGACTAAAGTACCGCTGGTGGATATTACAGCCGCGGACGGGACGGTAACAACCGGCCTGGTTAACGTGATTAACAATGGTTTCGGCAGCATGCTGGGAAGTATCGGATTCCCGATCGGCCTTGGTATCATCCTCGGCCAGTTCGTAAGTGATACCGGCGGTGCAAGTGTAATTGCTGATAAACTGGTATCTGTATTTCCAAACAAATGGGCAATGTACGCGGTAGGTTTTGCCGGATTCGTACTTTCCATCCCTGTATTTTTTGATGTAACATTTGTAATTTTGATCCCGATCGGTGTAGCTTTGATGAAGAAGCTGAATAAGGGAATCGGTTATATCGTAGGAGCAATCTCTATCGGTGCCGGTGTTGCGCATACCCTGGTTCCTCCGACGCCAAACCCGCTGGTTGCTCCGGAGTATTTTGGATTCGATCTTGGTATTATGATCGCAGCAGGACTGCTGTTCGGTATTCCTATGGTACTGATTGCCGTTACGATTCATGGGTTCTTAATGAAGAAAGGGCTTTGGAATGCAGAAAAAGATGAGAATGGAAACGGCTTGGACATCAATGAGCTGGAACTTCCGGAAAAAATGCCGGGATTCTTCGTTTCACTGCTCCCGATCCTGCTTCCGATCATCTTCATTCTTTTGAATACAGTAGCAGGCGCTATGATGGATTCTGTTCCGACCTGGATTGATTTCCTTGGACAGAAGACAACATCTATGCTGTTGGGAACTCTGGCTGGTATGGTTATCTCTATTAAGTACCTGGGACTGGCAAAGACAGAAAAAGTAGCGACTACAGCCTTGAAATCTGCCGGGCTTGTATTCCTGATTACCGGAGCCGGCGGTTCCTTCTCCTCTGTAATCACTGCCTCAGGCGTGAGTGAAGCAATTAAGAATATGGTATCCAATATCTCCAACAATATCGTGCTGATTCTGCTGATTGGCTGGATTCTGGGACTGCTGTTCAGACAGATCACCGGATCCGGTACAGTGGCTTCACTGACCACATTTGCGATAATGCAGAGCGTTGCAGCAACCGTAGCTATCCACCCGGTATTTATCGCCTTGGCGTGCCTGGACGGCGCACTGTTCGGCGCAACGGTTAATGACTCAGGCTTTTGGATTGTATCAAATATGACCGGATTTAATTTTACCGGCGGATTGAAAACATATACTTTGGGGCAGGCAATTGCTTCGGTTGTAGGTATTATTCTGATTATTATTGTAGGTTTGATATCATGCCTGTTCATCTAGTGCAAAATGCATCAGGTATGACATAGGTATACGGCAGTATGCCGTAATGTACAGGCCCCTCAGAATTGAGGGGCTTGTGCACTTTATCATCATTTTAGGCATTCTCTTTTTAATAGGAAAAGAGGCAGTATAGAAGAGCCATGCAGAGCTCTTCAAAGTTGACAAGAAAAGTTGGGCGTGGTAATGTAATTTTATATTGAAAATGGGGAAGTCGCCCTTTGAAAATGAAAGGAGCAGGTGTTTTATATGGCGGTTAAATCGGCAGAAAGAGTATTGAAAATTTTCGACCTTTTAGAGGGTAGCTCCGATGGGCTGACGAACAAGGATATCAGCACTCGTCTGAATTATGCTCCAAGCAGTACGATAGCCCTTTTACAGACAATGGCGGAAAACGGTTACCTGGCGGTGGATGAGCAGAAGCGGTATTCACTGGGGGGCAAGCTGGTAAGCCTTGGAGCGGTAGCGGCATCCAGATTCGATATCGGGAGGATGGCTACACCTTATTTAAAGCATCTCATGCAGACGCTGGGTGAGACCTGTTTCCTGGGGGTTCTCTCGCAGGGAGAGATTGTGTATATTGCGAAGGAAAACTGCGAGCGGACGATTAATACAAATGCACAAATCGGATCCAGAAAGCCGGTTTACTGCACCGGTCTGGGAAAAGCATTTCTATCCTTTCTTCCGCCGGAGGAAAGCCGTGATATAATGAATGGGCTGAAATTTACCGCATTTACGGAAAATACGGTGAAGGGCGTGGAAGAATTGAGAAAGCAACTGCAGGAATTTCGTCTCCAGGGCTATGCGACGGACGACCAGGAGATCGAAGAAGGATTATGGTGTCTGGCAGTTCCGGTCTATGACGGCTACCATAGGATGATTGCTGCCCTCAGTGTATCGGGCCCGAAAGAGCGCATGATGGACAAGAAGGAACTAATCATAGCAGAGATGCTGAAGGCCGGAAAGAGTTTATCCAGAGAGCTTGGGTATCAGAAGGAGGAATAGTATAATGAAGAAACTGTGTGGCGTGAATCCGCCGGTCATCACGATATTTGATGAAAAGTGTAAGATAGACATTGAGGCAAGCAAGAGACAGGCGGATTTCCTGATCTCAAAGGGTGTGGACGGACTGGCATATCTGGGGACATCCGGAGAGTTCAGTATTATGACTGTAGAAGAGAAAAAGAATTTTATTAAAGAAATGATAGACCATGTCAATGGGCGGGTGAATGTGATCGTAGGTGTCGGAGATACCTGCCTTGAGAATACAATGGAGCTGCTAAAATATGTGGAGGCTGCCGGCGCTGACGGCGTACTTCTGATTAATCCGTATTTCAGTGTATACAGCTCAGAGATGGTGGAGGCATATTTTGGTTATGTGGCTTCCCATACGTCTCTTCCTATTATAATATACAATTTCCCGGATCTGACAGGCTATTGTTTCAATGCGGATGTGGTGAGCAAGCTTGTGAAGGATAACCCGAATATTGTGGGAATCAAAGATACGATCAATGACTTTAACCATGTTCTTTCTATGCAGAAGGTGAAGGAAGTGAATCCTGATTTTTCTGTGTTCTCAGCCTATGAGAACCAGGCTATGGGACTTCTGGTCTGCGGTGTGGACGGATTTATCAATGCAACCGCTAACTTTGCTCCTGAGTTTACGGTCAATACGTATCAGTCCGCAAAGAGGGGTGACTATAATGAGGCAGCTCTCTGGTTTAAAAAGATGGTGAATGCCATGGACATCTATGGTTACAGTACGCCGCTCTTTTTGGCATGTAAACAGGCTATGTACTACCGCGTGCTGAACCAGGACGGCCACGAGAGGCTGCCGGCTCTTTCTCTGGATGCAGAGGCTAAGGCTAATGTATATAATAAGATGAGAGAACTGAAACTGCTGTAGATGCAGACGCAGATTTGACAGATTGGAGAGGTAGCATAATATGATAATGGATAAGCTGGAACATTTCCGCTATTATCAGCGGTGTGTGCCCGAACTGTGGGATGCGGTGCGTTTTGTGGAACGTGTGGAGAAGGAACGCCTGCCGGCTGGCAGATACCCTGTCGGAAAGGGGTTCGCATTCGTTCAGGAGGGACAGACCCGGAGCTTTGAGGAAGCAGATTTTGAAACCCATGACAAGTATCTGGATGTGCAGATTCTTCTGGAAGGCTCGGAGATGTGGGAATACGCGGACAAGGCGGATCTGACGGTGAAGACACCATATGATCCCGACACAGATATAGAATGGTTAACCGGGCAGGGCGACAGAATACAGATGAAGCCGGGAATGTTTTACCTGGTTTATCCCACGGACGGACATAAACCCTGCTGTCATGAACGTATACCTTCCTCCTACAGGAAGGTCGTTGTGAAGATCAAGATTGACAAGCTGCTGCACGGAGTGAATACAGGCAGATCCGGAATGCAGCACAGGCGAATATCCTGGTAAAGGAGATACGAAGATGGATTTAAAGATTGATGATATAGTAAAACAAGTTCTCTCTGAGGTTGGGACACACAAAGAGAACAGGACAGCATTTACCCTGGAAAGAATGCCGGTGCTTACGGGCAATGAGACGGGGAGGAGTGCCGTGCTGGTGTCTCCTGAAAGTTATGAACTGAAAGAATATAAGCTGCCGGAGATCGGCGCAAAAGAGATTCTCGTGGAAGTGGAAGGCTGTTGTGTGTCACCTTCCGATACGATAGAATTCATGAAAGAAAAGAGAGTGGGCCAGGCGTCCCTTCTGGGACAGCAGGGAACCGGCCGCATCGTGAAACTGGGCAGCCCTTCTCTGCAGGATGCGGCAGGAACAGCCCTCAAGGTCGGTGACAGAGTCGTTGCCGTAAAAAAGGCCGGCGGAGCGGCCACCGCTTTCGGTGCAAACCGCGGCAGTGCAGGGAGCGGCTTTCACGGGTGGTATTCCAACTATGTAGTGCTCAGAGCCGACAACCAGATCTACCAGGTAAACGATCTGGATTTAGAGTCCCGTCTGCTTACAGAGACGGTCATTGCGGTAAACAGCGCGGTACAGAGGACTGTCAAGCTCGGACATCTGGATTCTTCAAAACGTGTTATCGTACTGGGCTGCGGCTTGGAAGGCCTCACAGCCATCGCCATACTGAATTGTATGGGCATATACAACATAATCGCAATAGACGGAGACGAACAGGCTCTCAAACTGGCTATAGAATTCGGTGCCAGGGAAAGCATCAATTACCGTAACAAAAACGGCATATCAGCCGTACTGGAAAAGATCCAGAAGTACTTCGGCGGAAGCCTTGCAGACGCCGTATTCCAATGCACCGCATCCCCACTGGGCCGAAGCACTGCAAAACGTTTCGCAAAAAACAGCGGCAGCATCTGCGAACTGCAATACGTCCTCGGCAAGTCCAAAACAGCCGTAAAACATTATGAAGATTCCATGCCGGCAGGAGGAAGATACTACACAACCCGCGACTACGAAGAATGCTTCAAATTCATGAAAAAAGCCGCCGAAAAAGACCTCCCCCTCTACCGCCTCATCACCCACCGCTACCGCCTCGAAGAAATCAACGAGGCCCACTGGTCAGCCATAAGAGGCGAGGGTCTGGCAATAGCCGTATTTAACAGATAGAAGTGTTTATCTCATCATTTACGTCTACTTCCAAAAACGCTCCGCCAATTCAGCCCGATCCACCGCTCCCCGTCTCCCGGCAGGATGCACCCAGCCCGGGGAACAGGGGCGTATGGGCTTTTCAGGGGCGTCAAGAAAGACGTGCTAGATTTACTTAAAGTCCAAATAGGCCGATTGCAGGATAAAAATATGATTTCCAAATCATATTTTTACTTTGACCTGACATGCGAAATCATCAGATTTCGGATGGCATGTCAAAGGTGCCTGCAATCGGCCTATTTGGACTTTTAGTAAATCTCACGTCTTTCGCCCGCCCCAGAAAAGCCCATACGCCCCTGTTCCCCGGGCGGCCCTCTTATATTTTATTGGATTAATGACGCCACGATTGTGCTTACGAGTTTCCCATCAGCCTTTCCTTTTACCTTCGGCATCAGTTCTTTCATGATCTTTCCTTTATCCTTTGCGGTTGGAGTCTCTATACCAAGATCGGCAAGCACACCCATCACGATTTCTCTGATCTCATTCTCGCCCATCATCTTCGGAGCATACTCTTCCAGAACAGCAAGACGCTTCTGGCATTCCTCAATAATATCCGTGCGGTCTTTGGGAGTCATTTCCAGTGTTTCCTTTGTCTGTTTAATCTCTCTTAGAATTACCTGGTTTTCCTCTTCCTCCGTCAGATCTGCCCGCTTGTCGATCGCCTTATTTTTCAGGGAAGATAACAGAAAAGAGAGAGCTGCCTTTCTTTCCTTGTCGCCGGCCTTCATAGCGGACATCATAGCGCTTCTTACTTCATCGATTTTACTCATGTTAAAATACCTCCATTTTGAAATTGTCAGAATAGTGTCGGATTTGCACGGGGGTCTGACCCCTTTGCAAAGGGGTCAGACCCCCCTGTTGATTCCGGACTGCAGTTCATCTGCCCATGTCTGCAGATTATAAGTATGCCCGTCAAATAGTTTTAAAATCACGCCGGTTGGGTTATCCTCGTTGGCAAATGCGTTGGCTTCGTCGGTATCCACATGCATGGACAATGCGAATTTAGGGCTCACCCGGACGACCACATCGGAAAAAATAAGGGAACGCTCATAGCTTGTGGTTATGACAAAAACGATATCGTTGTCCTTTACATGTGCCCTGAGGGCATCGATGGGCGTCATATGAATGTGGCGTTTGGCTACGATGACCCCTTCCTTCAGCTCTACTTTTCCGTGAGGGCCCACGAGAGTGCATCCCGGTGTGCCGGCGATATCTCCGGACTGGCGGATGACGCTTGGTATGCCAAGCCTGCGGGCATCTGTAACGGATATTTCGACCTGGGTTGCGGGACGAAACGGGCCCAGTAAGATGACCTTTTCAAAGCGTCCTTTGGGGCCGATGACGGTCAGCCTTTCTTTGCATGCATACTGGCCGGGCTGACTGAGCTCCTTTGTATAGTTCAAACGTGTGCCGGGGCCAAACAGTTGTTCAAAGTCTTCCTGGGAGACATGGATATGCCTGGCGGAAGTTTCTATTGGAATTTTCAGGCTCATATTGTTTTCTCCATCCTGCGTATACTTTTTTATTTCATGACATGTAAATTTTAGCAGAATATAATGAGGTTTTCAATATCTACCTGGCGGTTTTGCAGATGGCGCATCCGATCTGGAGCAAAAATTCGTTCGCGGGCAGTTGCACTTTGACTGCGGCAGTGCATGAATTCGTGTGATGTAACGCAAAAGCTCCAGTAAGTAATTAAGATACCGCTAAGAAACGTGCCGGTCAGATTGACCTCGTGTTTTTGGCTATGATAATCTGTGTTAAGAGTGCGTAAAAATTAAGGCATGCAAAGGAGAAGTATGAGAGATGGGAATTAAGGATTTACTTGCATTACTGGGAGGGCTCGCTCTCTTCTTATACGGAATGCAGATGATGAGCAACGGTCTGGAGGCTGCGGCGGGCAACCGGATGAAATCAATTCTGGAAAAACTAACATCCAACAGAGCAAAAGGGGTGCTGGTGGGAGCAGGCATCACAGCGGTCATACAGTCTTCCTCCGCTACGACTGTTATGGTAGTCGGCTTTGTAAATTCCGGGCTGATGACATTGAAACAGGCTGTATGGGTGATTATGGGCGCCAATATAGGGACGACAATCACCGGTCAGCTGATTGCACTTGACATCGGCGCCATTGCCCCTATATTTGCCATCGGCGGTGTTGCGGCCATCATGTTTGTAAAAAACGAAAAGGTCCACCATATCAGCAGCATTTTTGCCGGACTTGGTATCCTGTTCATGGGCATGGATATGATGGGAAGCGCCATGGAGCCGCTGCAGAATTCACCGGCATTTATTCAGTTTATGACTACATTTAAAAATCCACTGGTGGGTATACTGATTGGGGCGGTATTTACCGCAGTGATCCAGTCCTCTTCCGCATCAGTAGGAATCTTGCAGGCACTGGCGGGTACCGGTATGATCCCGCTGTCCAGTGCGGTATATATTCTTTTTGGACAGAATATCGGAACCTGTATCACAGCGGTTCTGGCTTCCATCGGAATGAAAGTCAATGCCAAGCGTACAACCGTGATCCATCTAATGTTTAATATATTCGGTTCGGTACTGTTCACTCTGATCTGTATGTTTACACCGTTTGTAGCATGGATGGAGGCATTGGTTCCGGGAAACCCGGTATCCCAGATCGCCAATGTACATACCGTATTTAATATCGTAACGACCCTGATTTTACTTCCGTTCGGCGAATACATGGCCCAGGCTGCGGTAAAGATTCTGCCGGACAGCAAAAAAGAGGAGGAAGAAGATTACCGGCTGAAATATATTGCCAGATTCGAACCATCGTATGCCATCGGACAGAGCGCCGTCGCGATATCCCAGGTGGGGAATGAAGTGGGAAGAATGCTGGGGATGGTAGAAAAAAATATTTCGCATGCATACGATATACTCATGAAATACGATGACAGAGAAATGAAAAAGATCCGGGAAAGAGAGACTTACATCGATTATCTGAATCAGGAAATATCTGCTTATATAGTATCCCTTATGGCCAACGAAATGTCCATGTCCGACTCCCGGCAGATTAATGGATATTATGTGATCATAAGCAACCTGGAGCGGATCGGGGACCATGCGGTCAATCTGGCGGAATATGCGCAGGACTTAAAAAAATGGAACGGTGAATTTTCGGATATTGCCAGGGACGATTTGAAAAATATGAAAAAGCAGTGCCTGGAAGCTTTGCGTATCGTGAACAGGCAGGAAGAGGATGTTCCCGCCGTTATCCTGAACCAGGCGGCTCTGATGGAGCAGAAAATAGACGACACCAGAGAAAAATATTTTAAAAAGCAGATGCAGCGTCTGAAAAAAGGTAAATGCCGTCCGCAGACAGGAATTGTGTTCACAGAGATCCTGACAGATTTTGAAAGAATCGGCGATCATGTGAAAAATATAGCAGAACAATACGTGGAAATGGAAAACTGACTGGAGCACGAATATTTTCCTCTATTTAACAAATACTAGTAGAAGTGCTAATGATTACTAAGACGTTAAATGGAGGAATTTCTTTATGAAAGCTACAGGAATCGTAAGGCGGATTGACGATCTGGGAAGGGTTGTTATTCCGAAGGAGATACGAAGAACCCTGCGGATCCGGGAAGGTGATCCGCTGGAAATATTTACAGACCGGGAAGGTGAAGTAATACTTAAGAAATATTCCCCGATTGGGGAGCTTGGCACACTTGCCAAACAGTATTCAGAAAGCCTTGCCCAGACAATGGGATGTACAGTGTGCATCACCGATAACGACCAGATCGTGGCTGCGTCAGGCAGCGGAAAAAAGGATCTGCAGGATAAGTATATCAGCAAAGAGCTGGAGAAAGTAATTCAGGCAAGAGAACAGCTGCTGGCAAAATCCGACAGTGCCAAATATGCGGGGGTTGTGCAGGATGAAAAAGAATTCAAAGAGGAAGTCGTGTGTCCGATCCTCTGCGAGGGAGATGCCATAGGCGCGGTTGTTTTCCTGAATAAGGACGAAAAGAAAAAATTTGGCGAACTGGAGCAAAAAGTCGCAATGAGCGCGGCAGGTTTTCTGGGACGGCAGATGGAACAATAGATAGAGGTATTTACTCCCCGGCAAGTTGGGATGGCGGGGGGACGCGAAAGGAAGAGATAGCCGCAATCCGCCCAAGTGCACATATGCCGTTGCGAAATGCGGACACGAACCTAAGAAATTCTAGGAAGCCGGCAGCCGGGCTAGCGGGGTACAGCTGACACATCACGAGAAATCGGATGATTTCTCGCGCTGGGTCAGCAGATTTTGTGATTCGGAGATCACAAAATCCCCCCGCTAGTCCGGCTGCCGGCTTCTTAGAATTTCTAAGGCTCGCTTTAGCATTTCGCAACGGCATATGTGCACTTGGGCGGATTGCGGCTATCCCTTCCTTCCGCTGGGTGCATCCAATCGGCAGGGCGCAAATGGGGAGGATCATTAATGGGGGCGGCGTATGGATTCTTTTGATGGTACATCATAGCTCCGGTAGATAAAAAGAAGAGTCATACCTTATTCTGCAGCTGTGCTGCAGATCCGCCCGCAGGGCATGAGTTACGGGGTGCCCTTTGGGTATACCGTATTCTGCAGTTTGGCTAAAGCACCCCTAAGCAGTGAATAAAGCAATGGGGATTATATGCCCCACCGGGCGAATCAATACACTGCGCCCGTTACGGAGCCCTCCCGGCAGGCAACCTTTCCTTCCGATTGGATGCATCTAGCAAAATGAAGGGACCGCCGCCAGCCTGTCTAATGCACCTATGCCGGTGAAAAGTGCTAAAGCGGACCTTAGAAATTCTTGGAAGGCGGCAGCCAGAAAAGCAGGGAGATTTTGTGATCACCGAATCACAAAATCAGGCGGCCCAGCGCGAGAAATCATGGGATTTCTTGTGATGTGCCGCCTGTGCCCTGCTTTTCTGGCTGCCGGCTTCCTAGAATTTCTTAGGTTCGTGTCCGCACTTTTCACCGGCATAGGTGCATTTGGCAGGCTGGCGGTGGTCCCTTTATTTTGCGCCCCGCCCCCATCCACAATACGAAACTTGCCCGTCACACTCCGCTTTTTTGGGGATAAATGCATATTCCGGGAAGGACAATCATATGTTGTAATAGTACATAGATGGACGAGGAGGAATTAGATGGAGAATAAGACAAATAAGGGGCGGGGGGCCGAGGGGAAAGTCGTCTGGCTTTTAAAGGCTCTTTTGTGTGCTTATGTGGTGACGGGAATCCTTCTGCTTTTACTGACTCTGCTGCTTTATAAATTGAACCTGGATGAGGGGAAAGTAACGGGAGGGATTATCGTTATTTATGTTGTTTCCACATTTGTAGGCGGCTTTGCGGCAGGGAAGATGGCAAAATTCCGTAAATTTGCTTGGGGGCTGACGATCGGGATTCTGTATTTTGGTCTGCTGCTTCTGATCTCTCTTGGAGTGTACCGCTCCATGCAGGGAAGCGGGGCAAATATACTGACCACATTCCTGCTCTGTGCGGGCGGTGGGATGCTGGGGGGCATGGTCTCCTGATGAATTAAGATATACAGGAGAATACGTGCGGGAACGCTTATAGACAGCCGATACCGTTCACGAAAAAAACACTTTAAAAACTACAGGCACTGTGCTATAATGTTACGAGGTAAATACATGCCTGCAGCATGAATATAGGAGGAGAGAACATGAAACATATTAAAACACTGAATACACAGACCTTAAACAATACAGTAAAAAAAGGCGGCTGCGGAGAATGCCAGACATCCTGTCAGTCTGCATGCAAGACTTCCTGCACAGTGGGAAACCAGACCTGCGAACATAAGAAGTAATATATTTGCAACGGGAAACAGAATATAAGCACAGCACTTACATAACGACGGATGGTCGGGCGTGTGCTGTGCTTTCAGAGTATTTAAAAGTACCAATCAGGGCAGCGACCTCGGCCGCTGCCTTACGCTTGTTACCGGGAATCAAAACCGGTAATGGCCTGAATTATGATGAAAGTGAGGGTATCTGTTGTGATACATCAGTACCAGAATAATGGATATAACATTGTCCTTGATGTGAACAGCGGTGCTGTCCACGTGGTGGACAAGGCCGCATATGATGTGATAGCATGTCTCGAGGCAATGAATCCTTCCCATACTGTGGAGTCTCTGCAGTCAGAAGAAACATACCGGTGTCTCAAGGAGACTCTGGGGGGATCCTTGAGCGAATCGGATCTGCAGGAAGTGCTGGAAGCGGTGATCGGGCTGACCGAAGCCGGACAGCTGTTTACGGAGGACATCTATGAGGATTATATTGGGGAGGTAAAGCAGCGGAAAACGGTGGTAAAGGCGCTCTGCCTTCATATCGCACATGACTGCAACCTGGCCTGTAAGTACTGTTTTGCGGAAGAGGGGGAATATCACGGGAGACGTGCGCTGATGTCCTATGAAGTGGGCAGGAAGGCGCTGGATTTTCTGATTGCCAATTCCGGAAGCAGAAGGAACCTGGAAGTGGATTTCTTCGGAGGCGAGCCTCTGATGAACTGGCAGGTGGTAAAGGACCTGGTAGCATACGGAAGAGAACAGGAAAAGCTGCATGACAAGCATTTCCGTTTTACCCTGACCACGAACGGCGTTCTTCTCAATGATGAGGTTCAGGAATTTGTGAACCGTGAGATGGATAATGTCGTGCTGAGCCTCGACGGCAGAAAAGAAGTGAATGACAGCATGCGGCCCTTCCGCAACGGAAAGGGAAGTTATGACCTGATTGTGCCTAAGTTCCAGAAGCTGGCCGAGAGCAGAAATCAGGAGAAATACTATATACGCGGAACATTTACCCGGGGGAATCTGGACTTTTCGAAGGACGTGATGCATTTTGCGGAATTAGGTTTCCAGCAGATATCTATCGAGCCGGTGGTGGGGGAAGAGACGGATCCCTATGCCATACGCGAGAGCGACCTGCCGCAGATCTTCAGCGAATACGATACGCTGGCAAAGACAATGGTGGAACGCGAGCGAAATGGCGAAGGATTTACATTCTTCCATTTTATGCTGGATCTGGAAGGCGGACCGTGTGTGGCCAAGCGTCTGTCCGGCTGCGGTTCGGGAACCGAGTACCTGGCGGTGACGCCTTGGGGGGATCTGTACCCCTGCCATCAGTTTGTGGGGGATGAAGCATTTTTAATGGGAAATGTGGACAGCGGAATTGTGAAGCCGGAGATTGCAGATGAATTCCGCGGCTGCAGCGTTTACTCAAAGGAGAAGTGCCGCAGCTGTTTTGCAAGATTTTACTGCAGCGGCGGCTGTATGGCTAATTCATACAAATTCCATAATACAATCCACGATACCTATGATGTCAGCTGTGAGATGGAACGTAAGCGTGTGGAGTGCGCGATTATGATAAAGGCTGCATTGGCAGACGAAGAAAGGAATGTGACTCATGAAGAAAAGTAAAGGCGTTATCAGCCTGATTCTGACGGTTGTCCTGATTGCCCTTCTGGGCTTTACAACGATTGTAGGATTCGGGAAAACAGGTTCAGGCGCTGCAAAGAACATTAAACTTGGGCTGGATTTGGAAGGCGGTGTCAGCATCACCTATCAGGTAAAAGGGGACAAGCCGTCCCAGTCTGACATGGATGATACAATCTACAAGCTGCAAAGGCGTGTAGAACAGTATAGTACAGAAGCAACAGTTTACCAGGAAGGTGAGGACAGGATCAGCATCGAGATCCCTGGAGTTAAGGATGCCAACAAGATCCTTGATGAGCTGGGTCAGCCCGGTTCCCTGTATTTTATCCGGGAGAAAGACAGTGAAGGCAATGCAAACTACAGTCTGGATTCCAACGGCAAATACAAACTGGACAAGACAATTGAAGAGCTGCAGGAAGACGGCTCCATTGTTCTGAATGGTACGGATGTTAAGAATGCGCAGGCAGCGACCACCCAGGATGATCTGCAGAATAAGGAAAATATCGTACAGCTGTCTTTTACAAAAGAAGGGACAGAGAAGTTTGCCGCGGCTACAAAGGCTGCGCTGGCGGCTAAGGAGACCATTGCGATCTATTACGATGGAGAGCTGATCAGTGTTCCGAGTGTGAATTCCGAGATTAAGGACGGCGAGGCTCAGATTTCAGGCAGTATGAGCTTCGAGGAGGCGGACAAACTGGCTTCTACGATCCGGATCGGCGGGCTGAGCCTGGAACTGGAAGAACTCCGTTCAAATGTAGTGGGGGCACAGCTCGGTGAAGAGGCAATCAGCACGAGCTTAAAGGCAGGCGCTATCGGCCTTGCTATTGTATTTATCTTTATGTGCGTTGTTTATCTGCTTCCCGGACTGGCGGCAAGTATCGCACTGCTGATTTATACAGGGCTGATCCTGGTTCTGCTGAATGCATTTGACATTACACTGACCCTGCCGGGTATTGCGGGTATCATCCTTGGCATCGGCATGGCGGTGGATGCGAACGTAATTATCTTTGCCAGAGTGCGGGAGGAACTGACGACCGGCAAGTCCGTGAGGGCATCCCTGAATGCAGGTTTCCATAAGGCAATGTCAGCCATTCTGGACGGCAATATTACAACACTGATTGCGGCGGCAGTCCTGTGGCTCAAGGGAAGCGGCACTGTCAAAGGTTTTGCGCAGACGCTGGCCCTGGGTATTGTGGTTTCTATGTTTACTGCGCTTGTAATTACCCGTCTCATCGTATATGCTTTCTATGCCGTGGGTATTCACAATGAAAAAGTATACGGACGTGTGAAAGCGGAACGCAAACCTATCGATTTCCTCGGAAAGAGAAAGGTGTTTTTCGGAATCTCCATCGCGTTGGTTTTAGTAGGTTTTGTCTTTATGGGAATCAATGGAGGCCAGGGGAAGGGCGTTCTGAATTACAGCCTGGAATTTAAGGGCGGTACCTCAACGAATGTGACCTTTGATCAGGAATACAGCCTGGAGGAGATTGATCAAAATATCGTACCTCTAATTGAGGACGCAACCGGCGACAATAATGTCCAGGTTCAGAAGGTGGAAGGAACAAACCAGGTCATCTTCAAGACACAGACTCTCGAACTGGATAAGCGGGAAGCATTTAATAAGGCTATGGTCGATAATTTCAAGGTAAATGAGGATGAGATTACGACAGAAAATATCAGTTCAACGGTCAGCTCAGAGATGAGACAGGACGCGGTCATCGCGGTTCTGATTGCAACAATCTGCATGCTGCTTTACATCTGGTTCCGTTTCAAGGATATCCGCTTTGCAACCAGCGCGGTACTGGCGCTGCTGCATGATGTTCTTGTGGTACTGACGTTCTACGTGATCGCAAGAGTATCCGTTGGAAATACATTTATCGCATGTATGCTGACTATAGTAGGTTACTCCATCAACGCAACCATCGTAATCTTCGACAGAATCCGTGAGGAGATGAAGACGAAGAAGCGCGGGGAGGATCTGGCTGTTCTTGTAAACAGATGCATCACCCGTACACTGACGCGTAGTATTTACACCTCATTGACAACATTTGTAATGGTGGCGGTTCTTTATATTATGGGTGTAAGTTCAATCAAAGAATTTGCACTGCCGCTGATGGTGGGAATTGTATGTGGAGCTTATTCATCTGTGTGCGTAACGGGAGCACTTTGGTATGTGATGAAGAAGAGAAGCAAGTAGAGTGGCGGCGGGGGCGCCTGAGAAAATCGGGATGCACCGCCGCTGTCCGGTGAGGCTTATGCTGATTCCGGAAACCGGGCGCTTAGCCTAGTACTGCGTTGCGCAATTAACAGTGATAAAGCACCTGCTATCTACAACAGGAGCACGTCTGCGAAGCTAGACGTAGGAACCGCTACGCCGTCGCTTCGCAGACGCACACCTGATGCAGATATCAGGCACTTTATTCACTGCTAATTATGCAACGCAGTACTAGAAGCGCTAACTGCGAAAAAGCCGCATTTTATGGAACCGAGCGTATTCACTTAGAAAGCTGATGCTTTCTAAGCTCAGACGCTCTGGATAATTGATTCGGAATCAATTATCCTCCATAAAATGCGGCTTTTTCGCAGTAAGCGCTTCTATGGCACGCTAGAGGCTTCCGGAATCAGCATAAGCCTCACCGGACAGCGGCGGAGCATCCCGATTTTCTCAGGCTGGACGCATCCTTGCGGGAGGGGGGCTTGCCCGGAGGTTTGGCGGGGGCAGCTGATTGGGTTGGGAGACGGGGGAGCTTTTTAGAGAGTTTATAGTTACTATGCGCGGCCCCTGGGGCGTTAGTAGTAACTGTTTATATGCTGCGTCGACAAATTACGACAGGTTCTTGTTGACAGTGGGGTGTGTTTGTGGATAATATGGTACTGATATGTGTAATTCGGAGATGTTTTGGGGGATGCGCTTTTAGGGGCGGCAGTGAGTTGTTATGTTATGTACGGGTGTGCGGATGTGGTGATGTTTGACCAGGCTAATGGGTGAAGGCAATAGATGTGCACTGGGGTGCGGTATAATGTGTACGAGGAGGATAAAAGGTGGAGAAGTGGTTTGTTTCTATGAAGAAGGCGGATTTTAATGGGATTGCTGAGCGGTACCATGTTTCTCCGATTCTTGCGCGGCTGATTCGGAACCGGGATTTGATGACGGATGAGGAGATTGGGTTTTATTTGAATGGGACCATTGCGGATTTGTATGATGGAATGCTGATGAAGGATATGGATAAGGCGGTGGAGATTCTGGCGGAGAAGATCCGGGGAGGGGAGGCCATCCGTGTTATCGGGGATTATGATATTGACGGGGTGAATGCGACTTATGTGCTGCAGGAAGGGATCTCTAAGCTGGGCGGTGATGTAGATACGGATATTCCGGACCGGATACGGGATGGGTATGGACTGAACAGGATGCTGATTGACCGCGCCCTGGAGGATGGTATCGATACGATTATTACATGCGATAATGGGATTGCGGCTGCGGAGGAGATTGCTTATGGCAAGCAGAGGGGACTTACGATTATTGTGACGGATCACCACGAGGTGCCATATCTGGAGGCAGGCGGTGTGAAGGAATATCTGCTGCCCCAGGCGGACGCAGTGGTAGATCCGCACCGGGCGGATTGTGAATATCCTTTTAAAGGGCTTTGCGGGGCGGCAGTGGCTTACAAACTGGTGGAAGCGCTTTATGAGGTGATGCAGAAAGATGTGGATGATATTGATTATCTGATGGAAAATGTGGCCATAGCTACTGTAGGGGATGTGATGGATCTGACCGGTGAAAACCGGATTTTTGTGAAGCAGGGGCTGGAAATGCTGAAGCGTACCGGTAATCTTGGACTGAGGGCGCTGATTGAGTGTACGGGAGTCCCTGTGGACAGACTGTCGGCTTATCATATCGGATTTGTGCTGGGGCCCTGCATTAATGCCAGCGGCCGTCTGGACACGGCAAAACGCGCGCTGGAGCTTTTGAATGCACCGAACCGCAGAGAAGCAGTGATGCTGGCGGAGGATCTTAAGGCTCTCAATGACAGCCGCAAGGAGATGACGGAAAAGGGCGTGGAGCAGGCGGTGGAGCAGATTGAGAATACTTCTCTGAAGGAGGATAAGGTTCTGGTTGTTTATCTTCCGGAGTGCCATGAAAGTATAGCGGGCATCATAGCGGGAAGAATTAAGGAGAGATATTACCGTCCCACTTTTGTGCTCACCCAGGGCGAGGAGGGCGTGAAAGGCTCCGGGCGGTCCATTGAGTCCTACAATATGTTTGAGGAGATGTGCAGATGCCGGGCGCTGTTTACGAAGTTCGGGGGGCATAAGCTGGCGGCAGGGCTGTCCCTGGAGGAGGAAAATGTGGGCAGATTCCGTGAAACAATCAACGAGCTGGCTGTTTTATCTGAGGAAGATCTTCTGCCGAAGGTATCCATTGACATGCAGCTTCCTCTTGCATATGTGACCGAATCGCTGGTATCCGAACTGGAGCTTTTAGAGCCTTTTGGAAAAGGGAATACGAAACCCCTGTTCGCAGAAAAGAATCTGAAGGTGCTCAGTCCCAGGATTATCGGAAAAAATCAGAATGTTTTGAAATTTCGTGTCCAGGACAGGCGGGGAAACCAGATGGAGGCAATTTACTTTGGGGATGCGCAGGACTGCCTGGATTATATAAAGCGGAAAGACGAGTTGTCATTTACTTTCTATCCGTCTGTGAATGACTATATGGGTAAGAAAACGCTGCAGATTACAGTAGTAAACTATCAATAGCGCCATTTTAAGTTACTGTATATAGTAATTTTAGCAGCAATTCAGACAGGTTTGGGTATTTACTGCGAAGACCGTACGAAAACATGGCAGCAGCAGGCATCCGGCTCTTCGCAGGAGGCGAATTTAAATGAACTGGATGCGCAACAGTTCAGGTCTGTCTGAACTGTTTCCAATTTTATGCGTTTTTGCGTCTATTTATGGGGAAATAGTTTGAAAATTGTTAAAATAATGTTATACTTAGGGGTATGAAACTTACCATAGAAGAAAGGGGGAATTGATATGGCGGGAACTCCGGAATATGAATTACTGAATAAAAATCTGGAGATTGTGGATGGGCATGCTGTGAAAGCACCCGAAGATTATCAAGACCCTGAACAATTATATCAGGCTTTGATAGCCAGAGTCAGGAAGTATCACCCATCCGCAGATATTACCCTGATTGAGAAGGCCTATAGGACGGCTAAAAGCGCGCATAAGGATCAGGCGCGCAAGTCAGGCGAGCCGTATATTATACATCCTCTCTGGGTGGGCATTATACTTGCCGATCTGGAGATGGATAAGGAGACGATTGTTGCAGGTATGCTGCACGATGCCGTGGAAGACACGGAGATGACACTGGAGGATGTGGCAAGAGAGTTCGGCGAGGAGGTAGCACTTCTGGTCGATGGGGTCACGAAACTGGGACAGTTATCCTACTCCCAGGATAAGCTGGAGGTTCAGGCCGAGAATCTGCGTAAGATGTTTCTGGCCATGGCGAAGGATATCCGTGTGATCATTATTAAGCTGGCGGACCGGCTGCACAATATGCGTACACTGGAGTTTATGACCCCGGCTAAGCAGAAGGAAAAAGCCCGGGAGACGATGGACATTTACGCCCCGATCGCACACAGGCTCGGTATCTCCAAGATTAAGACGGAACTGGATGACCTGTCGCTGAAGTATTCCCAGCCGGAAGTGTATTTTGACCTGGTGAGGGATCTGAATGAACGCAAAACTGAGAGGGAGGAGTTTGTACAGCAGATCGTGGCTGAGGTTTCCACCCATATGAAAAACTCTCACATCGAGGCCAAAGTATATGGCCGGGTTAAGCATTTTTTCAGTATTTATAAAAAGATGGTAAACCAGAATAAAACGCTGGATCAGGTGTATGACCTGTTTGCCGTGCGCATCATTGTGGATTCGGTTAAGGACTGCTATGCTGCGCTTGGCGTGATTCATGAGATGTACACGCCGATACCGGGGCGTTTTAAAGACTATATTGCCATGCCGAAAGCCAATATGTACCAGTCCCTGCACACAACACTGATGGGACCTTCCGGGCAGCCTTTTGAGATACAGATCCGCACGGAAGAGATGCACAAGACGGCAGAATTCGGAATCGCGGCGCACTGGAAGTATAAAGAAGGCGGCGCAGGAAAGAGCGTGAAAGCGCAGGAAGAAGAAAAGCTGAGCTGGCTGCGCCAGATTCTGGAATGGCAGCGTGATATGTCGGATAACCGGGAGTTTTTAAGCCTGCTAAAAGGCGACCTGGATTTATTTGCAGAGGATGTATATTGTTTTACCCCCAACGGGGACGTAAAGAATCTGCCTAACGGCTCCACTCCGGTGGATTTCGCATATGCGATCCACAGTGCGGTGGGGAATAAGATGGTGGGCGCCAGGGTGAACGGGAAGTTGGTCAATATTGACTATAAGATACAGAACGGGGACAGAATTGAGATTCTGACCTCACAGAATTCCAAGGGGCCCAGCCGGGACTGGCTGAATATTGTCAAAAGCACCCAGGCGAAGAACAAGATTAATCAGTGGTTTAAGAGAGAATTTAAAGAAGACAATATTATCAGGGGAAAAGAGCTGATCGCTGCCTACTGCAAGACAAAGTCTATCAATCCCCAGAATATCATGAAAGCGAAATATCAGCAGATTGTGCAGCAAAAGTACGGATTCCGCGACTGGGATGCGGTGCTTGCGGCGCTCGGGCACGGCGGTGTGAAGGAAGGCCAGGTCGTGAACCGCCTTGTGGAGGAGTATGAGAAAGAACATAAAAAAGAGATCACGGATGAAACAATCCTGGAGAAGATCTCCGAGGCGAATAACCAGAAGGTGCATATCGCTAAGTCCAGGAGCGGGATCGTGGTTAAGGGAATCGATGATATGGCGGTGCGTTTTTCAAAATGCTGTAATCCGGTGCCCGGAGATGAGATTGTTGGTTTTGTCACCAGGGGACGCGGCATGTCGATTCACAGGACAGACTGTGTGAACATGATTCATCTCTCCGAGACCGAGAGAGAGAGGCTGATTGATGCCGAGTGGGAAGAGACGGCAGCGGAAGAAAACGGCGGTCAGTATCTGGCGGAACTGAAGATGTTTGCCCATGACAGGCAGGGGCTTTTGATGGAGATTTCCAAGATTTTCACAGAGGCTAAGATTGACGTGAAGTCTATGAATATTAGAACGAGCAAGAAGGGAACGGCTTCTCTGGATATGGGATTTATTGTCCATGGCAGAGAGGAACTGAACCGGGTAATTGAGAAGCTGCGCCAGATTGAAGGCGTGATGGATATTGAAAGGACGGCGGGGTAGAGCGATGAAAGTAGAGAAGTTTGTTATTGGAATGCTCCAGACGAATTGTTATCTTGTACAGAATGAAGAATCAAAGGAATGTTTTCTGGTGGATCCGGCGATCTGTCCGGAAGAGCTGGTGGGCCATATAAAAAGCGAGGGACTCAAGCTGAAGGCAATTCTGCTGACCCACGGGCATTTTGATCATATTATGGGGCTTGATGGATTCCTGAAGGAATTTCCGGTTCCCGTCTATGCGCACGAGGAGGAGCAGGGGCTGCTAAATGATTCTGTGCTGAATGCCTCGGCAGAATATGGACCAGGCTATACCTTTTCCGATGCCGAGTATTTAAAAGACGGCCAGAAGCTGACAGCCGCGGGGATGGAGATCGAGGTGCTGTATACGCCGGGACATACAATCGGCGGATGCTGTTACTATATTCCTGCGGAAGGAGTCCTGTTCAGCGGGGATACCCTGTTCTGGACTTCCATCGGCAGAGGGGATCTGCCCACAGGAAGCTACAGCGAGCTGGTGCGGTCCATTCAGGATAAGCTGATGCGCCTTCCCGGGAAGACCAAGGTTTATCCGGGGCATATGCAGGAGACTACGATTGGTTTTGAGAAGATACACAATCCGTTTATTTGATATGGCAAATCCGGTTGGAAATCCCTTTACTACATGGCCAGTAACTCTCCAAAAATAACGTATAGTCAGGAATTTGAGTTTATTATGATAGAGATCAGCAGTAATGATACATTGTATATGTACAATTTGTACCATATCGTAAAAGCCTTTTTTCCGAATGAGGAAATCAGGCAGAAGGTGGATGACAGGCAAGAACCCCTGGTAAGACTAGTGTTGGAAGGGGGCTCTTGCTTTTCCATTACGAAGGAGCAAGCCGGGCATTCCGGGGACCGGCAGGAGACGAAACGGCATGTGACAAAACAGACCTATGATTATCTCAGCAGCGTGACCGGGAGGACACTTGCCTGGGGAATGCTGACCGGCGTCAGGCCGACGAAGCTGGCAATGCAGAAGCTGGAAAACGGTATGAGCAAAGAGGAGACGATCAGATTTCTGGAGGATGTATTTGGGGTCAGCCCACAAAAAGCGGAGCTTGGATGTGAGATTGCGCAGCGTGAAAGGGATCTCCTGGGACGGCTGGACTGCAAAAATGGCTGGAGCCTTTATGTAGGTATCCCATTCTGCCCCAGTATTTGCTCATACTGTTCCTTTGGATCGTCCCCGCTTAACCGGTGGGCGGACAAGATGGATCTGTATATGGAAGCCCTGTGTAAAGAGGTGTCGGCCATCGGCAGGGCGGCAGCGGGCCGAAAGCTGAATACGATTTATATCGGGGGAGGCACCCCAACCACGCTCCACGCAGCGCAGCTTGATCAGCTGCTAAGCCTTTTGGAGGAGGAATTTTCTTTTGACAATCTGCTGGAATTCACGGTAGAAGCGGGAAGACCGGACAGTATTACGGTTGAAAAGCTGGAGGTACTGGCGCGTCATCCGGTGACCCGGATTTCGGTGAATCCGCAGACCATGCAGCAGAAGACGCTGGATGCAGTTGGAAGAAGACACAGTGCCCAGGACGTGAAAGACGTGTTTTGGCAGGCCAGGAGACTGGGATTTACGAATATTAATATGGACTTGATTGCGGGGCTCCCCGGAGAGGACGCCGCGGATATGCGCGATACGCTCAGACAGATCGAGGAACTCGGGCCGGACAGTCTTACGGTTCACTCGCTTGCAATCAAAAGAGCCGCGAAGTTTGGGCAGGAGAACCGGGAAATAGACATGCATTCCGGGATTGAGCAGATGGTGGAAGAGAGCGCCGCGACCGCGGAAAGAATGGGCCTTTTACCTTATTATCTGTACCGGCAGAAGAATATTGCAGGAAATTTTGAAAATGTTGGCTATGCAAAGGTTGACAAAGCCGGAATATACAATATACTAATTATGGAAGAAAAGCAGACAATCCTGGCTGCCGGAGCCGGTGCTTCCACGAAAATCGTGCTGCCGGAGAAGATTACCCTGGAGAACGGCAGGCAGACAAGTCTGGTGAGAATTGAAAATGTGAAGGACATTGCGGAGTATATCGGCCGCATTGATGAGATGATAGAGAGAAAAGGAGAATGGTTATGGCGTTAAAGAAAAAACCGGTTACCGGAATGAAGGACATGATGCCCGGCGAAATGGAAATCAGGGATTACTGTATCGGGCTCATTAAGGAAACATACAAGGCATTCGGATTTTCATCAATCGAGACCCCTTGCGTGGAGCATCTTGAAAATTTGTGCAGCAAACAGGGCGGAGATAATGAAAAGCTGATTTTTAAGATCCTGAAAAGAGGAGAAAAGCTGAAAATTGATGCGGCCCGGGAAGAGGCGGATCTTGTGGACGGCGGCCTGCGCTATGACCTGACTGTGCCGCTGTGCCGTTATTACTCCAACAATGCGAACGACCTGCCATCCCCTTTTAAGGCGCTGCAGATGGGAAATGTATGGCGTGCCGACAGACCCCAGAGAGGACGTTTCCGTCAGTTTATGCAGTGTGATATTGACATTTTAGGAGAGCCGGGCAACCTGGCTGAGATCGAACTGATCCTTGCCACATCCACCCTGCTTGGAAAGCTGGATTTTAAAAACTTTACCATCCGCATCAATGACAGAAGATTTTTAAAGGCAATGGCAGCATACAGCGGATTTCAGGAAACAGACTATGAAAATGTATTCATTACACTGGACAAGATGGACAAGATCGGAATGGACGGTGTGGCAGCAGAATTAGAGGATTGCGGTTATGCAAAAGAAACGGTGGAAAAATATCTTCAGTTATTTAAAGAAATTACGGGGGACGTGGAAGGCGTACGCTACTGCAAAGAGAAGCTGGAAGGCTTTCTCGAGGATGAAGCGGCGGCTTCACTGGAAATGATTATTACGAGCGTAGACAGTGCAAAAGAAGCGGATTTCAGAATCACATTTGATCCCACACTGGTGCGCGGCATGTCTTATTATACCGGAACTATATTTGAAATCTCCATGGATGAGTTTGGTGGTTCTGTTGGCGGCGGAGGACGCTACGATGAGATGATCGGAAAATTCACCGGGCAGAACACCCCGGCGGTAGGGTTCTCCATCGGCTTCGAGCGGATTGTCATGTTATTGCTGGAGCGGGGCTATCAGGTGCCGGCCAGCCGGGATAAAAAGGCATTTCTAATCGAGAAAAATATGCCACAGGAAGGTATGCTGAAAGTGCTGAACCTGGCAAAAGCAGAGCGCGCGGCAGGGCGGCAGGTTATGATCGCCAATATGAAGAAGAACAAAAAGTTCCAGAAGGAACAGCTGACAGAACAGGGATACGCAGACATCGTAGAATGTTATCGGGATTCCATAGATACTCTCTAAATGTGAAAAAAGTGTGAACGGGGTCTGACCCTTTTGCAAAGGGGTCAGACCCCTATGAAGAAAGGATGAATAGGAAATGGCTGAATCAATGAAAGGATTAAAGAGAACTCACCGCTGCGGTGAGTTGTCCAGTTCAAATATCGGTGAGATGGTAACGGTTATGGGCTGGGTCCAGAAGAACAGAAACAAGGGCGGGATTGTGTTTGTGGACCTGAGAGACCGTTCCGGTATTCTGCAGATTGTGTTTGAGGGGGAGGATAAGTCTGCCCTGATCGATAAAGCTGCGAAGCTGCGCAGTGAGTTTGTAATTGCGGTTGTGGGCAGGGTGGAAGCGCGCAGCGGCGCTGTGAATGAAAACCTTGCAACAGGAGAGATTGAAATCAGGGCGGATGAACTGCGGATCCTTTCCGAATCAGAGACCCCTCCGTTCCCGATTGAAGAGAACAGCAAAACAAAGGAAGAACTCCGCCTAAAATACAGATATCTGGATCTGAGAAGGCCGGATCTGCAGAAGAACCTGATGATGAGAAGCCGGATTGCTACTCTTACCAGACAGTTCCTTTCTGAAGAGGGATTTTTGGAGATTGAGACTCCGATACTCGGTAAGAGCACTCCGGAGGGCGCAAGGGACTACCTGGTGCCGAGCCGTGTTCATCCGGGCAGTTTTTACGGGCTTCCCCAGTCTCCGCAGCTTTTTAAGCAGCTGTTGATGTGTTCGGGTTATGACCGCTATTTTCAGATCGCAAAATGTTTCCGCGATGA
The DNA here is from genome assembly GCF_001404335.1 of Faecalicatena contorta. Taxonomy (GTDB): domain Bacteria; phylum Bacillota; class Clostridia; order Lachnospirales; family Lachnospiraceae; genus Faecalicatena; species Faecalicatena contortus_B. The sequence continues at coordinate 28,365 of NZ_CYZU01000042.1, forward strand.
GGATCTCCGTGCGGACAGACAGCCGGAGTTTACCCAGATCGATATGGAGCTTTCCTTTGTGGACGTAGACGATGTAATTGATGTAAATGAAAGACTTCTTGCAAGACTCTTTAAAGAGGTGCTGGATGTGGATGTAGCGCTGCCCATTCCAAGAATGACATGGCAGGAGGCGATGGACCGTTACGGTTCCGACAAGCCGGATACCCGTTTCGGCATGGAACTCGTGGATGTGACGGAAGCGGTCAAAGATTGTGAGTTCGTTGTATTCAAAGGCGCCGTGGAGAATGGCGGGACAGTCCGGGGCATCAATGCCAAAGGCCAGGGCGGCATGCCGCGCAAGAAGATCGATAAACTGGTCGATTTTGCAAAAGACTTTGGCGCTAAGGGACTTGCCTATATTGCACTGCAGGAGGATGGCAGCATGAAGTCTTCCTTTGCCAAATTCATGACAGAGGATGAAATGCAGGGCCTTGTACAGGCAATGTCCGGCGAGCCGGGGGATCTGCTGCTCTTTGCGGCCGATCAGAACAAGGTTGTATGGGACGTTCTGGGAAATCTCCGCCTGGAAATTGCAAGACAGACGGAAATCCTGGATAAAAATGAGTACAAGTTTGTGTGGATCATGGAATTCCCGCTGCTCGAATGGAGCGAGGAGCAGAACCGTTATGTGGCAATGCACCATCCGTTTACCATGCCGATGGAAGAGGATCTGCAGTATTTAGATTCTGACCCTGGGAGAGTGCGCGCAAAGGCATACGATATCGTGCTGAGCGGAAATGAAATCGGAGGCGGCAGTGTCCGAATATTCCAGAATGACGTGCAGGAGAAAATGTTCGAGGTGCTTGGATTTACAAAAGAGCAGGCCCATGAGCAGTTCGGATTCCTTCTGGACGCTTTCAAATATGGAGTTCCGCCTCACGCAGGACTGGCATACGGACTGGACCGTATGGTAATGCTAATGGCAAAAGAAGACAGCATCCGTGATGTAATGGCCTTCCCGAAGGTAAAAGACGCTTCCTGCCTGATGACAGAAGCGCCGAATATTGTGGATGAAAAACAGTTGGGAGAACTGGGACTGGAACTTAAAAGCGCTGAATAGGAAGGTGGACCATGTATATTGTTGCTTATCGGCTGATTAACCTGCTCAATGATTCGGAATATGATTCTACAGAAGCCCACATTGCGGAAAGCCTGCTGGGGATGATCAAAGATATCGAACACATGCCCATAGACCAGGTCGCGGACAAATGCCACATATCAAAATCCACGTTGTCCAAGTTTGTAAAAAGACTGGGGTTTGAAGACTACAAGGAATTCCGTGACAATGCACGCAATGAAAAAAAGAGGGCAGGATACCATAACTACGAAGAAAAAGTCCCCATGGACAGATTCATTGAACAATACGGTATCGAGAGATTCCTGAGCGTTCTCTCGGGAGATATCGAACACTTCTTATCGGGCATAGACAGAAATCAGATCAGGGAACTCGCAAAAGCCCTGCATCAGTATAAAAAGGTGGCGGCATTCGGTTCTGTATATTCCGAGACCGTTGCAATGGATTTTATGTACGAAATAGCCGGAGTGGGTAAATACATCAAGACCAATATCTATGATGTCAAGCAGGAACAATATATCAACGAGGCCGATGAGGACACACTCATTATCATCTTCTCAAATTCAGGACAGTATATATACGAAAACGGGATGAAGCCCCTGGATCAGTCCAGGTCCTTCGTTCGCAAAACAAAGGGCAGGATTGCCCTGATCACCTCCAACCGGGAGGCTGCATCCGATCCAAGCGTCAGCTATCCGGTACTGTATCATTTCACAACCAGGGTGCAGAACCATCCCTTCATAGAACGAATCATAGCCCAGATGATTGTCGAGGAGTTTAAACGTATTGGAGGGGGTCGCAGTACAGGCCCATAGAACGCCGTCCGCCGCTGGAAACGGAGATAGGGGGATTGGGAAGCGGGGGTTCGGCTGTAAGCTGGAGTAGAGTAAAAAAGAAGGAAAACCGGGGTAACCTGGCCACATCACCCGAAGCCTGATGGCTTCGCGCGCTGGGGCCAGGAATTTTTGTGATTCGGAATCACAAAAATTACCCCGGTTTTCCTTCTTTTTTACTTTACTCCAGCTAACAACCGAACCTACGCTTCCCAATCCCCCTATCTCCGTTTCCAGCGGCGGACGGCGTTCTATGCGCTGTACTGCTGGGGAGTTCCGGGGGCGGGAGTTTAGCGGGGAAACTGAGAGTTTTTTAGGCGGGAGAGGCGGATTTTGGATGGGGATGCGGGAAGGGTATCGGTATAATAGGATGAAAAAGCACCGGCTTGGTTATTGTGCATTTGATCAATATATATCCTCATCTCCACATCTAATTCTGCAGCGGATATGCCTGCATAGCCAATTTGATCCACTGCTCCCGTCCAAGCCGCTTCCATCTGCAAAGATAAACCCAAACTCCCGTCCGGATGGACCCAGCCTGACAGGGGCGGAGGGGGTGCCGGAGGGGGAAACTTTGCAGGCCTTTTTGAGCGGCATAGAGAGCGCCGTAGTATCACTTGATAAAAACCGCACCGGATGAGAAGGCTAAACTCTGCTTCCGAAGCAGAGTTTAAGCCGGCCTGAGCCGCGCAATTCATCAGAATTGCGGGGTGAATGCCGGTGGTGCCTTCTCATCCGGTGCGGTTTTTATCTAGTGATACTTGGCAAACGGACAGCCGCTAAAAAGGCCTGCAAAGTTTCCCCCTCCGGCACCCCCTCCGTCTCTGTCAGGCGCCCCTTCCCTCATCTTTTTGTGTAGACTACACAAATTTGGGGTATCCTATGCTTGCAATTTGCATAAAAAAGTTTCCAAATTGCGAAATTTTACACGTTAAAAAAATAATCTGTTTATAATTAGGACAATCTATTATGCATAATAAATTTATTTGAAGGGAGACAGAGTGTGGAGATGATTAAGAATTTTGAATGGCCGGATGACTATGGGAATCCTGAATGGTTTATGGAGGACCGCTTCGGGCTGTTCATACACTTTGGATTATTTTCGGCCGCGGCCAGACATGAATGGGTAATGACACTGGAGCAGATTGGAAAGGATGGATATCAGAAGTATTTTGACAACTTTAATCCGGATCTGCTGGACGCCAGGGAATGGGCAAAAAAGGCAAAGGCAGCGGGCTTTAAATATGCGGTGCTGACAGCAAAACACCATGAAGGATTTGCTTTGTGGGACACAGCACTCAGTGATTACAAGATTACCAATACGGCCTATGGCCGCGATCTGGTGAAAGAATATACGGAGGCGTTCAGGGCAGAGGGCCTGCAGGTTGGCCTGTATTTTTCTCTGATCGACTGGAACCACCCGGATTTCCTGGTAGACGGGTATCATCCGGAGAGAAATAACAAAGAATATATTGAGAATCATCCGGGGGATATGGAGTCCTATACAAAGTTTATGCATGGGCAGGTCAGAGAGCTTCTGACCAATTATGGTAAGATCGATTATCTGTGGTTTGACTTTTCCTATGCAAACAGAGACTGGGGAGATTCCGTCGGAAAAGGCAGGGAAGACTGGAAATCCGAGGATCTGGAGAAAATGATCCTCTCCCTTCAGCCCGACATTATTCTGAATGACCGTCTGGATCTTGGGCGGGGCGTAGGAACTCCGGAGCAGTATCAGCGTAATGCCAGGATGGAAAGCGGCAAAAAGCAGCTTGTCTGGGAGGCATGCCAGACGCTGAACGGAAGCTGGGGCTATGACAGAGACAATCTGGACTGGAAGACACCGGAGATGGTAACGAAGTTATTGATTGATACTGTTTCCAAGGGCGGTAACATGCTGCTGAACATCGGACCGAACGCCCGCGGCGAATGGGATGCAAAGACGGAAGAGATTTTGAACCGGGTCGGTGAATGGATGTGGCTGCATGGCAGGGCAATATATGGCTGTGGGGCCAGCGAGTACGATGCCCCGGCAGATGCACGCTTTACACAGAATGGGAACCGCCTCTACCTGCACCTTTTCTCATGGCCGTACAGAACGCTGCTGATCGAAAAGCTGGGAGGAAAGGTTGCCTATGCACAGCTGGTCCATGATAACTCTGAAATAAAATATATTCAGGACGAAGGGCTTTCCGGCAAGAGAAAATCCCATAAAGATTTAAACGCTGAGGTAACCGAGATTCATATTAAAGACAAGTTTGAGGATAACTCTCTGTTGGTAACCCTGCCGGTGCAGAGACCGGATGTGCTTGTACCGGTCATTGAATTTATCCTGAAAGACTAGAGGAGGAAGACATATGTATTATATCCTTGCTTCACACGGAGAATATGCAAAGGCTTGCAAAGCAAGCTGTGAAATGATAACAGGGGCTGCACCGCAGTTCTTTGTGGTCACATTTACCGAAGACATGACAAAAGAGTCTGTGGAAAAGGCTTACAGGGCAATACTGGCAGAGAACGGGGCCGATCAGTGTGAGGCCATCATTACGGACGTGCCGGGCGGCACACCGTTCAATGCGGCTGCACCTGTTATACATGAAAACAGCCGGATCGCGCTGGTATCAGGATTGTGCATGGGAATGCTTATAGCGCTGAATACAGGTGATACTCTGTACAGTGCGATGGAACAGGCAAAGGAAACGATCATGGGCGAAGGTGTTAAAAATGACAGCCAGCCGGAAAAGAAACAGGAGCATAAAGAGCCTGTTGAAAAGAACGGTATTGTAAACTTCAGACTGGATGAACGTCTGATCCATGGCCAGGTGGCAACTTACTGGACAAGGACACTGGGAGCAACCAGAATCATGGTGGTCGGAGATGACATCGTAAATGACGAGATCGCTAAAAATGCACTCAGGGCTGCAGTTCCGGCGGGTATGAAGCTAAGCGTGCTGACTGCTGAAAATGCTGCAAAGCGCCTGAATGAAGGTATTTATGCAGGACAAAGAGTCTTTTTAATTGTCAAAGACCCCTCTACGATTGTAAAACTACTTGAATATGGCGTTAAGGTTAAAGAAGTCAATATAGGAAATATGGGAATAAAAGAGGGCAGGGAACAGATTAAAAAGTCTGTCTACTGTACGCAGGAAGAGCTGCAGACAATTCTGTCCATTGAAGAATCCGGGGTTCCTGTATATGCACAGATGGTGCCCAACGATGAGAAAAGGAAATTTGCATCTTATTTAAAATAGCAGAGGAGGAAACAAAAAATGGAAATTCAAATGTGGCAGATTCTTGCATTGACAGCACTTGCATTCTTTGCAATTTGTGAAAACTTATCCACATCAGTTCTGGGAAACCAGCCGGTTATTATAGGTACGATTGCCGGAATCATCATGGGGGACATGAAGATGGGGCTGGCTGTTGGAGCAACCCTGCAGCTGATGATTCTGGGTGTTGGTACTTACGGCGGTTCTTCCATGCCGGACTACATGACGGGATCAATTATCGGTACGGTGTTTGCAGTAACATCCGGAAAAGGAATGGATTTTGGTATCGGACTTGCGGTTCCGGTAGGACTTTTGATGGTACAGCTGGACGTGCTGGCCAGATTCAGCAACGTATTCTTTGCGAAAAGAGTAGAGGCGGCTGTAGAGAGAATGGACTTTAAGGCCATTGGAAGAAATACATGGCTGGGATCTTTGTCCTGGGGGCTTTCCAGAGCACTTCCCGTATTTTTAATGTTGATTTTCGGACAAAATCTGGTCAATCTGATTGTGGACTACATGCCGGAATGGCTGATGGGCGGACTTACAGTTGCAGGCGGACTGCTTCCGGCAGTCGGTATCGCAATCCTGCTGAGATACCTTCCGGTGAAGAGTTATATCTCATATCTTCTGGTTGGATTTTTTGCTGCTGCATATTTAAGTGTTCCTATGGTCGGAGTGGCAATATTAGGTACAGCATTGGCAGTCGTTGCATTTAAACAGTTTCTGGAGAAAAACCAGAAAGTAGTTACGGTTAATACAGGATCAGCTCAGGAGGGATTGTTAGATGGAGAATTTGAAGATTAATCAGGAGAAGATTACAGATCAGGATATTAAAAGGGTCAGCAAAAGATGGATTCTGGCATCCCAGATTACATGGAATTATGAGAAAATGATGGGTGTCGGTTATCTCTATGCGATCCTGCCTATATTGAGAAAGTTATACAAAAAGTCCGAGGACTTAAAAGAGATGATGAAAAACCATGTGCAGTTTTTTAACACCACACCGCATATGGGAGGATTTATACTGGGAATTGATGCAGCGACAGAAGAGTCAGGCGGTAAAACGGCGAAGGATGCAGCCAGTGGTATCAAGACAGGTCTGATGGGACCGTTTGCAGGCGTGGGCGACACTATTTTCGGAGTACTGATCCCAACCATTTTCGGTTCTATTGCAGCTTATATGGGACAGAATGGAAATGTGACAGGTGTTGTGATCTGGCTGCTTGTCAATATTGCAATACTGATTTTCAGATATTTTACAACAGGAATTGGTTACCGCGAGGGAACAAAGCTGGTTACCTCTGCAAAGGATAAGCTGGATGCTCTTACACACGCAGCCACCCTTCTTGGAATAACCGTTGTGGGTGCGCTGATCCCTACAGTTGTAAAGGCTAATATTGCGGCAAACTTTAAATCCGGTGATGTAACTTTGGAAGGCCAGGCAATTGTGGATCAGATTATGCCAAGCCTCGTGCCGGTACTTGTAGTAGCCGGGATTTATTTCCTGCTCGGCAAGAAAAAAATGACTTCAACAAAAGCAATTTTAATTATTATGGTGGCATCTATCGTATTCTATGCTATCGGATTATTAGCATAATTGAAAGACAAGGAGAGCGTTATGGGACTGGAATTTTTTGACAAGGCAAAAGAAGTTATGGAGAAACTGGAAAATACGCAGGCAGAGAATATTCATGCAGCAGCACTTTTGATTTCAGAATCGATCCAAAAAGGCGGTATTCTGCAGGCATTCGGCAGCGGGCATTCCTATGCCGGGGCGATTGAAGTGTGCGGAAGAGCAGGCGGTCTGATACCAAGCAAGGTTATACGAGACAGAGCAGAAGGCATGTATGAAAGCGTGGAAGGCGTTGCGCCGTTCCTTATGCGCTGCGTAGACATACAGCCAAACGATATTTTCATCCTGATCTCCAACTCAGGGAGAAATCCAATGACGATCGAGATGGCAGAACATATTAAGAAAAAAGGCAACAAGTTAATTGTAGTGACAGCGCTGGAAGTATCCAGCAGTTCCACTTCCAGACATTCTTCAGGAAAACTGTTATATGAATTTGCCGATGTGGTTCTGGACAACCAGTCCACCTTCGGAGACGCCTCTCTGGACATAGAAGGGCTTGACAGCAAGGTGTGCGGTACATCCTCATTCAGTACATGTCTTCTTCTGCAGCAGACAATTTATGAGGCTGTGAAAGACATGACCGAAAAGGGATATGAGGCTCCGGTCTATAAGAGTGCGAATATAGATGGCGGCAGGGAGTTTAACAATGTCCTGGAACAGAAATATGCGGACAGAATCTGGCATATTTAAAGATATAGAGAAAGAGGGCCGTTTTTACGGTTCTTTTTCTATTTGATGTATTATATGAAACAGGAGAAACGGTGAGTGCTATTATGCTACGGCGTTTTCATTGCGCTGAAAAAACGAGAACCGGACAAAAAATAAGAAGACCGTGGCAAGCGGCAGAATGGAGGATGATATGAAGTTAATAAAAGATAAGAAAATATACACCGGCAAAGAAGTGATTTACCGGGGATATATCCGATTTGACCAGAAAATTACAGAAGTAGGTGATATGGAAAGCTTTACGGAAAAGGCCGGCGACGAGGAGGTTGCGACGGAAGGGAATATTCTGATTCCGGGATTTATTGATGTCCACAGCCACGGCGGATATGGTCAAGACAATATGGATGCACTGCCTGGAGAAATCAGCAGCATGGTGAATAAAATGGCTGCAGAGGAAGGGATCACTTCCTATTTCTGTACAACCATGACACAAACTTATGATAAGATAGAAGAAGCGATGAAAAATATCTGCAGTGCAGCAAAAATGAACCCGATCATCCAGGGAATCCATGTTGAGGGGCCGTTTATTTCTGAAAAGTTTAAAGGTGCGCAGGATGCCTCTTATATTAAAAAACCGGATGAGAAAGTGCTGGAGGAGTGGAATCAGATCAGCGGCGGAATGATCCGGCTTGTGACATATGCTCCTGAGGAAGCGGACACACAGTTTGAGGCTTGGTGTGAGGAGCACAAGGTAGTCTTAAGCGCCGGGCATTCGAATGCACTTTATGCAGAGCTTGGACGCAGCCGTGCAAGCCATATTACCCATCTTTACAATGCACAGAGAGGCTTAAACCACAGAGAGCCGGGAGTGACCGGATACGGCCTTTTGACGCCGGGGGTGAAGGCTGAGATTATCTGTGACGGAATTCATATTGTACCGGAGATGGTGCGGCTTGCCTATGAAATAAAAGGAAGCGGCGGGATTGAACTGATCACGGACTCCATGAGAGCCAAGGGGATGCCGGAAGGTTTAAGTGAGCTGGGCGGACAGAAGGTGTATGTAAAGGATGGGACAGCCAGGCTGGAAGACGGTACGATAGCAGGAAGCGTTCTGACATTTATTCAGGCATTCCGCAATATCATGGACTTCACGGGGGCTTCACTGGAAGATGCTGTTCAGATGAGTTCTGTTAACCAGGCAGAAGAGTTTGGGCTGGAGCACAAAGGGATGCTGTCTGTGGGAAAGGATGCGGATATCCTTGTTCTGGACGGAGAATTTCATTTGAAGAACACATTCAGCTGTGGTAAATTAATATGTGGCTGAAATACATGGGTAGACAGTGATAATCAATTCGGATATTTATTTAAGGCAGAAGAGGGCATGAAAGGAGAAAAAATGGGAAAGTATGTATTGGAAGTATGTGCGGACTGCGTAGAGTCCGCAATAGCAGCGGAAAAAGGAGGCGCAGACAGGATCGAACTGTGCAGCAATCTGGTGATCGGGGGTGTGACGCCGGGACAGGCGTTATTCAAGCTGGTGCGCAAATATACGGATATTCGTGTACGTGTGCTGCTACGTCCCAGATACGGGGATTACTGCTATAATGATTATGAGTTTGAACAATTGAAAGAAGAATTGCAGATGTACCGGGAACTGGGAGCTTCCGGGGCGGTTGTCGGCATGCTGAATCCGGACGGCACGCTCGATACCGGAAGAATGTCAGAACTGGTGAAAGCGGCAGGAAATATGGACGTTGCACTGCACAGATGCTTTGATGTATGCAAGGATCCATATAAAGCGCTGGAAGAGGCGGTATCAATAGGGATGAAGACGATTTTGACCAGCGGGCAGAAAGAAACCGGTTTGGATGGCCGGGATGTTTTGGCCAAGCTGGAGGAGAAGAGCGCAGGCAGAATCGAGATTCTGGCGGCCGGTGGAATTCAGGCTGGGGTGATTGAGAAACTTGTACCGGCTGCCGGGATAACCTCCTTCCATATGTCTGGAAAACAGGAGGTAGAAAGCGCCATGCAATTCCGCATGGAAGGAGCCAGCATGGGCCTGCCGGAAAGAAATGAGTATCTGCTCTGGAAAACTTCTGAGGAGGCTGTCAGACAGGCTGCGGCGGTGCTGCATAAGATGTGTGGTTAGCAGCCGATATCGGGACGGCATGATGCGATATAGGAGCTTGATGCGATAAAGCATAAAAGTGATACATCCTGCTTTGCAATGTAGTATGATACAGGCCTGTTTATGGTTTAGGAAAACGATTTCCGGAACCAGACAGGCCTATTCAGTAAAACAGATATTTCTGTTTACAAGTGTATCCAAACTTACCTGAAATGTATCTGCAATCGATATCAGAATAAATATATCGGGGAGCCGTTTGCCGCACTCATAGGAGCACAAAGTGGCCCGGTGGAGATGAAGCTTTTCTGCTAAATGTAACTGTGTCATATTACGTTCTTTTCTCAGGCGCCGTATATTCTGGCCGATTGAATCATTAGTAATCATCGTATTTACCCAATCTAATTTGAAAATTTATGGCCGTCCCGGGGGATTCTTTCGAACGTACCCAGGGATGATCTGCAGGTATTTTATTAAAAGACGCAATGTGTCTATTTTATATTACGGGATGTAGAAATACAAATGGAAAACACTGGTATATTCGTGGCGTTATGGAGAAATAGACAAAGCGGCCGGTGAGGGCAGATTAAAGCAAGTCTGCAGAAAAAATAAAAAAGTTAAAAAAGTTTGAAAAAATTGTTGACAATACGGACTGCATATAGTATAGTAATTATTGTTCCGGTCAGGGAACACACAAGATACGCGATAGTGGCTCAGTTGGTAGAGTACGACCTTGCCAAGGTCGGGGTCGCGGGTTCGAATCCCGTCTATCGCTCTCAGTTATCCTTTGAAGGATGCATGGATGGGTGTTAAAATAATTGTCTAAGCAAATTAGGTGATTATTTTAATGCCCATTTTAGTATATCAGATTCTCTACATAAATCTATTTATTTTCTGTCGTTCAGGCATTGAATTTTCAGCTGATTTCCAAGGGGAAGTACCTTGATAATTTAATAGACTTTATACCGGGGCATGTGTTATAATGTCCACACAAAAGGTGAGGTGGTAAGCATGTTCATATCAGAAGAACAGTTATTGCAGGCAATTTCCGATATGATGGATAAAAAGCTGGATGCAAGGCTGTGTGAGATGCCGACGAAAGCAGAACTGGATGCAAGGCTGTGTGAGATGCCAACGAAAGCGGAACTGGATGCAAGGCTGTGTGAGATGCCGACGAAAGCAGAACTGGATGCAAGGCTGTGTGAGATGCCGACGAAAGCAGAACTGGATGCAAGGCTGTCGGAGATGCCGACGAAAAAAGAAATGGCTGATAGTCTGTATAGACTCAAAAATAATCTTCTTGAGGAACTTGATTTTGTGCAGGAGAAAGCCAACAGACATTTTGAAAGGCTTGAGAACCGGATGGTTTCTCTGGAGTCAGCGGTAAATGCAATCAGAATAGAAAGCAGTACGATTAATCTGCTGGCGGAAAAGTATTCAGATTTAGAGACAAGAGTAAAAGGATTGGAACAGAAAATTTCATAACTGCAGGACACTGATTTCGTGTCCTGAGGCTTATATTTATATGGATTACATAGTACATGCGAAGGTGTAAAGCCTGTTAAGTTATTAAGTAAATGAAGCGGGATCGGTGTTTCTTTGGCAGGCTGTTCATTTCCGCAGCACAGACGGGGTGTTATAATGAAGGGACAAAAGATTAAGGCAGCGCTGCTCGGACTGGGTACGGTGGGGAAGGGTGTTTATAAACTGATTCAGAGAAGAGCAGATGTAATGGAACGCACGATAGGTGCGGAACTGGAGATATCACGGATACTCGTGCATGATATGAGAAAGAAAAGGGAAGGGATCGCTCCCTCACTTCTGACTGATAACTGGCAGGAGATACTCGCGGATGAAGACATAACAATTGTGATCGAAGTGATGGGTGGAATCGAGCCGGCCAGGACTATGATTTTGGAGGCTCTTCAAGCCGGCAGGCATGTAGTAACGGCCAACAAGGATCTGGTGGCAGAGTATGGCCGGGAACTACTGGACGCTGCGGAGGAGAATCATTGTGATTTTTTATTTGAGGCAGCTGTTGCAGGCGGGATTCCGATCATCCGTCCGCTGAAGCAGTGTCTGGCAGGAAATGATATTTCTGAGGTGATCGGGATCGTAAATGGGACTACCAACTATATTCTGACGAAGATGTTTGAAGAGAATATGAGTTTTGAGTCAGCGCTGGCGAAGGCAACGGAACTTGGATATGCCGAGGCCGATCCAACTGCGGATGTGGAGGGGCTTGATGCGGGAAGAAAGGTAGCGATCATGGCATCTATAGCATTTCATTCCAGGGTGGTATTTAAAGATGTCTATACAGAGGGGATCACGAGAATATCTCCGGAAGATATTGCGTATGCGAAAGAATTTGATAGTGTTATTAAGCTGCTTGGCGTAGCACATAATACGGAAACCGGGATCGAGGTGGGGGTATATCCCATGCTGCTGAACAAAGAACATCCGCTTGCATCCGTGCGGGATTCATTTAATGCTGTATTTGTTCATGGTGATGCGGTAGATGACGCGATGTTTTATGGACGAGGGGCAGGTGAGCTGCCGACAGCCAGTGCGGTTGTCGGTGATATCATTGATGTGGCAAGAGACCTGCAGTATGGCTGTATGGGCAGAATCAGCTGTACATGTTACAGGGAACTGCCGGTAAAAGATTTTAGTGAGGTCAGGAATAAGTTTTTTCTGAGGATGCAGGTGAAAAACCAGCCAGGCGTGCTGGCGTGTATCGCACAGGTTTTTGGAGACCATAAGGTAAGCATTGCAAGGGTTGTCCAGAAGCATGTAAAGGAGAACCAGGCGGAACTTGTTATCGTGACAGAAAAGGTAAAAGAATATCATTTACAGGATGCTCTGACCGGACTAAAGGAAATGGAGAGTATACTGGAAATCAGTAGTATTATCCGCGAGTACTAGATCCGGCAATACAGGACTTTCATAAAAGGGGTGTGATGAAGTTGACACACCTCTTTTATAATGGTATAACAGTGTATAGCAAGCTATATATTGCCAGTACGGAAAGGAGAAAACCATGGAGCGAAGAAACCAGCCGATTGGATTTACTATAAAACAGATCAACAACGTCTTTGAGAAAGACTTGAACGGAAAGCTTAAAACTATTGGAATTACAGCTTCCCAGTGTGCGGTGCTGGATTATCTGTTTCATACGAACAAAGAAGAAGTGAACCAGAGGGATGTAGAACGCCATCTGAGTCTGAAGAATCCAACGGTAACCGGACTCTTAAAGAGGCTGGATGAAAAAGGTTTTATTCTCTGTGTCCCCAACGCAGCTGACAAACGGAGAAAGAATATTTATCTGACAGAAAAGGCATATGATATTCAGCGCAGGATGGAAGCTGACCGCAGAAAGATGGACAGAGAGATGACCAGAGGAATGACAAAAAAAGAGATTGCGGCATTAAACAGAGGTCTGGAGAAGATGCTTTATAACATCTCAGACCCATAAAAAATAGATGGGAATTTTCAGAATATTCAGAATATGGTAAGCAAAGGGGTCAGACCCCTTTGAGGAAGGAGCGACATGAGTTACGCAGATAAGGTTTTTATTGGAATGTGCCGGGATATTATTGATCATGGCACCAGTACGGAGGGGGAAAAGGTGCGTCCCGTGTGGGAGGATGGCGCGCCGGCTTATACAGTAAAACGATTTGGGGTTGTGAACAGGTATGATCTGAGGAAGGAGTTTCCGGCGCTTACGCTGCGCAGGACGGGGATTAAGAGCTGTGTGGACGAGCTGCTTTGGATCTGGCAGAAGAAGTCGAATAATATTCATGAGCTGAACAGCCATATTTGGGACAGCTGGGCTGACGGGGATGGTTCGATTGGGAAGGCTTACGGGTATCAGATGGGCGTGAAGCACCAGTACCGGGAAGGGATGATGGACCAGGTGGACCGGGTGATCTACGATCTGAAGAATAATCCCTACAGCCGCAGGATCATGACCAATATTTATGTACATCAGGATCTGCATGAGATGAATCTGTATCCTTGTGCTTATAGTATGACGTTTAATGTGACAAAGGAAAATGGAAGCGATAAGCTGACGCTGAATGCGATTCTGAATCAGCGGTCTCAGGATGTGCTGGCGGCTAATAACTGGAATGTGTGCCAGTACGCGGTGCTTGTCCATATGCTGGCGCAGGTTTGTGATATGCAGCCGGGGGAATTTGTACATGTGATTGCGGATGCTCATATTTATGACAGGCATATACCTCTGATTGAAGAGCTGATTTCCAGGGAGCCGCTTCCGGCGCCGCAGTTTTGGCTGAACCCGGAAGTGAAGGATTTCTATGCCTTTACGACGGATGATGTGAGGCTGGACCATTATGAGACACATCCTCAGATTAAAAATATTCCGATTGCAGTATAGAGGGGCAGTCAGAAAGCGCAGAACGTAGATGGAAGGCTTTTACAAAGTTACTGGTTTACTGCCGTCAAATACGGCATTTGAAAATTCGGATAAAACAGGAGGATAATATATGAAATTGATAGCTTCAGCAGATAAGAACTGGGGAATTGGCTTTAAAAATAAATTGTTGGTGAGCATTCCGACGGATATGAAGTTTTTCCGTCAGACGACTACGGGGAAGATTGTAGTGATGGGGCGTAAGACTCTGGAAAGTTTTCCGAACGGGCTGCCTTTAAAAAACAGAACTAATATAGTATTGACGGGCAACAAAGATTACCGTGTAAAAGACGCGGTTATTGTCCATACTCTAGAGGAACTGCAGGAAGAATTGAAACGTTACCAGTCGGATGATATCTATGTGATCGGGGGAGAAAGAATTTACCGCCAGCTTCTTCCTCTCTGCGATACCGCTTATATTACCCGGATTGACCATGCGTTTCAGGCGGACACATTTTTGCCGAATCTGGATGAACTGGAAGAGTGGACGATGACAGAGGAAGGGGAGGAGCAGACCTGCTTTGACCTGGAATTCAGATTTACCAAATACGAGAGGCAGGCATAAGAATGCAGCAGTTATCTTGCTGGGAAAAGGAAGTGGTGTTACATGGCCGGCATTTACAATGGAAATGGAAAAACAACAGCAGCGGTTTGCCGGAAGAGGACAACCGTTTTGCTGATGTGTCTGTTATTCGGTATGTCTTGCTTTCTGTCAGGCTGCTCTAAAGCAAAGCAGCAGGAAGGAACAAGCGCGGATGACCACAGGATCAAAGTGGTTACAACCATATTTCCCCAGTATGATTTTGTCAGGCAGATTGCAGGCGGCAGGGCAGACCTGAAGATGCTTCTGAAGCCCGGGGAGGAGAGCCATTCTTATGAGCCTACTCCTCAGGATATCATAGCCATCCAGAACTGTGACCTTTTTATCTATGTGGGCGGGGAAAACGACGAATGGGTGGAGGACATCCTGTCCTCAATGGACACGGGCAGGATGGCAACACTCCGCCTGGTAGACTGTGCGGATACTGTGGAGGAAGAACATGTAGCTGGGATGAAGGAAAATCACCGGGAAGAGGAAGATAATCCGGGGGAATATGATGAACATGTGTGGACATCTCCTAAAAATGCGGTGAAGATTGTGGATAACATCACGGAACTGCTGTGCAGTGCAGACGCTGATAATGCGGATGCCTATAAGCAGGATGCAGAAACCTATATACACAAACTTGAGGATCTGGACGCACAGTTCAGGCAAGTGGTGGAGGAATCTGACCGGGATACCATTCTGTTTGGGGACAGGTTTCCGTTCCGCTATTTTGCGGATGAGTACGGACTCAGGTATTATGCTGCATTTCCCGGATGCGCCTCGGATACGGAACCCAGTGCGGCCACCATGGCTTTTTTGATTAACAAAGTGAAGGAAGAAAAAATACCGGTCGTTCTAAAAATGGAACTGAGCAGTGATCATATTTCCCGGGCCATTGCAGAGGCAACAGGGACGGAAGTAAAAGTGTTTTACAGCTGCCATAATATCAGCGCGGAACAATTTCAGAATGGCGAAACATATTTGAGCCTGATGGAAAAAAATGTAGAGACATTAAGGGAGGCATTGTCAGATGGCACTGATTAAATGTGAAAACATTTCAATTGCATACGAAGGCCAGACGGTTGTGCATGACCTGTCTTTTCAGGTGAGTGAAGATGACTATCTTTGCATTGTCGGGGAAAATGGTTCCGGCAAGAGTACTCTGGTGAAAAGCATTCTGGGGCTGAAGAACCCGGTAAAGGGGAAGATTATCCTGGGAGACGGCCTTTCCCAGAATGAGATCGGGTATCTGCCGCAGCAGACGGATGTACAGAAAGATTTTCCGGCAAGTGTCTATGAAGTGGTACTGTCGGGGCGGCTGAACGGCCGGGGGATGCGTCCCTTTTATACCGGAGCGGACAAGCGCAGTGCAAAAGAGAATTTGGAACTGCTGGGTATCCGGGAACTGGAAAGACAGTGTTTCCGGGATTTGTCCGGTGGACAGAAGCAGCGGGTTCTGCTTGCCAGGGCTTTGTGTGCTACCAGGAAATTACTGCTCCTGGATGAGCCTGTAACCGGCCTGGACCCGATTGTGACCCAGGAGTTTTATCAGCTGATTAAACAGATCAACAGAGATTCCCGGATTGCAGTGGTTATGGTATCCCACGACATTGAAAGTACAATGGAATATGCCAGCCATATACTGCACCTCCAGGAGACGGCCCTGTTCTTCGGGACGGCAGAAGAATACAGGAACAGCGAGATTGGAAAGGCATTTCTGGGAGGTGGACAGCGTGTTAGATAAATTAATTGAAATGTTCTCCTATCCGTTTATGGTAAGGGCCATACTGGTGGGGACAATGGTATCGCTTTGCTCTGCCCTTCTGGGAGTCAGCCTCGTGCTGAAGCGGTATTCCATGATCGGGGACGGCTTGTCCCATGTGGGATTCGGTGCCCTTGTCATTGCAGCCGCAGCCAATGCTGCACCGCTTACAGTGGCTATTCCGGTGGTGGTTCTGGCGGCGGTTCTTCTGCTGCGGATCAGCGGCAGCAGCAAAATCAAAGGGGATGCGGCTATTGCACTGATTTCAACGAGCGCTCTCGCGGTGGGAGTTATGGTGATATCAATGACCACGGGCATGAATACAGATGTCTATAATTATATGTTTGGAAGCATTCTGGCCATGAGCAGCGGGGATGTCAGAATGAGTGTCCTCCTTTCTGCGGCAGTACTGATTTTATATATTCTGTTTTACCATAAGATTTTTGCAATCACATTCGATGAGACTTTTGCTCTGGCAACGGGGGTAAAAGCCAATCTCTATAATACATTGATCGCCGTTCTCACAGCGGTTACTATTGTTCTGGGCATGCGCATGATGGGGGCGCTGCTGATTTCAAGCCTTATTATATTCCCGGCACTGACTTCCATGAGGGTGTGCAGGACATTTAAAAGTGTGGTTATAAACTCGGCGGTCATCTCCGTCGTATGTCTGTTTATCGGTATTACTGTCTCCTACGTATGGGCAACACCGGCGGGCGCAAGTGTAGTTATTGTAAATATCGGTGCGCTGTTGATCTATACGATTGTGGGGGCAGTGAAGAATAAAACCTTTCAGTAAACAGATGGAAAGGGGGGGCGTATGTTAGGGATGGAGGCAGTATTCATGGCAGTCTTCGGTCTGGTATATTTTTTTCGAAAAGAGAGCGGCAGCAGGAAACCGCTTATATTTAAGGCACTGGCTACGTTTATGCCCGTACTGATGGCGCTTTCTTTTGCCGTATCTTCGCAGACTCCTATGGCTTGGTGGACCTTTGCCGGGATTGTCTGCTATATGGCTGCGGACGTACTTCTGGAAATATGGTTTCTGGCAGGCGTTGCCTCTTTCGGAGTGGGGCACATCTGTCTGATAACCGGTATTCTGCTGGATGGGTGTGGCTGGCGGAACGCAGTCATTTTGTTTGTAATTCTGTATGGGTTTATGTTTTTGATTCTCAGTCCTCACCTGAACAGACTGGAAAGACGGCTGCTGGTTCCGGGTTTTGTCTATGCGGCATTGCTTTGCTTCATGGCGGCTTTTATGGCGTCCTGGGGGATGAATGACGGCAGTATGCCGGGGATCATCAGAGGAGCAGGAGGGATCTTTTTTGTTATATCGGATACGATTCTGGGTTGGAGCTATTTGAGCGGGAAAAGAGCCCGCTGGCACAGCGCGGTACTTCTGACGCTTTATTATCTGGCTGTATATTTTCTGGCGGTCAGCCTGTACTGAGGAGGGCTTTTACTCCCGGGGCAAAAGCTCATGATTAGTTACTATTCACAGTCGATTTAGCGTTCATTCTTTAGGAAGCTCGTAACAGAGCTTCTTTTTCTTTGCCATAATGCACAAACATAGTG
>NZ_CYZU01000043.1 GCF_001404335.1 Faecalicatena contorta
AAATATGACCACTATGTTTGTGCATTATGGCAAAGAAAAAGAAGCTCTGTTACGAGCTTCCTAAAGAATGAACGCTAAATCGACTGTGAATAGTAACTAACGGCTTAGAGAATTATAGGAAAATATTTGACGACCCTATTCTGGCAAAGGGAATCAAAAACACACTTATTTTTGCTTTTGTGACGGTTACCGTACAGAGCCTGATCTCTCTGCCCGTATCGGTATTTCTGAATTCAAAAATCAAAGGGAGCAATATCTACCGCGCCATTTACTTTGCGCCGGCAGTTTTGAGCACTTTGGTTGTTGGTTATCTGTGGAAATATCTGATGTCCTCCAGCGACTACGGTTTTATCAACCAGGTACTTACCGGAATGGGATTTGAGAAGGTGAATTTTCTGGGCAATGCGCAAATTGCACTGTTCGCTATTATTACGATTTCTGTGTGGCAGTGGTTTGGCTGGTCCATGGTGATTTATCTGGGCAGTTTACAAAGCATTAGTGAAGAGCTGTATGAGGCCGCCTCGGTGGATGGGGCGAACGGATTGCAGAAGTTCTGGCACATTACAATTCCGGGACTGGCGCCGGCCATTAAGATCAATTTTGTAACGAGTACTATATCGGGCCTGAAGATATTTGACCTGATTCTGGCAACTACAAACGGGGGACCGGCACATCAGACGGAGACGATTCTGTCCCTGATGTTCTCCAAGTTTTCGGATGGAAATTATGGGTATGCATCGGCCTTTGGAATGGTATTTTTGTTAGTCAGCATGCTGGTTGCGGCAGTGATGCTGGGAGTATTTAAGAAATGGGAGGATCGGCTGGGATAATGAAGAAGAAAAAGATTTATATCAACGTTTTGAAGCATTTAGTTTTAATCGCGCTGGCGGTTGTTGTCCTGATTCCGGTCTATTATCTGATTGTGACTACTTTCAAATCAGGGGCCGAGGCTGCCCTGAATCCGATGGGACTTCCGTCCTCTATAGATTTTAGCGGTTACATAAAGGCATTTCAGGATATGCAGTATCCACGGGCATTTAAAAATACGCTGATCATCACGGCATGTTCGGTTGTGGGAATTATATTTACCAGCTCCATGTGCGGATATGTACTGAACAGAAAAGGAAAATATAGAATCACACAGTTCGTATTCCTGCTGATCTTATCAGGCATGATGTTTCCCTATCAGATGTCAATCATGGGACTTTACAAGCTGATCCGCGGGATGGGGCTTATGAACTCGCTGCTGGCTGTTATTTTAATCGATATTGCAATTAATATTCCATTTGCCACATTTTTGATGAAAAACTTCATCTCCACCGTCCCGATTGAGCTGGAGGAGGCTGCCAAGATCGACGGCGCGGGAGTATTCCGGACATTTTCAACGATCACATTTCCGCTGCTTAAGCCGGTGATTGCTACCGTGGCGATTTTGAATACATTGAATGTATGGAATGATTTTATGGGGCCGCTGTACTTCTTACAGACAAGGGAAAACGATGTCATCCTGCAGGAGGTTTACCGGAACATCGGCCAGTTTTCCACGGACTGGACCAGCCTGTTCCCGATGATGGTGCTGGGCGTACTGCCTCTTCTGGTCTTTTATCTCTTCATGCAGAGATTCATCATTAGCGGTGTAATGGCCGGGTCAGTCAAGGGATAGGAAGGAGTGTCTGCAGGATGAAATGGAAAACCAGCTGGGGGTATGAGCCCATTGACTATGGAAAAACGATCGGGCGGATAGAAGAAACGGCTTGCAGGATGTATGCAAAAAATAATCTCTCAGGAAATCGCGTAAGAGTCAGATTTTCAAATCGTTATGGAAATACGCCGCTTCATTTTCAGGCGGTCAGGATTTCAGACGGACGGAGAGAGCAGGCGGTTACGTATCAGGGGAGAGCAGAGATAACCATTCATGCGGGTGAAGAATTTTATAGTGATGCTGTGAACCTGCCTGTTCAGGCCGGAAATGAGATTATGGTTGATATCTTTGTTGGTGAAGTGCTCGAAATCGGCTCTGTCTGTACTACATTTTCGGCAGGGGGATGGTCTGCGTGGTACAGGAGGCGCCAACCGGAAGGGGAAAGCAGCGCCGGGAGGGAACTGGAAGAGATATTTCCATTTGTGAAGGAAGAAGCAATAAAACCTCAAATCATATTCGGTTTCACGGAAATCCAGGTATTGACTGACAGCAATGTGCGGGAAATTCTTCTCTTCGGCGACTCCCTTACTCATATGTCATTTTATTCGGATGCACTGGCGGAACGGCTCTATAGAAAGTATCCGGGAAAGGTATCGGTTATCA
Organism: Faecalicatena contorta; assembly: GCF_001404335.1. Lineage (GTDB taxonomy): Bacteria > Bacillota > Clostridia > Lachnospirales > Lachnospiraceae > Faecalicatena > Faecalicatena contortus_B. Next base: position 2,306 of record NZ_CYZU01000043.1, read on the forward strand.
ACGGAGGAATATGCGGGAACCGGGTCTTGCGCGACGCAATGGAGGTGGAACGTTTTGCGGGAAATGGCAGAGAAATGGGACGATCCGGCATCGGACGGGCAGAAGGCCAATACAGAGGATGTACGGATATTGCGGTCATACTCGAAGGGATAAATGACATACTGCAGCCATATGGTGAGAATCGGCTGGAGGAGGCTGTGACCTCCGGCGAATTGATTCAGGGCCTGTCACAGTTGATCTTCCTGCTGAAAAAAACAGCAAGGCAGGTTTACATAGGGACGCTGCCTCCGTTCCAGAGCAGAGATGCAGCATGGCCGTACCAATGTGAGAATATCCGGCAGGAATGTAATCAATGGATTCGGGAGCAGAGGTTAGCGAACGGGTTTGTGGATTTTGACAGAGCGGTTGCAGACCGTGTAAATCCATGCCGTATGGCGGAAGGGCTGCATCTGGGAGACGGCGTGCATCCCAATACAGAAGGTGGGATTTTGATGGCTGAGGAAGTCATGCATAAGTGTTTTGGTGAAAGGGGAAACGTATGAAAATAAAAACGGATCACAGAAAATGGAATCAGGCATTTGTGACAAAGGAAAATGAAGGAGGCTATCTGACATTTTTAGGACATAAAGACGATCAAGCGGGAATGAACTGGATCGAAGGCGGCAGGCTGTGGGGGGAGGTAATATGCCCGGATGGCATACAAGCCGAGGTGTCCAGGGAATTTACGGAGGCCGGGAACTTAAAGGAAACCTACCGGTTTCAGAATGTCTCCGAATTTCCCGTTTTTCTGCAAAAGACGGATACCGGGATCTGCACTACCTTTAATGACAGCTACGAAGAGGCGGAGAAGTGCCTTGCTTATAAATGCCATACGCACCTGTTCTGTGGAAATCATGCGGCCTATGTTATGGCGCTTCGAATGTCCGGGGAGGGAGCAAACCTGGGGTTAAAGCTCCTGCAGGGGAATATTGGGTCATACAGTATCGAACGGGATCTGAATCAGAGGAGTGACGACAGGGGGGACTTTATTCTCCACCCTGTAATCGGCTGTATCGAACCGGGGGAGGAGGCGGTGGTTCAATGGGAACTTTTCTGGTTTGACACGAGGGAGAGGTTTTACAGTGAGCTACTGGAGGTGCCGCATTTCCCCGTAGTATTTTTAGAGCGGAGTACGTATTTTACCGGTGAGACTATGTGTTTTAAAGCCGCGGTAAAGGGGGAGGCTGATCCAGGGGCAATCAAAATTATGCTGGGAGCCAGGGAAATTCCTTTTGCTATAAAGAAAGAGAAGGAGGTTCTCTGGATATCGGCGGAATATCCGGCAGAACAAGAAGGGGAATACCGGTTTCGAATAAACATGTATGGCAAAGAAACCTTTGCGTTATTGTATTGCGCTGCCGGACTTGAGGATATGGTGGACAGGAGGTGCAAATTCCTGGCTGAGAAACAGCAGTTTCACGGCAGCAGTACTTCTCTGGACGGGGCATATCTGATTTATGACAGGGAGGAAGACTGCCGCTATTACGATCATACTGCGGATGACCATAACGGGGGGAGGGAACGCCTGGCTATGGGGGCTTTGATGGCCTTATGGCTGCAGCGCCGCCGGGACGGGGATCTGGAAAACAGTCTGAAGGATTATGTAACATATGTCTACAGAGAGTTGTACCGCAGAGGTGAGGGGATTGTATACAACGATATTTCCTATAATCTGGATTGGCACAGGATGTATAACTATCCCTGGATGGCGGTTTTTCAGCTTGAGCTGTTCCGGCTTTGGAAGAAACAGGAGTATCTGGAGGATGCTTATCAGGTTATGAAGCGGTATTATGAACAGCGGGGAACCGAATTTTATGCAATCGGAATCCCGGTTTATGAACTCCGGGAAGAGCTGCTGAAAGCAGGTTTGTCCGGGGAGGCGGAAGTAATGGCACATTATGCCAAGGTGCATGCGGATCATATTTGCAATAACGGAGTGTACTATCCGGCATCGGAGGTTTCTTATGAACAGAGTATCGTTGCCCCGGCGGTGTCATGCCTTCTTCAGGGATACCAGATAACCGGGAAGGAAGAGTATTTAAGAGAAGCAGAAAGGCAATTACGCATATTATCATTGTTTAACGGAAGACAGCCGGATTACCATCTTTTCGAAAACGCGATCCGGCACTGGGACGGGTATTGGTTTGGGAAAAACAGGATGTATGGGGATACATTTCCGCATTACTGGAGCGCGCTGACAGGGGTGGAGTATGCCAGATACGGAGCGGTTACCGGGAACCACTGCATGGATGCGCAGGCTTCGGCATCGCTGCGGGGATGCCTGAACCTGTTCTTTGCAGACGGCTGTGCATCCTGTGCCATGGTCTTTCCGGAAAGGGTGAATGGGAGAAAAGGGCATTACTATGATCCCTGGGCGAATGATCAGGACTGGGCATTGTATTATGCGTTGAAGTATCGGGAGATTACGGAGGGGGGACGCTTAAAAACCAAGAAGCCTGCCCTATACCAGGAGAATGGGGGAAAATAGCTCCAGAGTATACTTTCTGCGGGCAGCGCTTTCAGCCAAAAAAAGAAGTATAATTAATAATATAAGCCATTGTTAGTTTTTGGCTGACAATGGCTTTAGCTCTGGCAAGAAATTATATTTTATGATGAATGAACGCTTTAAATTTCCCCATACGTCTCCTTCGCTATCTGCGTATACTTGGCAACAAAATCCGACTTCGAGTCCGTATAACTATCCCTGTCATGTTCAAACTCCTTCCAGAGCCTCAGCTTCAGCCGCTCATATTCATGAGCAATATCCGGATTTTCAATCAGATAATCCCTGAAATACAATTCGTCATGATCCCCAATATATCTCAAATGCAGATGAAATACCCTTTCAGCAAATCCATTTTCCGTGTAACCTTTATTAAAAGAAATTCTGCGGTTTCCCCGGGACATGCATAGATAACCATTGTCTTCTAATATGGAATTTATAAGCTCCATATCAGAATCATCCGGCACTTCTATCAAAATATCCACAATAGGCTTGGCCCAAATCGTACAAACAGAGGTACTTCCAATATGGCTGATCCGCATTGTCTCACGATGCGGCAGAATCCCCATAAGAAGGCTTGTCTCCTCCTCGTACCATTCCTTCCATACTGCCTGATGAGGTTCTAAAAAAATAGGGAACAATTCCCATAAATCTTCCAAACTCATCTCCGAAAGCGTACTGCTCATTAATAAACCTCCTAAATAAAATAACAGAATATCACGTTGCTTTAACAAAAATAAATGCCAATTTATTATAGCATAAAGGACAATTATCATAAACAACCTAAAATAAAGTACATCGTAAATATAACAAAAATAAAAGTAGTATTTTTGTGCAATATGTTAGTTTTCAGTATAATTTTACAAAATTATTGACAATATTAAATGAATAATATATATTAAATGTATCATACATTTGAGACAAATAAACAGGAGGTTAGTTATGGGGAAAGGTAAGGTATCGAACGTAAGCGGAAATGGCACGCTTCTTAAAAATTTAAAGGCAATGGGAATTTTGTGGGCGTTAATTTTAATTTGTATCATTGCAGCTATTATTTCCCCAAATTTTCTGAGACCGGCGAATATGGTCAATGTGGTGCGCTCGGTTTCTTTGAACGGAATTATTGCAATGGGGATGACATTTGTCGTACTGACCGGAGGCGTTGATCTGTCTGTGGGTTCCACTGTGGGCGTGGTGGCTGTATCTGCCGCGATTATGATGCAGAAAGGGATTCATCCGGTTGTTACCATAGCAGCAAGCCTTCTGATCGGAATAGTTCTGGGACTGATCAACGGGATCGGCGTTACTGTAGGAAAACTGGCCCCGTTCATTATGACGCTGGGTACCATGACGGCTCTGCGCGGTGTTGCAAGGTATATCGCGAATGGCTCTCCGCAGAACTGGAGGGATTCCGGTATAGATTTTTCCTTTCTGGGACAGGGCAGCATCCTGGGGATTCCGGTGCCGGTGTACATATTTCTAGCGGTATTTGTGGTAGCATTTTATGTGTTAAAGTATACGGAATTTGGACGGAGCGTTTACGCGTTGGGGGACAGCCGCGAGGCGGCAAGGCTGTGTGGGATCAACACGAAGAAGGTAGAGACGCTGTGCTTTGTAATCACTGGTTTTCTTTCTGCGTTATCCGCTATTATCTTTATCTCAAGGCTTGGCATCGGACAGCCGGAAGCGGGCGAGGGTTATGAACTGGATGCCCTGGCTATGGTTTACATTGGCGGTGCAAGTACGGCTGGAGGCAGCGGAAGTGTAGTGGGCACACTGATTGGCGCGTGTCTGATCTCTGTAATCAACAATATCCTGAACCTGATGGGCATTTCTCCATTTATTCAAAAGGTAATCCAGGGTGTCATTATTATTCTTGCGGTCTTGCTGGAGCGAAGGACCAAGAAGAACAGATAAGTAACGGCAGTTTAAATATAGAACAGCAGTATAGGACTAAAGAGTTTGTTTAGACAGAAACAGCGGCTCTTTAGATAGAGGGAGCAGTGCGGATAAAGGCTAACAGCACATAAGTGCTTTAGTACATATCAAATTCAAGAATTATAAGAGGAGGAACGGTGAATGAAAAAGAAGATTTTCAGTGTAATGTTATGTATGGCAATGGCAGCGACCATGGCGGCGGGGTGCAGCAATGGAGCCTCCAAAGAGACGAAGGCTACGAACGGGGAGGCAAAGACAGAAGATACGGATAAAGCTTCCGACAGCGGTGATAAGAAGTATGTGATCGGTGTATCGCAGGGAACAATGAACCACCCATTCCGTGTGGCCATGGTAGATGAAAATGTAAAATATGCGGAGGAAAATTATCCGGAATTTGAATGTATTACAACGGACGGACAGAACGATTCCGCAACGCAGGTGCAGGATGTGGAAGACCTTCTGGCCCGCGGCATCGATCTGCTGCTGATTTCTCCGCTCACCTCAGATGCGCTGACGCCTGTTTGTGAGAAGGCAATGGAGCAGGGCATCCCGGTTGTTACGCTGGACAGAAATGTGGAATGTGACGTTACCTGTTTTATCGGAGCAGAGAACAAGCCGATGGGCGTGGCTTCTGCAGATAAGCTGGCTGAGGCTCTGGACAAGAAGGGAAAGATCGTGGAAATTCAGGGTACGGCAGGCGCATCTGCGACAATTGACCGTCACGATGGCTTTGCAGAGCAGCTGGAGAAGGAATATCCAGACATGGAAGTAATTGCAACCCAATACTGTGACTACCTCCGTGAAGATGCAATGGCATTTATGGATGATACTCTTCAGAGATTCGGACCTGGTGAGATCGACGCCATCTACTGCCACAATGATGAGATGGCACTGGGCGCGCTGGAATCGCTGCGTGCGGCAGGCCGGGAGGATGAAGGCATCCTGCTCGTCGGAATGGATGGTACGGAGGTTGCATTTTCAGAGATTGAGGATGGCAATATGTTCTTCACTGTTGTATATCCATACTGTGCACCGGAAGGAATGCAGGCTGCATATGAGATTCTGGAGGGCGACGGAGTGGAAACCCGCTGGGAACTGGATACAACAATTGTGGATAAGGATAATGTAAAAGACTGGATAGGTAAAGGACTGTAAACAGGCACAGGAGGTGGCAGGGATGCTCAAAATGAACCATATTTCTAAAAGCTTTCCGGGAGTGAAGGCGCTGGATGATATATCAATTTCTGTTGAAAAGGGTGAGATCCATGCGCTGGTCGGCGAGAACGGAGCCGGAAAGTCTACCCTGATGAAGATTTTATCGGGGGCTTATTCTCTCGACAGCGGGGAGATTCTGCTGGACGGGGAAAAGATTGAGAATACATCGCCTGCGAAGATGATTGAGAGGGGAATTGCGGTTATTTATCAGGAGCTGATGCTGCTGCCTCACCGTACTGTAGCCGAGAATATTTTTCTGGGCAGGTACCCTAAAACAGGCTTAGGAAAGATCGATTATAAGAAAATGGAGCGGGATGCGAAGGCGGTCCTGGATGAATTGAAGCTGGAGCTGGATGCCCGGGCGGTGGTGGAAGATCTGAGCGTTGCAAAGAGACAGATGGTAGAGATTGCCAAGGCGATGTCCCGCAATGCCAAGATTGTCGTGTTGGATGAGCCGACCGCGGTTTTGGGCGACAGTGAGCTGGAGGGATTGTTTGATATTGTGAAGCGGCTGGCGTCGGAGGGGGTCACATTTATCTATATATCACATCGGCTGAAGGAGATTTTTGAACTCTGCACGAGCCTGACGATTATGAAAGACGGGAAAATGGTAGAAAGCGGACCTGTGGAGCAATATACGACAGAGATCCTGGTCAGCAGGATGGTCGGCCGGGATGTGAAGGATATTTATCCAAAAAGAACGCGGAATATCGGCGAGGTGGTGCTTTCGGTCAAAGGACTGACCCGGAAAGGGGTTATAGAGAATATTAATTTTGACCTGCATAAGGGAGAGATTCTGGGGATTGCAGGCCTGGCAGGAGCCGGGCGCTCGGAGATTCTGAGGGCAGTCATCGGGGCGGATCCCATAGATGAGGGTACCGTGGAGCTGGAAGGCAGGCCGGTGAAGTTTAAAAATGTGAAAGAAGGCATTCTGGCCGGGCTGGGAATTGTTCCTGAGGAGCGCAAGGCGGAAGGGCTGATGCTGCAGCAGAATATGATTTTTAATATGACCGTGCCTGCGCTGAGAAAGTATAAGAACCGCTTCGGCAGGCTGACGCCGGCAAAGGAGGCGGAAGTCACCAGAAAGTATATTGAGACGTTCCACATCCGGCCCGGTTCCGCTCATACAATTACCAATTTTATGAGCGGCGGCAACCAGCAGAAGGTGGTATTGTCCAAATGGATTGCCGCGGACTGCAAGATTCTGCTGGTTGACGAGCCGACCAGAGGTGTGGATGTGGGGGCGAAGGAAGAGATATATGAGATACTAAACCAGCTGATTGAAAATGGGCTTTCGATTCTTATGGTTTCGTCGGAACTGCCGGAGCTGCTGGGCACATGCGACCGGATTATGGTGATGAACGAAGGACGGCAGACAGGACTGTTTGATATTGATGAATGTTCGGAAGAGACACTGATGACATTTGCAACAAATTAAGGGCAAGGTGGCAGTATGTTTGATTTATGTGCAATCGGGGATGCCCTGATTGATTTTATCCCGGCGCCTCAGTATACTTCCGAGGCGCCAGTTTACCAATGTGAGGTGGGGGGGACGGTGGCGAATCTGCTGACGGCCGGAAGTAAACTGGGACTGAATACGATGTTTGTGGGGAAGATCGGCGAGGACTGTATGGGCCGTCTGATCCGGGAAAAGATGGCGGGCTATGGGGTCAGTATGGACGGATGTGTTATGGATCCGATGCATTTTACGACCCAGGCATTTGTGACGCTGGATAAAGACGGGGAGAGAAGCTTCAGTTTCTCCCGGCGGTTCGGTGCGGATATCTGGCTCCGGGAAGAGGAACTGCCGATAGAAAAGGCTGTGGCATCTTCCATGGCTGCTTTTTCGGGAATGTGTATGACGGATGAGCCTGTGCGTTCTGCAACCTGGCGGTTTTTGCGCGCGGTGTACGACAAGAAGATACCTATCGTATTGGATGTAAATTACAGATACAATCTCTGGAAAAGTGAAGAAGACATGATACGGATTATGCGGGAGACGCTGCCCTATGTAACGCTTTATAAATCCTCGGAGGAGGAGGCCTGTCTGCTGGCAGGCGCCGAAAGCTGGGACAGGGCCGCGGAGATGCTCTCGGGATATGGATGCAGAATCGTTATTATAACGCTGGGGGAGAAAGGGGCTTATTACTATATGGATGGCAGGTCCGGCCTGATTGAATCTTATCCGATAGAGGCCGTGGACACGACAGGGGCAGGAGACTGTTTCTTTGCCGGACTGCTCTATCAAATTAAGATAAAAGGCGGCATTGACAAGATCGTTCCGGAAGATTTTCCGCAGATCCTAAGCTTTGCGAATGCCGCCGGTGCTTTGGCTGCGACAAAGCGGGGCGGTACAAAAGGTTCACCCTCACTGCAGGAAGTTACAAGCTTTCTGGCTAAGCAGAAATAAGCTGGGTGGCAGGTAATCCTGCTCGTGTTTGGATTCATTTACAGAATGGGCTTTGGTTTAAAATCTGTATTCAGATAAGTAAGAGTAATATTAAAATGAAATTAACTCTAAATAAGAGTTGATAATAAATCATAAAAAGACAATAGGAGGAGACAAAATGAAACCTGATAAAAAGGCGTGTGACATGACAACCAGAGAGCTGGCCGCATACATTGATTATTCGGTCTTAAAGCCGGAATTCACTGAGGAAGAGATCATTGAGCTGACAAAGGATGGAGTAAAACTGGGATGTGCAACAATCTGCATTAATCCAGGATATATGGAACTGTGTGAACCATACGTAAAAGGGACAGACACCATGCTCTGCCCGGTAACAGATTTTCCATTTGGAACAAGCTCCACAGAATCCCGTGTACAGCAGATCGAAAATGTAGCAAAATACGATACTGTAAAAGAAGTGGATATCGTAGCAAACTTCGGATGGATTAAAGCAGGATTATACGATAAAGTTACCGAAGACTTGAAAAAGTGCGCAGAGGCGGCACACAAATACGGAAGAGAAATCAAGGTTATCCTGGAAACAGATGCCTTAAATGAGGAGCAGGTAAGACGGGGGTGCCACTGCTGTATGGATGCGGGGGCAGACTTCGTAAAAACCAGTACCGGTTTTCTCACCGGTTTTGAAGCCCATGGAGCTACACCGGAAATTATCAAAGTGATTATGGAAGAAGTGAACGGAAAGGCAAAAGTAAAAGGAAGCGGATGCATACGGACGAGAGAACACTTTCTTCAGCTGATCGATATGGGAATTGACAGAATGGGTGTGGGGTATAAGTCGGTACCTGTTGTATTGGGAGAAGAGGTTTAAAGGGGTCTGACCCTTTTGGACTCCATAGTCAGAAAATAGCAAAAAGATGCGGGAATTTTCCGGCATCTTTTTGCGTTATATAAAGAGAAAATACAAAGTGGTTTAGGAAACCCCTTAATTAGTGGGCGTATAATAGAATTTGCAAATTTGCCGGCAAAATAAAGATTCAGAATTGATGGAAAACGGAAGGCAAAGGGGTCAGACCCCTTTACTGTCTTGTCACCTGTAAACTTATGTGCTATAATGATGAGAATTTACCGCAGAAGTTTTTCTGCAAAGGAATACATAAGCCCCAAGGGGCGGGAGAGGTGTGAAAAAGATGACAATAGCCGATGAGATTAACAAGTTGAAGAAGGAAAAGAATGCTGTGATTCTGGCTCACTATTATGTGAATCCGGAGGTGCAGGACATTGCGGACTACATAGGGGATTCTTTTTATTTAAGCAAGGTTGCAGTAGAGCTTACGGAGCAGACGATTGTGTTCTGCGGGGTTTCTTTTATGGGAGAAAGCGCCAAGGTGCTGAATCCTGGGAAGACGGTGTTGATGCCGGATGCTTCGGCGGACTGTGCAATGGCGCATATGGCGGATACTGACACGATTAGGAAAATACGGGAGCAATACGAGGATTTGGCTGTGGTGTGTTATATTAATTCCACTGCAGAACTCAAAGAGCATTCGGATGTCTGTGTGACGTCGGCAAATGCGGTTAAAATAGTGAAGGCCCTGCCCAATAAAAATATCTTTTTTATCCCGGACAGAAATCTGGCCCATTTTGTGGCTGAGCAGGTTCCGGAAAAGAATTTTGTTTACAACGAGGGCTACTGTCCGGTTCATGAAAAAATGAGTGTTGCGGAGATCAGAAAAGCGAAGAAGATGTATCCGGAGGCGGAGGTTCTATCCCATCCGGAGTGTCCCAAGGCAGTGCTGGAGCTTTCTGACTACATAGGCAGCACCACCGGGATCATCGACTATGCGGGCAAAAGCAACAGCAGAGAATTTATTATCTGCACAGAAAATGGTGTCCGTCACAAGCTGGAGAATGATTATCCGGAAAAAAAGTTTTATTTTACGGAGACCGAGCCTGTATGTGAGGATATGAAGACGATTACACTGGGAAAAATACTGCATGTACTGAAGACCGGAGAAAATGAGGTCCGGGTATCGGATGAACGGAGAGAGAATTCCAGAAAACCACTGGAAAGGATGCTGGAGTTGGCGAAATAGGAAAGGCTGTGGGGCTGTTATGGAAATGAAAACAGAAGTCGTAATTGTTGGTACTGGTGTGGCAGGATTATTCTGTGCGTTGAATCTGCCGCGGGATAAGCAGATCCTGATGCTCACCAAATCGGATGTGGAGAGCAGTGATTCTTTCCTGGCCCAGGGCGGTATCTGCGTTCTCCGGGACGAGGATGATTACGACAGTTATTTTGAAGATACAATGAAGGCAGGGCATTACGAGAACCGCAGGGAGTCCGTGGATATTATGATACGGAGCTCCCGGGAAATCATAGAAGACCTGGTTAGATATGGAGTGGAGTTTGAGCGAAGCAAAGACGGTTTCGCCTATACGCGGGAGGGCGCGCATTCCACTCCCAGAATCCTGTATCATGCGGACATTACCGGACAAGAGATTACGGGTAAGCTTCTTGCCCAGGTTAAGAAGCTTAAGAATGTCACTATTTTGGAATATACAACCATGACCGATATTATAGAAGAAAACGGAATATGCACCGGGGTTCTGGCAGAGTCGGAGGCAGACGGCAAGATAGAGATCCGCGCGGATTTTACGGTCCTGGCAAGCGGGGGAATCGGGGGAAATTATAAACATTCCACTAATTATCCTCATTTAACAGGGGATGCCATAGAAATCTCGAAAAAACACGGCATCCGTCTGGAACATCTGGACTATGTGCAGATTCATCCCACCACGCTGTATTCACGGAAACCGGGCAGAAGATTTTTGATTTCCGAGTCAGTAAGAGGAGAGGGGGCCGTCCTTTACAATAAAAAAGGGGAGCGTTTTGTAAATGAACTCCTTCCACGCGATGTTGTGACAAAAGCGATTCACGAACAGATGGAAAAGGATGGAACAGATTATGTATGGCTTTCGATGGAACATATTGATAAAGAAACCATCATGAGCCATTTCCCAAATATCTGCCGGCACTGTCTGGAAGAAGGCTATGATGTAACCAGGGAATACATTCCGGTGGTTCCTGCCCAGCACTATTTCATGGGCGGTATCTGGGTGGATTCCGACAGCCAGACATCCATGGACAGCCTGTTTGCCGTGGGAGAAACTAGCTGCAACGGCGTCCACGGCGCCAATCGTCTGGCCAGCAATTCCCTGTTGGAGAGCCTGGTATTCGCAAAGCGGGCGGCTGGAAAGGTCAAAGAACTGTATGGGACAGAAACCCAAAAGGAAGAAACGGCGTGAACAGCGGGAAAATGGCACAGACCTGCCTTAAATGGAACGTTTGTGGTGGACCGGATTAAAAAATCAGTAAATAGAAGGGAGAACAGGACAAATGAATGATATTACAATGACATTACAGGCTGACCACCTGATTTTAGAGGCGCTAAAGGAGGACATTTCCAGTGAGGATGTTACCACCAATGCAGTGATGAAAGAAGACGTGAAAGGTGAGGTAGAGCTGATCTGTAAAGAAGACGGAATCATCGCCGGACTCCATGTATTTAAACGGGTATTCGAGCTGCTGGACAGTCAGGTTATGGCAGAGTTTTACTGCAAAGACGGCGATCAGGTCATGAAAGGCCAGCTCATGGGAAAAGTAACAGGGGATATCCGGGTGCTCTTATCAGGCGAGCGGGTGGCGCTGAATTATCTGCAGAGAATGAGTGGAATTGCAACCTATACGCATTCCGTAGCGGCACTCCTGGAAGGAACGAAGACAAAATTACTGGATACAAGAAAGACCACGCCTAATATGCGGATTTTTGAAAAATACGCTGTGCGGGTCGGCGGTGGATATAATCACAGATATAATCTGTCAGACGGTGTTTTACTAAAAGATAATCACATCGGCGCAGCGGGCAGCGTGGCGAAGGCCGTGCAGATGGCGAAGGACTATGCACCATTTGTGAGGAAGATCGAGGTTGAGGTTGAGAACCTGGATATGGTAAAAGAAGCGGTTGAGGCCGGTGCAGACATCATTATGCTGGACAATATGACGACAGAGGAGATGCAGGAAGCTATCCGCATCATAGACCACAGGGCCGAAACAGAGTGTTCCGGAAATGTGACAAAGGAGAACATCGACAGAATTACCGCGCTCGGCGTAGACTATGTTTCCAGCGGGGCGCTGACACATTCCGCGCCGATCCTGGATATATCGATGAAGAATCTTCATGCAGTATAAATCCGGACAGACAGAAAGGCAGGTGAAAGCATCTCATGATGACAGGTTCTGAACGCAGAAATGCTATAGTGAGCCATATAAAAAACAGTGCCATACCGGTATCCGGCAAGACACTGGCACAGGAATATGAAGTGAGCCGTCAGGTTATCGTGCAGGATATCGCCCTGATCCGCGCAGCCGGACACGATATCATTTCCACAAACAGGGGATATATTCTGAATGCGCCGAAGTCCGCCGGCCGGGTGTTTAAAGTGAACCATACGGACGATGACCTGGAAAATGAGCTGTGTTCCATCGTAGATCTGGGCGGCCGGGTCGTCAATGTTATGATTAATCATCGGGTATACGGGCACATGGAGGCGGAACTTAACATCAATTCCAGAAGAAAAGTCATGGAGTTTATGGAAGACATCAGGAGCGGAAAATCCAGTCCGCTCAAGAATATAACATCGAACTATCACTATCATAAAGTGGAGGCGGATAATGAAGAGACCCTGGACATGATAGAAGATATGCTCCGAAGAAAAGGATACCTGATCGAGCCTTAGATGGAGTTTCCTAATATCATAAAAAAGCCGGGGCTGTGAGCTCCGGCGGAGAAAGGTATGAAAAAGAAAATTTATCTGAAAAAGCATCTCTGCTTTGTATGATTATAATTTAAACAAAAAATGTGACAAAATTGTGATATCAGCATTAATAGTTTGTAAAAGAATCATTTAAACTTTATGAAGGGATCTTTAGAATTTATAAAGTCATACCCTTGACATTCGCAAATTGCTGTGATACGCTTTTTAACAGACCAAACAGAAATGAAAAACGCAGTGACGGAGAGAGTAGTCCGCAGGACATTCCACAGAGAATTCCCACAGTTCCTCAACATAGGAACGAACGCTGAGAGGGATGAATGAAGGGCAGATGAAGATGGCTTCTGAGCGGCGCACCGAACAGAGAACAGACGTGAGGCAGTCTGAGGAATTCTTAAGTATTTAAGTATGCCGCCGGAGGTTCTGTGCAAGGCTGCGATGGGTTCGCCCTTTACAGCGAAGGAGTGCTGGCTGGCACTTACTGAGGCTCTGTCCGTGAGGTCAGGGTGAATTGGAAGTGGTAACACGGATAGGATCCGTCTTCTTAATATTAATTAAGAGGGCGGTTTTTTGTGTTATAAGAGTACCAGTCTAAAGCGTTTTGGTACAGGTCAACAGTGAAATCGGGGCGTCCCTTCCACGGACAGGGCGGCGTTCTTAAAGGAGAGAGAATCATGTCAGAAAAACAAAAGTATTACATTACAACAGCGATTGCCTATACATCCGGCAAACCGCATATTGGGAACACCTATGAAATCGTCCTTGCAGATGCGATTGCAAGGTACAAAAGAAGCCAGGGGTATGATGTGTTCTTCCAGACAGGTACAGATGAACACGGTCAGAAAATCGAGCTGAAGGCAGACGAGGCTGGGATCACCCCTAAGGAATTCGTGGACAATGTGGCAGGTGATATCAGAAGAATCTGGGATCTGATGGATACATCCTATGACAAATTTATCCGCACTACTGACGAAGAACACGAAAAACAGGTGCAGAAGATTTTCAAAAAGCTGTACGACCAGGGTGATATTTATAAAGGGCATTACGAGGGCATGTACTGCACTCCGTGCGAGTCCTTCTTTACAGAGTCCCAGCTTGTGGATGGAAAATGCCCAGACTGCGGGCGCGAGGTTCAGCCTGCACAGGAGGAGGCGTATTTCTTTAAAATGAGCAAATACGCGGACCGTCTGATCGAGCATATTAATACACATCCGGAGTTTATCCAGCCAGTGTCCCGTAAAAACGAAATGATGAACAATTTCCTTCTGCCCGGCCTGCAGGATCTGTGCGTATCCAGGACATCATTTAAATGGGGAATTCCTGTGGAATTCGATCCCAAGCATGTGGTATATGTATGGCTGGATGCGCTCACGAACTATATCACAGGTATTGGGTATGACTGCGACGGAAACAATACAGAACAATTTAAAAAAGACTGGCCGGCAGATCTTCACCTGATCGGTAAGGATATTATCCGTTTTCATACGATATATTGGCCGATATTCCTGATGGCGCTGGATCTTCCGCTGCCGAAGCAGATTTTCGGGCATCCGTGGCTGCTGCAGGGCGACGGTAAGATGAGCAAATCCAAGGGAAATGTGCTGTATGCGGATGAATTGGTTGATTTCTTCGGCGTGGACGCCGTGCGTTATTTTGTACTCCACGAAATGCCTTTCGAGAACGACGGCATCATCTCCTGGGAACTGATGGTAGAACGTCTGAATTCGGACCTCGCAAACACCCTGGGCAACCTGGTAAACCGAACCGTGTCCATGACCAATAAATACTTTGGGGGAACGGTATGCGATAAAGGCGCTGCGGAGGATGTGGATGCAGACCTGAGAGCGGTCATGGAGGGGACGCCAAAGGCAGTGGAATCTAAGATGGAGGGACTGCGCGTAGCAGATGCCATTACGGAAATCTTCAACTTATTCAAACGCTGCAACAAATACATTGACGAGACCATGCCCTGGGTTCTTGCAAAAGACGAGGCCAAAAAAGACAGGCTGGAAACCGTACTGTGGAACCTGATTCAGGGAATATCCGCAGGAGCCGTACTTCTGGAATCCTTCATGCCGTCCACCAGCAAGAAGATTCTGGAACAATTGAACGGGGGCCATGTCACAGATAAACCGGAAATTTTGTTTCAGAGGCTTGATCTGGAAGAGGTACTGAAAAAAGTAGAAGAACTCCATCCGCCTGTGGCAGAGACCGGGGCAAAAGATGCGGAAGAAACCGTCATTGACATAGAGGCAAAACCAGAAATTACATTCGAAGATTTCGGAAAAATGCAGTTCCAGGTCGGAGAAATTATTGCCTGTGAAGAAGTAAAAAAATCCAAAAAACTGCTCTGTTCCCAGGTAAAAGTCGGAAGCCAGGTAAAACAGATCGTATCGGGAATCAAGGCATACTACAAACCGGAAGAGATGGTAGGCAAGAAAGTCATGGTGCTTGTCAACCTGAAACCAGCAAAGCTGGCCGGAGTACTGTCAGAGGGAATGCTGCTCTGCGCAGAAGACGCAGATGGCTGCCTCGCACTGATGACACCAGAGAAAGACATGCCGGCCGGTGCCGAAATCTGCTAAAAGGGGTCTGACCCTTTTGCGGAGGGGTCTGACCCCTCTGCAAAGGGGACAGACCCCTTTGAACTATCGAAACCCTTCTTCTCTCTTTACAATATATAGAGGCCGCTTTTTTGTTTCCATGTAATCTTTTGAGATATACTGCCCCAATACGGATATAAAAAGCAGCTGTATCCCGTTCAATCCCAAGATGAGCAGCACCACAAGCAGGATTCCGCTGGCTGCATAGCCTAAGATAAACGTCCGTACAGCCACGGCAATTCCGAGCAGCAGGGCGGCAGCCAGCAGGAGGCTGCCGGTTGTTCCGGCAAGCGTAATCGGGGCGGTTGAGAAGGAGAATATTCCGTCCAGGGCATACCTGAACAGGCTTCTAAAGCTCCATTTGCTGTTTCCCGCGGCACGTTCCACGTTGCGGAATGGAATCCATTTGGTATCAAAACCGATAAATGAAAAGATTCCTTTCATATATCGGTTATATTCCTTGAATTCCAGGATGGAGTCGGCCATCGCACGGTTCATCATGCGGTAATCCCCGGCCCCGTCACTCATGTTCATATCACAGATTTTGTTAACGATTTTATAGAATCTGCGGGAAAGAAAGCTTCTGACCCGCCCTTCTCCCTCACGGTCTTCCCGGAATCCGGCACAGCAGTCATAGCCCTCATTTTTCAGTACCCTGTACATTTCCCTGAGAAGCGAGGGCGGGTGCTGGAGATCCGCATCCATAAATACGCAGTAATCGCCGGAAGCATGCTGCAGACCGGCATACATAGCGGCCTCCTTGCCAAAATTCCGGGAGAACGACAGGTATTTGCAGCGTTTATCCCGATAAACCAGGCTTTGCAGTATTTCGGGTGTGTGGTCCCTGCTTCCGTCATCAATAAAAATGAATTCACACTCTGCAGTCTCTATGCCGCGGACTGCCTTGTCTGTTTCCTGATAGAACATGGAAAGCACCTGTTCTTCATTATAGCAGGGAACGATAATGCTGATTTTATCCATGGTTCATTTCCTCCTTTTGGAAAATCTTATACTTACACAGCACATAATTCGATAATACAGTGATTACGTTTACTATGATCTTAGAAGGCAGAGGCGGTATGCCCAAGGCGCCTGCTGTCAGACAGAGCAGGGCATTTTCCACCAGAAGCGTCAGGAACCTTAAACAAACAAAGGAAGAGAATTCCTGCAGGATCTGTTTCTGCGAGTGGAACACCAGTCTGCGGTTCAACAGATACGCCGTGATAACAGCTCCTCCCCAGGCCAATGTATTAGCTGCAAGGTACCCCACAGATATTTTTAAAAGCGCATAGTAAATTAAATAATTTACAAATGTTGTTACACCGCCGCTTAAGCAATAGAGTACAAGTTCCTTTTTGGTTTTCAGCATCCCGAGAAGCGCAAGCCTAGGAGCCCGGAGTGCATAAAGAAGATAAATCAAAAAGCTGCCAGTCGTAATAATAAATCCGGCCAGCTGTCCCGGCGCATGGAACCGGACGCTGATTTCATGAACTCCTCTTGTCAGATGAACACCTGCAAATGCTTGGTTCAAAGTAAGGATAGGAACATTTTTCCCGTCAACCAGGATTTCCATACCCCTTTGTACAGGAATGGAGGTTACAAAAAAGCCGTCCTCATCAAGAGATGCCCTGCAGGATAATATTTCACCGGATCGTGGCGCCTGTTCTTCAACCTCCGTATACTGTTTTTCCGCGAGGTTTTGTACGTCATAGGTATGCCAGTTTATATGCTTTATCAGATATTTTCCTTTGGAAAATGTAATAGTAAGCGTGTGAAGTCCCTCTTGAGAAGGACTGGTAAACTGGTAATGGAAAGTATTGTTTCCGTTGGGGTAAGGGGCGCCCGGACCGGACAGCTTATTTCTCATATGGTTTATATCAATGACAACCGCGTGCTGTCCCTGATTCTCAACTTCAAAATCCAGCAGCAGAATCTGTTCTTTCAAAGACTGGCTTAGTTTGAGCGCAGCTGTTGTTTCTTTCTTTACATTCAGAAGCCACCCCTCGTCCGTTTTTTCAGCCTGAATTGTGTCCGGCAGCTGAAGATCTTCAAAGGAAGGCTCATAAATCTTCATATTAGATTCCGCTGCGTCAGCAGGCTGATCGGCAGTATCGTTCCCAGGAACAATGGTATATCGGGTTATGGCATCAAGTCGGTCGTATTTGTTCAGTTTTTCATACTGTGACTGGCTCATGAGAGAACTGGTCGTATAAGCAACAGGCAGCACATTCTCATTTTCAGCCAGAACAGGAAGGCTTTTGCCGGCCGTGTTTTTTTCAGTGCCTGCAGCTTTCACGATTTGATATCCGGCAGGCACTTGATCCTGAAAGGTCTCAAGATAACGCACCCCGAGGAAATTCAGTAAAAACGGATTGGAAGAGGGCAGGATCGCCAGCCTGTTATTAATCTGAACGGGGGACAGCAGCGTATCATAATAAAAGTCAGAGTATCCCTCATTAGAAATAGAGGAGTACATGGCACTTTTCTGCTGCCTGCCGTTTACCGCAAGATTGCCGGTATTGAGTACGTCAGTCAGTGTGTCGTATCTGTAGAGAGGAGATCCGCCATACACCGGGCTGCTGTCCAGCACAGAGTTGTCTGTGAATACATCTTCTTTCTTTACAAACTGTTCCTTCTGCATGGTCTGGTAAAACAGCATACAAGGCATGAAGCATAGCAGAACCCGGCTGGTCACATACCTGTACTTCAGTAGGGGTTCTTTCACCTTTATTTTGCTGACCAGTACAACAAGTAGGAGGATTCCAAGGTCAGCAGCTATCCATGGAAATGTATTCTTTGAACGGAAAAAGAACAAGCATGAAGCGGCAATCAAACAGGGCCAAAGCTTCCAGGTAATTTTTTCCATGCGCAGTTCATTTAAAAGTTTCGCGCATTGCAGTACAACGAGCGGTACAAATGGAATCAGAATCTTTGCACGGGCATACAGTGTCCCGTTCAATATCCATGCAGCGGCTCCGCAGAAGGAAACAAAGAGCAGCATAATACTCTCAGTCCGGTACTTTTTATGGCAGAGCCCCAAAAGCAGCAGGTAAAGGCATATTGCGGTCAGCCCCATTCCGTAAGGACTGTACAGGAGTCCGTGCATATCGGCATTTGCCCCAAGTATCTCCATTAGATTCAGATTCTCAGAAGCGCGTTTGTGTTCCAGAATGACCAATGCAGTCGGTATAAGCAGAAGAGCCGCCATACCGATGGAAAGAAAGGCTGATTTTAAATATCGAAGCAATCCATGTTTCCAGAATTCCGTTCCCTCCTCACGCATCCAGTACCAGCCAATGACCGCGAGGCAGGATATGGAGTAATAAAAACTGTTAAGGTAAATCAGCAGCATGCATAGCGGAAGAAACTGAAAACGTTTTTTCTTAATGCACAAAAGTGCCAGCATCAAAAAGGGCATATAATTTACAAACATGATCTGCCGATGGGTCTGAAAAAAACATGCGGCAGTCAGGAAAAACAGGCTGCCAAGAAAGGCAGACCCCTTATCCTGCGTGTGTTTTAGCAGCCAGCAATAGCAGAGCATAACGGAACAGAAATATCCTGCCAGCATATAGCCGATCAGAAAATATACCATAGGAACAAAAGGAAACAGACATCCGATCAGAATGTCCGGCCTCAGGTATCCATAGTAAGAAAACTGATATCCATTACTCCCGCCCCCTAGCGGCAGAAAAGCCGGCACCAATGTACCCTGTTCCAGGCAGGCGCCGCGGATTGTCTCAGCAAGCCGGACATGCTGGCTCAGCCAGTCTGTATAAGATCCATAGAAATATCCCCCCGGAATGGTCAGAATCACCAGCATTATGAAGAGCCCGGCCAGCAGTGCGGGGAAGAAATACTTTTTGTTTGTCATACTCTCTCCTTTTTATGAGCGGTTACAGAATATTGTTTACATTAGTGGATTATACAACCCGTTTCTTAAAGAATTCCCAAACTGAATCTGAAGAATTCTTAAGAGTAACTATATTTTTTCTGAAATCATGTATAATGATATTGGAAACAAGGGGGTTGGTAAAAATGGAAACAGCCAGAATTTTAATCGTAGACGATAACCCGGAGATTCGTGAGATTATCAGAATCTTGCTTCAAGGGGAAGGATATGACATAGAAGAAGCAAAGAATGGAACAAAGGCCCTGGAAATGCTGGGGCTTAAGATGTTTGACCTGATTATTCTGGATATCATGATGCCGGGCATGAACGGATACCAGACTTGTCTGGAGATCCGGAAGCAGAGCAACGCGCCGATTTTGTTTTTAAGCGCGAAGGGACAGGAGAGCGACAAAACTCTGGGATTTTCCAGCGGAGGGGATGATTATCTGGTAAAACCGTTTTCCTATAATGAACTGGTCAGCCGTGCCAAAGCCCTGATCAGACGCTATCAGATATATAAAGGCAAGGAAGATCCTGATTCTGCCGCAGAGGATAGGAACAGCGAGGAAGGAAGCCAGGAAAAAAAGCGCCTGCACTTTCATTATCTTGAGATAGATGAGGAGCAGGAGACGGTGTATGCGGAAGGCCGGGAGATTGAACTGACGGACACGGAATATGCCATGCTCCATTTACTGATAAAGTACCGGCACCAGATATTTTCGGCGGAAAGACTGTATGAGGCTGTCTGGGATGAGCCTTACTATTATGGCGCCAATAATACGATCATGGTCCATATCAGAAATCTGCGGAAAAAGATTGAAAAGGATGCCAGGAATCCCGTTTTGATCAAAACCATATGGGGGAAGGGGTACCGCTGTGATTAAGAAGATGAAGACCGCAGTAAAAAGCTGGAAAATACGGACGAAGCTTTCAATACTTATGTTGGCAGCTGCGATTGCAAGTCTTTCCCTGTTTTGGGGGATCTGGTCTAATATGGGAAATGTATGGAAGTTCCTGTGCAGATTCCCTTCGATCACATGGGATGAGAATGCGCTGATTGAGGAACTGGAAGCAAATGCAAAATACTACGATGTTCCGGATCGGGAGGAAAATAAGGATGCGCAGGCCGAATTCAAGTCGTTCTTTGCTCCTAAGGATGAGTATACGGGTATATATGTTTACGAAATCGGCGGAGACGGGCTTTTCAGGGCAGGAGCATACCCGGAGATAACCGAACGGATGGTATACGGCAGCCTGCTGGATGCAGGATACAAAATCTCATCAGGGGAGATTGAGAACCACGATCAGAGGCCGATGGAGTTCCGCAATGGGAAATACAGCGTGATGATTTATTCCTATCACGCCATGAAAATGGTGTACCCATACCTTCTGTTCAGTGTGCTGATCAGCGTAGGTGCGTTCCTGACAATAAATCTGTTTTTTATTAACCGGAGGATGAAGGACGTTCTCTGCCTGAAGGATGAGGTGCTGCAGATGGCGTCCGGCAATCTAAAGCATCCGGTACCTGACTGTGGAGAAGATGAGATCGGTATACTGGCAGAAGAACTGGACAAACTCCGCACTGCGCTGGATGAGAATATCTGTCAGGAGGAAGAAAGCCGAAAGGCAAATCAGGATCTGATCACAGCCATATCCCACGACCTCAGAACCCCGCTGACGATTCTTAACGGATATCTGGAAGTACTCCAGTTAAAGAAGATACCCAAGTCAATGGAAGAAGAGTACCTGGCAAGATGCCTGCAGAAAACAAGCGATATCAAAGAGATGACAGATAAAATGTTCGAATATGCGCTGGTGTTTGAAGAAACAGAAGCGGTCAATATGGAAAAAGTCCCGGTACAGGATCTGCAGGAAATTCTGCAGGAGAACCTGGACTTCCTGCGTCTGGCCGGATTTGAAGCAGAAGTAAATATCGAAGAAAGCCAGGGGTTCATGAAGGGTGATATCGTAATTTTAAAAAGAATATTCAACAATCTGTTTTCGAACATCTTAAAATACGGGGACAAGAAAAACCCTGTCAGGCTCACCTTCAAAACAGAAAAACAGCAGCTCAAAACAACCCTTATAAATACAGTCAAAAAGGAAGTAAATGAAACCGACAGCAACCGGATCGGACTCAAAAGCGTGGAAAAAATGGTAGAAATCCATGGTGGAGAACTGTATGTGCTGAGTGAGGCAGATATATACACCATACAAGTCTCAATTCCAAGGGGGACGTGAGCGTTGCAGGAGGCGCGGCAGCATTCAGGGGCTGTCGGGAAATGAGATTCATAAGCTGCATATTGAGGCAGACTATAAAGTCAGGCTGCAATATATAGTATGAATCATACATTTCCCGACGGCCCCTTGGTTTTTGCAGGATGATAAAAAAGGATTTAACGGGCCATTTGGAAAATTTTAATTACATCCTCCTTATATAAGGTCTGGAAGAAGCCAACGTGTCCGCCGCCTGTGGCAACGCATTTTTCGGCCATTTCTTCAATTTGTGCATCTGTGGGAGTTACACCCAGTTCACGGAGACTGGTCGGCATTCCGATAGAGCGGCACCAGTTTTCCCAAGCTTCGATACCTTTGAGGGCAGTTGCCTCTGTATCATAGAAGTTCTGTGCTGCATCAAATACACGGACTGCAAACTGTGCGAATCTTGCCGGATTTGTCTTATATACGTATCTTGCCCAGCTCCCCCAGACGGCACAGAGGCCTGCGCCGTGAGCAACATCAAACATACCGCCCAGCTCATGTTCGATTTTGTGAGATGCAAAGTCGGATACACGTCCGGTTCCGGTCAGTCCATTGTGAGAAAGGCTTCCGGCCCACATCAGGGTTGCGCGAGCTTCATAGTTTTCAGGGTCTTTTACAGCAGTCAGGGCAGCTTCACGAACAGATACAAGAAGTCCTTCTGCCATACGGTCGATCAGGTCGACATCTTTTGTGTTTGTAAAATACCGCTCCATAGTATGCATCATAATATCAGAAGCACCGCTGGATGTCTGATATGCAGGAAGTGTATATGTAAGTTCCGGGTTCATGATCGCAAATTTAGGACGGGCGCAGTCATGGTTGTAAGAACGCTTGAGCATGCCGTCTTCGATGGTGATTACCATGGAGTTGCTTGTCTCAGAACCGGTTGCTGCGATTGTTGAGATACATCCGATAGGTGCAATTTTGTCGGTGGCAGTTTTGCCCAGCAGAAGGTCTTCCAGTTCAAAATCATTTGCAAGGCCGTAACCGATTCCTTTGGCAGAGTCGATTGCGCTTCCGCCGCCGATCGGAAGCAGAAAGTCAACTCCTTCCTCTCTACAAAGCCGGATTCCTTCTTTTACTAATCCAAGTCTTGGATTCGGAACAACTCCGCCCAAATCTACATATTCCAGACCGGCCTCAGTAAGTCCCTGGTGGATACGGTCTAAAGTACCGCTTTTCTGAAGATAATCGCCGCCGAAATGTACAAGTACTTTGTGCCCGCCCATTTCCTTGATGACCTTACCGGCTTCTGCTTCAACACCTTTTCCAAAAATAACTTTTGTGGGGTTATAAAATTCAAAATTAATCATGTGTAAATCCTCCTGATTATAAAAGATTATTGTGCTGTCTATTATTATAGACGTTTCCGAAGAAAAGAATATTTGATAAATTGCACCAACTAAGTGAAAAAGTATAGGCAGAGATACAAAAACACAGAAACAGTGTAGGATAAACGTAACCGGAAATTTGAAAAGTAAATAAAACAAACGAAATATCGGGTAATGTGCACAAAAAGAGGGGGAATAAATTCGACAAATGTGATATATTTACCATTGATTGCACTAAGTTCATTGGTTAAAGTGCAATTAACTGATTTGTAAATAACTGCTGAAACTAGGTATAATATCTACAGAACAGCAAGGAAAGGTGGTCAAATGTTTTTACCAAGAGAAAAGAAAATCCTTCATTTGCTCTATAAAAATGAAAATAAGTTTACCACATCACAAATTGCTGCGGAATTAAAAGTCAGCCCAAGAACAATCAAGGCTGATATAAAGAAGATCAGGGAGATTCTGGAGAAAAATTCCTGCAGTATTAAGACAAAGCAGGGGGTTGGCCTTTGGCTGTATTATGATGAAGCCGGAGAACAGTTTCTGCAGTCAGTCTTGTATGAGATGAAGGATTCCTACATCTCATCGGATGTGAGGAAGTATTATGTTGCTGCTTATCTGCTCTTACATAATAAAAAGTATATATCAATGGAATCAATTGCAAACCTACTTTACGTGAGTAAAGGAACGATTGTGAATGATGTATCGGAGTTGATTTCCTTCTGGGAGAAATTCGGTATTACCTTCATAAAGAAAGTAAAATACGGGATTAAGGCAGAAGGTTCGGAAACACAGATTCGATGGGCGCTGACAGATGTTCTGAAAAAGGTCGGCGGAAAAAGCGGAAGAATTGAAAATGAGAAGATACAGACGCTGTTTACAAAAGTGCGGCTGGAAAGTTTAAAGCGTATCATCCGATTGGCAGAGAATCGGTTCCATTTTGTATTGACGGATATTTCTTTTGATGAACTCTTGATTCAGCTTGCGATTCTGATAACGAGAGTTCAGATGGGATGTGTGACAGAGCCGGAGGAAAAAAAGAAACAGGCCAGTGAAGGAAGAAAAGCCTGGTTTGTAAGCCGTTATATTCTGGAACAGATATATGAACAGTTGGATGTTGAAATTCCGGAATCTGAGATTACATTTTTGATGACGTGTCTTCTGGCAGTCAGATATCAGATTCCTATGACGAAAGAAAAGGACAGAGAGAAAACCCGTGCCAGAGAGCCTCAGATGTTTGATGATATCATGTCACTTCTACAGGAAGTGGACGAACAGTATCAACTGCAGCTGGAGGAAGACAGCGAATTGGCATGCGCGCTGTTCGATCACCTGGAATGTATGGTTCACAGGTTCCAGAGCATGATGTATCTGGAAAATCCGATTTTGGATGCGGTGAAAAAGGAAATGTTCTACGAATATGAGATTGCTTCTTATCTGATATCAAAGTTCGGACAGAAATACGGACTGGAGACGACGGAGGATGAGATCGGCTATGTCTCATTTCACATAGGAGCAGCCATAGAACGAGCACGACAGAAAATGAAAAGAAATCTGTCTGTCACAATTATATGTATGACCGGTATCGGAACGTCACAGTTTGTTTCCATGAAGCTGAAACGATTGTTTCCGGAAATAGAAATCAAGCAGATTATTTCGGGAAACCAGGCAGATAGTTTAGAACCGGAGGCACAGGATTTTGTAATCTCAACAGTGCCTATTTATAAAGAAGGAATCGAAGTGCTTCATGTATCGTCGGTTTTGAGTGAAACGGATATTCAGAGAATCCGAAAATACATTCAGAAAAAAACAAGCCATCTACAGGAAGAAAATACTGAATATTTTTACCTAAAGAAGTTTTTGAATAGTTCCATCTCCATTATGAACTGCGATTTGAAGTCAAAAGAAGAAGTAATCAAACTTCTGGGAGGAAGGATGATCAGCGAAGGCTATGTAGATGAAGGGTATATACAGTCTGTATTTGAAAGAGAAGAACTTTCGGAAACTTCAGTAGGCAGTCTGGTAGCTATACCGCATGCATTTGAAGGGCACATACGTAAACAGGGAATTGGATTCATGACTTTACAGAAACCCATCATATGGGGCTCAGAGAAAGTACAGATTGTCTTTATGCTGGCGTTGGATGCAAAGGTGGAGAATAACTTTCAGCGGATTTTCAGCGATGTGCTGGATCTGACACGAAATATAAAAGATGTTGAACAGGTATTAAGAGCAAAAAAATTTAGCGAGATAGATATTTTGACAAAGGCATAGACATGCAGGAAAGGAATAAACACAATATGAATGTATCAGAAATGGTGAATGAAAAGCTTGTAAATTTTGGATATGAAGCCAAGACAAAAGACGATGTAATCAAAGGACTTGGCAAAATGATGTATGATGCAGGGAAAGTAAATGACCTGAATAAATATATTGAAGGACTTTACGAAAGAGAGGCCGTATTTTCCACGGGGGTCGGAAACGGTGTCGCAATACCCCATTGCAAATCAGACTGCGTCAGAGAAGCAGCATTTACGCTGGTTAAACTAAAAAATTCGGTGGAATGGGAAACACTGGATGGACGTCCGGTTGACTACGTGATTATGCTTGCTGCACCAAACACATCAGATAACGCACATCTTGAAATGCTTTCCAAGCTGGCAGCGAATCTGATGGATGATGATTTCCGGGAAACGCTGAAAGGTGCATCTACAGTCGAGGAAATCAAAGCGTTGTTTTCATCAAAAAAGGAGGAAGAGTAATATGTATATTTTAGGAGTGACAAGTTGTCCGGTTGGGATTGCACATACCTATATGGCAGCATCCAATCTGGAAAAGACTGCAAAGAAAAAAGGTCTGGAAATCAAAATCGAAACGCAGGGGGCTGCCGGTGTTGAGAATGAGATTACAAAAGAAGACCTTAAAAGGGCAGACGCAGTGATTATTGCGAGTGATGTAAGAATAAAAAACGCCGAGCGTTTTGACGACCTGCCGACACTGACCGTCGGTGTCAGCGAAGCAATCAAAGATGCAGAAGGAATTATAAAAGAATTATTGGAGGCGTTAGAATAATGGCAGAAATCAAAAGAAAAACAAAAAAGAAAAGCCAGGGAGCTTTTCTGAGAGATTCTATTATGACAGGTATTTCCTACATGATCCCGGTAATTGTAGGAGCAGGTGTAATTCAGGCAATTGCAAAGGCAATGGGCGGATATGATATCGGAAACCACATGGATCAGATTGATACAATTGCAAAAGCAATCATGCTTCTCGGACAGAATATGATGAACTATGTTGTACCGGTTATTGCAGCATTTATCGCATATGCGATGGCTGATAAACCGGGACTTGCACCCGGATTTGTAATGGGTGCTCTTGCAGGCGCAATCAATACCGGATTTGTCGGCGGGGTTGTCGGCGGTATCATGGTTGGTTATTTTGTACTTATGTTAAAGAAGATTAAGGTGCCAAAGGCAATACAGGGTATCATGCCGATTCTGGTCTATCCGGTAGTCACGACACTGGTCTGTGGTCTGCTGATGTATTATGTGGTAGGACGCCCAATCAGTTGGTTTATGGCATGGCTTACCTCAGGACTGATGGCTCTGAGCGGTGGTTCCAGATTCGTACTTGGTGCAGTAATCGGGGCAATGATTTGTATGGATCACGGCGGTCCTATTAACAAAACAGCAGCTCTGTTCGTAAACGGACTGAATGCTGACGGATTCTTAATTCCTACTTCTGCTAAAATGTGTGCAGGCATGACATCTCCTCTGGGAATTGGTCTTGCATGTTTCATCGGCGGAAAAAAGAAATTTACAGAAGCTGAAAGAGAGCAGGCAAAATCACTGTTTATCCTGTCGTGCTGCTATGTACAGGAAGGGGTTATCCCATTCCTGATGAAAGACCCGGTTCGTGTTGCAATTTCCTGCTGCACAGGAGGTGCGATTACAGGCGGTCTGTGTATGATGCTCGGACTTGAGTCTCCGGCAGTTCATGGTGGTGCATTTGTTATTGCCATGACATCCAACCCACTTTTGTTTATCGGTCTTTGGCTGTTAGGCGGTTGTATTACAGGCGTACTGTATGCAGTCCTCAGAAGACCACTGCCGGAAGGATATGTAGAAAGCGAAGAAGACATTGTATCTATTATTTAATTTCTCAGAAAGGAAGAAGCTTTGGCTTTTTCCTTTCTACACTTAAAGCAGAACCTGACAGACGGCTAGATATATTTTTACCGGGCGCCGAAAAGTATGTACGGCAGCCCGGGATATAAGGAGAATAATAATATGTATGTATCAATGAAGGATATGCTCTGGCATGCACATCAAAATAATTATGCAGTTATGGCAATCAATTGTGTAAATATGGAACAGGCGAAGGCGATTATCCAGTCGGCAGAAGAAGAAAAATCTGCGGTAATTATCAACATTTCCCCCCGTCAGATGAAAGCCCACGGACATGGGGATATTCTTGCCCCGATGATAAAAGGAATGGCAGAAAAAGTATCAGTTCCGGTTGCATTCAATCTGGATCACGGCGCTGACCTTGAAGATATAACAGCGGCCATGAAATATGGATTTTCAAGTGTGATGATTGACTCTTCCAGTTATGATTTTGAAGAAAATGTCAGAAGAACACAGCTGGTAGCTTCTCTTGCACACGGCATGGGACTGTCCTGTGAGGCAGAATTAGGACATGTAGGAATGGCGAAAGAGGCAGATAACGAAAAGGCAGACTTGTACACAGATCCACAGCAGGCTAAGGAATTTGCAGAGAAAACGGAATGCGACTGCCTTGCAGTGGCGATCGGAACGGCTCACGGAAGTTACCCGAAAGGATTTGTCCCAAAACTGGATTTTGACCGTTTGAAATTATTAAAAGAGACACTGCGGATGCCGCTTGTGCTTCATGGCGGTTCCGGTGCCGGAGAAGAGAATATCAGAAAAGCAGTAGCATATGGAATCAATAAGATCAATGTATGTACAGACTTGTTTAAGCATGCGAGAATCGCAACAGCAAAGGCTCTGGAGGCGAATCCGGAAATCGATTATATGGATCTTTGTATTGCGGCACAGGAAGCAATGAAAGATTTTATTAAGAGTTACATGAGAGTGATCGGTTCCAGCGGCCGCTATGATTTCGACAAGTATGAAGGGCCGGAGTTAGACTGATGGATTGAAAAAAGAAATACATTCTTTCCGACAATCGGCGGGGAATGTATACGAGGTGGACTATGGGACAGGATGTTTGGTTGGAATTACTTCCGGGGCTGCTCCTGGCAGTGGGAATGATTGCGGTTTTTAAAGGCGGAAGCGGATGGTATCTTTTTCGCCGGAGTATCTATAAAGAGATTTATTCTAATTACCTGGAATATGCAATGAGGAAGAAAAGCCTGACAAAACTGTCGGAAAGCTATTACCTTGATTCGCGGTTCGGCAGGCACAGGATTTTTTATCAGCTTGCCGCTGCGAAAGGGGAAAAGACCCCGCAGGCTTACGTTATCATCTTGCTGACCAGCGGAATGTATGTATTGGATATTAAGAATCAGACCGGCCAAATTGAAGCGTCAGTCCGGGGGAATTTTAAATATCAGGCAGTTGAAAAAGAAAAGAAAGGCAAAAAAGCCAAAGTAGAAATCAAAATGATGCGTAATCCTATGGATGAGATACAATATTTCCAATCGCAGATTATTCGGAAACTAAATAAAAAAGAACTTACGATTCATCCGATCGTCGTGTTTCCTGATGCGAGTACATTGACATGGAAAGACGGGAAAATACCAGATTTGGTTGCGGTCATTCACAGAAAACAAGTGTATCAGACAATGAAAGAGATACATGAGAAGAAAGCAGATGTTTTCAGTGAATCAGAAATAGAGCATATGTATCTGGCGCTTGCCGGAGAGGTGCTTGAAGCTGAGAAAAATAAACGATTCGGCTTCAGAAAAAAAGAGGTGTAATCATGTTAAATGGAAAAGATGTATGGAATATGTGGTTTCAGAAGGAGATGGGTGACCTGACTGTCGGAGACCGGACCGTTTATACTTTTCCGAAGATGAAGAAAAGTTTTTACGAGATGCTGAAAGATACGGCAGAAAAATTTTCTGAAAAAACAGGCCTTTGCGATAACTGGGGGCGCTGTTACAGTTATCAGGAATTTCTTCACATGGTGGATTCCATGGCGGCATATCTGAAATATGTGCGTCATTTGGAAAAAGGAAGTCATGTGGGACTGCTTTTAAATAATGGAATTGAATTTGCAACATCCTTTTATGCATTATGTAAACTGGGGGCCGTTGCGGTGCCGTTTCCGACAAAATACCGGGAACCGGAAGTGCGCTCTTTGATTGAAAAAGCGGATCTGCAGGGAATTCTGGCGAGTGAGGATTACGGATGGGTTCGGTCTTACAGTGAAGCCGGAATCTTCGTAGAGGTAACGGCAGATGAAGAGGAGGGATATGGTTTTGCAGAGGCAGTCGCAAAAGGAAATATCTCAGAGATGATGTGTGCGGAGCCGGGTTGTGGTGAATTGAATGATGAATTTATCCTGATGTTTACGTCAGGGACGACTTCAGCAAGTAAAGGCGTTATTTTAAAAAATTATAATGTCAATCATGCGGTGATGATTTATCAGAAATTGCTGGAACTTGGACCGGAGGATAAAACAATCATTCCCGTACCGATTTATCATATCACAGGTTTGGTGGCGCTGCTTGGGCTGTTTGTCTATATCGGCGGAACAATCTACCTGTATAAGCGGTACGATGCAAAGCGGATTCTTGAAGGTGTGAAGAGGGATGGAATAACATTTATGCACGGCTCACCGACCGTATTCGGACAGCTGTTGGATTACAGAGAGGAATTCCCTGAGCTTCCGGGCATCCGGACACTGGCATGCGGCAGCAGTTATATGCCGGTGGAAACGATGAAGAAGCTGCACCGCTGGATGCCGCTGATGAAATTTTGCAACGTTTATGGAATGACGGAAACTTCTTCACCGGGAACGGTATTTCCGTATGATGCTGCCACAAGTCTGTATCCTGGGTCAGAGGGGAAACCGGTCCCGGGGCTGATGCTGAAAATATTGGATGACGATGGCCGGGAAGTGCCGGACGGTACGGTTGGAGTCGTATATTTAAAAGGTGCAAATATCTGTGAATATTACTATCATCTGAAAACCCCGCTGATTACGGAAGACGGATGGCTCAATACCGGAGATATGGGATATATCAACGAGGACTCGTATGTCTTTATCGTAGACCGGAAAAAGGACATGATAAACCGGGGAGGAGAGAAAATCTGGTGTACAGATGTGGAAGATGAACTTGTTGCGGTCGAGGGGGTTAAAGACGCAGCAGTGGTAGGGATTCCGAGTAAAAAGTACGGAGAAGTGGCTGCGGCATTGATTGTTCTTGAGAGCGGCGTGCAGATGACAGCAGAGGAACTGAAAGCGGATTTGAAGAGCCGTTTGGCAAAGTTTAAGATACCGGAGCAGATTTTATTTGCAGATGCAGTTCCGAAGACACCGGGACTTAAGACAGATAAAAAAACAATCAAAACGATGTTTGCTGATGCGGACAGAATTTCGTAAGAAGATGGTTTGCGGCGAAATGAGTTGAAAGAGAAAGGAAAGAAGTTATGCTGAAAGCAAATTTTGTGAGTGCGAAGGAAGCGGCTGCTAAGATAAAGGACGGCAATACTGTATGCACGATTGCTATGACACTGGTAAGTGCCAGCGAATCTATTTTAAAGGAACTGGAAAAAAGCTATCTGGATACAGGACATCCGTCAAATCTGACATTGCTTCACTCTTGCGGGCAGAGTGACCGCAAAGACGGAATTCAACATCTGGCACACGAAGGTATGGTAACCAAAATCATCGGTTCTCACTGGGGCTTGCAGCCGCGTTGGATGGATATGATTGCGAACAGCCAGGTTGAGGCGTACTGTCTGCCGCAGGGCCAGATTGCACAGCTATACCGGAGCATGGCATGTGGCCTGCCGGGAAAAATGTCAAAAGTCGGACTGGGAACATTTATTGATCCACGTGTGGAAGGCGGAAAGATGAATGAGCGGACAAAGCCGCTGAAAGATATTGTAGATATCATCGAATATGATGGTGAAGAGTACATGTTTTACAAACAGATACCGATTGATGTATGCGTAATCCGGGGTACGGTTTGTGACGAGATGGGAAATCTGACAACCACCGAAGAGGCTATGAAACTGGAAGTGCTTCCGGCGGTTCTGGCTGCCAAAAGGTACGGCGGAATCGTGATCGCACAGGTCAAACAGGTTGTACAGACAGGTACTATCAATCCGAAGGATGTGACGGTCCCGGGAGTATTCATTGATGATATTGTTGTCTGTGAGAACCCCCGGGAAGACCACCGGCAGACCTCTTCCTGGTATTTTGATCCGTCGTACTGCGGACAGGTACGGGTACCGCAGGGCAATATTCCTCCGGCGCCGTTTAATGAACGGAAATTCATTGCTCGAAGAGGAACGCAGGAATTATATGATGGTGCAGTCGTGAATCTTGGAACAGGAATTCCAAATGATATGGTCGGAAAAGTGTGCAATGAAGAAGGGGTTTCCGATGATATTATGATTACCGTAGAGTCAGGAATCTACGGAGGAGTCCAGGCCGGAGGGATTGATTTTGGGATCGGTCAGAACCTGTATGCAATGATCGGACATCATGAGCAGATGGATTATTACAACGGAGCCGGTGTCGATATTACATACATGGGGCTTGGAGAACTTGGAGAGGACGGCAGTGTCAATTCGACCAAGATGGGATCGAGATGTACAGGTGCAGGCGGATTCATTGATATTACGCAGAATGCGAAGAAAGTAGTATTTCTCGGAACATTTACGGCGAGCGGAGCAAAATATCAGTTTGCTGACGGCAGGCTGACTATTTTACAGGAAGGAAAAATCCGCAAGATGGTAAAACAGGTTGCACAGTTGTCTTTCAACGGACCGATGGCCAGAGAAAAAGGCCAGGAAGTTACGATCGTAACAGAACGTGCAGTATTTTGTCTCTGTAAAGAGGGCGTGGAACTGATAGAAATCGCGCCGGGAATAGATTTACAGACACAGGTGCTGGATATGATGGATTTTCAGCCGCTTGTCAGCCCAAAGCTGAAGCTGATGGATGAGAGATTATTCATCCAGGATGGTCCGTTTGGACTAAGGTTAAAAGAAAAATCCTTGAAAATAAAGGGAAAACGAATTGACTAAATTGGGAGGTAATTGGGAATGAAAATTGCAGTAATTGGTGCAGGACTTATGGGAAGCGGTATCGCACAGACATGTGCGCAGGCCGGATATGAAGTGAAGAATATTGATGTGTTTGAACCAGCGATTGAAAAGGCAAAGGAGAACATAGAGAAAATATTTGTAAAGAAAATTGCCAAAGGAAAAATTACAGAAGCAGAGAAAGCCGAAGTACTTGAAAGACTGACATACAGCAGTAATATGGAGGATGTAAAAGGCGCAGATCTGATTATCGAAGCAGTTCCGGAGAAAATCGATCTGAAAAAATCCGTATTTGAGCAGCTGGATAAACTGGCTGATCCGGAGACTCTGATAGTGTCCAACACGTCAGGATTAAGTATTTCAGAAATCGCAGCAGCAACAAACAGACCAGACAAAGTAATGGGGGTACATTTTTTCTATCCGGCTCCGGTTATGAAACTGGTAGAGCTGATTCGCGGAATTGCAACTGCAGATGAGACTTACCATAAAGTAAAAGAATTTGCAATTGCGATTAAAAAGACAGTGGTAGATGCACCGGAATATCCGGGATTTATCGTAAACCGCGTACTTGTACCGATGCAGAATGAGGCAGCATTCATGGTAATGGAAGGCTGCAAACCGGAAGATGTCGATAACGCAATGAAACTGGGATGCAATTTCCCCATGGGACCATTGGAGCTGACAGACTTTGTAGGTGTGGATGTTATGCTTGCAACGATGACAGGACTGTACAACGGTTTCCATGACAGCAAGTACAGACCATGTCCATTGCTTGAGACTATGGTAAAAGCAGGACATCTTGGAAGAAAATCCGGACAGGGATTCTATAAATACGAATAAGATTTCAGAAAATTCAGAAAACGAAGGGCAAAGGGGTCAGACCCCTTTGCTGGGTGAGAGGAGAGACAGTGATGAAAGAAGTAGTAGTAGTCAGCGGCGTTAGACTTCCGGTTGGAAGTTATGGCGGCAGTTTAAAAGATATTTCAGCAATTGACATGGGTGCGATGGTAGTAAAAGAAGCAGTGGATCGTGCGGGGATTGATCCGGCGGTCGTAGATGAAGTAATCATAGGGCAGGTTGGGGAGGTTGCAGAGAATGGATTTGCTGCAAGGGCAATCAGTTTGAAAGCAGGAATGCCAAAAGAGACAACTGCATATTCTGTAAACCGTCAGTGTGGTTCCGGATTGCAGTCCATTGCAGAGGCTGTGATGGAAATCCAGACAGGTCAGGCAGAAGTTGTAGTGGCAGGTGGTTCTGAAAATATTTCTCAGCTTCCGTATTATGTAAAGGATGCCCGCTGGGGAGCAAGAATGGGACACAAAGTGTTTGAAGATGGTGTGATTGATATCCTGACATGGCCGCTTGACGGAAATCATAATGGTGTAACAGCAGAAAATGTTGCTGAAAAATATCACGTAACAAGAGAAGAACAGGATGCGTTTGCAGTACAGAGCCATCAGAGAGCCTGTGCGGCAATCAAAGCAGGAAAGTTCAAGGATGAGATTCTTCCGGTAGAGTTAAAAGACCGTAAAGGAAATGTAACAATATTTGATACAGACGAAGGACCGAGAGATGGGCAGAGTATGGAAAAACTTGCAAAGCTTCGGCCTTGCTTTGTAAAAGGCGGTACGGTAACAGCTGCAAACTCTTCCACCTTGAATGATGGTGCGGCGGCAGTTGTCGTTATGTCAAAAGAAAAAGCAGAAGAACTTGGAGTATCTCCGAAGTTAAAAATCGGAGGTTATGCAATTGCAGGGTTTGATGCAGAACTGATGGGATATTCACCGAAGTTCTCCAGTGAGAAGCTGGCGGAAAAATTAGGTCTGGATCTGAAATCCATCGATATGTTTGAAATTAATGAGGCATTTGCGAGCCAGGCATACGCAGTAAGCAGAGATCTCGGACTGGATCCTGAAAAAGTAAATATTTATGGCGGCGGTATCTCCATCGGCCACCCGATTGGCGCGACCGGTACAATGCTGACTGTAAAGGTGATGTATGAATTGATGCATACAGATAAGAAAGATGCGATGATCAGTATGTGTATTGGCGGAGGACAGGGAATTTCCATGTACTTTACAAAATGTGAATAAGAGATGATACCGCTAAAAGTTGTTTAGATTGAGTCCGAAAATGGGGCGCTGTCGGGAAATAGATAATCCGCACAGCGCCCCATACCCAATTCTAAAAAATTCTGATTCCCAAAATAATCTGATAAATATGTGAAATTAACACAATTATTGATTAATTTATAAAAAAAGAATAAAGTGTGTTGACAAAGATGAGCTTGTATGATATTATCTAACTAATCCAAGAGAGATAAATAAAAAAGAAAAAGATATCTCAAAGGAAATCATCTGAATGGACATAAATAAAAATGTTCCATTAGATTAAAATATCAGATGAAGGAGGAAAGGTCCAATGGACAATTCGACATCATTTATTAATCAATATGTTAGTGGTACGGCAAATGGAAGTTCCTGTGAAGAAGAGACCTTTACCGATATAAGATAAAGGAATCCAGTACAAAAGAAGAATGAAAAGGATTTAATCGGAGAGTTCTGAAGCTGGATTAAAATCAACGATTTACCATTTGCAGACGTATTGAATATAGATACCACATATAACAGAGTTCCTGACATGTGTAAAGAAACATTAACAGGATATCATTTCATAAAAAGTGTACATAGTTATAGAAGAAATAGCTTAATAGGATGCCGGAATATTGTTAACAATACTGCGGGAACCAAACAGCTATAGGATGAATAACCTAAGGTTATGCTTTAGAATTATGAATCGATACCAAGAGCGAAAGTGATTGGGTTCTAGTTGTATAATCGATTTGTATATTGAAGGACAGGAGGTTTAATAAGCCAGTCTTAGTGAACAGACTGAAGCATCAATAAACAAAGCGGTAAAGGTCTTACAGGAACGTAAATCAGGAGATTCCTCCGATTTATAAAATATATAGAATGAGAAAATTAAATAAGTCTTAAAAGGATGCTATTTTATTATAGCTCAGAAAATAAAAGGAAAAGTGCCGTGAATCCCTTATTTTGCGGCACTTTTGACGGTTCTAATGAGTATTAATCAGTCCTGATGAAAATCGAAAAAAACGGATCGGTTAGTAACAAATTAGTAACAAATCTTAATCTTTTCAATTTCTTCGCGCAAATCTTCCAGTGATCGATGACCATAGACCTTATTTGTAATGTCGTTGCCAAAACTGTGCCCGAGCATTCTTTTACGGTCATTTTCTGCAACATTGGAATCCTCACACAGTTTTGAAAAAGTATGCCGACAATCATGCGGCGTGTGTTTTTCTATCCCTAGAGCGTTCAGAGCCTCATACATGGAATTTCTAAAGGCATTTGAAGATTCGGTCAATAAAGCCCCATCTCTGCTTAAACGGCGTTTTACGAGGTCATATATGCCGCTGTGTATAGGCACAGTTCTTTTCTTGCTGTACTTGGTTTTTACTCCACCGTAGAAGGCTTTTTTATTAAGATCGACCTTCATGCTCTCATATGCCGCGATTCTGAAACCAGAGTAGCACATAATCAGTATCATTTCTACAGTTTCATTCTCCTTATTGTCCCATAAAATTTTCAATTCTGAATCTGTAAACGGTACGCCGTGTTCATCGTCATCTTCCTGATCGATTCGGACAAACTGAGCATAATTTTTATCGCATAGGTTATTGGCCTCCGCATACTGATACATCTGCCTAAAGAGAGTCTGGATAAGCTCCAGCGATGCGTGTTTTAACTCACATTTATCAATCACTTTTTGCATATCTTTTTGTGTAATCTCTATAAACGGCTTATCGTAAAGCGCAGCAGAATTTTTATAGGCAGCGCTCATGCTGCGTTCCATGCTTACTTTTTTTCCTTTGTGGCCATAATCCTGTTTAAACTTATCCTTGTAGTAACCCTCAAATACTTCCCTAAACGTTTTCGTGCCTTTGTTGGCCTTGGACTTTTGGGTATACTGGGAGAGGATTTCGGAAACTTGCTTCTCCAATTCCTTCTGGTCGGACGACAATTCGGCTTCCCGGCCCGGGTAATATTCATTGTTTTTGTACCAGGTGAGGACCGTAAAGGCTTTGTACCAATCATCGACGTAGCACAGAGCTTTGGGCGTTTGAGGTATTCCATCGATATTAAATTCTTTTGTAGGTGGGTGTACGGCGTAAGGATTCCGCCGGCCGTCCCCCAGGTATTTTATGCTGCCGTATCCGTTCGGCAGTTTCTGATGCTTTTTCCTTTTCTTTTTTGCCATAATATCATCTCCTGTCTGTAAAAAATTGTATAAAAAAGACAGCCTGTCTATTGCAGACCGTCACCGAAGATGATACAATAATATTGTTCTGATAATGTACATACCTTCGGGTGGTGTATTAAGCCGTTCGGTGTTGGTAGCACCGGGCGGTTTTTTATTTAATAAACTGAAAAATTAGTTACTTCTGGAATTTCGTTTGTTCCTGATACATTTGCTTCACAGGTGAATTCTTCACTCGTTCCATCGCTTCCGGTTACTGTGCAGGTTGCTTTTAAAAACCATGTGTTTTCATCTAAAGCATCTTCAGATATTCTTCCTGTAATACTATCCAAATCAAATCCATTGGGAAATTGTGATTCGCCATATTCTTTCATAGCAATCCATGCATGTCCGTTGTCGATTTTTGAACTTAAAGTTTCTTTTATTCTTATTGCTTCCTTATCCAATTCGTTCGCAACAGTAAATGTAACACTTTTACTTCCACCTACGGCAAGGACATCCGTAATTTCATAGCTCTTTTTTTCATTATCGTCGGATTCATTAATATAGTCGGTTAAATTCTGTCCACTGTTTTCACTTTTGCATTCCACTGAAAATCCGTATTCGTTTGCAGCTGTTATCCCATCATAAAGGCTCTGTCCAGTCATGGCGTTTAATTTTTCAGCATTGGAATCTATTTCTTCATATTCCTTTTCTTTTAACTCTTTTTTTACATTATCTTCGCTACTACCGCATGATACCATAGAAAGCGCCAGTGTTACTGCAATGATTACTGTTAATAGTTTCTTTTTCATATTTTCCTCTTTCCCCCGTACCTTATAACACCACATATATGTTAAGCCATTCGGCGCAACATCATTAAATATCTTCGTTAAAATTCAGATCAGTAATCCCGTCATTTATGGTTTCCAGAATATTATTGTTCTGCATAAAATCATCCCAGACCTGAGTATCGTCAGACTTGATTTCAGACTTCAATTTATCATACAGTGGCTGCATTGACTGTTTCCACATATCGTAGGCAGCGCGCTGCACCCTGCCCGGTTCCCAGCGGTTTTTTGCAGGGCGCTTCCGGTTCTTCTCCTCTTGGAAAGCAATAGCCTTTTCCATGAAAAGATTGTATCCTTCCAGAGTGTTTTCTAAGTATTCTAAAAAATCTTTATATTTCATATTCATGGTATTCCTTTCATTTACTATTTTGGGTATTCAGCAATATCTTCCATCGATATAATAAACTGTTGGTACCATTACCTGTGTTTAATGCATACCAATATCATCGCTAGTTATTAATATGTGTTATTCCTTCCTGTAATTATATTCTGTTAATCTTAATTCAATAAGTTCTTTAGGATATCCAGTGCAGTTACAGAATTGCTCAATAGTAAACCCATCGTATTCACGTAACACATCCTCGTCAATTAAAAGATATGCCGCAAATCTGTTTGCACGTTTTTCAGCCCTCGAATTAAGAAGAAGCGTTTTGTTACGAATAAAATAACAATTATCTTTTCTGTCGTAAATGGCATGCGCTAATTCATGAGCCATTACAAGTTTTAACTCATTATAGTTCAGTCTATTACTGAGAAAAATGTAACGGTGGTTTTTTAGGAACATATAACACCCTTCGTGCTTGCAGTTTCCGATCTGATATAAGACACCCAAATTATCAGCGATTTCAAACGGGTCTTGTGTACTATACTTCTTCTTATAATAGCTTACGAGACGTTTTATACGCTCAATTTCCCCCATAAAACATCACCTACTTTTTATATTTCTTTGGGGTGTACTTCTCTTTGTTTATTATTTTCAGGCGGCGAAGAGCTATTTCCAGTTCGTCTCGGAACAATTCAGCGGCTTCTGGGTCCAGTTCCTCACCGTCGTAACTAGCAGGCCCTGCATCTCCAGAGGAGAGTTTTTCCATAATATTATTCAGATCTTTTTTTATATCGCGTTGATCCTTTGCGGTTAGGGCTATTTCGTTTTGAACCTCCATCTTTCCGGTCATTAAATAAGTAATTGGTAAATTTAAATAATCTGATATAATTAATAGTCTATCAGAAGGGAATTTACCCTCCTGAAGTTTCCGTATATAGCCGTTTGAGAAGCCGCAGTCTCTTTCAAGCCTTGAAATCGGAATCTTACGCTCTTTGCATATCTTTTTTACAAGTTCTACGCTATCCATAATACCTCCCATTAATTTTAGAAAAAAGTCTAAAAATATGCTTGACAAATGAGAGATAACTCCGTATAATGAAATCATGATTTAGAAATAAGTCTAAATCATAAAGGCATTTATGAAGAGTAATCTCAATTGATTGATGGTGCTTTCATTTTAGAATATTCTCTATAAAATGTCAATGATAATTTTAGAAAATTTTCTAAAGGAGGTGGAGAAAATTGATATTAAATCAGATCGAAAAATGGTGCCATGAAAATAATACCAGTATATCAGCATTGGAAAAGGCATGCAAATTAGGAAATGCAACTATTCGATGCTGGGACACGTCAACGCCGCGTATTGATACACTTCAAAAAGTGTCAAAGGTGACGGGGATTCCGATCGAAAATCTGCTGGAAGAAGAAACCGGATAAGGAGGACGCATGAAAAAAGATAAAAACAATTTAGTCGAGTATCACGCAAAAATCGTATTAGATTCAAGTGATCTTGATAAGGCGATTGAAAAATTAGATGAACTATTGGAGAAAATCAAAGAGTTGAACAATGCATTGAAAGAGGCTAAAACGCTGATATCTGAAATAGCCTCTTCCAGCGCAAACATTGATACTGTCATATCTCTGGACGGAAAAGAAATTGCTAAAGCTGTTCGGAAATCCAATTATGATAACGGGAAAGAATCTCATAAGTAAATCTTGTTATCATGACGGCGGTTTGATTTCCAAGCAAATTGTCAGGGTTACTTGTTTCGGAACGCATTTTAGCTACCTCATCATTTACCCTGTCCGCTATTTCAACAAACTCGTCCTCAGGGATGGAACGCCAAAAATCATCAAAAGATTTCATATGTATGTTTCTCCTTTCTGTTGTACTCGGCATGCCACCGCCTGTAAGTACATTATAGATGGGAGAATATGGCAAATCAATAAAAACAAAGACAGTGTCCCATAAAACGGACTTTAGTTTGGAGCGTAGAGAAGGAGGTGCGAGATGAATGCAAAAAGAAACAATCTCCATTTCAGAAGCGGCCCATTTGCTGGGGTGTAACAAACAGGCAATAAGGGAGCGCATCCGCAAAAAGATATGGACATTCGGCGAAGTGATACCGAAAGAAAAAACCGGGAATGAGATCGACAGCTTTGTTATTTATCGCAGAAAGCTGTATAAGCATCTCGGAATAGAGGAGGTGCAAAGCGATGAAACGCAGACCACGTGACCGCCCGATGACACTATGGGACTGGTGCTATGTAGGAGTGGCGCTGGCAGTATTATTCCTGATTGGGATAGCAACAGTGTAAAATCAGCAGTTAGAGCAGGAGGCATAAATGGTGGTAACGAACGAATCCATTGTTGAAGTGATTGTGGAGTACATAAAAAAACATGGATACCCTCCATCTGTACGGGAAATCGGTGATTCGGTAGGGTTTCAAAGCACAAACACAACTTGGAAACGCCTACAGAAAATGCTCGAAACCGGAATGATTGAGAGCGATAATCCAGGAACAGCACGGGCGATCAGGGTTCCGGGGTACAAATTGGTTAAAGTGGATTTGGATGAGAAAGGAGCGTGAAAATGGTGATAAAAGAAATTAATATCCTTGGTGTTACATACACAGTGGAAGAGGTTGACACGGTCAATAAAACAAGCCCGAGGCGCGGCGAGATTAATTACCTTACAAATGAAATAAAAATTGATAAAAATATGCCTATATCATTAAAAGAACAGGTGCTTATGCATGAAATATTACATGCCGTATTTGACTTGATTGGACTTGATAAATTATCAGAAGATGAAAAAAAGGTGCAAAGCATAGCAACCGCCCTGCACCATGTTTTTTCCTACAATGCTCCTATTTTTTCTTCTTAGATGGAGCTTGAGAAAGAGCACTTCCAGCAGCCGTCTTTGAAGCTTTACCGGTTCTTCCGTCACGAAGAACTTTTGAAGCCGCAGAAGCTGCTTTCTGAGAAGTTTGTTTCTTGTTTGTAGCCATATATTCACCACCTTTCTATAATCGAAAATATGTTCTATCTCAATTATATTTGGGAATATATGGAAAGTCAATAAAATTAAGGAGGATAAAAAATGTATGATTCAATGACAGTAGTAGACACAGACGAGCTGATGGAGCTTAAGAAACAGGCGGAGGAGATAAATAAGCGGATTGCAGAGCTTACAGCCCCTAAAAATATTGCTTACAGATGCAAAGTTAAACCGTACGGACTTCCGTGTTTTCTGGATGATGATGCAAGAAATCCAGTAGTATTTACGGATCGTCATTATGACACGGATGCATGGGCGCACTTCCTGGCATTGGGAAAGATGATACATGCTGAAAATGGAGTGTTTAAAACCAGAGGTACGAGCTGGCGCAGAAAACCATTTTACGTTGATGAATTAGGAAAGAACGTTCCGAAAAAAGTTTCAGACTTGACGCAGGAAGAAGTGAGGATTTCCGCTGAAATGCTGGAGAAGATGATATCTATTTACAATGAGTACATGGTTCGGATGCATACATGCGTGACATTAGACTGTGAAGGCATCCTGACTGAGATTCCAGTTCAACATCCAGAGTCAGGGACAGAAATATAGAAAAGAGCGCATATCAATGGGCTGTCACCCGATATGCACTCAGATAATCAATCAACTTTATTGTAAACCAATTGGAGGATTTTGTAAATGAGTAAATGGAGAGTAGTAAGAGGTATTAACCCAAACAAGTACGATGCCCTCATAGATGCAGGGTGCAGATACATGAATAGCAAAGCGTTTCCAGTGATTGAGGAGCTGGCGGCAATAATTGGTTTAGAAGAAATCCCAGAGGAAGAACTGTGCAGTGAACAGGTCACTGAAATGGAAGACGGTGAGTAACACATGTACGGAAATAGATATATTTGTGAATACTGTGGGGCATACAACGACCCCGATGAACACTGTGAATGTCAATCAAAGCGTGACACTGCCATAAGGAAAAGACACGCCAAAAACGGAATTATAAGAAAATTGGAGGAATCAGAATGGATGCAGGAAGAATTAAAGATTTGCTATTAGGAACTGGTCGTGCAGGAATGAGTGATCTGATTAAATATATGGATGAATATGGCTTTTTTACAGCTCCGTGCAGTACAAGCTATCATCTGGCAAAAGAAGGCGGACTTGCCGAACATAGCTTGAACGTCTTTACGGTTGCAGAAGAGTTGTATCACCTGTGGGAGCTGCAGGCAGTAATACCGGAAGAAAGCGTAACCATATCAGCATTGTTACATGATATTGGTAAGATGGGACAGTTTGGCAAGGCTTATTATGTCCCCAACATGCTTAAAGGACGCGCAACTAGGGCAAACCCGAACCCGGAGCCGTACCAGTCGGATAAAAAGCCATACGTTGGGAACCCTGAGCTTATCTATGTAGATCATGAATGCAGAGCTTTGTCGGTAATTTCAAAATACATAGATATTACGGAAGACGAGCAACTTGCTATCCTTTGGCATAACGGACTTTATGGAAAATTCAAGTATGATATCCCGGGCAAAGAGACTCCTTTATATTTGCTGATTCATTTTGCTGATATGTGGGCGAGCCGCTTTATAGAGAAGGAGGATGGCGCTGATGAAGAAATTTAGGCCACTTAGGGCAGACGAGATCGAATGCCGTATAGCAACGGTAAAGAGCAACGGACTATCGCTGTTGCTTTATAAAGATGCCCGGTGTGACATGAATATTCTTGATGAGGAGATAGGCCCGGAAAACTGGCAGCGGCACCATATCAGAGAAAATGCGAATTGCATCGTAAGCATTTGGGATGAGAACAAAAAACAGTGGATAGATAAAGAGGATACAGGGACTGAGAGCTTTACCGAAAAAGAGAAGGGGCTTGCTTCAGATAGCTTTAAGAGGGCCTGCTTTAACTGGGGAATTGGAAGAGAACTATATACTGCCCCACGTATCTGGATTCCATCTGATAGATGCGATATCCAAGATAGTGGAAGAAAAGACTCTTACGGAAGAGCAATTTTAACATGCCATGACAAATTCTCTGTTGAGCAAATTATTTATGATGAGAATAAATGCATTGTTGCTTTATCCATTAGAAATACAACTCAAAGAAAAAGAGTGTTTACGGTTGACAACAGACCCGAAAAGGATGATCGAAAGTGAAATTCCAAGGCATTATAGATAAAATCGCTATCACTTTAGACAACAAATGGCTGCTGGTAACATTCAAATTTCCGTATCGTACTGCGCTGCAAGAAAGAGCCCAAACGCTTACAGAAAAGGATCTGGATATTGAATTTGACAAACATACAGAATCCAAGACAGATCAGCAAAGAAAATACTATTGGGCGCTTGTAAAAGAGTTGAGGAAGAAGATACGGAACGGCATAACAGAGGACGAGATACACGAAAACATTTTAAGAAGGGATGGTATTTCAGAGTGGCTTGCTCTTCCTCCAGATAAAATGTATGTTGCCAAAGAGTATTACAAAATTGTTGATGATATGGGGCCTACAGTATTAACAACACCGAGTGGAAAAGAAATTGAAGCCCGTCAGCTTAGATGCTGGAAAGGCCTAAGGCGTTATACAGTGGATGAGGCGTGTCTGTTAATTGACAGCCTGGTTGAGGAGTGCAGGGAGCAAGGTATTCCCACAGATACGCCAGATGAAATAAAACGCATGAAAGAGCAGTGGGGTGTGAATATTGGCTAAGAGACTATGGAGCATCTTCACAGAGGACATGGATCACTGCATGTATACGAAGCAGTACGGCGTAGAGCGGCACCACGTATTCAGTCATACGTCAAACGAAAGAAAGAAATGTGAGAAGTATGGATTTGTGGCTCCGCTCAGACCTGATCTGCATCCAAATGGTGTACATAGAGGCAGGTATGCCGGAGAAATAGACAAGGA
Source organism: Faecalicatena contorta (assembly GCF_001404335.1). GTDB lineage: Bacteria > Bacillota > Clostridia > Lachnospirales > Lachnospiraceae > Faecalicatena > Faecalicatena contortus_B. The sequence goes on from NZ_CYZU01000043.1 coordinate 45,966, forward strand.
TCTGCGGAATAGATGCCGCGAGTATTATCTGCAACACTACGGAACGGAAGAGGACTTCCGCAGAGAATTTTTTTACAAAAGTTAGCAAGAAACCTTGCTATATAGTAACCCGTTCATGTCGGCTTACGGGTACGTCACGGTAATATCGTAAGCCATTTCATTACTTCCCGGCGTGCTGCCGGGAGGGGAAAGGAGGGCGGATGGCAGAGCAGTTACCA
>NZ_CYZU01000044.1 GCF_001404335.1 Faecalicatena contorta
CATCGGCTGTTCTAGAATCACTTAGCAGCATGGGTGCATATCGCAACGGCATATACAGCCCCAGCACCTTCCCGGCCTCCCTGTCATGAAGCGTCCCCGTCCGTCGACAGGACTGAAGCCTGTCAACTGAATCCCGATTTAACCGTATTGCTTGACTAGAATGGTTAGAATGTGGTTAGAATAAAAGTGAGGAGGCGATTTTATGGAGTTTCGGGAAAGTGAAACAGAAGAACTTAAGCAGATAGTTGTAGAAGATGTTAAGAAGGAAATCGTGGCCTTTGCAAACAGTGAGGGCGGCATTCTGTATATAGGCGCGGCGGACGACGGCAGCGTTGTGGGGCTTGAAAACCCTGATGAAACTATTCAGCAGCTCACCAATATGGTGCGCGATTCCATCAAGCTGGATGTGACGATGTTCATTCGTTATGATACCATGGAAACCGAGGGAAAGCAGCTTGTGGCCGTTCGTGTTCAGCGAGGCACTGGCCGGCCTTATTATCTGGCGCGCAAAGGTCTGAGGCCAGAGGGCGTCTATGTGCGGAAGGGTACATCATCAGTGCCTGCTACACACACAAACATACGCCGGATGATCAAAGAGACGGACGGCGATAGTTTTGAAGAGATGCGTACTTTAGAACAGGAGCTGACCTTTAAAGCGGCCAGGGCAGAATTTGCCGGGCGGAAACTGGAATTTGGCCCGATGCAGATGAAAACGCTGGGGATTTTGAATACCGATGGGATTTACACCAATTTAGGCCTGCTACTGTCCGACCAATGCGCCTACACCATCAAGGCGGCTACCTTCGAGGGTTCCGATCAAAATGTATTTAAAGACCGCCGTGAATTTTCCGGTTCCCTGCTGGCGCAGATGGGCGCGGTATATGAGTATATTGACTTGCGGAATCAGACGCATGCCATTTTCGATAAGCTGCGGCGAATCGACACACGGGATTATCCAGAGGTGGCCGTGCGTGAGGCGTTGCTGAATTCATTGGTACATCGGGATTATTCCTTCCGTGCCAGTACGATGATTAGCGTATATATCGACCGCATTGAATTTGTTTCCATTGGCGGCCTGATGACCGGTGTTACATTAGATGATGTGATGTTGGGCCTGTCCGTATGCCGTAATGCTAAACTGGCGGATGTATTCTACCGCCTTCAATTGATTGAGGCTTATGGCACAGGTATGAGGAAAATCATGGGAGCTTACCAGGGTACCGGAAAAATACCGCAGATTGAAACAACAGATAATGCGTTTAAAATAGTTCTGCCCAATCTCAACGCCGATGCTGCACCTAACCCCAATCTTCAAAATACAAGCAAAGATAAAAATACAGAACAAATTATTCAGCTTATTAAAGCACAGGGAGCAGTAACACGACAGGATGTAGAAACTTTATTAAATGTAAGCCAAACCACCACGGGCCGCTACCTAAAACAAATGCTGCAAAACGGCCTGTTACTGCGGGAAGGCAAAGGGAAAAACACAAAATACATCCTGCCGCACTGACAGGAGGTGAAATATATAAGCATAACAATCTAAAAACAGCCGTCTTAGTAGAAGTAAATTTTCTGCTGTCAAATAAACCGCAATTCATAACCAGCCCACATCCGCTGCCCCCTCGTCATCTGCGTCCTCCCCTCCATTAGCAGAGATACTTTTTCGGTGTAGTCCCCTTATATTTTTTGAAGGTTTTGATAAAATAGCTCAGATCATTGAAGCCCGAATTATAAGCAACCTCGGTGATGGACTGATCGGTGGTAAGCAGCTGATAGCAGGCACGTTCTATGCGGTAGTAGTTGAGATAATCGACTGGCGTGCGGTGTGTCATCTCCTGGAAAAAGCGGCAGAAATATTTCGGCGACATATTGACACTGCTGGACATCTCCTCCAGAGTGAGCGGGGTATTGTAGGCCGATTCCATAAACTCCAGTGCAGTCTTGAGCTGAACGATACGCCGGTGGTTTCTGGGAGGCTGCGCGGGCGTAGGGTTATAATATTTTTCTGAGAAAACAGAGCCTGTCAGCTGATAAAGGGCTCCCAGCACGATCAGCTGATAGCCTTCTTTTTTTGAAGCCATTGCATCGAACATGGACCAGACGATCTGGTGGATATCGTTACAGGAATCCGGAAATACATAAGTAAGCTCCACCTCGTGATCAATGATCTTTCGGATGAACTTGCGGCAGGAATCGTTTTTATTCATCAGCATGTTCATGTCAAAAACGATACATTCATAGGTGCAGTCCTGGGGAGTTCCAGCGTGCAGGGCGCCTGCCGGAACGATGATGGAAGAACCCGCGTCAACTGTGAATTCCTCTTCATCGATGGACAACAGGAAAGTGCCTTTTATTATACGCATAATTTCAAATTCCACATGCCAGTGGAGCGACATGACATATTGGGGATGCGCGGGGGTAATATGGTGGTATTCTACGGGAAAGTCGACAGTACCCCTCTGCCAGCTTTCACGGTAATTGATATACTGCATGATACTCCTTTATGTGAATATTGTTATATTTTTTACCATTATAGCACAAGTATCTTGTCATGGACAATGTTAAAATGTAGCTAATGACAGGTTCATGGTAACAGTCCAGACTTGTCGAAACTGTTACGGTTAATGATCTTTGAAAGGAGGAATGTGTGTGAGCAGTGAAAAGAAGCAGGTTCTTGCATTTGACTTCGGGGCGTCCAGCGGACGTGCAATCCTTGGGACCCTGGAGAACGGGAAGATACATATGGAAGAAGTATACCGTTTTTCCAATGATCCCGTTATCATAGGCAAGACCATGTACTGGGACACATTGAGACAATTTTTCGAGATAAAACAGGGTATTATCAAAGCAAAACAAAAAGGCGGCTTTGACAGTATCGGAATTGATACGTGGGGGGTTGATTTTGGCCTTCTGGACGAGCATGGGGTACTGCTTGAGAGTGCTGTGCATTACAGAGATGACAGGACGCTTGGCATGCAGGAGGAAGTGTTTAAGGCAATTCCAAAAGATGAACTTTATGATATGACAGGGAATCAGTTTGAAAACTTTAATACTGTATTCCAGCTCTATTCCTTAGTGGAAAAGCGGCCCTGGATTCTGGAAAGGGCTGACAAGCTGTTACTGACTCCGGATCTTTTTAACTACTTCCTGACCGGGGAGACGAAAGCGGAGTATACGATGGCTACAACTACACAGCTCATGGATGCAAGGAACAAGGCGTGGTCAGATAAGATTATGGATGCACTCCGTATTCCGAAGGATATTTTCCCGGAGATTGTGCCAAGCGGGACGGTCGTAGGGACTCTGAGTGATGACATCTGCGATGAACTTGGAATCCAGCCGGCAAAGGTAATCGCGGTTGCCAGCCATGATACACAGAGCGCCGTGGTAGCTGTACCGACACAGGAAGATGACTTCATGTTTATCAGCTGTGGAACATGGAGCCTGTTTGGAACCGAACTGAAAGCTCCGGTTATCGGAGAAAAATCTCTTGCATGCAATGTGAGTAATGAGGGCGGTTACGGTGATACCACCACACTGCTTAAGAATATAATCGGACTGTGGCTTGCTCAGGAGAGCAGAAGACAGTGGATCCGCGAAGGTAAGGAGTACTCCTTCGGGGAGCTGGAACAGATGGCCAGGGAAGCGGAGCCGTTCCAGAGTTTTATTGATCCCGATGCGCCGGAATTTGTACCGGCCGGCAATATCCCGGAACGTATCCGTGAGTTCTGCCGTAAGACGGGACAGAAGGTGCCGGAGACAATCGGTGAGATCATGTGCTGCATCAACCAGAGCCTTGCGCTGAAATACAGATATGCTCTGGAGCAGATTGAATCATGTACAGGAAAGCACTATCCGACCATCCATATGATCGGCGGCGGAATCCAGAGCAAACTGCTCTGCCAGATGACTGCGGGGGCGAACGGACGCAAGGTGATTGCTGGACCGGTAGAGGCTACGGCGCTTGGCAATATTGCCGTACAGCTCATGTCTCTTGGCGAGATCAAAGACGTGAATGAGGCAAGACAGATTATTGCAGATTCAGAAGAAACATATGAGTACATTCCGCAGGATGAAGAAAAGTGGAATGCGGCATATGAGAAATTTAAAACTTTTATTCAACAAGATTAGTATGGATTTTCCCACCCCTGCAGGTGGAGAGATGAATCACTAAAAACAAGATTAAGGAGGAAACAAATCATGGCAAAATCAAGACTTATCGGAGACTACCCAGTAATAGGAATCAGACCTACGATCGACGGAAGAAGAGGGGTTCTGAAGGTACGTGAATCTCTGGAAGAACAGACAATGAATATGGCGAAATCAGCTGCAAAACTGTTTACAGAGAACCTGAAGTATTCAAACGGCGAGCCGGTTAAGGTTGTAATTGCTGACACCACAATCGGACGTGTGGCAGAGGCTGCTGCATGTGCAGATAAATTCAAAAAAGAAGGCGTTGATATTACACTGACGGTAACACCTTGCTGGTGCTACGGTGCAGAGACAATGGATATGGATCCACAGACAATCAAGGCTGTATGGGGATTCAACGGAACAGAGAGACCAGGAGCTGTTTATCTTGCATCTGTACTGGCTACACATGCACAGAAAGGCCTTCCGGCATTCGGCATCTATGGACATGACGTTCAGGAAGCTGATGATACTGAGATTCCATGTGATGTAAAAGAAAAATTACTGAGATTCGGACGCGCTTCCGTTGCTGCAGCAACCATGAGAGGCAAATCTTACCTGCAGATCGGTTCTATCTGTATGGGAATCGGCGGATCAATCATTGATCCGGCATTTATCGAGGAATACCTTGGCATGCGTGTTGAATCTGTTGATGAGGTGGAAATCATCCGCCGTATGACAGAGGGCATCTATGATGAAGCTGAATTCCAGAAAGCCCTTGCATGGACGAAGGAAAAATGCAAAGAAGGTTTTGATAAGAACCGTGAAGACCTCCAGAGAAACAGCGAGGAAAAGGATGCTGATTGGGAATTCGTTGTAAAAATGATGTGCATCATCAAAGACCTGATGAACGGCAACGAAAACCTGCCGGAAGGAAGAGAAGAAGAGAGGGTTGGACACAACGCTCTGGCAGCTGGATTCCAGGGACAGAGACAGTGGACAGACTTCTATCCGAACTGTGACTTCCCGGAGGCTATGCTGAATTCCTCCTTCGACTGGAACGGAGCAAGAGAACCATACATCCTTGCAACAGAGAATGATGTACTGAACGGACTTGGAATGCTGTTCAGCAAACTGCTTACAAACTCAGCACAGATTTTTGCAGATGTACGTACCTACTGGAGCCCTGAGGCTGTTAAGAGAGCTACAGGCGGATATGAACTGGAAGGACACGCAAAAGAAGCAGGCGGATTTATCCATCTGATTAACTCAGGCGCAGCATGCCTGGATGCGAACGGACAATCTAAAGACGCTGATGGAAACGGATGCATGAAGCCATGGTATGATGTAACAGAAGAAGACCAGGAAGCAATGCTTAATGCAACGACATGGAACTATGCTGACTTCGGATACTTCAGAGGCGGCGGATTCTCCTCCAGATTCGTAACAGAAGCAGAGATGCCTGTAACCATGATCCGTCTGAACCTTGTGAAGAACTTAGGACCAATGCTTCAGATCGCTGAGGGATGGACCGTAAAACTTCCGGATGAAGTAACAGATGTGCTGTGGAAGAGAACAGACTATACATGGCCATGTACATGGTTTGCACCAAGAGTAACAGGAGAAGGCAACTTCGCAACTGCTTATGATGTAATGAACAACTGGGGAGCTAACCACGGTGCAATCAGCTATGGACACATTGGTGCTGACCTGATCACACTCTGCTCAATCCTGAGAATTCCGGTAGCAATGCATAACGTTCCTGAGGAGAAGATCTTCAGACCTGCATCATGGAATGCATTCGGACAGGACAAAGAGGGCCAGGATTTCAGAGCATGCCAGGCTTATGGACCAATGTACAAATCAATCAGATAATTGCCATAAATCAATTACAGGCACATATATTTTGCCTATATACTACAATAGCTCAGATTTGTCTGCGCTGCTGTAAAACACCAAACACCAATACCTAACTAACCAAACAAAGAGTGCCTGTGCCAACCAGGTGCTCTTTGTATTGACATTTATGGGCATTGATGTCTGAATACTTCATCACCAAAGTTTCAGTGCTTGTGACACATGCTATCTGCAGCAGAGCTTAAGGGGGGAGTACCAGGAATCGTCAGCCCAACTAAAACACAGGAGGACATGAATAATGTTAAAAGGAATTCCACAGATTTTATCACCAGAATTATTAAAAGTATTATGCGAAATGGGACACAGCGACAGACTGGTTATCTCTGACGGCAACTTTCCGGCAGAATCCATGGGAAAGGATGCAATCGTGATCCGCTGTGACGGTCACGGGGTTCCGGAGATCCTGGATGCTATCCTTCAGGTATTCCCTCTGGACACATATGTAGAAAAGCCGGCAAACCTTATGCAGGTTATGGATGGTGACGATGTAGAGACGCCGATCTGGGATACATATAAAGAAATCATTGCAAAGCATGATGAAAGAGGCGGGGACGCAGTGGGGAATATTGAGCGTTTTGCATTTTATGATGAGGCAAAAACAGCTTATGCAATCATCGCTACAAGTGAGAAGGCGCTTTATGCGAATATCATGCTTCAAAAAGGGGTCGTTGTGGAGTAAAGCAGTTGGACCTGGTATGGGGACGCCGCAGGAACCGGACATAGAGGCCGCCGGAAACGGGTTACGGCTGTAAGCTGGAGTAAAGCAAAAAAGAAGGAAAGCAGGGGCAGCCTGCCCACATCACGTGAAGTCCGGATGACTTCACGCGCTGGGGGCAGGAAAAATTGTAATTTGGTAATTACAATTTTTACCCCTGCTTTCCTTCTTTTTTCCTTAACTCCGGCTAACAGCCGTGCTGACGCTTCCGGCGGCCTCTATGTCCGGATCCTGCGGCTGGCGCTATAGGGCGGGAGACGCTATACTCTGGGAAGTACTCTAAAGTGAGGCGGATGGAATCAGGGAAATTTTGCCAATATACTGAATTGCAAAATCCAGCTTGAATTGCTTTAAGCTGGATGCTACAATTATTCTATGATTATAGTTGCTCCTTTTTGGAGGAGCATGGATTGCATGATTTTTTGAGTATAAATTGCTTCGTTTAGGGAGCATGGATTGAGAGGAACGACAATGACGATTACAGAAATTGCGAAGATGGCAGGGGTTTCGGTATCTGCTGTTTCGAGATATTTGAATGACGGATATATCAGCGAGGAGAAGAGGCAGAAGATTAAGACTGTCATTGATAAGACGGGATACAGACCGTCCAAACAGGCGCAGATTCTCAGGACAAAAAGGTCAAAGGTGATTGGGGTGATTCTGCCTAAGATCAGTTCGGAATCTATTGCAAGGGTGGCTGACGGTATCAGTTCTGTTCTATCGGAAAAAGGGTATCAGATGCTGCTTGCCAGTACGGAGAATAATCCCAAAAAGGAAATTGAATATCTCAATCTGTTGAAGAATAACCCGGTCGACGGAATCCTGTTTTCGGCTTCTGTTTATGACCGGGCGCATCAGGAAGCTTTGAAAAAACTGGGGATCCCAATTGTTATTATCAGTCAGAGGTTTGACGATTGCGCCTGTGTCTATCATGACGATTACGGCGCGGCCAGAGCCATGACAGAACTGCTTCTGGAGAGCGGGAAAAAGAAGGTTGCACATATTGCCGTATCACAGAAGGATGAGGCCGCAGGGAAAAGCCGGACCGAAGGTTATAAGGACGCGATGAAAGAGTATGGACTGGAAGTACCGGAAAAGATGATTATAACGGCAGGTTTCAATATGGATGCAGGGTATGAAAGTATGAAAAGGCTAGTGAACAGATGCCCGGAATTGGATGCTGTATTCTGTGCCACAGATACACTCGCGGTGGGGGCTGTAACATGTCTCAAAGATATGGGCAGAAAGATACCTGGGGAAACAGCAGTGGCGGGGATCGGGCATAATCGCTTGTCCAGGGTGGTGACACCCAGAATAACAACGGCTCATCTGTTCTATAGAACCAGCGGAATAGAAGCCGCAAATATGCTGCTTGAGATGATCGAGAATGAAGCGAACATATACAGGCAGACAAAGCTTGGATATGAGGTGGTCAGGGCAGAGAGTGTATAAGAGTGAGAGAAGGACTCTGGTGTAAGGAGCCGGAGTGGAAAGTATTATGGCTGTGATGTCTGTCCATTCCTAAGTAAAGCTATATAATAAATGACCGGATTTTATGGTACAAGAAGGATTCGCTGTGTTGTCCGACGGCAACGCGGCCTTCTATGACATTTGATATTACGAATCAAAAGTCATCCATAAACTCCGGTCTTTTTGCGTAAATGCGCAATCTTTAAAGAACGGGCTCTCAGTATGTGTTTTTACATAATTGTGGTAATTTCAGGGAATAATGTTTATCTTGAAAGCAGATAAGGCACCTGTCCTATAAGTGTGAATAAGTAACAAGTTCGTCTTGATGGGAGACAAATCAGTTACTGTTCAGACCGTGCCGTGCACCTCGCTGCACGGCATCAGAGGCAATGAAGTGATGGTCTCGGGGCATCTGCTCCTCGCCGCAAATACGCCAAGGCGTACTCGAATTGTGAAATATAGACAAAAAATGGCATGCATTTTTGTTCTATCTACCTATTTACAGATTGTGAAAAGGTGATAAAATATAAGAGAAATATGAAAACGATATCACATCAAAATTCGTGTAAAATACGAGAATTTATGTGATGATAAAAAAAATAAGTGATAACGATATCGTGGAGGAGGGCATTATGGATTATCATGCGATAGCGGAACAGATTCTAAAGTATACCGGGGGAAAAGAAAACCTGATATCTGCTGCACACTGTGCAACCAGGCTTCGGCTTGTGATTGCGGATAACGAGAAGTGTGACAGTGCGGCTGTTGAGAATGTGGATGCTGTAAAGGGGGTATTTTTCGCATCGGGGCAGATGCAGATTATTCTGGGGACAGGAACTGTTAATAAAGTCTATGACGAATTTATTAAAATTGCGGGAATCAGCGAGGCCAGTAAAGACGATGTGAAAAGAGAAGCTGCAAAGAGGCAGAACCCATTTAAGCGGCTGATTAAGACGATCGGTGATATTTTTGTACCGATTATTCCGGCTATCGTGGCAAGCGGATTTTTGATGGGAATCATGGAAGCCCTGAACTTTATGGTAAATAACGGGTACGTGAATATTAATACGAACGGCTCAATTTATCAGTTTGCGGTGCTGTTTAGCAACGTTGCATATGTATTCCTGCCTATTCTAATTGCATTTAGCGCGGCAAAGGTGTTTGGCGCCAATCCATTTCTGGGTGCGGTGATCGGTATGATCATGATCCATCCCGATCTGCAGAATGCGTGGACGGTTGCAACGGAAGGTGTGCAGAAAACACAGGAAGTGTTCTTCGGACTATGGCGGGTAGATATGGTGGGCTATCAGGGACATGTCATTCCGGTTATTATTGCTGTTTTTGTTCTCAGCATTATAGAAAAGAGACTTCATAAGATTGTTCCACCGATGTTTGATTTGTTTGTAACGCCACTTGTCAGCGTTTTTGTGACGGGGTATCTGACACTGGCAGCGATCGGACCGGTCTTTGTATTCATAGAAAATGGGCTGCTGAACGGGATCCAGAGTCTTCTGACCCTTCCCTTTGGAATCGGAAGCTTTATCATGGGCGGGGCATACGCGACCACGGTAGTATCGGGAATTCACCATATGTACACGGTGATTGACATCGGCCAGCTGGCACAGTACGGACTTACATTCTGGCTGCCTCTGGCATCAGCCGCAAATGTGGCACAGGGTGGTGCTGCATTTGCAGTAGCATTAAAGAGTAAAAATAAGAAAATGAAATCTGTGGCTCTGCCTTCCGCACTGAGTGCCTGTATGGGAATCACGGAACCAGCGATTTTTGGTGTAAACCTGCGTCTCGGAAAGCCATTTATCGCGGCATCTATCGGTGGTGCCTGCGGGGCGTTGTATGCGTCTCTTGTCCATTTGGGGGCAACAGGTACAGGCGTGACAGGAATCTTTGGAATCCTTCTGCATCTGCACAGTCCGCTGCATTATGTCATAGCCATGGCAATTGCATTTGGTGTTGCATTTGTATTGACAGGAATTCTGGGCTTCAAAGAGGAACCGGCGTCTGTAAAAAGCGGTCAGGTGGAAACTGTTATGGAAGAAGCGCAGGAAACAGAAGACGGAAATAACGGGGAATTGATATTGGCCAGCCCTTTAAAAGGCCGGGTTATCCCTCTTTCTGAGGTGCCTGATGAGACGTTTGCGTCCGGCGTGTTGGGGGATGGTGTCGGTATACAGCCGGCAGAAGGAAAAGTATATGCGCCCTTTGACTGTACTGTGGCGGCGGTATTTGACACGAAGCACGCGATCGGATTGGAAACGTCGGATGGAGTGGAACTGCTGATCCATATTGGGATGGATACTGTTAAGCTGAACGGGGAACCCTTTACGGTATATGTGGAGGCTGGAGAGACGGTAAAGGCCGGAGGGCTCCTTGTGGAATTTGATATGGATAAGATCAAAGCGGCAGGACTTGATACGGTAACACCGGTTATCGTTACGGATCCAGGGAAGTATAAGAGCATCAAAATCACCGGCAGACAATCATAAATGACAAGGGGGAATATATATGTTAGAAATGAATTGGAGCGACAAATGGCGGCTGGGGCTGCACCTGATGCCGCCCACGGGCTGGCTCAATGATCCTAACGGGTTGTGTCAGTTTCAGGGAGTATATCATGTGTTTTTTCAGTATTCTCCGGATAATCCGGAGGGAGGGCGCAAGTGCTGGGGGCATTATACCAGCACGGATCTTCTGGAGTGGCAGTATGCAGGGATTGCACTGTCACCGGATGCCGAATTCGACCGTAATGGCGTCTATTCGGGTTCTGCCGTTGTTTCGGAAGGAGAAATGTATCTATTTTACACAGGCAATGTAAAGCTTGAGGGGGACTATAACTATATTACAGATGGGCGGCAGAGCAATACGGTTCTTACCGGCAGTGAGGACGGCCTCAACTTTGGCGAAAAGAAATGCCTGATGACAAATGAAGACTATCCGGATCATCTGACCTGCCATATACGGGATCCGAAAGTTGTAACGGGAAAAAGCATTGGAATAGAAGATGATAACTTTTATATGTTTCTGGGGGCAAGGACCAAAGATGACAGGGGAGTGGTTCTTGTGTATAAAAGCCCTGATCTGGAAAGCTGGGAGCATACGAATATACTGACAGGAGAAAAAAGATTCGGATACATGTGGGAGTGTCCTGATGCATTTATGCTGGGAGAGAAAAAGATACTGAGTGTTTCTCCCCAGGGGGTAGAAACGAGAGGAATTGACTATCAGAATGTATATCAGTCCGGATATTTTGAATTGGATGGAAGCTTTGACGGAACGTATCGGTTGAAGAACTTCCGGGAATGGGACAGAGGCTTTGATTTTTATGCCCCACAGACATTTTTGGATGAACAGGGCAGGCGGCTCCTGATCGGATGGATCGGTATGCCGGATGACCAGGAACAGTGCAACCCGACGGTAAAGGACGGCTGGCAGAATGCACTTACTGTTCCCAGGGAGGTGTTTCTGAAGGATGAAAAGGTGATGCAGTATCCGGCGGAGGAACTGCTGTCGCTTCGGAAAGAGGAGCAGACGCTGGAGCCTGGTAAGGCTTCAGACAAGATGCAGTGTTATGATATAGAAATTACAATGCTTGAAAACACGGACATGACCCTTGTAATAAGTGAAGGAATTACTTTGTGCTATAGCAGAAGTGACAAAATGTTTACCGTTACTTTTCTTGAGGAACAGAACCTGGGGTATGGAAGAAAAAGCAGGGCCGTGTATCTGGATGAGTGCCGGTCTGTCCGGATCCTGGCGGATACTACCTGTTTGGAGGTATATTTAAATGGGGGAGAAGAAGTATTTACCACAAGATTTTATACGGAAGATGGTATGAGCAGTTTCCGGGCAGAAAAGGGAGACATGGAGATAAAATATTGGGTGATGGAACCAATGAAGGTTAAATTGTAAAGGCGGTACGGCGAGTGATGGGACGCTGGCCAGAAGACGGCTATGGTGCATGGACGTCTTCTGGCCAGTTGTTTTATCATGAAAGCGGATAAGACTCGTTGCAGTAACAGTTCAGACTTGTCTGAACTGTCACCGTTACTAAGACTTCCACCTTTATAATTGTTTTTGCATATTGCATTTTACTGTGCATATATTGTAAAGTATAAGCAACACAGTTTTTGGACAAGGGTGATGATGATGGATTGGAAAGGCTTGAATAAGAATAAGATAAAGATCTGGCTTGAAGCAGGATTGGCGCTTTTGCTTGTTATTGTGATTGGGGTAGCCGGGCACAATGGGGCATTTACTAAGAAAGAGGCAAAGGCAGGCCAGGAAAAGAGTGCGAAGGAAGAAACGCTGAATAAGGCAGTGAAAGAAAATGAGGCGGCTAAGTCCGGGAAGAATGACAGCGCCTCAGAGGCAGACGGAAAAAAGGATACGGATAAAACAGCGCAGGATCAGCCAGTGCAGAATAAGGAAGAAAGCAAGGAGACGGAGGAGGTTATTGCCGAGGGGCAGTATCCAATTATGGGAAAGAGTACGGTTACCGTGGAACAGATGGTGGAATATTTTAAATCCAGCCAGGAAAAGTATCCGGCGGAGGAGTTGAGCAAGGGCGGTGCAGACAGCATAGAGACATTCTGCCAGATGTATTACGATGAGGCGGTAGCTGAAGGAATCAGGCCGGAGGTGCCTTTTGTGCAGACCATGAAGGAAACCGGGTGGCTGCAGTATGGAGGGGATGCTTCCATTGAACAGTTTAATTTTGCAGGGCTGGGTACTACCGGAGGCGGGGTTGCAGGGAATTCTTATCCAGATGTACGGACCGGAATCCGTGCGCAGATCCAGCACCTGAAAGCTTATGCCACTGCAGACGCCCTGACCCAGGAGTGCGTGGATGAACGTTATGAATATGTGACCAAGGGGTCAGCGCCCTATGTGGAATGGCTGGGGCAGCAGGAGAACCCGGAAGGGTATGGCTGGGCTACGGCAGATAACTATGGCTATTCCATCGTGGATATGATTTCTAAATTGAAACAGCTGGGAGAGTAAACTCCCCGTCAATTGACTTTTTGGAAGCGGATAGATTGCTCTGAAGTTATATTACAGTGCTGCCCTTTGGGGGCCTGTATAGGGGATGTCCTTTGAGTATGTTAATGCTTCTGAATCGGATCAGTCAACAAAAAATGCCAGGAAAGCGAGGTGCAGTCAGCAACTCAGCTCTCCTGGCATTTTTAGCCGGAAATTATAATCCGTGTAAAACAGTTCGGGCAGGCCTGAACTGTTATGCATCCGTTCGGTTAAACCTGGATTATGCAACACAGACATTGACAGCCTGGAGGCCGCGATTGCCCTGAGCAATGTCAAATGTAACGTTCTGTCCGTCTTCTAAAGACTTAAAGCCGTCCATTGCCAGCCCTGAAAAATGTACGAATACATCTTCTCCGTTTTCGTTGTTTGTGATAAATCCAAATCCTTTTTGTGCGTTAAACCATTTTACTGTACCGTTATTCATAGTAGGTACCTCCTAATTTTTTTTGTGCATTTTCTATAAAACTAAAAAAAGCATATATACGTAATCATTAATAAAAAAATGACTACCGAATATATGCGAAATCAAGACTTTATTTAAAATACTTTTTGTATCATAACATTAAAAATATCAAATGTCAAGCGAAAAGTTTTATATTTTCTGTGTTCCTGTTACTATTCAGTTACTGTTCAGACCGTGCCGTGCACCTCGCTGCACGGCATCCGTCTCGCTGAATACTCTACTTACTTTTGTGCATTTAAATACTCTATAATAGATTCTACAATTAACTCTGCAGTCTCTAGTTGAGTTTGCGCCTGTTCTCTGGATGCAAAATAAAAGTCATCATAATCACTTTTTTCTCTCAAACGTTTCAAAGTTGCAAGTTTTCTTCCCAATTCTTTTGAAAAAATTGTTTTAGCAACATAATGCTGATTAAAATATGCAACTACATCTTTGTGCCGTTTAAAATCTACCGTTCCCATTGCAAGGACTGCTTTAATCGCGTAGAAAGCAGAGTAATAAGACCTGTTAATCGAATCCTTATATAAGGAATTCTCTAAGCAATGTTTTGCCACGCTTAAACTGTCTTTCGCTTCCTGCAATCTGTAATTACTTAATTCTTTTTGTCTGTCATCCATCTAGTACAACGCCCTCCCTCTCTACGTTATCATAAAAAGGTAATGATCCCAACCAGTAGTTAAAGTGCTTCTCATTCTTAATAATAACACTGATATCCAAAAAGTATTTCATTTCGAAATCAAATGCAATATCAAAAATTTTTGTTTCTATCTTTTCAATTTCTTCATCTGTATATGTCGTCAATACCATAATATCTATATCTGAATTTTCTTTTTGTTCACCACGGGCATATGAACCGTAAAGAATAATTTTAGTTAGTTTGTCCCCTAAAACCTGCTTTATTTCCTGGGAAAATTCCATAAGTATGTCATGTATGTCTTTCATTACAATCACTCCTTTATTTATGATTTTAACCATGACGCTACCCGATTCATTCAATTCACATTGTTTTTATATACTTTATTATAACACGCGGCCTAGTATAAGCCAATCTAAATCCCTTACTGTTTCGCTGGCCTAATTTTCCGATAGCACAGACGCAAAAGCCTCAGCGTAGCCCCACTACGCCTACGTTTGTGGAGCAGCACTCTCGAAAATTTATCTCAGCTTATGAGTCAGTTACTTATTTTACGATGTACTAGAGCTTATGCGGCATAGAAATAGGCATAACTTCCTGATTATATAAGTTATGCCTCATGCTATGGAGTATACGGGATTCGAACCCGTGGCCTCAACAATGCGAATGTTGCGCGCTCCCAACTGCGCTAATACCCCATACGAGAATTATAGCATTTTCTACAGAAATGGCAATACAGAAAATTCAGAAAACATAAAATTTATTCAAAAAGAACTCTGAATTCAGAGAGTTCTTTTGCGTCTCTGGAAATGATGCAATGATTTCCTCTAATTGCTTGGACAAACGGATACAGACTTCCTTTCTATTATTTGAGCTGCAAACTGTATATTTCTTGTGCAGGACTTAGTAATAGGATCTGATGAATGGATTTTTTCCAGCAATATGCGTACAGCCTCCCGCCCCAACTCGCTTCTCGGATAAGCAATTGTTGTAAGAGGAGGAGTGACATATTGGGAAAACTCAATGTTATCACATCCTGTTACGGAAATATCTTCCGGGATAGAATAACCGTGCTCTTGGATGGCACGCATTGCCCCAATAGCAACTTTGTCATTTGCTGCGAAAATGGCAGTTATATTATCCTGCGATGCTAACAGTTTTTTGGTTTCTGTATATGCTTTTTCCATCTCCCAGTTGATATTGATGATAAACTCGGGGGAGAGGCTAATCTGGTTGGCAAGGAGGGCCATGACATATCCTCGAAAACGCCCTTCATAATCGAATAAATTTATCCGCCCTTCAGTAAAACCCGCAGTATCACCGAGAAATGCAATATTTTTGTGTCCGAGCTGGATCATTCTGTCCACAAGTAAATAGGATGCACGTTCAAAATTTATGGAAATACGGTCATTTTTAAATTCATCATAACCTCTGAGCATTTCAACAGCCGCAATCCCTTTATTGTAAAAGTGCTGACAGATACTGAATGGTACCTCTCCTATAAATATAATCCCATCACAGTCTATGGAGTCACATTTTTCTTTCAGCTCTTCAGCGCTGAATTCTTCTGCGGATAATGCAAAGCTTAAATTGCATTTTTTGCTTATGAGTTCCGCCTCTATTCCTTTGATGATATCTGAAAAATAACTGTCATCAAAAGAACTTTCGTCTTTTGTGACAATATAGCCGATATTTTTGTTTTTTGATCTGTTGCTTGTACTCCTTTTTTTGGGTTTTACTTTATAGCCTAATTCATGCACGCTTTCCCATATTTTTTCTTCTGTTTCTTTGGTGACATTCATTGTCTTGTCATAATTTATAACCCTGGAAACTGTAGTTAAGGAAACACCTGCTCTTTCTGCTACATCACTTAATTTGGTTGCCATATTTCTTCATCCTTTTCTTTATATCATTCTGCAATAAAATAAGCAGTCTTAATATTAATTTTGTTTTACTAAAACATATATTATCATGTTACAGTTTAGTTTTCAACAAAAACAAAAATGAAATTGAATAAATGACAATTATTCAGTTGATAGCAGATATGCGTATTAGATAAGTAGTTCAGTAAAATAAATTGATAAAATAAAAGAATAAAATTGACAATTTTACTAAAATATGATAAGTTATACATGAAAAGGAGGGAGAAGGTAGTGTCAAATGATTTATGAAAGAAAGGTAAAAAGGTATTTATTTGCAGATAAAGTTCATAAGAAAGCAGTTTTGTTTATAAAAATATATAATTTCAGACACTACCGGTAAAAAGATGGAAGAAAAGAAAATGAATTATGAGGCGAATTGGGAATCATTGAAGCAGCATCAGCCTGCGAAGTGGTTTAAAGATTCTAAGTTTGGTATTTTTGTTCATTGGGGCGTATATTCAGTCCCCGCATGGGCGCCCACTTCAGAATGTGACATTGACCAGTATACAAAGCTGCATGGAACCCATCCATATGCGGAAATTTATCTTTACTGCATGCGATTCAGGAACAGCCCGTTTTGGAAGCATCATGTAGAAACTTACGGAAGTAACTTTCATTATGATGATTTTATACCGATGTTTAAGGCTGAAAATTATAATGCGGATGAATGGGCAAAGCTGTTCAAAGAGGCAGGGGCTAAGTATTCCGTAATGGTTACAAAGCATAGTGATGATTTCGCCATGTGGCCAACGGAATATTCAGACAGGAACGCTTATAAAATGGGACCGCACAAAGATCTGGTAAAAGAATTTGCGGATGCGATGCGCGGCAACGACTTGAAACTCGGATTATACTTCACATGGTGTTTTAATGTATATTATTCTCATTATCCGAGTTTTCCGTATACAGACTATATTCATGCACAGGCAAAAGAATTGATTGATACATACCATCCGGATTTGTTTTGGCCGGATGCAGAATATGCAGTACCCAGACAGAGGGTTCCGGCTGAACTCTGGAGAAGCGAAGAGATGATAGCTTACTATTACAACCAGGCAAAGGATCCGAAAGAGGTTTTAGTAAATGACAGATGGGGGAAGGTTGACAATGAGCGGCTTCTTGGCGATTATATGACGCCTGAATATGCAAGCATGAATGGTATACCGGAGTTTTATTGGGAGACAACCCGTGGGATTGGACGTTCTTTCGGATACAATCAGATGGAAGGTGAGGATGATTATTCCAGCGTAAAAGAACTGGTTCATATCCTTGTTGACAATGTGAGCAAGAATGGAAATCTATTGTTAAATGTCGGACCGAAGGTAGACGGCACGATACCGGAGATTCAGAAGCAAAGGCTTTTAGGAATTGGAAAATGGCTGAAAGTGAATGGCGATGCAATTTATGGAACACGGCATTGGGTTCACTTTGGAGTAGATACAGATAACGGAATTCCTGTTCGTTATACGAAAAAAGGAGATACTGTATATGCAATCGCGCTTGAAAGACCGCAGGGAAGCTTAAAGATCCCATATATTATGGCAAAAGAAAATACAAAAATCCAGCTGCTTGGTCTGCCGCAGGATTTAAATTGGGTGCAAAATGGAAGCGAATTAGAAATTAAATTGCCGGATAATATGGAAGAATCAGAGGCATATGCATTTTCAATCACTCCTGAGCCTTATTGTTTGATTGAAGAAAAAAATAAGCCAAAAATCCTTACGGTAGCAGATCTGCAGGTCATGGGTCTTGATAAACATTGGTAGGAGGAAAAGGATATGAAAAAGCGTAAATTGCTAAGCGTTATGTTGTGTATTATGTTGCTGGTAATGGGGATTTGTGCATGCGGGAAATCAGAGGTACAAAAAGATTCAAGTGATAGCAGCAGTGGTGATGATGAAAAAATAGAGCTTACATTTATGGGATGGCAGCCGGAGCTGCAGATTATGAATGAAAAAATGCTTCCGCTGCTTGAGGAAAAATACCCGAACATTCATATTAAAGTAGAGGTTCTGGAATGGTTTGACTACTGGGACAAGCTAACGATAGATTCTGTTGCCGGGGATTCAGCGGATATAGTTGCCATGGATGTTGATCATATTCCTACATTTCAGGATTATTACATGGGTCTTGATGATCTGGCGGGGGATGTTTTAGGTGAGGATTGGGAAAGTGCATATAATAACGGAGTCTTAGATGATCTCCGCAGTGTGTCTTCTGATAAGTCTTTGAAAATGATGCCTTCGGATATTACTGGATTGTGGTATATCTTTTATAACAAAACGATGTGTGATGAATTAGGGGTAGCGGTTCCGAATGGGGAATATGAAGATCTTGCAAGATTTGCAAAGGAAATTAAAGAAAAAGATCCTTCAGCCCTCCCGGTAGCATTTGCGGCGAAAGAAGACGTTAATCTGGGATTCTTTTATTTGTGGCTGGCAACAAATAATGAATATGGGATTGTGCAGGATGCAGTCGAGGGGAAGGCTTCTTTTGAGGATGAGGCTTTTGTAAAGGCATTTGAACAGCTCAAGAAGATGTATGATGATGGAATACTGGCAGAAGAAAACTTTGGGTTAGATGCTTACCCTGGATGTGACGAAGCGTTTAAGAATGGAAATTGTGCTGCTTATCTGACGGGAGAGTGGTATTTGGGAAATTATCTCATGGGTACGGCATTGAAAGGAACTCCTACTGAAAATGACGAATTTGGAGTAGTTACTATGCAGAATGTAGAAGGGGGAGAGACGTGCATGCAGAAGTATGCGTCTTTCGGATATTCTATCAGCAACGAGTGTGAGTATAAGGAAGAAGCCATGAAAGTTCTGGAGGAGTGGACGCAGGGCGCGGCAGCTGGAGAATGGCTGAATTATATGGCATGTGTACCGGCGGCAAAGGATGTTACGATTGATATGGAAAATATGCAATCTGATGAGGCAAAGGCTACGTATCAGAAAGCTTTTGATGATTTGAATACCAATCCTGCGGTTTTACGTTCGACGTTGAATACAGAACTGGATAATAAAATTGGTGAGGTTGTTGTATCCGTTATGCGCTCCGGACTTAGTGTAGATGACGCATTGTCACAGATCCAGCAGACAGCCGAATCAGTAAGATAAAAAATAGTAAGGCGCAAAAAGACCTTGCCAACTATTTTTTATGCATCGCACGTAAGTGCCCAAAATACGGTCACTAAGTGCTCGTAGCTATTAAATAAAGGAAAAGCTGCAGTTTGATATGCAGCTTTTCCAAATCAGCCGGATGCAGGCAGAGGGCAGATATCTTCAGAAAAAGCCGGTTATAGCAGTGGGAAATAGTAACAGTGCAGGCCTGCCTGAACTGTTAAGGGAAATAGGGGGTTCGGAGGTGGTGTGGATGAAGAAAAATAAGTTATCAGCGTATATCTATATTTTGCCGGCAGTGGGATTTGTAGGCATTTTTTTAATTTATCCTATAATTTTTAACTTTATGTCAAGTTTTACAGAATGGAGAGGGTTAGATTTCAGTACAGCTGAGTTTGTGGGGATGCAGAATTATGCGACTCTCGTGAAAGATCCCATATTTAGAAATGACTTAAAAAATTGTCTGGTATTTATGGTTTTAACGTTGTTCTTTCAGATGAGTATTGGT
The DNA here is from genome assembly GCF_001404335.1 of Faecalicatena contorta. Lineage (GTDB taxonomy): Bacteria > Bacillota > Clostridia > Lachnospirales > Lachnospiraceae > Faecalicatena > Faecalicatena contortus_B. The sequence continues at coordinate 19,944 of NZ_CYZU01000044.1, forward strand.
TTGATTTTGACAGTGTTACTAAATATGAAATTAGTGGGGTTCCGGCTTTTGGAAACAGTTTATTTCTTCCCGGTTGTACTGTCATCGGTTGTGGTAGGTTACACATTTTTACAGATTTTTGAGCCGAATTTCGGTACGCTAAATACATTTTTACAGTCTGTAGGGCTCTCTGGTTTGAAAAGGATGTGGATTGGGGATGCCAGGTATGCATTGTATACGATCTTGATTGCCAATGTCTACCAATGGTCAGGCATGGGAATAATATACTACAGGGCAGGGCTTTCCAATATCTCAAAGGATATCTACGATGCTGCCAAAATAGATGGTTCAGGGTTTTGGCAAAGCTTTTTTCGGATTACAATACCGTTATTGAAAAATACGCATGTTATTATTTTATTGATGGGAACAATCGGGTGTTTGAAATTTTTTGACTTGGCATATATTATGACGAGCGGAGGTCCTGCTAATTCAACTGAATTTCCATTGTTATATTTATATAGAAAGTTTATGCGGGAATTAAATAGTGGACAGGCTAGTGCGGTAGCAATCGTTATCATTATTTTAGCAACGATTCTCTCAATAGGCATTTTGAAAATAACAAGCAATGATAAGGAAGAAGGTGGAAAGTAATATGAGTAAGAAAAAGAAAACAGCTGTATTAATTGAAGTTTTTCTTTTTTCTGTTGCAGTAGTATGGGTGATTCCTGTAATTTCTACGATGCAGGTATCTCTTAAAAATGGTGGATTTCAAAACTATAAGGATGTTTTCTCCACAAGAATAAATGATGTTTTGATATTGCCAAAAATGATTTTAAATAGTTTTATCATAACAGGCGGGACAATTATGATTGTTATGATATCGGCATCTCTTGCTGCATATGCATTTTCTAAACTGAGGTTTAAGGGAAGAAAATTCTTTTTTGTACTTTTGCTTTCCTGTTATGCCATTCCGATTTTATCTACGCTGATTCCGAATACTTTGCTTATCAGAAACCTTGGACTGCGGGGGTCTTATATATCTATGATCGTATTGCTTGCAACTGCAAATATACCTTTGGCGATTTTGATTTTTAAAGGAAATTTTGATGGGATTTCTTCTACATATTTAGAGGCCGCGGCAATAGACGGATGTACAGATTTTCAGGTGTTTTTACGTATTTTACTGCCGATGTCCAAGTCTGCAATTGTGAATGTACTTGTGGTTTTATTCATTCAGGTCTGGAATGATTTTCAAATTCCTCTCGTATTTTCCACAGATCCTGAAAAATATACGCTGACGCTTGCTCCTACGTTTTTTGGTTTGACACAGAATCGTTTGGACTTGCCGCATTTATTTGCGTCAATCGTAATTATAGCTATACCGGTTATCGTATTTTACATGTTTATGCAGGATAAAATCGTAGAGGGAATGAGCATGGGAGGATTAAAAGAATGAGTACCATCCAAAATCGAATTGTATTATTTCCAGATGCCAACAAACAGGATGATACAAAAAGAATACAAGAAGCCGTGGACAGAGGCAGTCTGGAGAAGAAATGGATTGTGTTGGAAGCAGGGCAGTTCCATGTTGGAACGATATGTTTGAGAGAACATTCAAAAGTAGAGTTAAGGGAAGGCTGTGAGATCATTGGAAGTGATGATCTAAGGAAATATACGGTGCACGAATATTGCCACCAGTCTCAAAAAAACTATTGGCAGAGTATTTTTTATGGCAAAAACATTGCCCATGTTGTGTTAAAAGGCCTTGGAAAAATTCTGGGGCAGGGAGATAAATTCCCTTTTGGACTGGAAGCATTTAGTGCGGATGACTGGCAAGAGGCCCCGGTTCAAGAATTTAAAGTCAGACCTAGCTTGTTATACTTTAAAGCTTGCAGTGATATAGAAGTGGATGGGATTCAGTTAAAGGATGCGGCACAGTTTGCGGTTCTGGTGGAGGAATGTGAGAAAATTTTATTCAAAAATGTGTATGTGCATAATCGGAAGAACCGCAATACAGACGGATTTCATTTTTCCTGGAATCGAAATATCACGATTCAATCTTGCAAATTAGACTGCGGAGATGACGCAATTGTATTAAATCGAAATGCTGTGAATGTAGAAATTAAAGATTGTGACATCTCATCCCGATGGGCAGGGATAAGGATTGGGCCATTTTCGGATGGAGAATTTTCTAACATCGAAGTGTCTGACTGTCTGATCCATGATACTTATGGCTGTGCGGTTAAAATACAGATAGGTCAGGGCGGAACCGCACATGGTATCAGGATACATCATGTGGAGATGGAAAATGTAACGGGTCCCGTCCATATAAATTTGAGCCATATTCCAAGTTGGGAATTGCAAGGAAGTACCGGTGTTTATCCGGGCAGCATTTCTGATATAGAGATCGAGCATATACATGCAAAAGTGGCGGCGGAGCCGAAACCGCTGCCGCATGAAGTGCCCGTGTTTGAAGGGGAACGCTTTTCCTGTGTTAATGTTCAAGGGCTATCAGATTATAAGCTTGGAACATTAAGATTTGCCAATTGGGAGATTGAATATGAGGGGGGATATCATAACGAAGAATATGCTTTAAACTTTACAGAGGACGTGGATTATAGATATCCTGAATATTTTCTTTTTGGCATTATGCCATGCTATGCCTTTTATGCAGCATATATTGATGCATTGGAGTTAGAGCAGATTGCTTTTAGCGTTAAGAAACAAGATGTGAGAGTGCCGATGATCATTCACAATATCAATCGGACGAAATTCGTTCAGGTATGTATCGAAGGGGAACAGTTCAGGCAAGCCTGAACTGATACATAGAAGGAGGAAGATGATGGGGATGGATGTTAAATTAGAATATAAATATAATGTAAAAGATTTTGGCGCCATTGGTGATGGGAAAACCTATGATACATCAGCGATACAGCAAGCGTTAGATTCTGCGTCAAAAGATGGCGGTATAGTTTATTTTCCGCAGGGCACATATCTGACAGGTACTCTTTATTTGAAGAGTAACGTTTCAGTTATCATGAACGGTAAGGCGACTATTCTGGCGAGTTCTGAAATTGAATGTTATGGGGCCGATACACATTTTAATAGATATGCTGGCGAACACTTCCTGGACAAGTGTCTGATTTATGCAGAAGATTGCGTAAATATACGAATATATGGAGGCACGATCAATGGAAATGGAGCAGAATTCTATGAGGATGGGAAACCGGACATAATCCATCCCATGCTTTTCCGGTTCCTTAGATGTAAAAATATTTGGATGGAAGATGTAAATATAACGATGCCTGCAGGTTGGAGCACAGCGTTTATAGAATGTGAAGATATACATATCAGAGGAATAGATATTAGCAGCCGCCATTATAATGGTGACGGTCTGGATTTTGACAGCTGCAGGAATGTTTTTGTCTCAGATTGTAATATGGATACCAGTGATGACTGTCTGTGCATCCAAAATTCCGTGGCGGGAAGGGTAAGCCGCAATATCATAGTCAGGAACTGTGTTATGAAGAGCAGGTGGGCGGCAGTCCGAATCGGGTTATTAAACAGCGGGGATATTGAAGATGTGGTTATTTCCGATTGCATTTTTCATGATACTCTTTGCAGCGGATTTAAAATTCAGGCGGCGGAGAGCGGGAGGATCCATGATGTGCTTATGAGCAATATTATTATGAGAAATGTAACCAGACCCATATTTGTTACTTCCAATTTTTGTAAAATGGGGGTCTTGGAAGAGAGTGCCCGAGACAGCAGCAAGGGGATAGACGGCCTTTATTTTAAGAATATTATTATAGACAATACATCACAGGAAAAGCCGGGTTCTATGGATGGGATTTTTGTTGTGGGAACACCGGAAAGGAAAATTCGTGATGTTAGTTTGACTGATATCAGATATCATGTTTTGGGTGGAGGCGGATACACCAAAAAAGAGATTCCCGAATTGACGGGAAAGAGACCGGAATATTATGAACTGGATGTGAGTCCGTCTTCCGTATTGTATGCACGACACGTAGCAAAATTGGAAATGAACCGTTTCTTTTATGATTTAGAACAGGATGACTTAAGAGAACCTATCATATTTGAAGATGTGGTTATGGCCGGGGAGTAGGGCACATGTGGAAAATTATGGGATTGATCGAAATAAAAAGATGCGATTTTGCGGGAAAAATGCAAAATCAGAATAAAAGTATTGAATAATTATAATAATTAGCATATAATCGTTATAAGATTTTGCAAGTATTTAGCGGAATGGGGGTTTTATATGCTTCTTGAATTCAAGACAAAGAATTATAAATCATTTGTGGAAGAATCTAGTTTTTCTATGGTAGCTGCACCAAAGCAGAAAGGCTTAGATTACAGTTTGATGAAAACGAAGGTAAAAGGAAAAGAAATCCGTGGTTTGAGTTCCTCCGTAATTTATGGACCGAATGCCGCCGGAAAAACAAATATTATAGGTGCAATGGATGTCCTTCGTGCGATTGTATTACGAGGAAATATTAGAAATTCCGAGGAGAAATCTTCGCCAAATCCGGCAGCGGCAGCATTAGAGCTGATACCAAACAATAATGAAACAGAAGGAATGCCAGTTTGTTTTTCCGTCGAGTTTTATGAGGAAGATGCAGGAGATAAATTTAGAATTTTATATGAATTGGAGATTGATTTAGGAGTGTTCCTTGATGAGGAATATCCGAGAAAAATCGTATCAGAAAAGCTTTTTGTAAATGGAGAACCAATTTTTCAGCGTGCCAATGATTTGTATATTGGAAATATGAAAGTTATTAAAGAGTACCTTTCTGATGTAACAGCGCAAAATGTAGAAAGCGTAAGCGAGATTGCGAAGAACAGTATAAGTAAGGAAGAACTGTTTTTAACAAATGGATTTAAGCTTGTTTTCTCACAGAAATTTACAAAATTGATTGTAGATTGGTTTACAAATAAGTTTATGGTAATCTATCGTGCCGATTCTATGCAGTTAATTAAAAGATTTGCTGATCCTAAGAAAAAGGCAGTTTATGTGGAAAAGACAACTGATAAAGCGGCAAAACTATTTGGAATTAACTCAAATGCAGTAGGGTATGTTATAAGTGAGGATGAGCCGGACGCAAAACTGTATTCTGTTTTTCGGGATATGAAGAATAAAAAGAATGCGGCTATTGCAGCGGAGATTTTTGAATCTTATGGGACAATCCGATTTATCAATATGTTTCCGCTAGTTATAAAAGCAATTCAGACCGGAGGAACGCTGGTAGTTGATGAATTTGATGCGTCTATTCACCCAATGGCATTGATGAGTATTATCAATGTTTTTCATAATGATGATATTAATATTCACCATGCACAGTTGATTTTTAATACACATAATCCCATTTTTTTAAACTCCAATCTCTTCAGGAGAGATGAGATTAAATTCGTCGAACGTGATGATGACAGCCACCAGAGTATCTTGTATGCGTTGTCTGATTTTGGAACAACGGGTGACAAGGGTGTCCGTAAACATGAAGATTATATGGGCAAATACTTTATAAGCCAGTATGGTGCGATTAAGGATATTGATTTTACACCAATCTTTGAGGAGATTTTGGATCGAGAAGGTGAGGTGTAGCGATGGCAAAGAGAAAGCCGACCAATAAATACTATTTTAGTGTCGAGGGAGAAACAGAGCAATGGTATTTGAAATGGTTGCAAGACCTTATTAACAATACGGAAGAATCTGTTTGTAAAGTTTCGATTGATTGTCCGGTGAAAAAGAATCCACTAAAACACGCAAAATCTTTGACAGTCACAAGAGAGATTAAGGTATATCATTTCTTTGATTATGAAAGCGATGAGCCTAATCATGTTCAAGGATTCCAAGATGCTATGGACAATATGAAGAAAGCAGAGCAAATAGGCAAGCAGATAAAGTATAAATCAGGATATAGTAATTTTACTTTCGATTTATGGATTATATTGCACATGGCAAATTGTAATGCTTCATTCACTCATAGAAAGCAGTACATTACACCAATTAATAAAGCCTTTGGTGAGAAATTTGAGAACATGGATGAATATAAACATGAGGATAATTTTAAACGATGTTTGAGTAAAATGAATCTTTCTAATGTAATTGACGCTATTGAACGTGCAAGAAAAATCATGCAGAAAAACAATGAGAATGGATATAGATTGCTTGAATATAGGGGATACAAATATTATAAAGAAAATCCATCTCTTTCTGCGTGGGAGGCAATAGAAAAGATTTTGAGTGACTGCAAATTATTGTGAAAATAGATATTGTATAATACGTTTGTTTGGCAATACAGAATTCTTAATATTCGTTAAACAACCTTGACAAATTAACGTCCGAAAGATATGATAGTTTGTAGTTAATATAAAGTTAACATTTTATTAATATCTTATCGGCCGTAACAGACGTCCGGTAACCATATACAAAGGTGTTGAGGAAGAGGAGTACATGATCGCTTCTGGCAGAGAGAACCATCCGTTGGCTGTAAGGTGGTTTCAGGTGAGGATCGTGGAAGGTAGCTTCTGAACCGGATATCTGAACAAGAGCACATTCAGTAGGATATCCCGGAGTTGTCCGCGTTACAGGACTTTAGAGATGTCCGTATACTGTTTTGTCAGTGACAGACTGCAGGCAGAAGCAGCAGGTCCGAAGAACAAAAAGGACATAAAATTAAGGTGGTACCGCGTATATAACGCCCTTTACTTATAGTAAAGGGCTTTTTAAATTCAAAAAACTGTGAAAAATCCGTGAAAAAGCGGGTTGCTATTCACGGGCAGTGCATCATGCTGCATGGCATTCGAGCCACTAAAGTGATGGGGCGGACACCTGATCAGAGAAAGCTGTACATAAGACTTTTGGCTGGTACAGAGATAAGAGTACGATATTTATGAGGGAGAACAAGGAGGAAACTATGAGCAAGGAATTGGCAAAGACTTATAATCCGAAAGAAATTGAAGACAAGACTTATGAGAAATGGTGCGAAAACAAGTATTTTCATGCGGAAATTGACAGGAGCAGAAAGCCGTTTACTACGGTGATGCCGCCTCCGAATATTACGGGGAAACTCCACATGGGACACGCACTGGATAATACGCTGCAGGATATCCTGATCCGCTATAAAAGGATGGAGGGCTACAATGCCTTGTGGATTCCGGGAACAGACCATGCTGCGATCTCTACGGAAGTCAAGGTAACGAATCAGCTGAAAGAAGAGGGAATCGACAAGAAAGAGCTGGGAAGAGAAGGCTTTCTTGAGAGAACCTGGCAGTGGAAGGAAGAATATGCCGGAACGATTGAAAACCAGCTGAAAAAGCTGGGGATTTCCTGTGACTGGGACAGAGAACGTTTCACCATGGATGAAGGTTGTTCCAAGGCTGTTGAAGACGTCTTTATCAAACTGTATGAAAAGGGATATATTTATAAAGGCTCCAGAATCATCAACTGGTGTCCGGTATGTAAGACTTCTCTGTCCGATGCGGAAGTAGAGCATGAGGAGCAGGACGGTTTCTTCTGGCATATCAAGTATCCCATCGCAGGAACGGACAGATTCCTGGAGATTGCGACGACACGTCCCGAGACTATGCTTGGTGATACTGCAATTGCGGTACATCCGGATGATGAGCGGTACAGCGATATTGTGGGAAAGACGGCAGTGCTTCCGCTTGTAAACCGGGAGATACCGATTGTGGCCGACTACTACGTTGACAAGGAATTTGGTACCGGTGCGGTAAAGATTACACCGGCTCATGACCCGAATGACTTTGAGGTAGGAAAGCGTCATAATCTGGAAGAAATCAATATCATGAATGATGACGCCACGATCAATGAAAAAGGCGGAAAGTACGCGGGGATGGAGCGCTATGAGGCGAGAAAGGCTATCGTTGCGGATCTGGAAGCACAGGGATATCTTGTGAAGATTGAGCCTCATTCTCATAATGTCGGAACCCATGACAGATGCAGCACAACGGTGGAACCGCTGATCAAACAGCAGTGGTTCGTCAAGATGGAAGAACTGGCAAAACCGGCGATCAATGCCTTGAAGACAGGCGAGCTGAAGTTTGTGCCGGAACGTTTTGATAAGATCTACCTGCATTGGCTTGAGAACATCAAAGACTGGTGTATCTCCAGACAGATCTGGTGGGGCCATAGAATTCCGGCTTATTACTGTGATCAATGCGGAGAGTTCGTTGTCGCAAAAGAAGTTCCGCAGACCTGTCCGCACTGCGGCTGCAGCCATTTTACACAGGATGAAGATACCCTGGATACATGGTTCAGTTCAGCGCTGTGGCCGTTCTCCACACTGGGATGGCCGGAGAAGACAGAAGATCTGGACTACTTTTATCCGACAGACGTACTGGTAACAGGATACGACATCATTTTCTTCTGGGTAATACGTATGGTATTTTCCGGATTCGAGCATACAGGCAGGTCCCCCTTCCATACAGTGCTGATCCATGGTCTTGTGAGAGATTCTCAGGGGCGCAAGATGAGCAAATCACTGGGCAATGGGATTGACCCGCTGGAGATCATCGACCAGTACGGTGCGGATGCACTCCGCCTGACGCTGGTAACCGGTAATGCGCCTGGGAATGACATGAGATTTTATAATGAAAGAGTGGAGGCAAGCAGAAACTTTGCCAATAAGGTATGGAACGCTTCCCGCTTTATTCTGATGAACATTGAAAATGAAACGCTGACACAGCCGGGGACTGCGGAATTGGCAGAGGAGGACAAATGGATCTTGTCCAAAGTCAACACCCTGGCAAAAGATGTGACAGAAAATATGGATAAATTCGAGCTTGGAATCGCCGTACAGAAAGTTTATGATTTTATATGGGATGAATTCTGTGACTGGTATATCGAAATGGCAAAATTCCGTATTTACCATAAGGAGGAGAATCCGCAGGCTGCCAATTGTGCACTGTGGACGTTAAAGACCGTTCTCGGGCAGGCGCTTAAGATGCTTCATCCGTTTATGCCGTTCGTAACAGAGGAGATCTATAAGGCGCTCGTGCCGGAAGAGGAATCTCTGATGATGTCTGACTGGCCTGTTTATAAGGAAGAGTGGAGTTTTGACGCATCCGAGATTGTTCTGGACCATATGAAAGAGGTAATCCGGGGAATCCGCAATATCCGTGCGGAGATGAACGTGGAGAACAGCCGCAAAACAAAGGTATTTATTGTAAGCGGGGAAAAAGCGCTGTGCGACGGCTTTACCGCATTGTCTGATTCGGTTAAGCCTCTGATGAATGCCGCAGAGCTCTATATCAGCGCAGAAAAGCAGGGCGTTGGCGAAGATGCAGTATCCATTGTAGTACCCGGCGCATCCGTCTATCTTCCGTTAGAAGATCTGGTTGATTTTGAACAGGAAATGGAGCGACTGAAGAAGGAAGAGCAGAAACTGACAAAAGAAATCGCGAGAGCCAAAGGGATGCTGTCAAACGAAAAGTTTATCAGTAAAGCGCCGGAGGCAAAGGTTCAGGAAGAGCGTGAAAAGCTGGAGAAATACACGCAGATGTTAAAACAGGTACAGGAGAGAATGGAAGGCTTGAAGAAATAGTAAGAGAGGTCATAAATGAAACACATTCAAATCAGGAAACCTGATATAAAAGGCTTTTTTCATAAAATAAAAAACTTAAAAAAGGAAGATGTCAAAGCGCACTGGAAAGAGAGAAGGGAGCGGCGGCAGCAGATTCTGGAACAGCGCCGCAACAGTAAGTTTGCGAAGAAGATGCAGCCGGTATACAGGTTTATGGACAGGATCTCACTGATTCTGCATTTCCTGCTGGCATGTGTGCTGAACCTGCTGATTGAGGTGATCTCCCGTCATTCTCTGTTTGAGGCATGGGACTACATGGTGGGATCGCCAAAAGTATTTTTGTTCAATGCATTCCTGATATTTGCCACATTTTCCGTTGTCTATCTTGTCAGGCGGAGACTGTTTGCCAGAATACTGCTCAGTGTATTCTGGCTGTTTCTGGGAACTTGCAATGGGTATCTGCTTCTGAAAAGGGTAACGCCTTTTAATGCCCAGGACCTGAAGGTACTTTCGGACGCGCTGGCCCTGACAGGCAATTACTTTAACACATTTGAACTGATCCTGCTGATCGTGGGTATCGCCGCAGTGATTCTCTGGGTGATCTCCATGTGGCGAAGGGGCGGACAGTACGCGGGGAAAATGCATCGCATTCTTGCGCTGGCAGGAGTTGTATTCTGGCTTGGGGCCTATGTTTTTCTGACGGATGTGGCGATTGACAAGCGGGTTGTCTCCAACTATTTTGGAAACATTGCATTTGCCTATGAGGACTATGGTTTCCCGTACTGCTTTACTGCAAGTATATTCAATACCGGTATCTCAGAGCCTGCAGGCTACAGTGAAGAGACGATGGCTAAGATAAGCAACAACGGCAGTATTACAGAAAGTACAACCGGGAGGACTGAAGAAACGCTTCCGAATATTATTTTTGTGCAGCTGGAATCCTACTTTGACCCTACAGAGGTAGAGTGGCTCCAATTTTCGGAAGATCCGATCCCGAATCTGAGAAAGATGTATCAGGAGCATTCGACGGGTTACTTTAAGGTCCCTTCCGTTGGCGCCGGAACGGCGAATACAGAGTTTGAGGTGCTGACGGGGATGAGTATGCGTTTCTTCGGCCCGGGGGAATATCCCTATAAAACATACGCAAAGACCAAAGTACTGGAAAGTGCAGCCACCGCACTGGGTAAGTTTGGATATGGTGCAGAGGCGCTTCACAATAACGGCGGTAACTTCTACAGCCGCGCCCAGGTGTTCAACCACATGGGGTTTGACCATTATACGAGCAAAGAGTTTATGAACATTCTCCAGACTACGCCCAAGGGATGGGCTACGGACGATATCCTGATCCCGAATATCATGGATTCCATGGATACAACAGAACAGCAGGACTTTGTGTTTACCATCAGTGTGCAGGGCCATGGGGATTATCCGACGGAGAAGATGATTGAGAACCCGGAGATTGTGGTGAGCGGGGTGGAAGACGAGGGAAAACGCAATTCCTGGGAATATTATGTGAACGAAGTGTATGAAATGGATAAGTTTGCCGGTGATCTTGTGAAGGCGGTGGAACAGCGGAACGAGCCGTCAGTCATTGTATTTTATGGAGACCACCTGCCTACGATGGGACTGGAAGCAAAGGATCTCAAGAGCAGATACCTGTATAATACGAATTATGTAATCTGGGATAATATCGGGCTTGAGAAAGAGGATAGAAATATCCCGGCGTACCAGATCATGGCGGATGTATTTGAGCGTCTGGATATCCATTCCGGCACGATATTCAATTACCATCAGCAGAGGCGGCAGACCAAGAATTATCTGGCGGACCTGGAACTTCTGCAGTACGACATTTTATATGGAAAGCAGTATGTCTACAAAGACAGCGGACAGCCGATTACAGAAGGCCATATGGTGATGGGAGTGAATGACGCCGCGGTAACCGAACTGGTTTCCCAGTTGGACGGAACTTATAGTATCTACGGAGAAAACTTTACGAAACAGAGTAAAGTCTATATAAATGGTGAAAAACAGAGCAGTACGTTCCTGAATAATACCAGAATCGATTTAAAAGAAGCGTCCCTTGAGGACGGGGATATTCTGCAGGTGTGCCAGGTAGGTTCCAGCAATACCATATTCCGCTCATCCAGGGAATATAAGTATGAAGGCGGAAAGCTGACGGAGCTGCCGCTGACCATCGGCGGTGTGGAACCGGGCCGCGAAGCATTTGCAGAGCAGGAAACAGGTGAAGAGAAGTGACGTACACAGAGGCCGCAGAGTATATTTTAAATATTCCGAAGTTTACGGCAAAAAATAAGACGGGGCATACGATCCGGTTTCTTCAGTTTCTGGGAAATCCACAGGAAGGCCGCAGGGTGATCCACGTGGCAGGTACGAACGGAAAAGGGTCGGTGTGTGCATATTTGAACGCCATGCTGCTTGCCCAGGGAAAGACGGCAGGAATGTTTGTCTCACCCCACCTGGTAAAGATGAATGAGCGAATTGTGATCAACGGCTGCCAGATTGCAGACGAAGATTTTCTGGATGTTTTCGGGTATGTAATGGAAAAAGTGGAGGAGATGGAGGCGGAAAATCTGCCCCATCCGACCTTTTTTGAATTCCTTTTCGGGATGGCAATGACAGCTTTCGCCAAAGCCGGCGTGGAGTACGTTGTGCTTGAAACCGGTCTGGGGGGGCGTTTGGACGCCACGAATGCCATCGGGAAACCGTTGGTATCCGTGATTACTTCTATCGGACTGGACCATACGGCGATTCTTGGGGATACGCTGGAACAAATTGCATTTGAAAAAGCGGGGATTATCAAAAAGGGCGTGCCGGTGTTCTATGCAGACACCCAGGAGGCCAGCAGCCGCGTAATCGAGAAGAGAGCCGCAGAACTTGGGGCGCCCTGTAAAAAAATAGGGAAAGACGCGTACGAAATTCTGGGAATCCGGGACAAACATATTGCATTTTCCTGCGTAAATGCGTATTATGGAGATACTACATGGACTCTTGATAACATTGGGCTTTATCAGCCGGGCAATGCCATTCTGGCCCTGGAGGCTATGAGGCAGATCTTCGGAAACGAAGGGAAGATATGCCGGTGGCGGGAGGCCCTTGCCGGTGTAAGATGGGAAGGCCGCATGGAAGAGATACTTCCGGATGTCTATGTAGACGGTGCACATAATGTCAGTGCAGTTGAGAGCTTTGTACAGAGCGTTCAGGATAAGGAAAAAGGGAATATTATTCTGTTCTCTGCGGTACGGGATAAAGATTATGAAGAGATGATTGCCTGTCTGTGCAGAAATCTGAATACGGATTTCTACATGATTACCTTGATTGATGACGGGCGTGCTGCACGTATAGAAGAGCTGCAGCGTATTTTTGAAAAATATACGGAGAAACCTGTTTTCGCGCGGGAGTCCTTAGAAGAAGCGCTCCGTTACGTGATGGGTCATCAGCAGGACAGGACGATATACTGTCTGGGGTCTCTTTATCTGACTGGAATGATAAAAGCGCTCATTCCGGCCAGAAGGGAGAACGCTGTGAGAAAGCAGGGTGACAAGAATACCTGAGAAAAGGAGGCCGTGTAATGCTGGATTTTGAAGAAGAACTGAAGAAGTTTAAACCTAGCCTGGAAGTAGAAGACATTGAAGATGCAGTATATCAGGAAGATTTGTCAGATATGACGGACCTTCTGAGAGAAGTAATGGATCAGACGAAATAAGAAAGATAACGGTGAGCATAGATGGACTATACGAAGAAAATCTTATACCAGTCCAATTACTGGTATAATGATGGCCTGAGGAAAGCGCAGATACGTGACATGTCCGGTGCGGTTACCTCACTTCGGCGGAGTTTACAATATAATAGAGAAAATATTGCCGCCAGAAATCTTTTAGGCCTTGTATACTATGGCCGCGGAGAAGTGGCGGAAGGCCTGGTCGAGTGGATTATCAGTAAGAATCTGAAACCCAGGGATAATGTGGCTGATTATTTTATCAGTGAAGTACAGCAATCGGCCAGTGAGCTGGAAATAATCAACCAGGCCGTGAAGCGCTACAATCAGTGTCTTGTGTATTGCAGCCAGAATGGTGAGGATCTGGCAATCATCCAGCTGAAGAAGGTGGTTGCGTCTCATCCGACATTTTTGAAGGCCTATCAGCTTCTGGCGCTCTTATACCTGCGTACCGAGCAGTATGCCAAGGCGAGGCAGATTCTTCGCATTGCCAGAAAGCTGGATACGACGAATGACATGACTTTGCGTTATATGCATGAGATGGCTAATTTGCGCGGTAAAAAAGTAAAAGATGGAAAAAAAGGCAAAGAGGAAACGGTAGAATACAGCCTGGGGAATGAGACGATCATCCAGCCAAAGCATGCCGGACTCAAGGTGCTGGCCAGTAAGTTTACGGTGATGAATATTGTCGTAGGGGCGGTGATCGGGGCAGCCATTGTTTGGTTTCTGATCGTGCCGGCAGTGAATGAGGCGAAAGCTGACAGCGTCAATAAGCAGATTATAGAGTACAGCGAGCGTATCAATGCAATGGAAGCACAGATCAGCGCCCAGACAAGGACGCTGAACCAATACCGGGAAAACGACGAGAATTCCGAGCAGGCTGCGCAGAATGCGGCCAGCACGGCGGAGAGTTATGAAAATCTGATGACAGTGTCCAACCAATTCTACTCCAACAGTTATACAGATGATGCCATGGCGGAGACACTGCTGAATGTTAATAAGGATGCACTGGGAGAAGGCGGTAAGGCAATGTATGATGAACTGGCGCAAAGCATTTTCCCGTCTGCCTGCCAGTCTTTGTATTCCGGAGGGACAGCATCCCTCGAAGTGGCCAACTACGATACGGCGATTGATTCCCTCAGCAAGGTAGTGCGAATGGACGAGGGCTATGACAGTGGAGGAGCACTTCTGAATCTGGGAGTTGCCTATATGCGCAACGGCGATAACGATAATGCGGTGAAGTATCTGAAGCGCGTGACCGAGCTGTATCCGGATACGGAACGTGCCCAGGAGGCCAAGAACAGCCTGGACAGTATTTCACAGGGCGGAGATACACAGTCTGACGGCGGGCAGGATGCCGATCAGCAGAGTACGGACCAGCAGGAAGGCAATGCGGATCAGACAGGCAGTGCAGACAACGACGGACAGAATACAGACGGACAATAGAGGCAGAAGAAGAGATACATAAGAGGACTGCAGCGCGGCGATACGCGGCTCAGGCGGTTCTGATACACGAAAGATAAGGATATGTAGAAAGCTGCATATCCTTTTTCTGATGGGAAAAACGTTGCTGCCCACACCTTTGGGGCGTGCACAGTAACGAAAAAACGGCAGCGGGAAAGAAAAGAAGCGCAGGATACATGAAAGAGAGAACAGGGCTGCGGGGAGCGCATAAAAAAGTCCGGAAGTATATGAATAGCATAGAGGAGGAGTACTATGAAGTATCAGGTGCAGGAGAACTGCCTGACAATTTACCTGCCCAGCGAGGTGGATCATCACAATGCGGAGGAAATGCGGAAAAATGCAGATGCATTGATTGAGAGGAACCATATTAAGTTTGTTATTTTCGACTTTGAGATGACGGATTTTATGGACAGTTCAGGAATTGGAGTTATAATGGGAAGGTATAAGATTATCCGCCTGGTGGGAGGCGAAGTCTGGGCGGTACACGCCAATGCGAGAATAAAAAAGATCCTGACGATGTCGGGAATGACAAAAATAATGCAGATATATGAGGAGGACGAGGCATGAAAAACACAAATGAAATGGAGATAATTTTTGACAGCCATTCATCGAACGAGGGATTTGCGAGAGTGGCGGTGGCATCATTTCTGACGCAGCTGAACCCGACAGTAGAAGAAGTCTCGGATGTGAAGACAGCTATATCTGAGGCGGTAACCAACGCCATTATCCATGGATATGAGAACGAGATACATAAAGTTTCCATCCGCTGCAGGATTGAAGGGCAGCAGATGACCGTGGAAGTAAGAGATCATGGAGTCGGGATTGAAAATATAGAACAGGCCATGACTCCTCTGTATACCAGCAAACCAGAGCTGGAACGTTCCGGGATGGGATTTGCTTTCATGGAAGCCTTTATGGATCATGTAGAAGTGGAATCCGAGCCAGGTGAAGGAACTACGGTTCGGATGAAGAAAACCATCGGAAAAGGAAGGGAGCTATGGACCACACAATCGCTTTAATCAAAAAATCACACGATGGAGATAAAGAAGCGAGAGAACGATTAGTCGAAGAAAATGTGGGGCTGGTATGGTGTGTAGTAAAGCGCTTCTATGGACGGGGGACGGATGCGGAGGATCTGTTCCAGATCGGCAGTATCGGGCTATTAAAAGCCATTGACAAATTCGACCTATCCTATGAAGTAAAATTCTCTACCTATGCAGTCCCAATAGAGTAAGATAAAGGAAACGACCGGAAAAGCCTTAAAATAAGGGATTTCTGATAAAGGCATTGGATAAAAAAACAGTGCTGTCAGATGTACATTTCGATATCTTATGTTGAAATAACAGTATAGATAAGATATTGAAAACAATTCGGAATTGTTTCTGATAGGAACCTTCTTGAATGAGATGATGACCATTCAAAGGAGGTTTTTTTATGGCAAGAATTATGACAAGAAGAAAAGCCATACCCAAGGCAATCGAATTACTGCAATGTCTGCCACAGACGGAGGAAGTTGTGGAAGTGATACAGGCACTAAAAAAATATTCTTCCACGCCATTGGATAGATGGGATGCAGCCAGTGTATATGAAGCATTAGATGAATGGACAGAATCTCATAATGGTATACCACCGAGAATAAAAGAGTGTGACAGCCATAAAGAGCTACCAAGCCATATGGTCTTTGAAAAGCTTTTTGGAAAAACAGCCAGAGAATTTCTAAATGATTATTATGGTGAGATGGAATACGTAAGGATTGGACGTCATGGAACAAGGTGTGTGGATGATCAATATGATTTTCTGGAAATATTTAAAAATGAATTTGAACGGATACAACCGGCAACGTCAAAAATATATGATGCTTGTAGAAATCCAGAAACACCATCATGGGGAACGATTGCAAGAAGATGTAAAGTGTCTTCCTGGTCAGAGCTGGTTACACTGTCCGGTGTAGAAGCGAATTGCATTAGAAGAAGATATGACACATATAATATTAGAAATAAGTTGAGCGTTTCACAAAAAACGAATTTGGAAACGGATTTGACAGCACACGAACAGCAGGAAGAAAAAGAAAGATTTGAGGCATTGCTGATAAAGACGCATGATTTAACATTGCAGGCTGAAAATCAGAAAAAGGCAGAAAAAGCAGTTTCAAAACATACATTACGAATCGGGAGGAAATAGAGATGGCAAAAGTTATAGCAATAGTCAATCAAAAAGGTGGTGTCGCAAAGTCAACTTCCTGTGTGAATTTAGGAATCGGATTGGTAAAAAAAGGATATAAAGTTCTGGCAATAGATTTTGATCCACAGGGAAGTTTAACAGAAAGTCTTGGATATCAGAATCCAGATGAATTAGAAATAACAGTAGCGACAATTCTTCATTGTGAAATGAATGGTCTTGAATTATCAGAAGGATATGGAATTCTTCACCATGAAGAGGGAATGGACATTCTTCCGGCAAATATTGAACTGTCTGGGGTAGAAGTTAGTCTGGTAAATGTTATGAGCAGAGAATATGTGTTAAAACAGTTTATCAAGACAATTTCGCCAGAATATGATTATATCCTGATTGATAATATGCCATCGCTAGGAATGCTTACTGTAAATGCTCTTGCAGCAGCTGATTCGGTTATCATTCCGGTTATGGCACATTATCTTCCTGTTAAAGGATTGGAACAGTTGATGCAGACCATATATAAAGTTAGAAAGCAGATAAATCGAAAGCTTCAGATTGACGGAATCTTACTTACCATGGTAGATCGAAGAACGAATTTTTCAAAAGAGATTATAGAGTTGCTTCATGATAATTATGGCGAATATATCAATATTTTCAAGACTGCAATCCCGTTTTCGATAAGGGCAGCAGAGACGAGTGCTGAGGGAGTAAGTATTTATAAACACGATCCGAAAGGTCGTGTTGCCGAAGCTTATAAAAAACTGGTAGAGGAGGTGATTGGTGATGGCAGTGAAAGAAAGTAGTGCTTCAAAGATAAAATTCAAAGGGGTAGATGCATTATTCGGATTGTCAGAGGAGCAGGAGTGTGTGCGAGAAATTCCGCTGGACGAGTTGGATACATTCAAGAATCATCCGTTTAAAGTGTTTAGGGATGATAAAATGGAGGAAATGATTGAAAGTATTTCAGAATATGGAGTTCTTGTGCCAGGAATTGCAAGACCTTCAAATTCAGGGGAAAAGGATTATGAATTAGTTGTGGGACACAGAAGAAAATATGCTTGCAGGGAATTAGGACTGAAAACAATGCCGGTCATTATCAGAGATATGTCTGATGATGAAGCAACTGTGGTTATGGTCGATTCCAACATTCAAAGAGAAAATCTGCTATATAGTGAGAAGGCATTTGCATACCGCATGAAGTATGAAGCATTGAAACGTCAGGGTAGACGGACTGATTTAACTTTGGTCCAAGTTGAACCAAAGTTGAAAAAAAGATGGGCAGCTGAGATGGTTGGCACAGAAGTCGGAGAGACAATGAGTACGATCAAACGATATATACGCTTGACCTACTTGTCGAATTACTTGCTGGAGTTTGTAGATAAAAATGAATTGCCATTTACTGTTGCAGTTGATTTATCTTATTTGAAAAGTAATGAGCAGTCATTGTTACTGGCGTTTATAGGAACAACAAAGAAAATGCCAAATGGATCTCAGGCAAAAAAACTGAAAGAACTTAGCCAGCAAAAAGAATTGACTGGAGAAGATATAGAGAAAATTCTTAGAGGAGAAGCAAAAGTGAATTATCAGAAAATCAGTTTTTCAGAAAAGCAACTGCAAAAATATTTTCCACCAGATTACAAGAAAGAGCAAATCGAAAAAATAATTTTCCAGTTATTAGATTCGTGGAAAGCACAAACAGAGCAAAGGGGATGATAAAGTGGAATATGAAAAGCAAATAAGATATAATGATAGACAGATGCAAAGATATCAGGCATATCTTTCTAAAGTACAGAAGATAAACAGATTAGATAAGAGGACGAAAGAAATGACGATTGGAGATGTAATTAAAAAATCAATTCTGCCACTGGCATTTATGGTATTCTGGTTTTGGATGACAAAAACAATTATGAAGGTCAGTGGGCAGACGGATTGGTTCTGGTGGGTATTTATTGCCGGACTTCCATTTGGAATACATAAAATGCGGTTGATTCTAATTCCGAGAGGAATGGATACCACAGCAACACTTGGGATGGCTGCATTAAGTGTCATTATTGGAGCATTGATTGGAAGCATCATGATTCCAGTGTATGTGATCAGAGCGATATACGTGTTTATACGGTATGTCATTGGAAAATAGAATATTAGATTGATAAGAGGCAGGCTTGCGAAAATAAAAATCGTAAGTCTGCCTCTTTTTTTGTGCTTAAAAACAGGCAATTCAGGGGAATTCCCTTTTGCAAATATATATATTCTTGGAGGATTTTTAAGATGAGAGAGCGAATTGAAAGTAAGCATGTAACAAAGGAAATCAAAAGTCAGATGCCAGTGATTCCGGGGGCAATTGTTAAAGAAAGAGGCTGTACGTTCTGCCCGTATTATCTGGGCAATTATGAGAAACAGCCACGCTGTATGATGAAAACCTGTGCTTGGGATGATGAAAATGAACGTTTCCATCCAGTTCTTCGTGGACTGATTCCATTTTACAAAGAGAAGATGGAAAAAGCAGAAGAGAAGTTCTTGGCAATGAAAAAGATTTACACAACGCTGTTAGGAATGTTTGCCGCTGAAATGAAGCAGGAAGAGTTGGAAAAAGATGAATGTTACGGATGTGCCTATGGAAAATGTGGACCATGTATCGGTATCTGTTACAAATCAATGAAAGCAT
Organism: Faecalicatena contorta; assembly: GCF_001404335.1. Taxonomy (GTDB): domain Bacteria; phylum Bacillota; class Clostridia; order Lachnospirales; family Lachnospiraceae; genus Faecalicatena; species Faecalicatena contortus_B. Next base: position 39,526 of record NZ_CYZU01000044.1, read on the forward strand.
AGGAGGGGGAAGCCAATGAATACAACAGTTATTTCTGGGCGATTGGTAAGAAATCCCGGATACAACGAAGTGGAGAATGAAAAAGGACTTCATAAGATTGCCAAGTTTGTTTTGGCAGTCAGAAGAAATTATTCCGATGAAGTCAGTTTCATTCCGGTAAAGGCTTTTGCGAAGAAAGCAGAATTTGCCAGAGATTATCTGATACAGGGAACGAAGGTCATGGTGGAAGGCGAGATTGTCACGGGTAATTATGAAGATAAAGATACCGGAAAAAAGATTTATACCACCGAAGTGTATGCAAACCGGATTGAATTTGCTGGTGCAAAAATGGTTGACAGACCACCGTTTCCAGAAGATGCGGAAGGGTTCTTAGAGATCCCAGAGGGCATGGAAGAGGAAATGCCGTTTAGATAGAGGAGGATTAAAAGATGGTTTCAGTAGATCAGGCGTATATGGTAGAGCATATGAAAAATGCCGATGGAAGTATCAATAACAAAAATGTAGTGCTGTCAGCAGCATGTGAAGCAGCAGAACTGTTCCAGTGCATGATGTCAGTAAATCAGAAACTGGAGGACTGGCAGAGATTTAACCACACTTTGGAGATGCATCTGAGGAGTGTGGAATGTGAGAAAATCCATGATATCTGTCAGGCAGTATATGGAATGAAACATCCGTCCAATGAACTGGAAGGATTGTATCTGGCAAGGGAGGATGAACAGATATGCCTGCTGTATTATCAGGTATTTGTGGGTATGTTGGAAATCAATATCAATTCAGCTGAAGTGCTGTACAAACAGAAGGAGGAAATAATCAATGAGTAAGATGGAGTATATGCCGGTAGATTGTCTGCAGGTGCCAAAGATGCTGTTCCAGATGGAAAAATACAAAAATCTGTCAAATACAGCAAAGATTTTATACAGCTTATTTCTGGATCGCTTAAAATTTGCGGTGCAGAATGGCTGGGTAGATGGTGAAGGGGATTTATTTGTAATCTATCCGAAAAGTGAAATGAAAAAAGACCTGAATACGACCAGATATGGGGTAGATCAGGCAGTACAGGAACTGGTGGAGGTTGGAAATCTGGTGCGTATCATTTCAGACAATGGAAAGGCGAAACACTTTTATATCAATGATATTTATGAAAATGAGATGGAGAAAGAATCAATGATGACATTAGACAGCATTATGGCAAATATGCCGATGGAAGAAAGAGAAATTATCATGGACAAGATGGTGAAAGCATCCAGAGATATTCTGGAAACGATTGCGGATATGGGATATCTGGATGAATATGAGACACCACTGACTTCAATGGAAGAAAGAAATTATCGAGATGAGCTTGGACAGCTTGATATTGATCAGATTTCCTGTGATGGCTATGAATTTGGCATGGACCTGGCATTTGGAATCCTGGAAGAAAATGAGGAAAATGCTGATAGAGTACTGGACATTCAGAAGTATGTGAATAGGCAGCATAAAAAGTGTTCAAAAAAGAAATTTATGAAAGTTTTGGAGACTCTGGTACACGCAATAGGAAATGATGAAGGATTTATTGCCGATATGTATGCGTGTGATAAAGAGGCAAGGAAAATTTATCTGGAAGAAGCGGTGAATGCGTTCAATTATGTGCTTGATGAATTGTGTCATGGCACAGGAAGTGCAGCAGGGTATGACTTCAACAATATGGAAGAATAGGAAATAAATTATGGCAGATTTTGAATACTTCAGAGCAGAAGAATCTGACCAGTTTTCTTTTTTCCGAATACCGAAAGCCCTGTTTACAGAAAAGGAATTTCAGAGTCTTTCCACAGATGCAAAACTCTTGTATGGAATCCTTTTAGACCGCATCAGTCTATCAAAGAAAAATGGCTGGATTGACAGTGACGGTTATGTCTATATCATTTATACGATTGCAGAACTGCAGGATCTTTTGCGGATGTCCCATACGACTGTAACAAAGCTCCTTTATGAACTTGACAGTGTGCATGGAATTGGACTGATTGAACGTTACCGGCAGGGAAATAACCGTCCCTCTGTCATATATGTGAAAAATTTTGTGAAACGGGTCAGAGGAAAGCCAGACAGATATTTTCATTCTGGATTGCAAGAAACTGGAAGTCCGGATAGCAAGGAGTTGGAAATCCGGATAGCAAGAAATTGGAAGTCCGGGCAGCAAAAAAATAGAAGTCCGGACTGCAAGAATCTGGAAGGAAGTAATACTAAGATAAATAAGACAGAAAAGAATCATACTGATAAGAGTAAGAGCAACACTCACGCTTTGGAAGAAAATTTCAGTCAGTATGGGAGATTCAAAAATGTTGTTCTGTCGGAACCGGAACTGCAGGAGTTGATGACTTTATTTCCGTGGGACTACCAGAAACGGATTGATCATCTTTCTGTTTATATGAAATCCAGTGGAAAAGAGTATCAGAATCATTTTGCAACAATCTGTCTTTGGGCAGAACGGGATGGTGCCAGGGCAGGAATGGACAAATATGAATTTCAGGAAGGAGAAAGCCTGTGATGGAAAATAAAGTAACAGCAGATTATCTGGATGAAGAGGGATGTCTTCATTGTGGTATCTGTGGAAAAAGAAAACAGATGAAAGTCAGTCTGATGGGATTTGAGCATGTAGTGTCCTGTTTGTGCGAATGCGAGGTAAAAGCCAGGCAGGAACTGGATGAGAAGATGCAGCGGGAAGAAGCACAGAGGCTGCTTTATCAGAGAAAGTCAGTCGGACTTCGGGAAAGAAGATTCTGGGAATGGAAATTTGAAAATGACAATGGAAGCAACCAGAAGATACTAATCGTCAGGCAGTATGTAGAAAATTGGACAGATATGAAGAGAAAAAATGTAGGACTGCTTCTGATGGGACCAGTTGGAACCGGGAAAAGTTTCTTTGCAGGCTGTATTGCAAATGCACTTTTGGAACAGGGAGAACGTGTCATGATGACGAATTTTTCCAGAATCTTAAATGAAATGACCAGCTATCAGGCAGATAAGAACCAGATTATACAAAATCTTGTGGATTATCCGCTGCTGATTATTGATGATTTAGGAATAGAACGAAATTCCGAGTTTGCTTTGGAGCAGGTCTATAATGTGATAGACAGCCGCTATTGTAAAATGCTTCCGCTGATCGTAACAACGAATCTGGGACTGAATGAAATGAAATCCACAGATTTGGATACTGCCCATCAGCGTATTTACAGTAGAATACTTGAAATGTGTGTTCCCATCTATTGTGGTGGAGAAGATAAGAGAAAAGAAGAAGGGACAGAAAAACTCGTACAGGTGCAGAACCTGATTACCGGTTAATCTGTCTTTTTTCATTAAAGGGGGTGATTGCCATGATTACAGATCTGGACAGCAGTTGAATCGCTGAAAGGAGGGAAAAGGCATGCAGGAAGAGGTAACTCAGAAAACGGTCACGTTCTGTATTCGGGCTACTAAGATTACGGCAGACCTGTTGAAAAAGGTTCTTGTTGCGTATCTGCGTCATCAAAAGCAGAAATCAGTAGAGAAGAAAGCACAGAAAAATCAGCCGAAACAGGGAAAGGTCACGGTAAAAGAGCTGGCAAAACAGAATGCCGGGATGGTCAATATCGAGATCACAAATAAGAATATCAAGTCCTTTGAACGGTATGCCAGAAAATACGGGATCAATTATGCTCTGAAAAAAGACAAGAGCAAAGAGCCTCCGGTTTATCTGGTATTCTTCAAGGGACGTGATCAGGATGCACTCAATGCTGCTTTCCGTGAGTTTTCCCAGAAACAGATTCAAAAAGCGAATAAACCTTCCATTCATAAGCGTCTTGCAGCTTACCGGGCAATGATGCCAAAGAAGACGAAGGACAAAGTAAAGAACCGGCATCAGGAGCAGAGTCGATGAAAAAGAAAAGCTGCAAAACTCTGATGCAGAAGTGGAAGAATAAAATCGGGGGTAAGCTGTCCGCCCTGGATAAAAAGGAACTGGTTCTTACAAATATTCCTTATGCTCTGGCTGCTTTCTATGCAGACCGGGCATTTTTTCTTTACCGGAACAGTCCGGGAGAAGATATGGGGAACAAACTATTATATGCGATGGAACATGCAGATCGGATCTTTACAGGGATTCTGTTGAGCTTTGACCTGAGAGATCTATTGGTTGGAGTTACTGTCGCAGTTATTTTGAAATTATTGGTTTGGCAGAAACAGTCAGATGCAAAGAAACTTCGGAAGGGAATCGAGTATGGTTCAGCCAGATGGGGAACTGCAGAGGATATCAAGCCTTATATGTCAGATGATCCCTGGATGAATATTCCGTTGACAGCAACAGAAGCATTGGCTATGGAGAGCAGACCAAAGCAGCCGAAGTATGCGAGAAATAAAAATATCGTGGTCATCGGTGGTAGTGGTTCCGGTAAGACACGATTTTTCGTTAAACCGTCGGTCATGCAGATGAATTGTTCCATGGTCATTACAGATCCAAAGGGCACTCTCATTGAGGAGTGCGGGAAGATGTTAGCAAAGGGACCGCCTAAGAAAGATAAGAATGGAAATATTATGAAAGATAAGTCTGGAAAAGTAGTTCATGAGCCCTATGTGATTAAGGTTCTGAATACCATCAATTTTTCCAAATCGCTTCATTACAATCCATTTGCCTATATACGGTCTGAAAAAGATATCTTGAAGCTGGTGACAACAATCATTGTGAATACCAAAGGCGAAGGGGAAAAAGCTTCCGAAGATTTTTGGGTGAAAGCAGAGAAATTGCTGTACACAGCACTGATTGCTTTTATCTGGTATGAAGGGGATGAAGAGGAAAAGAACCTGAATACCCTTCTGGATCTTTTGAACGAAAGCGAAACCCGTGAAGAGGATGAAACTTACCAGAATCCTGTGGATATGATGTTCCAGGAGCTGGAAGAAAGAGATCCGCAGCACTTTGCGGTCAGACAGTATAAAAAATATAAAATGGCGGCTGGAAAGACAGCGAAAAGTATTTTGATATCCTGTGGAGCCAGACTTGCCCCATTTGATATCGCAGAACTTCGTGAGATCATGTCTTACGATGAAATGGAACTGGATAAGATCGGAGACAGGAAAACAGCCTTGTTTCTGATCATGTCTGATACAGATACAACCTTTAACTTTGTGATTGCCATGTTACAGTCACAGCTTTTCAATCTGCTTTGCGATAAGGCAGATGATAAATATGGTGGAAGACTTCCGGTGCATGTGCGTGTCATCGCCGATGAGTTTGCCAACATCGGGCAGATTCCTCAGTTTGACAAGCTGATCGCAACTATCCGAAGCAGGGAAATCTCTGCTTCTATTATTTTGCAGTCCCAGAGTCAGCTAAAGGCAATGTATAAGGATAGTGCAGATACCATTTTGGGCAACTGTGATACTACACTTTTTCTTGGTGGCAAAGAGAAAACCACCTTAAAGGAAATGAGTGAGCTTCTGGGGAAGGAAACCATTGACCTGTATAACACTTCGGAGACGAGGAGTAATCAGAAGTCCTTTGGATTGAACTACCAGAAAACAGGCAAACAGCTGATGACGGAAGATGAGATTGCAGTCATGGATGGAGGAAAATGTATCCTGCAGATCCGTGGTGCCAGACCATTTTTTTCGGATAAATATGATATCACGAAACACAAAAACTATCGGCTTCTTGCAGATGAAAACGAGAAGAACCGGTACAAAGTAGAGAAAGAGTTAAATCCACAGTACACACCGAAACCCGAAGAAGAGGTGGAAGTGATTCATGTAGAACTGTCGGAGTAACCTTGGGAATGAACGAAAAATAATGAGGAAAGGAATAACTGACATTAGGTGCGCCGGCTTTTTAGTCGGTGTTTTTTCATTCCCGTAAACACCTGAAAGAAGTCAGTTTTGGTTTATGAATATATGGCATTTTTTAGCAGCGCAATTACAACTTTAAAAACTCTTGTAGTCGCTATCGGCGCAGGTCTTGGTGTGTGGGGTGTCGTAAACCTTCTGGAAGGATATGGAAATGACAATCCCGGCGCTAAGAGCCAGGGCATCAAACAGCTGATGGCTGGTGCCGGAATCATGCTGCTGGGAACTACCCTGATTCCACAGCTGGCAACATTGTTCTCTTAAGAGGAGTGGTAGATGAACACCATCATTGAGAGAATTACGGAAGCGATAAAGGATATCCTGATTGGACTTATCA
>NZ_CYZU01000045.1 GCF_001404335.1 Faecalicatena contorta
GTCCCCCGGCTGAGGGCCGGTCCCGCTCCCCGCTGCTGTCAGGCGTACTACATCCCCCGCATTTTAAACCCGCTCACAATAAATTCCATAGCCCTCCATCCGGCATGTGATTTTCTTCCCGTTTACAACTACAGCTGCGTTCTGTTCCTGGCCGGAGTTGTTGATCACGACAAGCATACTGCTCTCCGGATAATAAGCGCACTCCGTATGCAGGTTATCTGTTACCAGTTCCGGCATAAGCTGCCCGCCTGTTCCGTACAGGATCAGATTCATTAGCAGCCGTGTATTTTCCGGACAGTACTCAAAGGATGCCAGATATATCCCCCTGCCGGAGCCGAATCCGCAGGAAGTCACGGCTGGCATGCCAGCTTCTTCTCTGAGGACGGATGCCTTACCGTCAGTCAGATAAATTCCCTTTCTTGCATGTATATAACTTCCAGCCAGGAAGAGACCTTCCGGGGCCTCTTCTGTAAATGACCATTTGCCATGGCACACTCTGGCCCCCGTATCTTCATCAACGCCCAGTATATGTGCCATGCGGAAAAAGGTGTCGCACCCCTCCAATGCGGAAGGCTCATTGACTCCGATGAAGGTTCCGCCGTTATAAACCCATTCGGTCAGAATACTTATGGTATGCTCATCTTTCCAGCAGTCTCCTCCGCTCCATGCACTTCCTGCATATCCTGCATTGATTACGACATCGATTCCTTTTAATGCACCGTTTTTGACATCTTCAAAACTGATGAATGAGACATCAAAAGGAAGTCCAGCAAGGCTTTCGTTGATATGGATCAAATCATGCATATATGTCTCGTGGAAATGTCCGGACAATGTCCAGGAGCGCAGGGCGCCCCAATAATGAAGTACAGCCACCTTTGGGTTTAACACAGCGGGTTTTCCGTGGCTGTGAAGATCTTTGAGCATGCGGAACTCGTCTGCGGTGTCGGCAATATACTCCACGAATTCCGGGCTGTTTTCAACCAGATGCAGATAACCTCCAAGTCCGATCCGTTCAATGGGGGATCTTAAAACAGCGCGTCTGACGGCCTGCCAGTATTTCTGGGCTTCCCCTTTCGGATTGCCCCCTTCCAGAAATGTAGGCGAACCATTTATCCCTGTAGGAAACAGATATGGGTGCAGGCGAAGTTCATGGGTTTCCACAGGAACACCGCTGCAGAGACGCGCCTCATAGCCGCTGAAAACACATTTTATCATTCCATCGAACCCAAATTCCTCAAAACGTCCGTTGTAAGGCTCGATTCCCACCCAGCTGTCGTCGTAAAAGACATAGGCTTTTTTGCCATAGTCATGAACCATGGATACCAGTTTTTTACCAAATTCGATTACAAAATCATTGATAAAATCCATCCAGTCTCTCTTCGTCTTTCCGGCGGGCATATGCGTGACGTGATATTTCCCCTGATTTACAAAATCTTCCGCGGTCAGACTGTATCCATATGTCTCGGCAAATAGATCCAGCGCTCTGGGGCTGACGGTAAAATCGTAAGATGCCCAGTCGGTGAATAAATTCCGGTTTCTTACATCACTGCCCCAGATCCAGACAAAGTTGTAAAACATGGAAGTAAATCTGACAACTGTCGTAGATTGGTGCGTTTCACACCAGTTTTTCATCCACGCAAGCAGATACTCCTGTGCCTCCTCGTAACGGGGATCAATCTGCATCAAATGCTCCTTTTCCCAATGGTTGGTCGTATGGTTGTACATAGAGATCTCTTCCCAGATACGGTATGCCATAAAGGAGACCGTGTAATTATGCCAGGGAGTAATCCCTTTTAGCCGTACCTGACGGTTTCCGGCTGAGTAATCCCAGTGCTTCCTGTCAACCTCCTGGCCGGTGGTTCTGTCATATACCTGCCAGTATTTAAAGGCATCGGGAGTGTCATTGACAGCAAACTGCTCCTCAAAGAAATCTTTCATCAAATCAATCTCCAGCGTATCACTTGCAGCGGTTACCGGTTGTGTGATGAGAAAAGTCTGCTGCAGTTTGTCCATGTTCTTTTTTGCCCAGTCATTATGGTCTCGGATGATGCAGATGGTGGAGTAGATACCGTATCCTGCTTCCAGAATCTCATCGGAAAGCACCGTTCCATCGCTGTCACGGATAACATCGGCCCCCCATTTCTCTGCCATTTCAAGCGTCAGTTTTTCATATCCGGCTTCCCCGGGAAGGGTAAAGCCCCCTTTTGTTGTGCTCATATCTGGTCTCCTCTCTATCTTTGGATTACGTGTTATACATGTTTGTAGCATTATTATCCTTCAAATGACCGATACCGTCTAATCACCCGGATAAAAAAAGTGCGCAAAAATGACCATTTATGATAAAATATAAATCAAACATCCGAAAGACAGGCTTAGACAGTCTTATTCACCGGATTCTATACACAAATTTAAAACAGGGAGAGAAGTATATGCGTAAAAATGTTTCAAAAGGAGAATATAAAATAACGGAATTCCGCAGCTATCATCTTCCGGAGTATTTTCCCGTGCTGCTTTTGACTGGGGAGCACTGGAAGATATCGGATATTCCCAGCGGGCGCCTGCATTTTCACAACTGTCTGGAAGTAGGGATCTGCCATTCGGAGAGCGGAAAAATAGAATTCTATGGCGGGGCATTGGGATTTGAGGCAGGAAACGTGACATGCATTCCTAAAAATATACCTCACACTACCTATTCTGACAAGGGCAGAAAAAGCAAATGGTCCTATCTGTTTTTTGATCCCGGCAGGATGTTCGGCGGCTGGATGCCCGGTTCCTGGGAAAATATAAACCTGGCGCCAGCAGGAACAAACGGATATCAGTACCTATTAAAAAAAGAAGACTCCGAACGAATCTACAGCCTCGCAATGCAGGTGATTTCAGAGATGACCGGGAAAAAGCCAGGCTACCAGCTGAGCACACGCGGCCTGCTGCTGTCCCTGTACATCGAACTGTATCGGATCCAGAACCTGAAAGCTTCCCGGAATCTTTCCCTTACAGAAGATGAAAGCAAGTCCAATACCATGGTACTCTCACCCGCACTCGATTATATAGAACAAAATTACATGGAATCCTTTACGACAGATACTCTTGCCGAACTATGTCACTGGAGCCCCACCCATTTCAGAAGAGTATTCTCCCAGATCATGGGAATGTCCCCCCTGGAATACATCAACCAGGTACGGATTGCAGAAGCATGCAACATGCTGTGTACTACCGAAGACTCCATCCTGAGCATCTCAGAAAACACGGGCTTTGGTTCCGTATCCAGCTTCAACCGCAACTTCCAGCAGACCGTAAAAATGTCCCCGAGAGAATACCGCACGCAAATAGCCGACACCCTTTTAAACTACAATGGGTGGATGCAGCCAGAGGCGTGAGGTTGGGGGATCGATCGGCCGCCCCTTCATTTCACTGGGCGCATCTGGTCAGCAGATAAGTTCGTCTGCCGGGGGAGGGGCTGTAACCGAAGCAGCGTATTGATTTTCCGGAATGTTAAAATAGTGAGGGGGGAGATGACAATTCTGTAAGTTGCATTTCAGGGGGGCGGGCAATATAATGAAAGATGTATGGAGATTATTATAGTTATTAGAGGTTAAAAAATAAATAAAGGATGATAAAAATGTATGAAACAGATATTTTTAGTGGAAGATGATAGAGCAATCGCCAAAAATCTTATGCTTTTGCTGCACTCTGAGGGGTTTGCGGTTACGCATGCTTCTACGCAGAATGAAGCCATTGCCATGTTCGCGGAGCATAGATTTGATCTGGCGCTGGTGGATATTTCACTGCCCGATGGTAATGGGTTTACGGTGTGCACGGAGATCAAACAGACGCGGGATATTCCGGTGATTTTTTTGACGGCCTCGGGTGATGAGGCGAGCGTTGTTACGGGGTTGAACATGGGCGCAGATGATTATATCACTAAGCCATTCCGCCCACGGGAATTGATTGCGCGGATCAAGACTGCACTTCGCAGATCGGGGCAGTCGCCGTCGGCTTTGGAAATCTGCGGGCTTTCTGTCGATACGGCAAGCGGTATTGTGAAAAAAAATGGCGTCAGGGTTTTTCTTTCTGCACTTGAATACCACCTTCTGCTGGTTTTTATCAGTAATCCTAATCATATTCTTACGAGGGACAGGCTGCTGGATGAATTATGGGATGCGGCGGGGGAGTTTGTCAACGACAATACGTTGTCCGTGTATATTAAGCGGCTGCGGGAGAAGATCGAGGATGATCCGGCAGACCCGCAGATCATTTTGACGGTTCGTGGAACGGGCTACCGATTGGGGGATGGATATGTTTCGGAATAGGGAGATCCGGCAGTTTGCCATTGCATTCGCTATCATAACCGCTGCCGCTGCGGCAGCGGGATTTTACATGAATCCGGCGGCCGGGGGACTGGCCCTCGTTTGTGCCGCTGCCTTTGGCGCGGCATTTTTTGTATTTACGCGGGCCAGGTACAAAAGGATTGCACAGATTTCAGAGCAAATCAATATTGTGCTTCATAATACGGATCATCTGTTTATCAGTGAAGCTGAAGAAGGGGAACTTTCCATTCTGCAGAGCGAGATAACCAAAATGACACAGCGGATCCGGGAACAGAACGATGCGCTGAAAAAAGAAAAAGGACATCTGGCAGATTCACTGGCCGACATTGCCCATCAGCTCCGCACCCCGCTTACATCCGCAAATCTGATTCTGTCATTGCTGGAGAACAGCCCGGATGAAAACGAACGGAAGCAATTGCTCAGGGAGACGGAGGAATTGTTTGCACAGATGGACTGGCTGCTTAGTTCGCTGCTGAAATTATCCCGTCTGGATGCAGGCGTTGTGATGTTCCAAAACGGGCAGATCGAGGTAGACAGCCTGATTAACACTGCGCTTCGCCCGCTTTATATTCCAATAGAGCTGCACAGCATCGAGCTTAAGATTGACGTACCCAGGGGGACCGTGATTCGGGGCGATGCAGGCTGGCTGTCGGAAGCAATTCAGAATATTCTTAAAAACTGCATCGAGGGTGCAGGAGATCACGGGAAGATTCACATTATGTGTGAGGATACGCCCCTGTTTACCGGTATTACCCTTCATGACAGCGGTACAGGATTTAATAAGGAAGACCTGCCTGTTTTGTTTGAAAGGTTCTATCGGGGGAAAAATACTGGTACGGCTGGTTATGGGATCGGGCTGGCACTCTGCAAGACCATTATCACCCGACAGGGCGGAACCATTACCGCTAAAAATCATCCCCAGGGCGGCGCGGTATTTTCTATCCGTTTTCCAAAGTGACGGATCTCTCACCGGAAAGTCACTGAAATGTAAGCGGGAAGTTCTATTATATGAGTAGAAAAAGGGAAGGAGATTCACATAATGGAATTTTTAAAAGTTGAAAATTTATGTAAGGTTTATGGCGCGGGAGAAAATCAGGTGATCGCGCTGGACCATGTGTCGCTTACCATTGAGAAAGGGGAATTTACTGCAATTATCGGTTCTTCCGGATCTGGCAAATCCACTCTTCTGCATACGATAGCCGGCGTGGATACGCCCACCAGCGGTAAGATCTATCTGGACGGGCAGGATGTCTATGCAGGGAGCAATGAGAAGCTGGCCATCTTCCGCCGCAGGCAGGTCGGATTGATATACCAGTTCAACAATCTCATTCCCACTCTGAATGTTGTAGAAAATATCACACTGCCGATCCTGATGGATAAGCGCAGAGTGAACAAAAAACGTCTGAACGATTTATTAGACCTGCTGGGATTACAGGAGCGAAAGTCCCATCTTCCCAACCAGCTTTCGGGCGGGCAGCAGCAGCGTGTCGCCATCGGACGTGCACTGATGAACGCACCGGCAGTCATGCTGGCGGACGAACCTACAGGTGCTTTGGACAGCCGCAATGGACACGAGATTATCAAATTGCTGAAAGAAAGCAACAGAAAATATGGGCAGACTCTTCTCCTCGTTACCCACGATGAAAATATTGCCCTGCAGGCAGAACGCATTATTACGATCGCAGACGGTAAAGTGGTGCGGGATGAGAGGCAGGTGGGGCGGTCATGAATATTTTCCACAAGGTTGCCCTGCAGGGATTAAAAAAGAGCCGCACGCGGACCTTTGTAACGGTGGTCGGCGTGGCCCTGTCTGCGGCTCTGATCACGGGTGTCGCTACATTTGCCGTTTCCCTGCAGAGTTATATGATTCTTGGGGCTGCTTCAAAGTATGGCGGCTGGCATGTTGAAATCCCGGATGCAGATTCCGCCTATCTACAGTCTCAGGCCGTAGACAGCCGGGTGGCAGGTACGGCTGTCCTGCAGAACATTGGTTATGCCGCGCTGGAAGGGGGCCAGAATCCCGACAAGCCCTATCTTTTTCTTTCTGGATGGAATGAAGAAGCCTTGGAAACTCTGCCACTACAGCTTCTTTCCGGAAGAATGCCCAAGAACAGCAGCGAGGTTCTGATACCGGCGCATATTGCAGCAAACGGCGGGGTGAAAATTCCGGTGGGCAGCACGATCACCCTGCAGGTGGGAAGCCGCATGAAAGACGGCCAGAAGCTCAGCCAGCACGATCCATACTGCGGCGGGGAAGAAACACTGGTTCCGGCACAAGAGAAGACCTATACGGTTGTGGGCATCTGCCAGCGGCCGGCTGCCGAGGAGTTTGCCGCGCCGGGATACACTTTAATTACAACGGAGGATGCAGCCGCAGCGGACAGTCTTTCCGTATTTGTTACGCTAAAGAATCCCTATAAAGTTCATTCCTATACAGACGGTATCCCGGATAATTACAGCTATGTTCTGAACGATGACGTACTGCGGTTTATGGGTCTGTCAGGGGAAAAATTGCTTACAGTCCTTTTATACTCGGTTGGAGGAATCTTAATTGCCCTGGTAATGCTCGGCTCAGTATTCCTGATCTACAATTCATTCAACATCTCATTGAATGAGCGCACGCACCAGTTTGGAATCCTCATGTCGGTGGGCGCAACACAAAGGCAGCTGCGCAATTCGGTCATGTTTGAGGGAATATGCATCGGTGCTGTGGGCATACCGCTGGGGATTTTAATTGGGATTCCAAGTATCCGGCTGGTGCTTTCCCTTGTGGCAAAGAATTTTGCAAATATGATGTATGATAATGTGCCGCTGACCTTGAAAGTGTCGGTTCCTGCTCTTTTAGCCGGGGTTGTTGTCAGCTTGATTACCATTTTAATATCGGCCTATATTCCGGCAAAGAAGGCTGCAGGGACCCCTGTGATGGAATGTATCCGCCAGACCAACGAGGTCAGGGTGGAAGCCAGGGCGCTCAGAACCTCAAAGCTCACGGAACGCCTTTACGGTCTGGAGGGGATGCTTGCGTTAAAGAACTTCAAAAGAAACAAGCGGCGTTACCGCAGCATAATCCTGTCGCTTACGTTAAGCGTGGTGCTGACCGTGACGGCAAGTTCTTTCGGTACCTATCTGAACCAGATAGCAGAGAATTCTGCTGTGGCAGTTGAAGACTATGACATTTGTTTCTATACACGGGACATGGAAGAAGACGAGCTCCTCCGGCTTTATGAAGATATGAAAAATGCCAGCGGAGTAAAAGAAAGTTCTTATCAGGCGCTTTCGACCTATTCCTGCGTACTTAATACGAAAGATCTGACCAGACATTTTCTGGATGAATTCGGGGAACTTATTGGTTATGACGGGACGAATGAAACGGTTGAAGCGCCGCTGGATATCCAGTTTGTAGAGGATGGGGTCTATCAGGACCTGCTCAAAGGCCTGGAGCTTTCCGAAACGGAATATAGCGGGCTGGAAGACAATATGATCGTGACAGGAATACTGCCGGAACATTATTATATGCAGGAAGAGCCCATGGAATTTACGCTGCGTTCCGATTCAGGAGATCAAACCAAAACAATCCGTGCGTCCTTTGTAGATGCCTATCCGGATCTGCTGCCCGCAGAGCCGGGAGACTGGCGCGGATACACGCTTATGGTGATCGCTCCATACCAGGCAAAACCTCAGTTTGACGCTCTGGGGGCGTCTTCAAAGCCTGTAAAACTGGGGATGACTTTCAAGTCAGACAATCCGGGACGGTCCACGTCCGAGATGCAGGCGATGATTGACGGAGCCGGCATAACCGCTGACTATACCCTGTATAATGTGTATGGAATTCTTGATCAGAACCGAAATATGACGTTCATTGTCAACTTGTTTGCGATTGTTTTCATAACCATGATTTCGCTCATAGCGGTTGCGAATGTTTTCAACACGATCTCCACGAACATCAAGCTGCGCAGGCGGGAGTTTGCCATGCTCCGTTCGGTGGGGATGTCCGACCGGGATTTTAATAAGATGATGCGTTTTGAGTGTTCTCTTTACGGAGTGCGGACAATGCTTTGGGGGCTGCCCCTCGCAGGGATTCTATCCTGTCTGATTTATGTGGGTATGAACGCCGGGGGCGGAGAGATGAAATTTGTGTTCCCATGGTGCAGTATGGGAGCCAGTATACTTGGTGTGTTCCTGGTAGTCTTTATTACCATGGTATATGCCGCAGGAAAGATCAAAAAGGAGAATATCATCGACGCTCTGCGGGATGAGATGGATTGATATAAAACAACAAAACGGCTGGTTAATTCAGAAATAGTTGTATCATGCAACCTTAAAGTCACAACGGGAAGTTGTGGCTTTTTTATTGGCTGATAAAATAAAGACAGAAAATGAAACATGAATGGAGGTACTAAAATGGAACAATCTAAATTTAGGAAAAATGAAAGAATACAAAAATTGTGGGAGAGAAGCACCGGTTTATCAAAAAGCGGGAGAAGGAATGTATATGTGGATAACGCAGAATTTCTTGTGTACCACTGGTCCGGGCACAGTGCGGGATTCTCACCGGCAACCGGAGAGCTGGCGCTTTCCGATGACGAGAGAATCAATCTGGGGGACCACAACTGCCGGGTGGATGTGGGCACTCCGTTTCCGTATCTGGACGAGATGCCGTCCAGAGTGAAGGGCTTCGAATACTCTGCAACTAACTGGGCGGAGGATTATGCTTTTTTTTTGGACCATAGTCCTGCAGAAATTTATCCAAATGAGACGATTGTGGGAGAATTCCACTGGCAGCTGGATGAGGCCAGAAAGTTTGTGTATCCGGATGAAGTGGCAGAGCTGGGATTTGACCTGCGCCAGATGGGCGCCGGAGGAACAAGCCTGGCACATACCTGCCCGGATCTTAACATCGGCCTAAAGAAGGGATGGACCGGACTGCTGAAAGATGTGACGGAAAGCAAAGAAAAATGGAAACGGTATGGAAACAAAAAGAGGCGCGCCTATCTGGAGGCACAGGAACAAGTGGTACAGGCAATCATACGCTATACTATGCGGCATTCCCTGCGTGCTGCGGAACTTGCAGGGGCGGAGGGCGACCCGGAACAAAAGAAGAGGTATCAGAAAATTGCTGCCAATATGAAACAGCTGGCAGAGGGGGCGCCTGAGAGTTTTGAGCAGGCAGTACAGTGGATCCAGTTATTCCAGGTTGTAGAGAGGATAAACGGCCATGGCAACGGATATGGAAGGCTGGACCAGATGCTGATCAGATTTTATAGAAAGGATCTGGAAGAAGGGAAAATCACAAGGGAGGAAGCCAGAGATATCCTGGCAGAACTGTACCTGAAATACGGCGGGAATTATTTCTCCTTCGGCGGAAGAGACCGGGAAGGCCGGGACGCCACCAATGAAATCAGCTGGATCGGACTGGAGGCCTACGATATGATAGGCGGCTATAATCATCTGGGTGTGATGTGGCATGAAGATATGGATCCGGACTACTACAGCTATGCATGTGACGTGGTGACAAGACACGGCTGCGGGGTTCCTACTCTGGTCAACTATGATGTAATGCGGGATTCCGAGCTGTACAGTGGTTACAGCGAAGACGATGCCTGGAATGTGTCGTACAGCGGCTGTCAGTGGTACTGCGCGGTGGGAGCCGAGTACAGCGACCATGACCTGAACTCTTTTGTTCTGCCGGCCCCCATGCAGAGAGCCATGAAGCTGGCAGAAGAACAGAATGCAGAAACTTTTGAGGAGTTTTGGGATTTATATACCCGGGAAGTAAAGCGGACGGCAGAAGCATTTACCGAATTTAAGAACTGTGTGTATAAGTGGCAGGACCGGGTATGGCCGGAAATGGTCACTACCCTCTGCATGAAAGACACCATTGAAAAAGGGCTGGATGTTACGTCAATAGGCGGGCCTCATAATGCATTTACTTCTGTTAATGTTCTGGGAGTGCCCAATGTGGTGGATTCTCTGTACGCCATAAAGAAAGTGGTGTTCGAGGAAAAGAAATATACGATGGCCCAGCTGAATAAGGCTGTTCAGAACAACTGGAAAGATCACGAAATCATGCGCCAGATCATGCTGAACCAGGAGAAATTCGGGAACGACCGGGACGGTGTGGACGAGATGTACGTAAGAGTAGCGGAAAATATCCACGATACGCTGGAGGAACAGCGCAATATCAAAGGCTTCAACTTCCGGGCCTCTTTATTCCAATATATGGGGCATACCTATGCCGGTCCTATACTGGGCGCGACGCCGGACGGCAGGTTTGCCGAGGAACCGATCGCGCATGGGTGCAATCCTATGCATGGAAGAAACCATGAGGGGATCACTGCAACCGCAAAGTCCTTACTGAAGGTGCCTTTCAGAGAGTACCAGGGCGGTTCGCTGCAGATCGAACTGCAGCCGAAATTCTTTGACGGAAAGGAAAACAAAGGCGCATATATCGAAAACTTTTCTAAGGCATACATGAAGAAGGGCGGCATTCAGATTAACTTTAATGTAATCGATCTGAAAAAGCTTAAGAGGGCGGTAGACGATATCGAGAACCCGGAATATGCGGACATTGTCGTAAAGGTCACCGGGTACAGCGCTCATTTTGTGGTTATGGATCACGAGTTCAGAAAAGAATTTGTGAACAGAGTAAATTATACAAGTGTTTAGCGGGGAAGAAAGATGGAAAAGGGACTGGTTTTTGACATACACAGAGGAACAACCCACGATGGGCCTGGTATGCGCACCACTGTGTTTTTGAAGGGGTGCCCCCTGCACTGCAGGTGGTGCCAGAATCCGGAAAGTATCAGTCCGGACAGGGAGCTGCAGTGGGATGCAAAAAAATGTATCGGCTGTATGAGCTGCGCCGCCCACTGTACGGGAAATGCGCTGGCTGCGGAGACCGGTGGGATACGGATCGACAGAACAGCCTGCAGACAATGTTTCACCTGTGCTGACCAGTGCCCGGCAAAAGCGATGGGCACGGTGGGAGAATACTGGGAAACAGCCCGGCTTGTGAAAGAGGCATGTAAAGACGATATGTTTTTTGACGATTTTTCAGGAGGGGTGACCGTGTCGGGCGGCGAACCTGTGCTCCAGCACCGGTTTCTGGCTGAATTTCTGGAGGCGCTGAAGCGTCAGGGTGTGGATACCGCACTGGATACATCTGGTTTCGGTAAGAAAGAGGTTTACGAGGAGATATATCCATATGTGGATACATTTCTCTATGATATCAAATTCATGGATGAAAAACTGCATAGAGAATATACGGGCGTCAGCAACAAGATCATATTGGATAACCTGAAGTTCATAGCCGGTAAAATTCGGAAAAAGAGGGACACAAGGCTGTGGATCAGGACGCCGTTAATTCCGGGGGCGACAGCAGCAAAAGAAAATATAGAGGAAATCGGCCTGTTTGTTCGGAAAGAACTGGCGGATGTGACAGAACGCTGGGAATTATGTGCATTTAATAATGTGTGTAAAGAGAAATATGCTAAGATTGGACAGGAATGGGATTATGACACAACTGAACTGATGGAAGAAAAAGAGGTGCAGAAACTGGCGGAGGCAGCCGGGAAATATGCAGATGGGTATCTTGTAGTCTCAGGGCTGACCAGAAAACAGGGGGCTGCATCAGCAGTCCCCAATGGAGAATAATACAATGTTCATGTAGTCTCTTAGGTTGGGGATTTCCAGCGTGAGCCGGAGGCTTCGGTGGGAAAGGAATCTAAATAAAAGGAAAATGAATTGACAAACGTTCGCTGCCGGAGTACCATAGTATAAAACACAGATCAGGGAGGTTGCGGAGATGCCTGGTATGAGAGATGTGGCAAAGGCTGCCGGCGTATCTTTATCTACGGTTTCAGCGGTCTTAAGTGACAGCGGAAAATATGTGAGTGAAGAGATCCGGAGCAGGGTGCTTGAAACAGCTGGTGAGCTGGGGTATCAGCTTCCGGAAAGGCAGAAAAAAAGAGATAAGATTATTGCGGTTGTTCTTCCGAATATTGCAAGCACATTTTTTTCTAATCTCCTGAACGGAATCGAAGACACGGTGGCAGAAGAGGGATATGTCCTGGTAGTTGGCAACTCGGATTTCGATTTTAATAAGGAAAAAAGGTTCATCAAAACGATCCGGAAGCAGGCGCTGTGCGGAATTCTTATTGATACTGTCTGCCCGGCTACAGAAGAAAAGGAATATTTCAGTTTTATAAAACAGACGTTTCTGGAACGGAGGATCCCGGTTGTAACTCTGGAGAGAAAACTGGAGGAAACGGGGTTCGGAAGTGTGTATGTAAATCATGAGAAGAATGCATATATGGCGACCCGGGAACTGTTGGAAAACGGACACCGGCGTGTCGCCCACATATCAGGCAAGATGTCTAATCCTCTTACAATATGCAGGGTCCAGGGATACAAGAGAGCTTTGGCAGAATTCGGCGTGCCCTATTCGGTGGATCTGATTGCAGAGGGCGATTTTACGCCAAACAGCGGATATATGATGGCGAAGGAGCTGATGATCAGGAACCGGGGCCTGACTGCTATATTTGCAGCGAACGACCAGATGGCGATAGGAGCAATTAAGGCGGTCCGGTCGGAGGGGCGGACGATTCCGGATGAGTTTGCTGTGACCGGGATTGATAATCTGAGCGTATCGTCAATGATAGAGCCGTCTTTGACAACGGTTAATGTTCCCACGTATCAAATGGGCCGTATGGCGGTAAAAATGCTGGCAGACCCGGATATAAAAGAAAAAAGCGTAGAACTGCCCTGTAATCTGATTGTTCGAAGATCTACGAATAAACTGGCAGCGAGCGAGTGGGAATTATTCGGATGGTAAGTGCCGGCATCGATAACCAGAGCGAACAAAACGAAGAATGTTTTCTGGCGTTCGCTCCTTTTTTGTGCTAAAACACGATGAATTGCGTCATAAAATGTGTATTAAGCCGAAAATATTATTTTGAATTGACGAACGTTTTCTGGCGTGATAGTCTAAACTCATCTAGTATAAACCAGCAAGGCATTTAGTGTGGCTTATACTAGTACCTCGTAAAGAGTTTTCGATAAAATGAGTAAGGAGGCTATTATGGACAAAAAAGGTCTGACAGAAAAAGCTTTGTCAAAGGGAAAAGGAGTGCTCCGCCTGGCGCCGGCCTGGGTACCCAGAGCATTCTGCCGTCCGGGGAAGAGAATTAAACTGCACCCCGATGATTACTATATATTGGGCACGCGGGGCGGAATTGATGAACGGTGGTTTTCTTCCACGACATGGGCGGAAAATGGGCCGGGAACTCCGGAGGATGAAGGGTTAAGCTATATTATAGCTGACGAAGAGGGGAACGAGCGGATTCTCCTGCGGGACGCAGTTGAACTGTCAGGCGCAGAGCTGATCGGAGAGAAGCTGTGGAATAAGTACCATCGATGGGCTATGTTTTCTAAATTCTTTGACAATGCCGGGCCTCTGCCTCATCATATCCATCACCGCCAGGCACACGCAGAAAGAGTGGGGGCAGACGGTAAACCCGAAATGTACTTTTTCCCATCCCAGCTGAATAACCATGGAGGAGAGTTCCCCTTCACATTTTTCGGATTTAATCCGGAAACCACGAAAGAGGAGGTCTTGGAAAGCCTCAGAAACTTTAAGAAGGGTGATAACAACATTCTCGGCCTCTCCAGAGCATATAAGCTGGAACACGATACCGGTTTCCATGTAGACCCGGGAGTTATGCATGCACCGGGCTCACTGTGTACATATGAACCACAGTTTGCATCAGATGTCTATGCCATGTATCAGTCCGTACTGCTGAACGGACAGGTGGTAGGCGAAGACCTGCTCTGGAAGAACTGTCCGGAAGAAGAAAAGGGGAATTATGAGTATCTTCTGGATGTCATTGACTGGGAAAAGAATATCGACCCTGATTTTCATAAGCATAATTATATGAGGCCCAAACCAGTACGTCCTATGGAAGAAATGCTGCAGGATGGATATATAGAGGAGTGGATCTGCTATAAATGTGACTGTGTCAGCGCAAAACGTTTGACAGTACTGCCCGGGCGTACAGTCTTCATAAAAGACAGCGCACCATACGGCCTGATCTGCCTGGAAGGGCATGGAACATTTGGCGTGTGGGAGATAGAATCCCCCGCGTTGATCCGCTATGGTCAGCTTACCCACGATGAGTACTTTGTGACCGAAAAGGCAGCAAAAGAAGGCGTAAAGATCGTAAACCCATCAGAAACAGACCCAATTGTTATACTGAAACACTTTTCAGACAATCCTGATCTGATTCTGGATTAAGCTGTACCACCAAGCGAATCCATACACTGTCCACATCAAGGAGCCTTCCCAGCTGACGACCGTTACTACCGATTGGATGCAACCAGTGAAAGGAAGGGATCTCCTTCTGCCCATCCCTACCCGGAAAAGAAAATCTGCTTGGGCTTTAGGAAAGCAGCTCCGCCGCTGATCTCTCCAAAGTTTCCCTGGCGGCCCTGATTTCTCCGGCCTGCTGATCGGTAATTTTTTCAATGGTTGTCTTTCCAAGCAGTTTCTGAAGAGTATTCAGGTCGGCTTTGATCTGTTTGTACTCGGTCTTCTCCATATCTTTTTTAGAATCTTTCAGGCTTTGGCTTACCTGGAATGCAAGCTTTTCCGCTTCGTTACGGATATCAATGTTTTCCTGACGTTTGTTGTCCTGGCTCTCATAAAATCTGGCGTCGGCCATGGCCTTCTGTATCTCAGCCTCGGACAGATTGGAGCTGGACGTGATTGTAATCTGCTGTTGTTTGCCGGTACTCAGGTCTTTAGCAGACACGTTGACGATTCCATTTGCATCAATATCAAAGGTGACTTCAATCTGTGGAACTCCGGCAGGGGCACGCTTGATCCCCGATAGTTTAAAATTGCCGAGCAGCTTATTGTCGCGTGTAAATTTACGCTCACCCTGATAGATTTTAACATCTACAGAAGTCTGAAAGTTAGCGGCGGTTGTATAAATGTTGCTTTTCCTTGTGGGAATAGCCGAATTCTTAGGAATCAGTACATTTGCCACGCCTCCCACTGTTTCAATGGAAAGAGAGAGCGGTGTGACATCCATGAGAATAATTTCCGAAGCGGAAGAGCCTGCTGCCAGTGCCGCGCCCCCGCTGAGCTTTTCTGCCTGGACTGCCGCTCCCAGGGCAACACATTCGTCCGGGTTCAGGGACTTCGAGGGCTCAAGGCCTGTCAGCTGCTTTACTTTATTCTGGACTGCGGGAATCCGTGTGGAGCCTCCCACCATAATGACCTTACTGAGGTCGGCTGCACGAATGCCGGCATCTTTCAGGGCGGTATTCACCGGGCCTGCTGTCCGCTCCACCAGGTCGCTGGTCAGCTCCTCAAACTGTGCGCGGGTAATGGTCATCTGCAGATGTTTTGGCTCGCCCTTCTTATCTGTTGTGATAAATGGCAGATTGATATCAGTCTGTGCTGCAGAAGAAAGGCTGATCTTTGCCCTGGCGGATTCCTCGCGGACTCGTTGAAGCGCCGAAAAGTCCTTTTCTAGATTAATCCGCTCCTGCTTTTTATAGGTCTTAACGATATAGTCCGTCAGGCGCTGGTCGAAATCATCACCGCCCAGGTGATTATCCCCATTGGTGGCAAGCACTTCGATGACCTGGTTTCCGATTTCGATAATAGAGACATCGAACGTTCCGCCGCCGAAATCGTATATCATAATCTTCTGAGGCTCCCCGTTATCAAGCCCGTATGCAAGGGCAGCAGAGGTTGGTTCATTGATAATCCGCAGTACGTTCAGGCCCGCGATCCTTCCCGCATCCTTGGTTGCCTGGCGCTGGGAATCACTGAAATAGGCGGGCACCGTAATGACCGCATCCGTAACGGGCTGGCCGAGATATTGCTCTGCGTCTTTTTTTAGCTTCATTAATATGATGGAGGAGATCTCCTGAGGGGAATAATCTTTTCCGTCAATGCGGGCGCGGTAGTCCGTGCCCATGTGGCGTTTGATGGAAGAAATGGTTCTTGTGGGATTCAGTGCGTACTGCCTTTTGGCGCTCTCTCCGACAAGGCGTTCGCCGTCATTCTTAAAAGCGACGATGGACGGAGTGGTCCGCATACCTTCCGCATTGGCGATCACCACGGGCTTGCCGCCTTCGATTGCTGCAACACAGCTGTTCGTAGTTCCTAAATCAATACCGATTGCTCTGGACATAGTAAATCCTTCCTTTTCTCTATGGTTGTTTTTGAGTATAGCGGCAAAATATGTCGGGAATGTGATTGGTTCCTAAAAAAAGAGTAAAATGTGAAGGGAAATGTGAGCTAGAGACGGCTTGCCAGATGGGGCGGCCGGTGATATGCTTATATTTAGAACTTGGATGTAGTTGATGCATTAGGGCAGAAGGGCATTGAAAAGATGTATGAGCTGGCGGATATCTACCATAGTGATAATATTGAGGATGTAAGTGATCAGTTTATTGCGGCAGCGGGTATATTAAAGGGGACATTTGACAATGTGGGAGAATGCGGATATTCTATTCCATCTCATTGGGATATAGGTAAAGTATATAAACGTCTGATACTTGGGATTGCAAAGGAGAAGAAGGTATCTGTCATAGATGCATTATTTTTAGCGTACCATTCATTTGTAAGCGGGAAAATTGACGATTATAACAGTAGTTTTTACTATGAAAATCCCCAGAATATCCTTCAGGCGTTTCTGGACGGAAAGATCGAATAGCTGACTCCTTATTCTGCTGTTATGCCGCAGACTCGCTGAGTGAGTATGTACTAAATTACAAGACTATTAGGAAATGAGGATGATACAAATGAAAGACAAAGTTACAACACTGGCGGAGATTAAGGAGTATATTCAGGAGTTTTCAAACGCCCGGGGCTGGCGTAAAGACCAGAACGCTAAGGATCTTGTGATGGCTCTCACCGTTGAGGCAGCAGAACTTGCGGAAATATTTATGTGGCTTCATTCTGATGAAGCGGACAGTGTAAAGGAAGATTCCAGGGAATTTGAACATCTGCAGGAAGAGATTGCTGATGTCTTCTGGTATCTCTGCCGGATATGTAAACACTTTGACATCGATCTGGCACGGGCGGTGGAAGACAAGGCAAAAAAGAATGCAAAGAAATATCCGGCCGCGGAAAATAGAATTTCAGCTAATCCATAATCAAAGAGCAATATGCTCTCCCTTAACTTAGTTTTCTACAGTCTGAGGCAGGAGGCATCAGTCCCCTGCCTGTAATACCAAAATTCTGCTTAATAAATATTAGAGAAACGATGGCGCCGGAAATAGGTTGGCGTGCATCCCGTATACTTTCTAAACACCGAAGAAAAATGATTACTTGAGGAAAAGTTCAACTGGTAGGCCACATCTGTCACCGTATTCTTCGGATCCTTCAATAATATTTTGGCGGTATCAATCTTCAAAGAGATGATATATGAATGGGGCGTAATGCCAAGTTCTTCTTTAAATTTTGTTTTAAACCGTGACGACGATAAACCGCAGTTCTCAGCCAGCATATCTATGCTCAAATCCTCCATAAGATGGATGTGGATGTAATTAATTGCCTCCTGAATATCCGCACTGTAAAGGTCTTTTGTCAATTCAATATCAGCTGTACATATATTGTTCGCAACAAATTGCAGAAAAAAACTATACCCCAGTATCTGCTGTGATATTTCTTTCGATCCCAGCAGATGAAATGCCCGGTTAAGTACCTGCAGGTCTTTTGTGTTCGCCTTTTTGGTCCGATGCTTGTAATTGAGAAGCCGGCGGAACAGGTATTCACTGTATGGCGCTGTAAGGCCAAGAAAGTTCTGCGATGCGGACATGTCAAACTGAAACCAGATAAATTCACATACGTCCTGGGAGTTCTCGCCGCTTCCGTGATTTTCGTATGGATAGGTCATGAAAATATCATTGCCGTACAGCATATATCTTTTGCCGTCTGCCATGTACTGCTGTTTGCCATTCATAATAACTACAAATTCCATATTACAGTGGTAGTGCATGTCCAGTTTGGCGCTGGCAGCCTGAAAATGCGCATGCCCAATCATATGGAGCGCTGGTATATTCAGCTGTTCTCTCGTAAGGACTTTACATTCGTCTGTCCAGATCGGTACGTTGTCAGGAATATGAAGCACGATGTCCACCTCCTCTTAAGTATATTTGGAATCATTTGCCCTAATAGTTATGAATCTATTTACGTCCGAATTATATATATAAGAATATCACCGGTTCTGCAATCTGACAAGTCCACTTGGTTCCCATGTATAAAATAGTACTATGGATTATTTTTAATGAACTGCTGAAATGCAGAAGGTATAATAGGATAAAAATAGTTGTTAAGGAGATTATGCGATGACTTCAAGAGAGCTTGTATACAGGACACTGGAATTTCGGAACACGGATGGACGGGTTCCCAGACAGATGTGGCTGCTGCCATGGGCAGAAATGAATTATGGATCAATGGTGGATAAGATCAGGAGGGAATATGAGGACGATATTGTCACGGCGCCCTGTATTCTGCAGAAGAAGACGATTGCAAAAGGAGAGCCGTATAAAATAGGCGAGTACACAGACGAATGGGGCTGCAGGTTCAATAATATCCATGAAGGGATCATCGGGGAGGTAAAAGCGCCTCTGGTCCGTGATGAAGAATGGGAGGATGCTGACCAGGTACATATCCCTTTGGAGTGGCTGGAGTTTGATACGGAAGCGGTGAATGAATTCTGCCGCAATACGGATAAATTCGTACTTTCAGGGTGCTGCCCCAGGCCTTTTGAGCAGCTGCAGTTCATTCGTACAACGGAAGAACTGTACATGGACCTGATGGATCCTCCTGCGAATATGCTGGATTTTTTGCAGAAAATGCACAGTTTTTATTGTGAACTGGTAGAAAAATGGGCAAAGACAGACATTGATGCAATCTCATTTATGGACGACTGGGGAAGCCAGCAGAGTCTGCTGATTAATCCGAAGTTGTGGGACAAAATTTTCCGTCCAATGTATAGAGACTATATCGCAATTGCCAAAAAATATGGAAAGAAAACATTTATGCATTCCGATGGCAATACGCTGGATATTTATCCCAGAATGATTGAACTGGGGCTTGATGCATTTAATACACAGATATTCTGTATCGGTCTGGAACAGCTGGAAAAATATAAGGGAAAGATTACATTCTGGGGAGAGATTGACAGACAGCATCTTCTGCCCGACGGCAGCACAGAGGATATAGAAAATGCGGTCAAAGCAGTATACGAAAGGCTATGGTCAGACGGCGGGTGTATCGCACAGTGTGAATTCGGTCCGGGAGCAAAACCGGATAATGTGTACACGGTGTTCAGAACATGGGATGAAGTAAAACGGTGAAGAGGTTGTGTACCGAAGCAGTATAAACAGGCGTGTCAGAAGTCATGGATTTCTGACATGCCCATTTATTTATAAATGTTCGGATTTCTCTCTTTTCGCTCCGTTTTCTATTCTATAAAATAAAGGAAGAGGATATATTTGTTTTTCAAATCCTGAGAGCATACCGCAGTTCATGGCCTTAGGAATAAAACTACTATACCAGTACATCGTAAAATAACTGGCAGCTTATGCAGGAAACGGAGAAGCGGAGATATGAAGAAAAAGCAGAATTTTCAGTGGAACAAAATGACAATGGGCGTGTGCTATTATCCCGAGCACTGGGATAAAGCGCTGTGGGAAGCGGATTTGACACGGATGCTGGATATCGGAATTACAGTGATTCGTATTGCGGAGTTTGCGTGGAATAAATTTGAACCGGAGGAAGGCAGCTTTACGTTTTCATTTTTTGATGATTTTTTAGAGCTGTGCCTGCAGAAGGGAATGAAAGTCATATTCGGAACCCCCACAGCAACGCCGCCGGCATGGCTGACGGAAAAATATCCGGAAGTGCTGAACAGCAGTATGGAGGGCGTTTTGTACCGCCATGGCGGCAGAAGGCATTATAATTATAATGCGCCGGTGTACAGGAAACTGTCAGCAAGAGTGGTAACGGAAATTGCCGCACATTATGGCGGGCATCCGGCGATTGTGGGATGGCAGATTGACAATGAGCTGAACTGTGAGGTTTCCGAATTCTATTCCGATGCGGATTCTGAGGCATTCCGCGTATTTCTGAAGGAGAAATATAAGACGCTGGATGCTTTGAATGAAGCATGGGGAACTGTATTCTGGAATCAGACCTATACACAATGGGAACAGATTTATGTGCCGCGGCCGACACTGAGCAGGGCCGTGAACCCACATATGCATCTGGATTATTACCGGTTTATTTCCTACAGTACACTTTCCTACTGCAGCATGCAGGCGGAGATCATCCGTAAGTATAAAAAACCGGAAGATTTTGTGATGACGAACGGAATGTTCGACCATGTGGATAACCATCGGATGATGGAAGAATGCCTGGATGTATATATGTATGATTCGTACCCCAGTTTTGCCTATGGATTGGACCGGGAACCTCTGAAATCACAGGATCTGAATGACAGGAAGTGGTCGAAGCATCTGGCAGAAGTGCGGTCAATCTGCCCGCATTTTGGAATCATGGAGCAGCAGGCTGGGGCCAACGGCTGGACAACCAGAATGGAAGGGCCGGCTCCGCGTCCGGGGCAGCTGACGCTCTGGGCAATGCAGAGTGTGGCACATGGTGCGGATTTTATATCATTTTTTCGTTGGCGTACCTGCACGTTTGGAACCGAAATGTATTGGCACGGAATCTTAGATCATGATAACAGAGATAATCGGAAGCTGGCGGAAGTGGAGGACTTTTATCAAAAACTTCGGACACTGGAATCTCTGTGCGGAGCGGACTATGCGGCGGTTTTTGCAGTCTTAAAAGATTTCGATAATGTACTGGATGCAGAAGTGGATGCATGGCATCAAAGAATTAGTAAGTATAGTGAGAATGAGATTTTTGCTGCGGCGGAAAAGTCCCATACCCCTTATGATGTGGTTTATCTGCAGCGCGGCAGCGAACTGGATGAGTTGAAAAGGTATCCGGTTCTATTCTATCCGCATCCGGTTATCGTGAATAAGGAGCGCATGGAATTACTGAAGCTTTATGTGGAACAGGGCGGCACGCTGATTATTGGCTGCATGGCCGGATATAAGGATATGAACGGAAAATGTGTGATGCAGCCGTTGCCGGGGCTTATGGCGGAATTGACCGGTTCTGATGTAAAAGAATATACCTTTACAAGTCCAGCAGAGGATCCGGTATATGCAGATTGGAATGGGCGTGAGATGGAAATGCCGGTTTTCAATGATATCATGGAACCTGCCGGCGGGGAGGTGCTTGCTGTTTATAAAAACAGCTATTATGCGGGGAAAGCGGCTTTCGTTGAACATCATGTGGGAAGCGGAAAAGTATTGCACCTTGGAAGTGCATTTTCACGGGGAAATGTAAAAATGCTGCTGGAATATACGAATGTCTTGGAACCATTTGCGGAACTGATAAACGCAGGGGATGATGTGGAGATTATCATGCGCAGGAAGGATGGCAGAAGCTTCCTGTTTGTTTTGAACTTTTGCGCAGGGGGAGCTGTGGTTGAACTAAAGCATAAGATGCCGCTATTGTATACGGGAGAATGGCAGGAGGGAAGGCAGGTTATTCCGGCTTTTGGGACGGCGGTTTATGAGGTGGTGTAGGGGGGGGCATTGCGCCCCAGGCCTCAGCGCAGCCCAATGGAGCGCAAATATGAATATATACGGAAAAAGTTTGAAGATTCATAAAGCTTTTTACAGTTTACACGTATTCCATATGCGGGACAGAACAAAAGCCGCCTGTTCAAATGTATACCGGTTCTGAATATTGTCAGTAGGGAGAGCTGCGCCAATCAGGCGCGGCTTTTCCTGCTTTTTTCGATATTCTTTTACACTGCACCCAAGGTTTTTCATGAACATCTGATTGAGGTACCTGCTGCTGGAGAATCCTGTCTCAAGGCAGACGTCCAGTATTGGCAGATCGGACTTGGAGATCAACTGGAAGGCGTGCTCGAACCGGATATTATTCAGATATTCCTGAAAGGAAATCCCCAGCATCTGCGTGATGAAATGCGAAGCATGATAGGTGGTGATATTCTCAAGGGCGGCGATATCCTGCAGAGCAATATGTTCCATGTAGTGTTCTGAGATGTAGTCTGTAATCCGGTTCAGGCGTCTGGAGTTGTTTTTTGCGGTGGCGGATTCTTTTTCACTCGCAATTGTATAATTCGTGCTTGTCAGCAGCTGGTAAATGGCGTCCAGAAGCAGGCTGGAGCACTTGATGGCATTGTGGGCGGAAGAAGAAAAGCAGGAAGCGGCACAGGAAAGTAAAGTCTGGTACAGAGCGTCATGCAGTTCACCGCTTCGAATAATATTGCTATCAAAACGAAGGAAACCGAGCTGATAATCAATTCTGCGGTAAAAGTCGGGATGAATCTGAAACGCCAGTATTTGGTTCTGGCTGCCATTATTATAAAAAGAATGTATCTGATACCTGTTGATAATATAGATATCCCCGGCGTGCAGTTCATGCTGTTTAAACTCTGTGAAGAGCGTAAGGCTTCCGTCCAGAAGAATGCCGATTTCCAGGTCTCCGTGCCCGTGGGGACTGCGGGCGGTCATTTCTACCAGAAAGATTTCCAGATAGTTCATCGTTGTATGCTGTACAATTTCAAATTCTTCTTTTTTTACCATGTCTTGATTCTCCCTGAAATACACTTTATTCCTGCGGGCTATGCGTAACATCGCAGAAACGTCTGAACTGGTTGCGGTGAGGGTCCGATACCCCGCTGCTCACTGCGTGAGCTCTGGCTTTATGATACACTACGTGAAAACAATAAACAACAAAAAAACCGCAACATAGTCATTTTCCTGCCTGCTGTTTCTGATATAACTAAGATACAGCAGTTAAGGGCGTGCGGTTTTCCCGTAAAAAGCGCTAATAATAGCGCTAAAGCCAATTTTTTATGAAAGCGAGGAAAAATTATTATGACAAAATTCAAATTTTCAGTCGGTCCCTGGAATGTACATACAGGAGCAGATTCTTATGGCCCGGCAACAAGAAGGGACATTCCGACAGAGGAGAAGTACAAAAGGTTTGCAGAACTGGGGTTTTCCGCAGTGCAGTTCCACGATGACGATGCAGTGCCGAACATCAATGATTACACGGAAGAGGAAATCAAAGAGAAGGCGCGCGAACTGAAGAAAACACTGGACAAATACGATCTGAAGGCAGAATTTGTCGCTCCGCGCCTCTGGATGGATGATCACACGCAGGACGGCGGATTCATGAGCACATCTGAAAAAGACAGAGAGTATGCGATGTGGAGGGCTTACCGCTCGATAGATATCGCCAACGAACTTGGCTGTGATATGATTGTGCTCTGGCTTGCAAGAGAGGGAACGCTGTGTGCAGAGTCAAAATCTCCGGTCTGGGCAACAAAGATGCTGGTGGAGGCAATTAATAAGATGCTGGAATATGACCCGAAGATCCGTGTCTGCATCGAGCCGAAGCCAAATGAGCCGATTGACAGAAGCATCTGCGGAACAATGGGACATGTCATGGCTGTTTCTGCGGCTACGATAGATCCGGCTCGTGTAGGCGGTAATCTGGAGAGTGCACACGCAATTCTGGCAGGGCTGGATCCGGCCAATGAGATTGGATTTGCGATGGCAATGGGAAAACTGATGACCGTGCATCTGAATGACCAGAACGGAATCCGTTATGACCAGGACAAATCATTTGGCGTCGAGAATCTGCGCGCTGCATTCAATCAGGTCAAGGTCCTGAAGGAAAATGGTTATGGGGAGAACGGAGAGTATGTCGGTCTCGATGTCAAGGCGATGAGGACGACAAAGGATGAGGACAGCTATAAGCATCTGGAAAATAGCCTGAAGATATTTAAGGCTCTGGAAGAAAAGGTGGATAAGTTCGATTATGATTTCCAGAAAAAATGTGTTGATAACAGAGATTTTGAGGCGCTGGAAATGTATGTGAT
Source organism: Faecalicatena contorta (assembly GCF_001404335.1). Classification (GTDB taxonomy): domain Bacteria; phylum Bacillota; class Clostridia; order Lachnospirales; family Lachnospiraceae; genus Faecalicatena; species Faecalicatena contortus_B. The sequence continues at coordinate 24,344 of NZ_CYZU01000045.1, forward strand.
GAATCTTCTGATGGGAATCTAATAAGTCTTGACACAAAAAACAGGGAGATCAAAAGGTCTCTCATTTTCCGTATTAGAAAAAGAAAGACAGGAGGCAGCTATGAAGAAAAAAGTAATCGCAGCCGGACATATTTGTCTGGATATCACGCCGGTATTCCCTGATAAAAAGGTAAAGCAGTTAAGCGAGACACTCTCTCCGGGCAGTCTGATACAGATGGGGCAGGCGGACGTACACACTGGCGGGGCCGTAGTCAACACCGGACTGGCAATGAAGATACTCGGTGCGGATGTTACTTTGATGGGGAAGATCGGAAAAGATGCATTTGGCGATATGGTATATAATATTTTAAAGAAATATGATGCAGAGGCGGGAATGATTTTATCAGACAAGGAATCTACATCCTATACGGTAATCCTGGCAGTTCCGGGAATTGACCGCATCTTTCTTCATAATTCAGGAGCAAACCATTCCTTCCGGGCATCGGACATTCCTCAGAAAGCTTTAGAGGAAGCGGCGTTGTTTCATTTTGGTTATCCTCCGCTGATGAGATCTATGTATGAAAATGACGGAGCGGAATTGGTGGAAATAATGAAACGTGCAAAAGCGGCGGGTGCAGCAACTTCACTTGATATGGCGGCTGTAGATCCTGATGCGCAAGCCGGCAGGGCTGACTGGGAGAAGATTCTGGAATGTGTCATGCCTTTTGTGGACTTTTTTGTGCCCAGCGTGGAAGAACTTTGTTTTATGCTGGATAAGAAACGTTACGAACAATGGCAGGAAAGGGCTTCGGGGAAGGACATCACAGAGGTCCTGGACATCGAAAAAGATATAAAGCCCCTGGGAAGACAATGCATGGAATTCGGCGCCAAAGTCCTTCTGATCAAATGCGGTGCGCCCGGGATGTATTATAAAACCGCGGGCCGGAGGGCACTCATGAATATAGGAAACAGAGTGGGGCTGGATTTAAACAGCTGGGCAGACAAAGAAGGGTTTGAAAAGAGTTATGTGCCGGAGCGTATCCTTTCCGGTACCGGAGCCGGGGATACGAGCATCGCTGCATTTTTGACTGCCATGCTGGAAGGATATCCTCTGGAGAAAACACTGCAGCTGTCGGCGGCAACCGGTGCTTCCTGCGTGGCGGCCTATGATGCTTTGAGCGGACTGCAGACTTTTGAGGAACTGGAACAGAAAATAAATGCCGGATGGCACAAAATAGGGTCATAAAATGATCTAATAAAAATTAGGAGGCGGAATATGTTAGTAAATTTAAATGAAGTATTGATTCCTGCGAAAAAAAATCATTATGCAGTAGGACTTTTCAATGCGGTAAATCTGGAACTTGCAAGAGGAATTATAAGTGCAGCAGAAAGCACGGGATCACCTGTAATTATGGGTACTGCGGAAGTACTGTTCCCATACGGCCCGCTGGAGGAGGTGTCATATTACCTGATTCCTATGGCGAAAAAGGCAAATGTGCCGGTTGTCATCCATTTGGATCACGGCCTTCATAAGGAAACCTGCCTGAAAGCGCTTGAATTAGGGTTCTCTTCTATTATGTATGACTGCTCTACAGATCCCTATGAGGAGAATATAAGTAAAGTAAGAGAAATGGCAGATATCGCCCATTCTTACGGCGCTACAATCGAAGGGGAGCTCGGGCATGTGGGGGATAATGAAGGCTCTGCAGAAGGAAATTCTCATATGACAGATCCGAAGCAGTTTTATACGGAACCGAAGATGGCGAAGGATTATGTGGAAAAGACCAAAGTAGATGCATTGGCAATTGCGGTAGGAAATGCACATGGAGCTTACAAACTGCCGCCCAAATTAGATTTTGAGAGAATCAGGACTATTGCAAACACCGTGGATGTCCCTCTTGTACTGCATGGTGGCTCCGGCCTTACGGACTCTGATTTCAAACAGGCTGTTTCGGAGGGCATCAGCAAGGTGAATATTTTTACGGATATCAATATCGCTGCGGTAGAGGCTGAGTTTAAAAAATTCAGTGATATGAATAAAGGGATTATTGACCTGATTCCTGCAGCCGTGGAGGCGGTTAAGCAGGAATCAATGAAAAAGATGAAGCTGTTTGGCAGTGAAAGGAAAGCCGCGAATACATGTTATAACGAGAAAATGGACGTGGACCGTCTGGTACAGGCTGTTGTTGAGGAGGTAAAACGGAGTTTAGTCGACAGGACTAAAGCCTGCCGACTAAATACCGATTTTATGGAGCTTTAGGGCGATTTGCAGAATAAGCCGGTTTTCGGATTTGTCAATATCGAAATCTAACAGCGAGTTCAGCTTGTTTATTCTTTTATAAAGAGTATTGCGGTGTATATAAAGCCTGTCGGAGGTTTGGGAAATGCTGAAATCGCAGTCAACCAGCATTTCAAGAGTTTTAAGAAGCACAGTATTATTTTCAAGGTCATATTTTTGGATGCGTTCTATTGTATTTTTATAAATTTTAGATAAGGTTGGATGGCCTGAAATTTCATATAGCAGGTGGTAAATCATGAAGTTTTCATAGAAGTATATGCCGTCCTGCTGTGCATGGAGTTTTTTACCTATTTTTAAGGCGAACAGGGCCTCCTCATACGCAAAATTCAAATGTTTCAGCGTGTGGCAAGTTTTGCCGACGCCAACTGAAAAGTGCTCTGCCGGGAACCTTTTTTTGAGATCACCCACGAGCTTTTGGAAGCAAGGTTCATATATTTTTTGTATATTCTGAGAATTCTTCGGCTCAAAGATTAAAATGATTTGATATCCATGCTTTTGGCAAATGTAATGGAAGGTATATATTTGCAGAGAGGATATGATTTTTTCCTTAAAAATGTGAAATTCTCCAGATGTTTTAATTGTTGTGTCAATGACGCAGACAAAGCGGGAGACCTGAAAATCTATATTCAGATAGGAAGCATCTTCTTTTAATCTGAGTTCATTTCCGGTGTATGCTCCATCCAGAATATTTAAGAAAAAGTCATCTGCGGATTTATAGTATCTTGCAGATTTGTTTAAGTTAGTCAATAAATATATACAGGCAGTTGGAAGAATTTCATTAATAAGGATTTCATTGATCGGAGTTAACGACTGTCCGTATCCCATACGTATGCAGAGAAAAGCCAACACTTCTGTCAGACTTTCTACTTTAAATATTGCATAGGAAGCCGTATCTGATGAAATCTCAAAAGGGCGGTCCGCTGCATATATCTGTGAGAGGCTTTCACGGATGCTTTTTTTCAGTAAGGCGTCGTCTACACGGTCAGTATTATTGATAAGGCTTAAATTATTTTCCCAGTATAAGAATATTTCCTGGTTCGTATAGTCTTCAATCAGCCTGATGAAAGAAGTGATGTTAATATGATGCTTTTTTAATAAGCTTAGTTCTTCGTGAAGTTTTCTGACTATATAGTACTGATAACTATCCTCGCCTTTTAATTTATTAAGAATGGGAAGCACCATACTGTTGTAGGTAAAGGCGAGAGGAATGCTGATAATGGGGAAATTGTGCTCATTTGCATAAGCGATTATTTTCTCAGGGAGACTGTCAATATATTTTCCGATTTTAATGCCCAGGGCAGCAGCTTTACGTGATATCAGGAGCTGAATCATATTTTCTATAGAAACTTCGTTTGTCATAAGAGAATAGCCGGTTGTAATAACGAAGTTATCTGGATTAATCCAATAGATACCGTCTGGTACTTCCATAATAACAACATCCGTTATCTCATTATCCAGCCCTCCAACTCCGGTCAGAAGCCGGAATTCTTTAAATACTTCCGCATTTAAATCAAATAAATCACGCACTTTCATACTTCCTGCACCTCCTTGAATATTATGATATTTAGAACATTTTATCAGGAATAAGCGAATAATTCAAATCTAAATCTGTTATGATGTATGATTTGTATATTTATATACTATATTTGTGTACACATTTACACCTTAGTTATAGTTTTGTTCATGATATAATAAACACATAATAAAAAGAAAAACAAAATAAAGAGAAAGGAGTTGCGAAAATGGGAGAAGTTATCCAAAAGGAAAGCGCCGCTCAAGAACGAATCCCTGATGAACAACGGCAAGGGTTATCAGGACCTCTTTTTGCGATGCTGGGTATGAATGTAGCGGTTTCTACACTTATGGTGGGAGGGGGATTAATTGAGAAACTAACGCTAAAAGAATCAATATTCGTCATTATTATAGGAAACTTAATATTGGTTACTATTTTTTACATTCAGGGTCTTATCGGAATGAGAGAGGGGCTGACTACCTATAAACTGACGGAGATGGCATTTGGAAAGTATGCAAACAAATTTCTAGTATCGGGGGCCATGTGTATTTCACTGTTCGGATGGTTTGGCATTCAGACAAGCCTGGCAGCTTTATCAATCCAAAAAATTTTTCCTCAGTTTAGTAACTACAAGTTAATCGTAATTATTGTTGGCGTATTAATGACAATTTTTGCTGCAAAGGGATTCCATTCAATTAAGTGGGTCAATTATATTTTAATACCTCCGATATTGATACTTGTTGTCTGGGGGCTGATAAAGACATCCAATACATATGGCCTTGCCAACATTTGGAGTTATGTTCCGAAAGAACATATGGGGATTATGAGCGGTTTAAATATGGTTGTCGGGCTTATCATGTGCGGAGCAATTATTTCGAGTGACTATACCAGATTTTGCAAGAAAAAGAAAAGCCATATTGCAATTATCAGTATAATTGGAATCGGGGGAATTTCAGCAATTCAAGAGACCGGAACGGCTATTATTGCAATGACTGCGCCGTCATATAATATTGTTGATGTTCTGTTTAATCTGGGATTTAACTGGGTTGCATTTGTGATCTTGATAGGCGCCGCCTGGTCAACCAACTTAACCGGCGCATATTCTGGCGGGCTGGCGCTGAATAATATTTTCCCGAAACAAAAAAGAAGTACGCTAACCTTTGTGGCGGGTATGATAGGGACGGTTCTTGCTATGTTAAATGTGATCCAATATTTTCAGAGTTTTCTTAATCTGATCAGCGTGATTTATGGTCCGATTGCGGGAATACTCTGGGTCGAATATTATCTTATACATAAAAAGGAATATGTAGTTGAAAGCAATTTTAATGTTGCAGGAATTGTGTGCTGTGTGATTGGGGCAGTGACATGCTATATCACTTCATTTGTCGTTGTGGTAGGAGTTTCTGCTGTCAACGGCCTTGTTATGGCAGGGGCGACTTATTACGGATACCGTGTCTGGGCAAAAGGAAAAGAGAGGGTTACAGAGCAGGAGCACAATGATCAAAAGAGTCATTCGTAACATCTGAATAATAAACTGGTTTAAGAGCAGGAAGGAGATTTGCTGTGCAGGATAAGAAAATCAAATTAGCCATGGTGCAGATGGGAGCGGCAGAGGGGAATGCGGAGTATAACATGAATAAAATCCGTTCCATTATCCGGGCCCAAAAGGGAAAGGGTACTGACATTATTTGTTTTCCGGAACTTTGTGTAAGAGGGTATGATTTTGAAAAAACAAGAACTGTGCCGATAGACGAGAAAGCATTTTTTGCTGATCTGGCGATAGAAAATGAATTGGCAATTGTTGCCGGGATTGCAGATAAACGAGAGGAACAGTATTTTGACACGGCGTGTTTTTGGGATGAAAATGGGAAAATGCTGCATTACTTTGACAAAATACATCTTTGGGGGGAGGAAAGGGAATTTTTTGAACCGGGTTCCGCAATAGAGGTCTTTACGTATAAGGGCTGGGAGATTGGCCTGCTCGTGTGCGGAGATCTGGGGTTCCCGGAACTGAGCAGGATACTGGCTGTGAAAGGCGCCCAGCTGCTTATTTATCCAAGTGCATGGCCGCATCCGTATCAGGAATTCTGGTCAACTATGCTTGCGTCAAGAGCGGCAGAAAACCAACTATATGTAGCGGGAGTGAATAGAGCAAAATATGAAAGTGAACGCTGCGGATTTTCAACAATTGTGGATCCATCGGGACGGGTCATGCGCTGCATTGGCAATGACGAGGATGGGATAATGGAAATAGAACTTACCAGGAGTACTGTAGAACAAAGGCGGGAAGAAATACCTTATCTTAAGTATAGGATGCCCGGGCTGTATGGCGATATCTGCAAAGTATTTTAAATGTCAGAATGAGAATTGCCCGGTGTGAGTGCCGGTTGTGTTTGGATTTACTATGAGAGAGTAGGTGTTATTATGAAAATAGGAGCAGTAACAATTGGACAATCTCCAAGAACTGACGTTATGGCGGACATGAAGGCGATTCTGGGAGAAGAGGTTGAAGTTTTAGAAGCAGGGGCACTGGACGGGATTTCAATGGAAGAAATCAAACAAATGGAACCGGCGAAGGGTGATTATGTGCTTGTTTCCCGCCTTCAAAACGGTGAATTTGCAAAATTTGGTGAAAGCTTCATTCTTAGCCGGCTGCAGGACTGTATTACCCGGCTGGAGCATAATGGGGCAGAACTGATTATGTTTTTATGTGCCGGTTCATTTCCGGATATTTTTCAGGCGAATGTGCCGTTGATTTATCCGTCCAAAATTCTGAATGGGATCGCAAAAGCAGTTAGTAAGCGGTCTAATATGATATTAATTACGCCTGATGCGCAACAGATACAGCAGGCATATGATCAATGGGGACCTATTATGGATCAGGTCGCTCCAATAGCTGCGAACCCTTATGGAAGCAGGGAAGAATTGGTCGAGGCAGCGCAAAAGGCAAAGGAAATTGATTCGGATTTAATCGTGATGGACTGTATTGGATATACGGAAGAGGCGAAGAAGCTTGTAAGAAAGATTTCAGGAAAGCCTGTGATTCTGTGCAGAACCATGCTGGCACGTGCTGTCAGTGAATGGTTAGACGCATAGGCGAAGGGGAACATTCTCGTGTTTAAGGAATAAAAAAGGATGGGATCTTATGTTTGAGGTCGGTTTAATCAGGGTGGTAACCTTAGAAAATGACGAAAAAATACAAAGCCACGGGAGGGTCATAGAAACATTCTTCCCGGGAATAAAGGTGGAAAGTAAATGTATTCAGGGATTTGAAAAAGGCCTGCCTACGAAACAGCTGGTCCAAAAAGCGCTGCCGCAGATTTTAGCACTCGCTAAGGGGTTTGCAAATAAAGATTTAGTTGTTGTCAGCTGTGCTGATGACCCGGGAGTAGATGAAATACGCCGGATGTTTCCGGAAAAACCGGTTCTTGGGGCAGGGGAATGTACGGCTGCATTGGCATCTTTGTATGGAAAAAAGATCGCGCTTTTGGGCGTAACATCTTATATTCCGAAAGCTTTTGGAAAGATGCTGGGGGACAAGATAATAGAGATGGCAATGCCGGACGGCGTACAGAATACATTGGACCTACGAAAAGAAGAAGGACGCAGAAATTGTTACAGAAAGGCTTTGGAATTGAAGGAAAAGGGGGCGGATATAATAGCATTGGCCTGCACGGGACTCGGCATGGACGGAATAGACCGCGAAATAGAAAGCCGTACAGGGATTCATGTCATAAATCCGGTGATGGCAGAGGGACTATTTATTTTTTATGAAAGTTTAAGGTGCAGGGGATAAAATATAGGGATGCCTGGGTTTGGGACACCTCTTGCCTGCTTCGGGCCATGTTCTTTTAAGAAAGAACATGGCCCAAATTTGTTGGAATGTAGAGGAGATCAGGGCGCTGAAGCAAATAAATTTAAAATACAGACAAGAAAGTGATGGGGAATTCCTTGTCAGATATTATGATTTGTTTTACAATGGTAAAATAGACAAAAAACACAGATAGAAACAGAGTGGAAGATATATCGGAGGAACGGCGATGCAGGTGACAATTAAGGATATTGCACGCGAGTGCGGCGTCTCGGTGGCAACGGTGTCTATGGCACTGTCTTCAAAGAAAACGAGGGTGTCGGAGAAGACAAAAGCAAAAGTAATCGAAGTTGCAAGAAAGTATAATTATCAGCCAAATAATGCAGCGGTAAGCCTTGTGAATAAAAAGAGTAAGCTGATAGGGATTGTTTTTAATGACTTGCGGAATACCCATATTTCATCGCTTTTCATGGAGATTAACAATGTGTTTGAAAAAAGAGGCTACTCTCTTGTCTGTCATATTATCGAAGATGACGGAGCGGTGGAGTGTGATCTGATTCGGAACGTGGGTGCGGGAAATATCAGTGCCTTGATCTGGGCGAAATCGCTTGAGAAATATACGGATGAAGAAAAAAAGAAACTGAATGATGCCATGCTGCAGTTAGATGTTCCGGTAATGACTATGGATAATTACGGATTTGCCTGTGAAGGGACGGATGTAGTGTTTGATTACCGTCAGGGCGGATATATTGCGACGAAGCATCTCATAGATTACGGACACAGAAGGATCGGTTGTGTGGCGGGGAAAAAGAACTATCAGGTAACACAGGAGCGTTTGGAAGGATATAAAATGGCGCTTGAGGAAGCTGGAATTTTTTACGATGAAGAACTGGTTGTCTATGGGGATTATACAATGAATAGCGGATACATGTTATTTCCCTATATTATGGGAAAAAAGGTGACGGCTATTTTCTCTATGAATGACGAGATGGCATTTGGTATTTATCGTGCGGCGAGAATGTACGGGGTTGGTATCCCAGAAGATGTTTCTGTGGTCGGTTTCGACAACGTTCCGTTTGCGGATGTGATGCAGGTGCCGCTGACAACAATAGGCATTCCGGTAGAGGAAATGGGAAAGTATATAGGAGAACGCACCATGGAGCTGATCGAGTGCACAGAAAAAAAGGGAAGGAATGTGAGAGAGTATAAACCACAACTTTTGCTTCGGGGCAGTACAAAGAAAATTTAAAATGGTTTTATGTAAGAGTCGGTGAAACCGGCTCTTTTATTCTGTAAAATAATACCATTTGTGTCTGTCTATTTTTAACAGTGTTGAAACGTTTAGACATATTTGTTGAAACGTTTAGACAAGTAATAATATACAAAATAAACAAAAATAAACCTAATTAATTTAATAAACATGATAAATATGATATAATTCTAACGTACAAAAAGGATTGGAAAAAATAAATGTTAAAACGTTTAGACAAGGAGGAGAGAACATTTTGGTGAGGCGTACAATTGTGGAACTAAAAAACATACGCAAAGAGTTTCCGGGTGTAGTCGCATTGGATCAGGTCAATATGAAGATACGCTCTTCCACAGTTCATGCACTGGTCGGTGAAAACGGAGCCGGCAAGTCAACACTGATGAAGATATTGTCGGGAACTTATACCGGTTATGGTGGAACAGTCTTTTGTGAAGGAACAGAGATTCATATGAAGTCAGAGAAGGATGCCTATGCACAAGGAATTTCTATTGTTGCACAGGAATTGAACTATGTACCTGAGCTGACGATATCAGAGAACTTGTTTTTAGGGAGAGAACAGAAAAAAGGAAAATTATTTTTGAACAAAAAGGAGAGAAAGAAGCAAACAAAGGAATTATTAAAAATAATGAACCTGGATTATGACCCCGATGAAAAAATGGGGAATCTGAATGTGGCTCAGTGTCAGATGATTGAAATTCTGAAAGCAATTTCGAGAAACAGTAAAGTCATTATAATGGATGAGCCGACATCATCTCTGACAAGTGCGGAGACCGGCATTCTTTTTAAGACAGTATGCAAACTGAAAGAGACTGGGATTGCATTCGTTTTTATCTCTCATAGGCTGGAAGAAGTCTTCGCACTCTGCGATGAATATACAGTTTTGCGCGACGGTAAGTGGATTGCATCGGGGGAAATAAAAGACACTACGGAAGAGCAGCTTATATCTATGATGGTAGGGAGGGATATCGAAGATATCTATCCCCCAATTTCAGAACATAAGGATCGAGTTGTGCTTGAAGTGAAGAATTTGACTAATGACGGGGTATTTCGAGACATTTCGTTCCGGGTTCATGAAGGAGAGATTTTCGGCCTTGCAGGTATGGTAGGCGCAGGGAGAAGTGAGATTGTTCAGACAATATTCGGATTGGATCATCTGGAAAAAGGAGAGATCCTGATGGAGGGAAAAGAGGTAAAGATACGCTCTGTCAAAAATGCAATACGGCATGGGATTGCAATGGTGACGGAGGACAGAAGGACTTACGGATTTGTGGGTGTGAGATCGATAGAAGACAATATCAAACTTCCGAATGGGGATTTGTTTGCGAGAATAGGTTTCTGGAATGTAAAGCAGGTAAAGAAAAAGGGAAATGCTATTTGTTCGAAACTTTCAGTGAAAGCTCCGGGTATGAGTACACTTGCAGAGAATTTAAGCGGCGGAAACCAGCAGAAGGTAGTATTGGCAAAATGGCTTGTGCGGGATATTAAGCTTCTTATTTTAGATGAGCCGACAAGAGGGATTGATGTAGGTGCAAAGGAAGAAATCTATTCCCTCATTACAGAGTTTGCGAGGCAGGGTATGGCAATTATACTCATCTCCTCTGATATGCCGGAAGTGCTTTCCATGAGCCATAGAGTAGGAGTGGTCGGTGACGGGAAATTGTTAAAAATTTTAGGGCGTGAGGATCTGGTTCAGGATAAAATTATGAAAATAATTGTGGAGGCGAAAGATGAAAAATAAGAAGAGATTATCATCGGGAGAGATATACAGAAAATACGGAATCGTACTTATCATGTTTTTTTTATTTATTGCATCGGCAGTCATTAATCATAACTTTTTAAAACCCCAGAATTTGATTAACATATTAAAACAGATTTCTGTTGTTACCATTATTGCCTGCGGCGAGACGATGCTTATCGTATCAGGCATGATTGACTTGTCAGCGGGATTTTTATGTACAACATCAGCGTGCATTTCGGCGGGAATCCTTGCAGGAACGGGAAATCTACCGCTGGCGATACTGGCGGGTATCGCAATCGGATGTCTTTGCGGCTGGGTGAACGGATTTTTAATTACCCACTATAAACTACAGCCGTTTATTGCGACTCTGGCTATGACCTATGTACTTCAGGGAATTGTTCAGATTTATACAAACGGGCAGACAATCGGAGGCGTGCAGAAAGCGAGACCATTGGGATATGGGGCAGTCCTCGGAATACCGGTTCCGGTTATCATTATGCTTGCTATGGTTGTAGTCATAGCGATATTGATGAAAAAGACAACATTCGGAACTTATATTTATGCTATCGGAGGAAGTGAGAAGGCGGCAATTGCCTCGGGCATTAATACGAAGCGCATAAAGAGGCTGATATTTACACTGAGCGGTGCACTGACAGGACTGGCAGGTGTAGTGCTGATGGCGCGTTTGATGGCGGGAATGCCTTCTGTGGGAGAAGGGTATGAGTTTGATGCTATTACTGCGGTGATTGTGGGCGGGACTAGCTTCTTAGGAGGAATCGGAACGGTAACAGGAGCTTTGATCGGTTCGGTCATCGTAGGATTGATCAACAACATATTGAATCTGCTGCATGTATCCACCCAGTATCAGTTGATTGTGAAGGGGGTGTTAATCGCAGTGGCAGTGATTATTGATATTAAGACAAAAGAAAATAAAAAAAGTAAATAAAAATTAAGGAGGAAAAAATAATGAAGAAAAAATTAGCAGTGATGGTGGCGGGAATTATGGCATGTGTGACGGTAATGACAGGATGCGGTACGGACAAGACAGGTGATACGGGCGAAACAGGTAAGAAAAGTGAAGGGTACTTAGTCGGATTTGCAAACAACAGTGATACGTACAATTATTGTGCAAAATTCAGAACGTATTTAAAAGAGATGACAGAGGCGAAAGGAATTGATATTACGGTCACAGATGCGGGTGGAGATACAAATGTACAGAACGGACAAATTGATGATTTTATTGTACAGAACGTAAATGTAGTTTCAGCTATCAGCAACGATCTGGACGGATCTATACCGGCTCTTGAGGCGGCGAAAAGTGCAGGACTTCCTTACATCTCATTTTTGACTACGGTTTCGGGCGGGGATGACTATGACGGATATATTTATGTTGGTTCTCCGAACTATGATGCGGGAAAAGCACAGGGTGAATACCTACGAGAGGTATTTCCGGAAGGAGCATCTATCTTATACTTCACAGGAGCACCAAACGACCAGCAGTATATTGACCGTAAACAGGGTCTGGAAGATGCTCTGAAAGGCAGTAATATTACAATTTTAGGTGAATATAACGTGGAAAACGCAAAAGATCTCGGAATGAGTACGGCGGATGACTGTCTGTTGTCATATGACAGTTTTGACGCAATTGTATGCCAGAATGACGATGCGGCATTGGGAGTTGTTGAGGCATTGAAATCTGCGGGAAAACAGGACAGCATTCAGGTGCTCGGTGTGGACGGAAGTGATGACGCACTGGAATCTATTAAAAACGGAGAAATGACGATGACTTCTCTGCAGGATGCAAAAGCACAGGCAGAAGCGGGTGCTCAGATTTTCGAGGACCTGAAAAACGGGACAGACCCGGCAGATATCGAGGATGTCAGCATTCCGTTTAAAATCGTCACAGCAGAAAATGTGGACGAGTATCTGAAATAATCCGATAAAGCAGTCCATTCAGAAAGACAGCGCAAGAAAGAAGGTAAAAGGAGATGGCGAATTACAAAGACAGCAGCCTTCCGGTGGAGGAAAGGCTTAAAGACCTAATGCGGAGAATGACATTTGAGGAGAAAATCGATCAGATTACATGTCTTGTGACAATCACGGAGGAGATTCCTGATTTTAAGGAATATGTACCAAACGGAATTGGGAATGTTGGCGCATTTACTGTGGCAGACAGTGTAGAAGAAATTGTGAAGTACGCGGACAAATTACAGAGATATTTGGTAAATGAGACAAGGCTTGGAATTCCGGCACTGATTCATTGTGAAGCGTGTGCGGGGGCACAGTATACGGAGGCTGATGTATTTCCTAGTGCAATCGCTCAGGCGTCTACGTTTGACCCGGCGATTGTGGAGCAGATGGCGGATATCATACGCCGCCAGATGCTGTATGTGGGATTTCGACAGGCACTCTCTCCTGTGATGGACGTGGACAGGGATCCGAGGTGGGGAAGAATGACAGAGACATACGGAGAAGATGCGGCTCTTGTATCGGCGATGTCAAGTGCCTTTGTCAGAGGGATTCAGTCAGAGGATATGAAAAAAGGTATTTTGGCAACGGCAAAACATTTTGCGGGGCATGGGGTCACAGAGGGCGGAATCAATATGGGGCGCAATCTTGTTTCGGAGAGAGATCTTCTGGAAATTCACTGCAAACCTTTCCAGTGTGCAATAACGGAAGCCAATTTGAAGAGTGTTATGAATTCATATGGTTCCATCAATGGGGAACCGGTTGTGGGATCGAAAAAGATGCTCACAGAAATACTGAGAAATGCGCTTGGTTTCCGTGGATTTGTTGTCTCTGACTATCTCTCAGTGGATCGTCTGGTAGACCCATTTTCGGTGGCCGCCACATTTGAAGAGGCCGGAATTCAGGCAATTGAGGCCGGGCTGGATGTAGAGTATCCGAGACCGAAAGGGTTCCATTACTGCATGAAAGAAGCGGTAAATGACGGGCGACTGAGCATATCTGTGATCGATCAGGCGGTGGAGAGAGTTCTGAGAATGAAGTTTGAAATGGGTATTTTTGAAAACCCTTATCCAGATTTAAGAAAACTAAAAAAGACATTACATTTAGAAGAAACAGAGCGGCTGAATGAGAAGATAGCGGAGGAAAGTTTTATTTTATTGAAAAATGAGAACAATGTTCTTCCACTGTCAAAACAGATAAAAAAACTTGCAGTAGTTGGTCCTCATGCGGACAACATCCGTAGCTTGTTCGGGACATTTTCTTATCCTGCAGTAATCGATATGACGATGTCCAGAGAGGAAGATGGGCAGGACTTTGAGGAACCGGGAGTCATTATCTATGATATTGATCAGGAATATATAGGACAGGTTCGTGATACCTCACCCAGGGTAAATAAGCGGATACAGAAAGATTTTCCGAAAGCAAAAACACTTTATCAAAAATTAAAAGAATATCTTCCTAACACAGAGGTGGTATTTGCAAAGGGGATAAACTGTGCAGGAACTGAACTTAGCGGAATGGAAGAGGCAGTGCGTGCTACGGCCGATGCCGATGTAGTCTTGCTGACGCTCGGAGGTAAAAATGGCTGGGGAAGTACTTCTACGGTTGGGGAGGGCGTGGATGCTACCGACATTGATCTGCCGGGAGCACAGGAGGAATTTGCAAGAAAAATTTACGGATTACATAAGAAAACAGTTGTACTTCATTATGACGGACGTCCCCTGTCAAACGAGTTTACCGCGTCACATTTCAATGCTATCGTGGAAGTATGGCAGCCGGGAGAAATGGGAAGCAGTGCTCTGTGCAGATTGCTTTTCGGCGAGGTGAATCCGTCCGGGCGTCTTCCGGTCACTGTGGCAAGAAATGCAGGACAGCTTCCGATTTACTATGGCCTTCCGAGAGGAAGCGGCTATGTTGCAGCTGGGCACACCGGAATGATTCGGAATAAAAACGGATATATCAATGATACGGCAGAGCCTCTCTATTATTTCGGACATGGGTTGAGCTACACTTCTTTTGAGTATTCTGATATGAAAATCGAGGAAAAGGTCGTTAGTGCGTCGTCTGTCATCAAGGTGGAAGCACGGATTAAAAATACAGGTGGCTGTGACGGAACAGAAGTTGTCCAGATGTATTTTACAGATGCCGTATCGCAGATGGTGCGTCCGACAATGGAACTGGCCGGATTCGTGAGAGTGGAATTGAAAAAGGGAGAAGAAAAGAAAGTGCGGTTTGAGATGAAGGTGTCTCAGTTTGCCTTCTTGGACCGTGACATGCAATGGTTTGTGGAAAAGGGGAATTACATCATTTCGCTTGGAGCGTCCTGCAGGGATATCCGTCTTCAGGAACAGTTGCAAGTAGCTGACAGTGCAGTAATCGACGGTAGAACGAGAGGATTTTATGCAAAGGCGGAAGTATTACAGAACATTAGCAGGAGGAGTAAGCCATGAAATTTACAGAGGGATTCTGGGAAAAGAGCGAGGCTGCTCACGCATGTTATGCGGTACAGGCGTACGAAGTGGAAGAAATAGAAAACGGCATGAGGGTGATTGCTCCGTTCCGGACCATCTGCAGCCGCGCAGGCGCATTGGACGTCGGAACGCTGACGTTTGAGTTTACCTCAGCCGGCGCGGATATTATTTCCGTAAGATGTTTTCATTTTGAAGGATACGAAAAGAGAGAACCCCGGTTTATGCTGAATAGAGAAAAATGTAAAGTAAATATAGACATCAGCGAGGATGAGGCGGTGATGTCAGCAGGGAATGTTAGTGTACATGTGGGACTAAAAGAGTTCTATATCAGCTACAAAAGAAACGGGAAAGATATGACATCATGTGGGTTTAAAAATGTCGGATACATGCGACATGACAGAAAAAATTCAACCAAGTACCCGGAGACAAATTATCTTGCTGAGGACTACAATCCTTATATTGTCTCAGAGTTTTCACTGGCAGCGGGAGAATGTGTCTATGGTCTTGGTGAAAGGTTTACCGCATTTGTAAAAAACGGTCAGACTGTAGACTGCTGGAACGAGGACGGGGGAACCTCATCGCAGATTAGTTACAAAAATATTCCGTTCTATATAACGAATAAAAATTACGGAATCTATGTGGATCACAGCACAGACGTGTCCTTTGAGGTTGCGAGCGAAAAGGTAGAAGCAGTCGGCGTCTCCGTAAAAGGAGAGGAGATGCGTTATTATGTGATTGGCGGAAGTTCTATGAAAAAAGTGATTGAGCACTATACGAGTCTGACGGGCAAACCGGCACTTCCTCCGGCATGGTCGTTCGGACTCTGGCTGAGTTCCTCCTTCACGACTGATTATGATGAGAAAACTGTTAACTCATTTATCGAGGGGATGAAAGCGCGGGATCTGCCGTTTGACGTATTCCATTTCGACTGCTTTTGGATGAGAGGCCTGCACTGGTGTGATTTTGAATGGAATGAGAAAACATTTCCGGATGTGAGGGGAATGTTAAAGCGATATAAAGACAAAGGGTTGAAAATATGCGTATGGATTAATCCCTATGTAGCACAGGGGACGGTATTCTTCCGGGAGGGGTTGAAGAAAGGCTATTTCCTAATGCGCGCCGATGGTTTGGGCGTAAAGCAGGTGGATAACTGGCAGCCTGGAATGGCAGTCATTGATTTCACGAACCCGGAAGCTGTGATTTGGTATCAGGAAAAACTGAAAGAACTGCTGGATATGGGAGTCGATTGTTTCAAATCAGATTTCGGTGAAAGGATACCTGTTGATGTGACTTATGCAAACGGAGCAGATGCATGGGGAATGCATAATTATTATACATTATTATATAATCAGACGGTATTTGAATTGTTAAAGAGAGAAAGAGGAGAAAAGGAGGCAGTTTTATTTGCCAGAAGTGCGACGGTGGGAGGCCAAAGATTCCCCGTACACTGGGGAGGCGACTGTACAGGCACATATGAATCTATGGCAGAATCATTGAGAGGCGGCCTTTCCTTTATGCTCTCCGGCTTCAGTTACTGGAGCCATGATATTGGTGGATTTGAACTGGCAGCCGATGCAGATGTATATAAAAGATGGCTGCAATTCGGGCTGCTTTCCACTCACAGCAGACTACATGGCTCCAAAAGCTACAGGGTGCCATGGTTGTTCGATGAAGAATCTGTGGAAGTGTGCAGAGAATTTACGAAACTGAAATTGAAGTTGATGCCTTACATCTACAGTATGGCAGTGGAGTCGCACAAGACGGGAATTCCTGTGATGCGACCGATGATCCTGGAATATGAAAATGATCCTGCAGTAAAATATCTCGATATGCAGTATATGCTTGGAGATCGTCTTCTGGTAGCGCCGATTTTTAATAAAGAGGGAATTGGGGAGTATTATCTCCCAAAAGGTGTGTGGACGCATCTTCTGAACGGAGAACGGAAAGAAGGAGGACGCTGGTACCGGGAAACATACGATTATCATTCCCTGCCTTTATTCGTGGCCGAGAATTCGCTTCTCCCGATGGGAAGCAATGAAAAAACAGCCGGGTATTCCTTCGCGGAAAATGTGCAGATCGGTATCTATGAATTACGGGAGGGAGAGAAAGCAGAATGCCGGATCCCCGACAAAGAAGGTAATATTGTGCTGAATGTGAGGGCATATACGGATAAAGATAAGATTTATTTGTCTAGTTGTGGAAAAAATGAAAGGATAACATATGTACTTTACAATGTTCCTGAAATCCGGAGCATAAGCGGAGGAACGATGCAGTACGATAAGGAGAGGCGAAGCGCTGTTGTTGCAGCGGAAGGGGAGCAGGTGATTTTGGGGAAATAAAAAACAGGAAGATATTTGTTTTTTAAATGAGGATGACCTCGATAGCGAAAAAAGCCTTCCTTTGTTGTTTCAGGGGGTGGTTAGGGGTTAAAAGATTATGCCAGACCTCGTTTCTTATGATATGGGGCTGTCGCATCAACGATTAGAAAATCATAGATGCGGCAGCATCTTTTTGCCATTTTTAAGCCGAAACAGAGTGTGTGAATAAAAGTCTGTAAATACTGATCTTCTATGATAATAACTGGGCTGAAGGCTTCACGACCCTTGCCTTATGTATAACAGCACATGCTGTGCTGATATGCTCCCTTCTAGGTAGACAAGTAAAATAATACAAACTTGCTACTTAGGAGGGGGCATATTTTATGTCTAAAAGAAATATATCCGCACAAGATAAGAATGTAAGCAGTATCCAGAAGGTGGAGCATACCGATTCGCAAGGGCAGATCTGGAACATAAACTTCTCATGGTAGATGATGATATGAAGCTGGAAGCACTGAAGGATACCAACTATATCAAATCTATTGTTACTCTGGAGGACAAGATGGATCTGGAGAGAAAATCCAAGCAGAGTGTGCAGGGAAGTCTGTATGTAAGGTTCCGCTGTTTAGGAAATGGAAGTCTCAGTGCACCGCATGATCGGTCTTATGGATTTTATCGGAGACAGATCATTCTGACGGTAAAAGATATTCCGGCGGGAATAGTGAATGATCCGTATCTGATCGAGAAATTACGAAAAGAAGCAGATGATATTTTCCTCTGGTGTCTGGAAGGATTGGAGCGTTTATTGAAATATGATTATCGTTTTACTTTGAGTGAGAAGGCAAAGAAAAATCTTCATGAAGCGATGGAATCCGCGAATAACATTATTTCCTTTATGGAATCAACCGGATATATCCGTCTAGAAGTGAACACAACAGCAACTTCCAGAAAACTGTATCAGGCATATTGCAGATGGTGTGAGGATAATGCAGAAAAGCCTATGAGCGCCAGAAGCTTTTCAGGGGATTTGAAAGAGAACGAAAAGATATATAATATCCGGTATTCTACAAACATTTCTTCAGACAACGGAAAAAATGCGAGAGGATTTCAGGGAATCCATACACAGATATGCTGTGAGAGTTATAGATGATACGGAAAAAATACAGAAAATGTAATGTGAAGAGAAAAACGTATATGCTTATAGTTGCAGGGCAATGAAATAAGTTGGAAATTGAAAATGTATAAAGTATACGCTTATACGTTTATATGGGTAAATGGAAACTTGAAACTATTTAAAAATCCGGGACGGATTATAGGTGAGACGGCACATTCCAAGCCCCGCCAACAGCAAACAACAGATAACTTGTTCTCTAGGATTATTTTTCATATGTCAGTCCGTTAAAAATAGTGTTGAAATCTGTATGGAATATTTCCGCAAGTGCAATCAGTTCGCTGATGCGGATATTGTAAGTTCCGGCTTCAATTTGTGAGTAAACACTTCTGGAAGTAGCGAGATTACGCAACTGCAATTGTGCTACGACATGTTCCTAAGTAAGATTGGTTGCATTTCTCAGCTTGCGAAGATTATCTCCAATGGAAATATCATTAATTAATGTAATTTTTAAGCCATAAAGATTTCACCTCTTTCCATTTACACGAATGCCTTTCCATTGATTATAGTATAAAATTTTCATATAATTGCAATGTATAGACTGCAAAAGAAGAGGATGTAATATAATGGAAATGAAGATAGAGATTGGAAGAAAATGGAAGATGGTAGTTGCCGTGATGATTGGAGTTGCGGTGATATTTGGAACCGGTCTGAGGAGGAAAGACAGAAGCGTGGAAGGAGAGCCGGATGTAATCAGCAGTATTATTATGAACAATGAACAATACCTGACAGTTGTGGCGAACCGCAATGAAATAGAAAATGAAGAAGAGTTCAAGAAGCATCCCATTTTCTCGCATTATGTTTTCCGTTATAACAGTTATCATATCTTCGGTTATGATTGAATGGATACAAAATGCAAAATGGATGAAAAATCATTTGGTTTGATGATTTCTCATCCATTTTTTTAATTGTTATCCAAAAATAAATCGACGACAGCATTTTAATATATAGAAGCGCCCGCATTGGGCTATACTATTTGAAAGCATGCAAGACAAGGAGGCGATATCAATGAAGCATAAACTGAAAGAGGAAATGTTACAGGATTTGAAAAGGAGAATGTACAGGGAAGAAAAATCAGAGGCGACGATTGAAAAGTATATGAGGGATGTGAAGAGTTTTTGGAACTTTGTGGGAAAAGATAGAGAGGTGTAAATGGTAAAATAAAAATGTACATTTAATGGAAAATAAAAATGTACAATCCAAGTCATCATGCTATCGTATTCATG
>NZ_CYZU01000046.1 GCF_001404335.1 Faecalicatena contorta
CGCCTATCCGGCATCGGGTGTTCTAGAATCACTTAGCAGCATGGGTGCATATCGCAACGGCATATACAGCCCCAGCGCCTTCCCGGCCTCCCTGTCATAAAGCGTCCCCATCCGTCGACTAGGCTAAAGCTAGCCGACTAAATCCCGATTTAGATGTTGGCTTGGACGTGAAAGTAACGTCTGAACAGTAACCCCTCTGCAGACTCTGCCGAGTTAACTTTGAGGTTTTCTTTCCACTCATTGAATTTTGTGTTAAAATAGTTATTAAGAATTCTATCAAAGAAGGGCTGGAGATTATGGCGAAATCTAAAGAAAATAAGGGTGTGAAAGCAAGGCTTGTATCCGCTGCATGGCAGCTGTTCCACGATAAGGGATATGACCATACAACGGTAGACGATATCATTGAGCTTTCGGGTACTTCCAAAGGCTCGTTTTATTACTATTTTGACACAAAGGATGAATTGCTCAGTACTTTATCTACAGTGCTGGATGATTTTTACGAAGAGCTTTCTGCGGAAATAGATCCGGATATGAATAATTACGATAAGCTTTTGTACCTGAATTACAGAGCACATTCTATGATCGAGGAGAAGATCAATATAGATCTGCTGGCGTCTTTGTATTCCACTCAGCTGACCGCTAAGGGACAGAGACACCTTCTGGACAGGAACAGAGTTTATTACCGGTTGATCACAGGTATCGTGGAGGAGGGCCAGAAAAAAGGGGAGATCCGCCAGGATAAGTCTATCAATGAGATTACCAAGTATTACTCTCTGTGTGAGCGTGCGCTGATTTCAGACTGGTGTCTGAGCAGGGGGGACTATTCACTGGGGGAATACAGCCGGGAATATATGCCGGTCATGATGGGATATTTTAAAATTTGAGGAGTAAGCAGATGAATATTCAGGGTTTGCAAAAACTGACACTTTTGGATTATCCGGAGAAAGTGGCGTGTACGATTTTTACCGCAGGGTGTAACTTCCGGTGTCCTTTTTGCCATAACGCTTCTCTGGTAACGCATGTGGATGTGAATCTTAACATACCAGAGGAAGAAGTATTTTTTTTCCTTAAGAAACGCCGGGGGGTTCTGGACGGCGTATGTATCACGGGCGGGGAGCCATTGTTACAGCCGGATATAGAGGACTTTATAAAAGAGGTAAAGGATCTGGGCTACGCGGTAAAACTGGATACTAACGGAAGCAGTGCCGCCCGTCTGAAGCGGCTTGTGGATCAGCGTCTGGTCGATTATGTGGCGATGGATATAAAAAATGCTCCGAATAAATATGGTATGACCATCGGGATCGAAGGCTATCACTTGGAGGATATTCTGCAGAGCGTGGATTTCCTGATGTCGGGTGCGGTGCCCTGCGAATTTCGTACCACGGTAGTAAGGGAATTTCATAAAAGAGAGGACTTTGCGGCTATTGGACGCTGGCTCCGGGGAGCTGAAAGATATTATCTGCAGGGATTTGTGGATTCAGGGGATTTAATCAGGCCGGGGCTGCGCGCCTATACAAAAGAGATTATGGAACAGGCGCTGGAGATTGTAAAAAGAAATATTCCCAATGCTGAACTCAGAGGGGTTGAGTGATATTTATTCCCTCAGGCAGACTGCATGGGATGATGAAACAGCGAGGGACGGACTGTGACAGCGTTAAAGGTCAGATCCTTACATAGGAAACTGTAACTATATCTAGTTGGAAACAAAAAAGTTGCATACTAGATATTGTTGTTCTTTGTTGACAAGTGAAATATATGGTGATAGAATATTTTCAGATGCCCAACTGTATCCGGTTGGGCAAAAATTATCTGACTTTGATTAGAGAAAGGGGCGACCGTACAATATGTATCAGGTTACAAAAAGAGATGGGAAGGTAGCTGACTTCAATCTTGCCAAGATAGGGGAGGCAATCAGGAAGGCATTCGAAGCCCAGGAAAAGCAATACAATCAGGACATAATCGATCTGCTGGCGCTGAAGGTTACGGCAGATTTTGAACCAAAGATTAAAAAAGGCCTGGTATCCGTGGAGGATATTCAGGACAGTGTGGAGTCCGTGCTGATAAAGGCAGGATATGCAGATGTTGCAAAAGGTTACATTTTATACAGAAAACAGAGGGAGAAGATTCGGAATCTGAATTCAACCCTGCTGGATTACAAAGAAATTGTGGACAGTTATGTGAAGATTACCGACTGGCGTGTAAAAGAGAATTCTACAGTGACCTATTCTGTCGGCGGTCTGATTCTCAGCAACTCCGGCGCGATCACAGCGAATTACTGGCTGTCTGAGATTTATGACGAGGAAGTGGGGAGAGCGCACAAGAATGCGGATATTCACATTCATGATTTGTCCATGCTTACCGGTTACTGTGCAGGATGGTCCCTGAAACAGCTGATCCAGGATGGCCTGGGCGGCATAACGGGCAGGATCACGTCGGCTCCGGCCAAGCATCTGAGCGTACTCTGCAACCAGATGGTCAACTTCCTGGGAATCATGCAGAATGAATGGGCAGGCGCGCAGGCATTTTCATCCTTTGACACCTATCTGGCGCCCTTTGTCAAGAAAGACAATCTGACATATCCGGAAGTAAAGAAATGTATCGAATCCTTTATATACGGCGTAAATATACCGTCACGCTGGGGGACCCAGGCTCCGTTCTCCAATATTACACTGGACTGGACAGTACCGGGGGATTTGGCGAACCTTCCGGCTATAGTAGGAGGCGTTCAGCAGGATTTCACCTATGGGGACTGTAAAGCAGAGATGGATATGATCAATAAGGCATTTATCGAAACGATGATCGAAGGGGATGCCGAGGGCAGAGGATTCCAGTATCCGATCCCTACGTATTCCATTACAAATGATTTTGACTGGTCTGATACAGAGAATAACCGTCTCCTTTTTGAAATGACAGCGAAGTACGGAACTCCTTATTTTTCAAATTATATAAACAGCGATATGGAACCAAGCGACGTCAGAAGTATGTGCTGCCGTCTGCGCCTGGATCTGCGCGAACTGCGCAAGAAATCCGGCGGTTTCTTCGGAAGCGGAGAGAGTACGGGTTCTATTGGCGTAGTTACGATCAACATGCCGCGTATCGCATATCTGGCAGAGGATGAGGCCGGATTCTATAAACACCTGGATAAGATGATGGATATTGCAGCAAGTTCCCTCCATACAAAGCGTGTTGTTATATCAAAGCTCATGGAGGAAGGACTGTATCCTTACACAAAGAGATATCTTGGTTCTTTTGAGAATCATTTCTCCACAATCGGGCTGATCGGCATGAATGAGGCCGGCCTGAATGCAAAATGGATCCGAAAAGACATGACAAGCGCAGAGACCCAGCAGTTTACCAAAGATGTACTGAACCATATGAGGGAAAGACTTTCTGATTATCAGGAAATGTACGGAGAGCTGTTTAACCTGGAGGCAACTCCGGCAGAGTCAACCACCTACCGTCTGGCAAAACATGATGTAGAACAGTTTCCGGATATCATTACTGCTGCTGAAGGAGATGGAACACCATATTATACAAACAGTTCGCATTTGCCGGTTGGCTATACCGAAGACGTATTTGAAGCACTTGATATTCAGGATGAGCTTCAGACACTTTATACGTCAGGGACTGTATTCCATACCTTCCTCGGAGAAAAACTTCCGGGTTGGAAAGCGGCGGCATCATTGGTTAAGAAGATCGCAGAGAACTACAAAATGCCATATTATACAATGTCACCGACCTACTCCATCTGTAAGAACCATGGATATATTTCCGGAGAACAATACAAATGCCCGCACTGCGGAGAGGAAACGGAAGTATACAGCCGTATTACGGGGTACTACCGTCCTGTAAAGAACTGGAACGATGGTAAGACACAGGAATTCAAGGATCGCAAGGTATATGATATCAGTAATTCCAAGATGAGCATACGGACACATGAGGCACAGAAGGCGGCAGAAGAAGTGGCTGTACCGGCGGGAGAAATGAAAACGCTCCTCTTTACAACCAAGACCTGTCCGAACTGTAAGATTGCAACCAGTTCTCTGGAAAAAGCAAATATAGCCTATGAGATAGTAGATGCAGAAGAAAATGAAGAACTTGTGAAGAAATACGGTGTAATGCAGGCTCCCACATTGGTTGTAGTCGGTGAGGATGGCGTGCAGAAAATGGCAAATGCTTCGAATATAAAAGCGTATGCCGAGACACACTAGTACATCATATAATAATTAACTGCAACATAAGCCGACCTAAATTTCCGATAGCAATGTTCCCCAAGCCTCAGCGTAGCCCACTACGCCTGCGTTTGTGGAGCAGCACTCTCGAAAGTTTGTCTCAGCTTATGAGTCAGTTACTTATTTTACGGTATACTAGAGTATAACAGATAAACGGCAGTGGCGGGCGGAGAGGAATCGGTATCCCCCACTGAAATGAGCTTAATCTACACATCTTTATAGGATGTAGTCGTACTCTGTGAAATTACCGGGCGTGTTATTGAAACAACAAGGAGGGTTGATTATGTATGATATCGGAATTATCGGCGGAGGTACGGCTGGCATGACTGCGGCAATATATGGACAGAGAGCCGGGAAACGTACATTAATTATTGAAAGTATGAATTTCGGAGGGCAGATTACTTCTTCCCACAATGTAGAGAATTACCCCGGGATTGCCAGTGTAAGCGGAAGCGAATTTTCTATGAATCTGCTGGATCAGGCGATGAAGCTGGGAACAGAGACCGTGATGGAACAGGTTACGGGTATCCGGGATGAGGACGGCTTAAAGATCATAGAGACTGCAGGAAAAGAATACCCGTGCAGAACCGTGATTATCGCCACAGGAGTTACGCACCGGCACTTAGGGCTGGAAAAAGAGATCCAGCTCACCGGCGCAGGCATATCTTACTGTGCTACCTGTGACGGAGCATTTTTCAAAGGCCGTGATGTTGCGGTCATTGGAGGCGGAAATACGGCGCTTCAGGATGCGGAATTTCTTTCCAACTACTGTAAAAAGGTATATCTGGTACACAGAAGAGACGAATTCCGCGGTGACAGTAGCCTGGTAGACGCACTGAAGGCAAGAGATAACGTAGAATTTGTGCTCAGTGCCACAGTGAAAGATATCATAGGCGAAACCATGGTAGAGGGTCTGACCCTGAACAATAAAAAGACCGGCGAAGATTTCAACATAGAAGTCGCCGGAGTATTTGTGGCAATCGGACAGATCCCCCAGAACCAGGTTTTTGCCGAATTTGTAAAACTGGATGCAGATGGATTCATACTGGCGTCTGAGGACTGCATGACCTCCCGTCCAGGTGTGTTCGCAGCAGGAGACTGCCGTACAAAAGAAGTGCGCCAGCTCACAACAGCAGCGGCAGATGGGGCGGTAGCGGCTTTAGCGGCTTGTAAGTATTTGGTTTGATGGTCTGTCCGCCTGCCTTGGATGTTGTATGCGGCGCAGGATGGGATGTCTTCCGGTGTTTTTGGATACCGGAAGACATCCCATCCCACCCCGCATACAACATCCAAGACAGGCTGGGTGCATCCTGGCGGTAGAAGCCGTTGGCAAGAAAGGTTCCGTGCAGCAATTAAATATACACCGCACACCGTTACAGGAAGCTCCTTCTTATTTGGAATATTTATCTGCCGATTGGTTGAACCGAGCTGTATGGGGGCGCGGCAGGGCTCTTTGGGATGCTCTTTTGCGGTGTTACAGCCGCTTCATCAAAAGGAAAGCCAGCATATGAACTTTTTACAGGGCCACAAGCCCTGTAAAAAAGCCGACTCAAGCGGGAATGCATCCGGCATTCCCGTGTTTGTCGGCGGTGTTCATATATGCTGGCTTTCCTTTTGATTAGCGGCTGTTACACCGCAATACGCATCCCAGAGAGCCCTGCCGCGCCCCCATACAGCGCCCCCCCCCTTCTATCCAATTCCGTCCGTCTCAATCCAAATAAAGCTTCATCCCCATCCAGGATTTCATGTGGTTTAGCATGGTTTCGTCTGGTTCTATGATGATGCATGTGTTTTTCTGGTTCAGCTGGATCATGATGGAGTAAGCTTTTGCGTTGGCATCCTGTGAGGAAAAATCAAGGGTCTTTTCCGGGTTCTGGGAGTTCAAACGCGGTGAACCCTTTGGCGCTATAATTTCGGCCTGCTGGATGTCAAATGTGAGCAGTTTTTTTCTCTTGGATTTGCTGTAGATGGCATCTACTTCCATATCATGGTTCAGCAGTGTGTATTCGTATTCCACGCTTAGCTTAGGGAAGACAAAATAGTATGCCAGGAAAGCGAGTACGACTGTGATGATTACCCCCAGAAAACCGATGAACATCATGGAAAACACGAGGATCAGGGCGAGGGCCGCGATGATGAGGATACGGATTACGGTATCCAGCGGTCGGGATTTGCGGGCTACAAGTTGTTCGTAAAAAGCGTCATTCATATCAGGAGTTCCTTTCTGTTTGTAAATAGTTAATGACCATGGTGGCAATTTTGAAGGTCATGGCATCCTCGAATCTGCGGATGTCCAGGCCTGTCCTTTTTTCAATCTGTTCCAGCCGGTAGATGAGGGTGTTTCTGTGCATATGCAGCTGTCTGGATGTCTCGGCTATGTTCAGGTTATTTTGGAAAAACTTGTTGATAGTGGATGTTGTCTCCTCATCAAATGCGTCCGGAATATCGCTTCCAAAAATCTCTTTCAGAAAATTTTCACACAAGCTTACCGGCAGCTGGTAGATCAGTCTTCCAATACCCAGCTGATCGTGCGGAAATACGGTCTGCTCGGAATAAAACAACTTACCGACACGCAGCGCCAGGCTGGTTTCCTTAAAAGCGCCGGGCAGTTCCATGAGCGTGCTGATACATCCACTGTAGGCAACCTGCACGTGTGTCAGCGCCTCCATGTTCAGTGTGTCGACGATCATGTGTGCAATCCGGCTGATGTCGCCATCGGTGTCCGAGGACTTCCTTGGGCGTAGTATCACAAGGTTCTTTTCACCCATGGAAACAAGGTTAGTTTTGGCCTGTGAAGGAAACAAATTCTTAAGAATCTCTATGACAGTGTCATCCAGGGTATTTTTGGTTTCCACCAGAAATAAAGTCCTCTGAGATTCCGGATCGATGTGGAGACGGACGGCCCGCTCGTAGATGTCATACGCCGGAATGCTATCCGTCATCAGGCTTTGCAGGAAATGGTTCTTGTTGTACTTTTCCCTGTATGCCTGGGTGAGACAGCGGACTTGCGTCAGCGCATTTTCAAGCTCTTTCGGCGTGTCTGCGCGGACTTCGAGCGTCATGCCGGTTATTCTTTTCAGTTCGGACAAAGCTTTTACAAGCTCTGGTGTGTTCTCCATAATCATCCCTCGTATAGATAGAATTGAAGAGGCTGCACTTTTATAGTACAGCCCCTCTCTTAATTATTATAATATTATTCTAAAGCATTAGTTGGAAATCGTCAACTCTGTATCTTTATCGAATACGTGAATCTTTTCCATATCCAGTGCAAATACAGCATCATCACCGTTTCTCAGTGTTGTGCGCGGATTAACGCGGGCTGTCATCTGAGTGCCTTCTACGTCAAAATACAGATATACTTCTGCGCCGAGCAGCTCGTATACTTTAATTTTGGATTTGATTACGCTGTCAGGTGAGCTTGCGATAAATGCCTCTGAGTCATGTACGTCCTCCGGACGGATGCCGAGAACTACTGTCTTACCATTATAACCGCCATCGATCAGAGCTTTTTTCTTGGAAGCAGGTACCTTGAGCACATGCTCGCCAACGGTCAGTGTAACATCACTGCCTGCAACATTTACAACTGCATCCATAAAGTTCATCTGCGGAGAACCGATAAATCCGGCAACAAACAGGTTGCAAGGTGTATTGTAAAGATTCTGAGGTGTATCTACCTGCTGAACAACGCCGTCTTTCATAACAACGATTCTGGTTCCCAGTGTCATAGCCTCTGTCTGGTCATGTGTTACGTAGATGATTGTAGCTTTCAGATTTTCATGAAGCTTGGAAATCTCGATACGCATCTGAACTCTCAGTTTAGCATCCAGGTTGGAGAGCGGCTCATCCATCAGGAATACCTTAGGATTACGAACGATAGCACGTCCCATGGCAACACGCTGTCTCTGGCCGCCTGACAGAGCCTTTGGCTTACGGTCGAGTAATTTTTCCAGGTCAAGGATTCTGGCAGCCTCACGAACTTTCTTGTCAATCTCGTCTTTCGGCATCTTACGAAGCTTCAGACCGAACGCCATGTTATCGTATACAGTCATATGCGGATACAGAGCGTAGTTCTGGAATACCATCGCGATATCGCGGTCTTTAGGCTCAACGTCATTCATAACTTTTCCGTCGATTTCCAGAGTACCTCCTGAAATATCTTCCAGACCTGCGATCATACGAAGTGTTGTAGACTTTCCGCATCCTGATGGTCCTACGAAGATGATAAATTCTCTATCATCAATCTCAAGGTTGAAATCTTTTACTGCCTGAAATCCATTTGGATATACTTTCTGAATTCCCTTTAATGATAAACTTGCCATTTGTATAGCCTCCTTAAAATATTGTTTCGTTGTATTTTAGATTAAAACAGCATTGCCTTGCTTTCTGAATTCAGTATAATAAAGAAACCCCGAATGGACAATATCACGAGTAACCAAAAAAATTTAAAAAATGTGTACATTTCGACCATAGGCATTAAATCCGGTCCAGCTGTTCCTTTATTTCAGGGATGGAAAGCCCCTGCAGGCGCAAGTCCCGGATGCGTTCGATCTGTCTAACTGCATTTTCGCGGGGAAAGCGGCGGGTCAGGTTCTCCTCAGCCTGTTCGAAGGGCAGCATGCCTTCCTCGGTATAATACTTCAGGGTGCTGTAACGCGCACCGGTGATACGGACGAGTTCACCGATGGAGACGTATTCAGATGCAAGTATAGTTTCCATAGAACGTTGTCTTGACATTAGAATCTCTCCTTACTTTTCTTAATGTACGGGCTGCTACATGACATAACGACGCAGACGGACGCCCTGAACGGGGGCCTTAACCACGATCTGTGTGGGAATGCACTCATAATGGAAATTATCCACTTTCAGGAGCGGCACGGTGCCGGCGCGCAGGACATGCACCTCGTGCCCCTTCTCTTCCAGCCGGCGGATGACACATTCCAGCCGCTTATCATTGCCCGAGAACCAGGCGTCTGCCTCAATGAAGATGGACTGGGAGCGCTCGAAAAACGGGCAGGCGAACAGAAGTCCGGTTCCAAAGGGCGTTGTAAAAATATCCTCCTTTTTCTTCAGAAACTTTTGGCTGAAGGCTTCAAACGCGTGACGGGTCTGGATGGGGAATAATTGCTTTGCCAAGGGCGACTCCAGATACAGCTGGTTGATCCGTGTGGCAAGGTAACCCTGCTCCGCGCGGGTAAAGAGATCATAAAAGCATCCGCTTTCGCGCAGCAGCCAAAACAGGCAGATGACATCGTCGGTAACATTACCGTCTTCCATAAGTTCCGCGCGCATGCCCTCCGTTTGTCGTGTGTATTCCTCCACATTGCTGCAGTATTCAAAAATATTAACTCCGGCAGTTACATAAAATAAATCACAGGCCAGAAGATTAGGAATTTCGGTCAGCAGATTCTTTTCAGCCAGTATAGCCTTGATCTCTTTTTCAGTCTGTTTGAGTGTACGGGAAGAACCATCTGCAGCAGATTTTAATTCCTGTTCCAGAGCATCCTGGTCCGGCCAGACAGCATCCAAATACTTTTCTAAAATCTCCGCTGCTGCGATAGAGCGCAGGGCGGCTTTTTTAGCTGTCGTCATATGCAGACTGTCCTGTGCGTTAAGAGCAATAAGGGCAAAACGTTCTTGTAAAGTTAATTCTGACATAAGAACCCTCCTTTTTTATCGTGTATTAAGTTACTACTTATTACTTACTACTTACGATTTAAATATACAACAAAAACAGTGAAAATGCAAGAAAAAGTTCAAAGGGGTCAGACCCCTTTGAAGCCGGTGCGGTTTATGCTATACTATATTTTGTTTGATAACATAGTCGGTGGTGCGATCTAATAGATCGAGAAAGATATAAGGAAAGGCGGAAATGGGGATGGAAAGCCGGAGAAATGGTCTTGCATCGATACATATTGCAGTGCTTTTATTCGGCCTGGCAGGTCTTTTTGCGAAGTGGGTGGATCTGCCGGCAGTGATTATCGTACTGGGGAGGGTCATATTCTCCTCTTTGTTTTTGTGGTTTTTGCTGAAGATAAAAAAGGAACGTCTGCGCCTCTTATCGGGCAGGGATTACCTGCTGATGATTACGGCGGGGATTGTATTGGCTGTACACTGGACCACTTTTATGCAGTCCATACAGACATCTACGGTAGCCATTGGGACACTGACATTCTCTACGTTTCCGTTATTCGTAACGTTTTTGGAACCGGTTCTTTTTCGGGAAAAGATACGGCTTTCCAGTGTGGTTTCTGCAGTTATTATGCTGTGCGGGGTTTTGTTTATCGTACCGGAATTCCAGCTGGGAAATACCATGACGCAGGGCGTAGTCTGGGGGATGACCGGCAGTTTGTCCTATGCGGTATTATCGTTAATGAACCGGAAGTTCATGGAGAAATATACGAGCAGCCTTACGGCATTCTATGAACAGGCCACGGCAGGCATCGTATTGCTTCCTTCCGTCTTTTTGCTGAAACCCGCGGTTAATGGGAAAGATATTCTGGTGCTTCTTCTGCTGGGAGTAGTATTCACGGCCGTGGCACATACTATGTATATTGACGGACTGGGAACGGTGAAAGTGCAGACGGCAGGTATTATATCCGGTCTGGAATCGGTCTACGGCATATTGGCGGCATTTTTGTTTCTGGGAGAAAAGCCGGGGATAAAAGAGCTTGCCGGCGGTGTGATCATACTTGGCGTGGTATTTTATTCTACGTTTGCATCAGCCGGGCGCCGGACAAAGTAACGGCAGAACAACATGAGCTTGACGGCAGAGCACTTTGGAGGTAAGGATGAAGAAATTATTAGACTATTTTATGATAGACGGCGAGGTAGGAGGGGACCAGGACTGGTTCACCAATGTGGTGATGCATGTTGGCGGCTGCGCGGCGGCAACTGCCTGCGACAGCTGCATTTATTTTGCAATGTATCAGGGGAAAAAACACTTATATCCGTTTGACGTGGAAAATCTGACCAAAGAGGAGTACATTCAGTTTTCCATGAAAATGAAACCATACATCAGGCCGCGGGTGGGCGGCGTTAAAAAGTTATCCATGTTTATAGAAGGGTTTGAAAAATATCTGCGGGACTGCGGTGATACAAGGCTTAAGATGTCGGGCTTTGACGGCGGTCATACCTTTACGGAAGCAGCAGATTTTATAAAAGGGCAGATTGACGCCGGATTCCCTGTGCCGTATCTGATGCTGAAGCACAAAGACCCAAGATACAAAGACTTTGTATGGCACTGGTTTTTGTGCTTTGGATACGAAGAGAAAGAAGGGGACCTGCTTATCACGGTGGCCACATATGGGGAGGCCAGCACATTTTCGCTGAAGGATCTGTGGGATACGGGATATGAGGAAAAGGGCGGCCTGATCAGATATATGGAATAGTATACCTATGGCTGATTGACGAATGCACTGTAATCCGATACAATAAAGATAATTATTTTTTATAGAAAAGAGGAGTTTATATTATGGAAAATCCAATCGTAACATTTGAAATGGAAAACGGGGACATTATGAAGGCAAAATTATATCCAAACATCGCCCCAAATACGGTGAATAACTTTATATCTCTTGTGAAAAAAGGATTTTATGACGGCCTGACTTTCCACCGTGTCATCAGCGGATTTATGATTCAGGGAGGATGCCCGGACGGGACAGGCATGGGCGGCCCGGGATATAGAATCAAAGGAGAATTCACACAGAACGGCTTTCTGAATGACCTGCCGCATTCACCGGGAGTTCTCTCCATGGCACGTGCCCAGCATCCAGATTCAGCAGGGTCCCAGTTCTTTATCATGCACAGGCGTTCCCCATTTTTGGACGGAGCATACGCTGCATTCGGAGAACTGACGGAGGGAATGGATGTTGTGGAAAAGATCGCAGAGACAGCTACAGATTACAGTGATAAGCCTCTGGAAGCACAGGTTATGAAGAAAGTAACGGTAGAGACCTTTGGAGTTGAGTACGAAGAACCGGAAAGAGCGTAGAGAAATATGCAAACAAAACCACAGAAGGCGAATCAGCTGCAGAATCCGGCGGTGATCTGCATCCTTGCGTTAATTTGCTGCGCGCTATGGGGGAGCGCTTTTCCCTGTATCAAGGTAGGGTATGAGTGGTTTGGAATAGAAGGAACCGGGAGCCAGATCTTATTTGCTGGCTACCGGTTCTTCCTCTCTGGAGTGCTCACATTTGTGATAGGATGTATCCTGGAGAAACGGCTCCTGACGATGAAAAAGTCATCAATCCCGTGTATCTTGCGACAGGGAATCCTGCAGACAACCGTACAGTATTTCTTTTTTTATGTGGGACTTGCGCATACGACCGGCACGAAAGGTTCTATTATCAATGCGTCCAATGCGTTTGTATCAATCGCAGCGGCACATTTTATACTAAAAGATGAAAAGATGACGTGGAAAAAAGGGGCAGGCTGTGCTCTCGGACTTGCAGGAGTCATCGTGATCAACCTGTCGCCCGGCGCCTGGGGGGATGGATTTTCTCTGATGGGCGAGGGCATGGTATTTATCTGTACCGTTGCTTATGGAATCAGTACGGTTATATTGAAAACAATATCGGACAGAGAAAGTCCAATGACAATTACTGCTTATCAGATCTTGTTCGGGAGCGTTCTTCTTATTATAATAGGGTTCGCCCTTGGCGGTCATGTAAATGGCTTTACTGTGAAATCCACAGTGCTTCTGGTCTATATGGCGCTTATTTCCACGGCTGCATTCAGCCTTTGGACTCTGCTGCTTAAATATAACCCGGTGGGCAAAGTGGCCATATACGGTTTTTCCATCCCGGTATTCGGGGTGGCTTTGTCCGGTATCTTCCTTGGAGAGCGGATTGTAACGGTTAAAAACCTTTCCGCCCTGCTCCTGGTCAGTATTGGAATCCTTATTGTCAACAGCAGTAAAATTAATCGTAATACAGCGTCCGGTTCCCATCGATGCTCTCCCTGACGGAGTCCTGGATCCAGTCGACTGCGCCCTGGGTGTCTCTGTCCCGGATGAAGGTCCAGAGCTTATAATTGTTTTCATACAGGACGGGAATCCCATAAAGTGTACAAAAGCGTTCCCACAGTGTGAACACGGGGGCGCGGAAGGACTGGAAAATCAGCGGGATGAGCGTGTTGTGGGAGAGCAGGGCAAACTCATGCTGAAATTCAAACGCAGCCTGTGAGGCTTCGCCTATAGACTGTGCGTCTTTGATCTGTTCTATCTTATCTCGGAGGAGCTGGATCTCCTCCTCGGTAATCCGGTCGATACACAGCTGTGCAACCAGGGTATCCAACGCGATACGGACCTCCAGGATCGAGCGGATTTCTTCGTTGCGTATTTTCCCGCCGTTGTATTTCATAATGGAAAGAAGCGTGTCCAAAGTACCTTTACGGCGGTAGTCTGCCACGAAAGTGCCCACTCTTGGCTTCACATTCAAAAAGCCTTTTCTCTCCAGCTCGCCGAGCCCGCTGTTCACTACGGCGCGGCTGACCTGCATCATCTCGGCCAGCTGGCGTTCCGGCGGCAGCTTTTCACCGATTTTTAATTTCCCGGATAAAATAAGATGTTCCAGCTGCTCCACGAAAAGGTCACGGAGAGACGGGGAACTGATTTTCTGAAATTCCATACATTTTCCTCCCGGTATTATCTTTGTGCATATTATAATATAGAACGAATTCAAAAACAAGAAAATTGGCGTAACCGTGTTACTGTTCAGACCGTGCCGTGCACCTCGCTGCACGGCATCGGAGCCAATAAAGTGATGGTCTCGGGGCATCTGCCCCTCGCCGTAACCGTTCAGACTTGCCTGAGCGGTTATAAATTGACGGTGGCCTGCTATCAGTACTCAAAACTGCACCTTGCAAAAAGCCAGTTCATACCGTACAATAGTGAGCAGTAAATACGTTAAAATGGAGGCGTTAGCCATATATGAAGATGGTCCGGTCAGAAAAACTGATTTATGAATACGAAAAGCGGGATGAAGAAGGCAATGTCATTGGCATGAACCGCGCGGTCGACGGCGTGGATATTGACATTGCCCCGGGGGACTTTGTTGCCATTCTGGGACACAACGGTTCCGGAAAGTCCACGCTGGCGAAGCACATGAATGCGATCCTGGTTCCCTCGGGAGGGACAATATGGGTGGATGGAAGAGACACGAAGGATCCGATGGAGCTGTGGAACGTCAGACAATCGGCGGGAATGGTGTTCCAGAATCCGGACAACCAGATCATCGGCACTGTAGTAGAAGAGGATGTGGGATTTGGTCCGGAGAACCTGGGTGTACCTACCGATGAGATCTGGAAAAGGGTAAAGGACAGCCTGAAGGCGGTCGGCATGCTGGAATACCGGAATCATTCTCCGAATAAGCTGTCCGGCGGGCAGAAACAGCGTGTAGCAATCGCTGGCGTGATCGCCATGGAACCCAAATGCATTGTTCTGGATGAGCCTACCGCGATGCTGGACCCCAACGGAAGAAAAGAAGTCATCCGGACGGTACAGGAACTGCGCAGAAGAAAAAAGGTGACCGTTATTCTGATAACCCATTACATGGAGGAAGTGATTGATGCAGACCAGGTATATGTGATGGACAGGGGACATGTTGTAATGCATGGGACGCCCCGGGAGATATTCAGCCGGGTGGACGAACTGAAAAAGTACAGGCTGGACGTGCCGCAGGTAACGATGCTGGCAGAGGCACTCAAAAGGAAGGGGTTAAAGATTCCTTCCGGAATTTTACGGACAGAGGAGCTGGTGGAAGCATTATGTCAATTAAGTTAGAACATATCAATTACGTATACAGCCCGGGAACAGCTTACGAAAAGCAGGCGCTCAAAGATATCAGCCTGGAGATTCGTCAGGGAGAGTTTGTGGGGATCATCGGACATACCGGTTCCGGCAAATCCACACTGATTCAGCATTTTAACGGTCTGATAAAAGCAAGCAGCGGTGCACTGTATTTTGACGGGAAGAATATCTATGACGAAGGATACAACATGAAGGAGCTTCGGAATCAGGTGGGGCTGGTATTCCAGTATCCGGAGCATCAGCTATTTGAGGTGGATGTTCTCAGCGATGTATGCTTTGGCCCCAAGAACCAGGGGCTGGCGAAAGAAGTCTGTGAGGAGCGCGCAAAAGAAGCCCTGGAGCTGGTTGGCTTTCCGGAGGAATACTACCATCAGTCTCCCTTCGAGCTCTCCGGGGGACAGAAGCGCCGGGCGGCCATAGCAGGCGTACTGGCTATGCGGCCCAGTGTCCTGGTGCTGGATGAGCCGACGGCAGGTCTGGATCCAAAAGGGCGGGACGACATTCTGGATCAGATCGACTATCTGCACAAGAATACCAATATGACCGTAATTCTCGTGTCTCACAGCATGGAGGATATCGCCAGATACGTGAGCCGGATTATTGTGATGAATGAGGGCGCAAAAATGTTTGACGGGAAGCCGAAAGAGGTGTTTGCCCATTACCGGGAACTGGAAGAAGTCGGGCTTGCGGCCCCCCAGGTAACCTATATTATGCACGCCCTGAAGGCGAAAGGTATGAACGTGCGTACGGATGCAACAACGGTGGAAGAAGCAGCAGAAGAGATAATGAGGAGTATTCATGGTTAGAGATATTACAATCGGACAATATTATCCGGCTAAAAGTGTGATCCACAGACTGGATCCAAGGGTGAAGATTGTATGTACGCTTTTATTTCTGATATCCCTTTTTATACAGAGGAGTATTCTGGGGTATGTGGTTGCAACCTTATTTTTAGGCGCGGTTATTTACATGAGCAGGGTACCGTTCAAATTTATTGTGAAAGGCTTGAAACCTATCATGATTCTGCTTTTGATTACGGTACTGTTTAACCTTTTCCTGACAAGGGGCGGCGCAGAGCTGGTGCATTTCTGGATTTTCCATATTACGGAAAAGGGGCTTGAGACCTCTGTATATACGGCGATCCGCTTGATTTACCTGATCATGGGATCGTCCATTATGACGTTTACCACAACGCCAAACTCCCTGACGGACGGGATTGAAAAGCTGCTGCATCCGCTGAATAAGATCAGGGTGCCGGTTCACGAGGTAGCGATGATGATGTCGATTGCCCTGCGTTTCATACCCATTCTTCTGGAGGAGACGGATAAGATTATGAAAGCGCAGATGGCCAGGGGGGCGGACTTGGACAGCGGCAATATGATCCAGAAAGCAAAAGCCATGATTCCCATTTTGGTTCCTTTGTTTGTATCTGCATTCAGGCGGGCAAACGATCTGGCTATGGCCATGGAATCCAGATGCTACCATGGCGGGGAAGGAAGAACCAAGATGAAGCCCCTGGTATACAAAGGCAGAGACCGGGCGGGATATATCATCACACTTTTGTATATGGTGTTGGTATTTATTGTGGGGCGCTATGTGCCGTTCCACATATGGATATTTTAACAAATAAATGCGGTTCCCGGATAGAAAGTGGTTTGGTGCAATGCGCGCCGCGGCACGAGAGGCAGAGGGCTCTTGTACGGTTCGCGGATATGGATCAATATACAGGGCAGTTCTTCCGGGGATTCGGTGAGGGATTATGAAACGAATCAAACTGACAGTTGCCTATGACGGCACAAATTACTGCGGCTGGCAGATTCAGCCGAACGGAATTACGATAGAGGAAGTATTGAATAAAAAACTATCAAAGCTGACAGGCGAGGAGATCCGGGTCATCGGCGCCAGCCGGACGGATTCGGGAGTGCATGCGCGGGGGAATGTGGCCGTTTTTGATACGGATACGACGATCCCGCCCGACAGGCTGGCTTACGCACTGAACCGGCGTATGCCGGAGGACATCGTGATTGTAAAATCCGAGGAAGTACCAGCTGACTGGCATCCGAGGTACTGCGATACTGTGAAAACTTATGAGTACCATATTCTCAATACAAGGGTGCCGGACCCCATCAGAAGACGGACGACATATTTTGTGTCCTACAGCCTGGATCTGGAAAACATGCGCAGGGCGGCGGGATATCTGCTAGGTGAACACGACTTTGCAAGTTTCTGCAACGTCAGGACCAACGTAGAGGATACTGTGCGTACCGTATATGATCTGGATATTCTGGAAAATGGGGAAGAACTTACGATAAGGATCCGCGGAAATGGATTTCTCTATAACATGGTGCGGATTATAGTGGGGACGCTGCTGAGAGTCGGGCGTGGATTCTACACGCCGGAGCAGGTGAAGGATATTCTGGAAGCGAGGGACCGGCAGGCGGCTGGAGTTACTGCCCCGCCTCACGGGCTGGTCCTGGTGGGGATAGAGTATACCCAAAGGGAATCCCGTAAAAATAAAAATGGCGTTATTCCATAATAGAGATGCTTTATGGAATAACGTCGTTTTTGTGTCTACATCATCTTTTCTGTAATGATCTGAGATGTCTTTTTCTTATTTTCCAACGCCTTATCGCCCAGTTTTTTATAAACTTCGGCATATAAGATATCGATTAAAAAGAGCTGGGCCGTCTTTGCTGCAATCGAACCACCTTCCATTGGCCCTTCGTTGGCTCCGCATAGCAGCAGGATATTGGAATACTGGGCGGCGGGCGTCTTAAGAAACATGGTAATAAACACGACGGATGCCCTGGCGCTGTGGCATATCCTTGCAATCTCAATACAATCCTTGGTGATACCGGAATTACAGAAAATGACGGCAAGATCCCCTTCTCCAAGAAGGGCGGCCTGTGTCAGCTGCATATGTGCGTCTGAGTTGTAGATGACATTGGGCAGTATCTTCATAAACTTGTTGCGGGCCTCGCTGGCGCTTGTCCCGGAACCGCCGAATCCAAACAGGTTGATGCTCCTGGCAGACAACATGAGATCCACGACCTTTGGGATTGCGTTGAAGTTCAGAGTCTCAAATGCCTGGTCCAGTGCAACATTGTATGCCTGGAGAACTCTGGCGGCAGTATCCTTGCAATTGTCAGTGTCCGCCACGTCGATCAGTTCCTTTTTAGAGAGGGATTCGGGGGTGGAGGTGCTGAGCGCCAATGAGAGTTTGAAATCCTGATACCCTTTCAATGACAGTGTACGGCAGAAACGGAATACACTGGTCTCCCCGACATCGCAGAGCTTGGACAGGTCGGTGATCGTTGAGCTCAGAGCGGTCTGGGGGGAAGAAAGTACAAAATCAGCGACTTTCTTTTCAGCTTTAGTCATTTTGGAATATCTGCTTGTGATTTCGGTCATGAGATTCGTGGTAGCCATTGTGAAACCTCCCTCATAGTGATACCCGAGGGCATCTTTATATACGCCCCCGGGGCAGGTATGCAGTAATCTGCGTATTTTTAAACCCTGTTCTGCAGCTTGACTGCAGATCCGTCCGCAGGGCATGAGTTACGGGATGCCCTTTGGGTATACCTTATTCTGCAGCTTAGCTGCAGATCCGCCTGCAGGGCATGAGTTACGGGATGCCCTTTGGGTATAGTAATATTTTACAGTAAAAAAAATTTCCTGTCAATCGTCAAGAATGGTTAAAAAGATGTCAAAATAAAATTAAAAACCATATTAAAAAATATAAAAAAGAAAAAATTTTTATTTTATTTTTAAAGTAATAAAACAGTTAAAAAATAATTTATTGGTTAAAAGAACCAAAAAAACACCTTAAAAACTGTTGATTATGTACTGTTGACATTAAGAAAGGTGAATGATAAAATTATTTCAACAAGTAAAAACAATATCGCAGATTTGAAAAAAATAGTTCATAAAAAATAAAATAAAAAAATTTCTTTCAAAAATATCTGCGATATCAAAGGGTGAAGGAGGAAAAACATGAAAAAGAAGATTGTAAGTGTCTTATTGTGTACGGCAATGGTTGCAGGGATGCTGGCAGGCTGCGGAGGAGGAAAAGCGAAGGAAGATACTTCCGCTTCAAAGGATGACAGCGGCAAGCCATACGCAGGAGAAAAGCTGACGGTTCTGTATATGTCAAGTGTATATGCGGATGCAGCCAAGTCCATGGTGGATGAATTCGAAGAGCAGACGGGCGCAACGGTAGAGGTGGTTGACTTCCCTTATACCACACTGCATGAAAAGGCGCTGCTGGATCTGACCAGCGGAACAGGCTCATACGATGTAATCGATGTTGCCAGCCAGTGGGACGGAGAATTTGCACCATACCTGACGGAACTCACTGATTTTATAGAAAAAGATAACTACGATATGGATGAATTTATCGAAAAGGTTCTGGAGAACTCCGGTAGCTGGCAGGGTAAAATCACAGGAATTCCAAACGCAAGCACTCCACAGCTTTTTGCTTACAGGACAGATCTGATGCCGGACGGCATCCCGGATACATGGGAGAAGTACAGAGAAGCTGCAAAGGCACAGACCAAACCGGATGAGGGCGTATATGGTATTTCCGTATCTGCTACGACCGGCCAGCTTGGCGGTGTGTTTGACTATGTGCTCTGGTCCATGGGCGGATCCTGGGCGGATGAGGACTGGAACGTAACCATTGACTCACCCGAGACAAGAGAGGCGCTGGAACATCTGAAAGAGATTCAGAACTATGCGGATCCAGCTATCTTATCCTGGGGAACAGAAGAGTCAATCAAGGCATTCCTGGATGGCAAAGCAGCTGTGTGCGAGACATGGCCCACCTTGGGACTTGTACAGGCAGCTGATGATGAGTCACAGTCCAAAGTAGTTGGAAAATGGGCGCTGGGAACCATTCCTTATGACAAGACCGGAACCACTCTGCTGAGTGCATGGGATTTATCTATACCTGCAAGCTCCAAGAATCAGGAACTTGCCTGGGAGTGGGTCAAGATGTACACGAGTGCTGAAAAGCAGAATCAATTCTATGAAGACTATGGCATCCTGTCACCGAGAAAAGCATTCTGGGAGCAGGACGGCATCAAAGGCACCTATATGGATACTGTAAGAGAAGCTCTGGATACAGCAAACCTGTGGTGGAGAATTCCGGCTTCAACAGAAGTAGATACCATGCTCAACACCGTTGTCAGCGAATATATGTCAGATCAGATAGATCTTGAAACGGCTGTCAGCAAAATGAAAAAAGGTATAGAAGATGCATTGAAGAATGCACCGCCTGAAGAAGGTACAAAGAACTATAATCTGTAATTACTATAAAATTGCGGAATAGATTACCTGCGGATTTATAACCTGCAGGTAATCTTCTTTCAAGAAAGGACTGAAAATAAAGCATGGCTAAGATGAAAAGAACGAAAAGTGCCGCTCCTGTGATCCGAAAGAGCAGAGGCGATAAGTTTGCATCATGGATGTTCCTGGTTC
Source organism: Faecalicatena contorta (assembly GCF_001404335.1). Lineage (GTDB taxonomy): Bacteria > Bacillota > Clostridia > Lachnospirales > Lachnospiraceae > Faecalicatena > Faecalicatena contortus_B. The sequence continues at coordinate 20,518 of NZ_CYZU01000046.1, forward strand.
CTACCATGATTTTTCTGGGGATTACTGCGCTGCTTCCCCTGCTGTATTCCCTGTATCTAAGTTTTTTCAGGTTGAAACTGAACCTGCCGAATGCGGTGCCGGAATTTATCGGATTCGGCAATTATATCAAGATGTTCAGTGACCCCACATTGCTTACAAGTACTGGAAATACTCTGCTGTTCGCAGTTGTATCGGTGGCACTGGAGGTAGTGATCGGTCTGTTTCTGGCCATGGCTCTCTGTTCCGACAAGATGTGGGCAAGGATCTGTACCTCTATTTTCCTGATCCCCATGATTATGGCTCCGGTGGCTGTCGGTACACTGTGGCGTATGATGCTGGATTCCTCCACCGGGATTATTAACTACTTCCTGAGCTTCCTTGGGATTCCCAGTATTACCTGGCTGAGCACTCCAAATACGGCCATGCTCTCTGTAATACTGGTGAATGTATGGCAGTTGGTTCCCTGGGTAACGATTATCTGTGCAGCCGGACTGAAAGCGCTGCCGTCAGACTGTCTGGAGGCTGCTTCTGTAGACGGCGCGACCAACGGCCAGATTTTCAGAAAGATTGTTCTGCCGATGATGAGTCCGGTACTGACTGTTGTCGTAATGCTCAGGTTCGTAGACGCATTCAAAGTATTTGATACGGTTTATGTTATGACAAACGGAGGCCCCGGCAGTGCAACAGAGATGCTGCCGAACTACATATACAAACAGGGGCTCAAATTCTTTGATGCAGGATACTCCGCATCTCTTGCCATCATTTTTGTAGTTGTGATGACAGTGGTAACGATGGGATTCCTGAGGTTGAGAGACAGAATGGAGGAGAACTTGTGATGAATAGAAAAAAACACAGAAAGCTGCCAACCATTGACAATATTATCGGAAATTTTGCCGGAAAGCCGGTTCGGGTAGTTTTGATTGTCGTCAGCATGATACTGATCCTCTTTCCATTATACTGGCTTCTGACCAGTTCATTTAAAGTGAAGGCAGACTATCTGGCCAGCCCTCCCGTACTGATTCCTAATCAGCTGACCATGGAGAGCTATGAGAGTGTCTTTGGAAAAGACCAGCTTGCAATGCACTTTTTAAATACATTTGTTGTTGCGGCAGTATCCACAGTTATATCCGTGCTTCTTGGAAGTATGGCTGCATACTCTGTCGCGCGCGGGTCAATCGGTAAAAAGGCGAGGAAGTATTTTGGCCTGTGGTTTATGATCCAGAAGATGTACCCCGCTATTGCGACGGCCATACCGGTGTATCTGGTAATGAGGACGCTGCATCTGATTGATACGAAAACTGCACTGATTATTATGAACACAAGCTTTAACCTTCCTCTTGTTATCTGGCTGATGATGGGATTCTTTGAACAGCTGCCCAATGAATTGGAGGAATCAGCCATGCTGGACGGGTGCGGATTCACAAAACGATTTTTCTATATCATTTTTCCGATTACCAAACCGGGAATCATTGCATCCGGGATCCTGGCATTTATTGGAGCGTGGAATGAATTTTTGTTTGCCGTAATCCTGAGTGTCAATAAATCCAAGACACTGCCAGTAGTCATTGCCGGTTTTATTACGGACCGCGGGCTGGAATGGGGGCCAATGGCGGTTACAGCTGTCATCACGCTGGTTCCGGTATTGCTGATCGTATGGGCGGCACAGAAGAATTTCGTGCAGGGCCTTGCAATGGGAGCGGTAAAAGGATAACGAGATTGGAAGGGCAAAACCATGAGGAAAAGAATTGTTTGTTTTGGAGATTCGAACACCTGGGGATATGATGCGGTGTCGGATGGAAGGTTTCCGGATGAGATCCGATGGACCGGTCGGCTCCGGGAACTGTTGGGAGAGGAATATACGGTAATAGAAGAAGGACTTTGCGGAAGGACTGCGGTGTTTGATGATCCGCTCAATGAGGGAATGAATGGACTGGCTTATCTGAATCCGTGCCTGATGTCCCATTCTCCCATAGATTATTTGATAATTATGCTGGGGACAAATGACTGTAAAGAGCGTTTTTCGGCGACACCAAAGAATATTGCAGACGGGATGAAGCGTCTCATTATGAAAGCAAAACAGACGGATGCGTGGCGTGATAATCCGCAGATCCTCCTGCTGGCTCCCGGGCCGATCGAAAAGGCTTGTGAGACTTCACCCGTGGCAGGGGAGATGGGAATATGCAGTGAAAAGTCGGAGAAGCTGGCGGCGGAATATAAAATCTGCGCAGAATCATGCGGATGTGATTTTATAGATACTGCGGATATCGTCACGATGAATCAGATTGATTACATGCATCTGGACGCCCAAAGCCATAACAGACTGGCTGAAATGCTGGCGGAATTTATCAGAGAGAAGGTGTGACATTGAATAAGGGAATTGAACAAATGAAGGGAAGGCTGATCGTTTCGTGTCAGGCTCTTCCTGAAGAACCGCTGCACTCCTCCTATATTATGGGCCGGATGGCCGCGGCGGCGAAAGAAGGCGGCGCAGCAGGAATCCGGGCGAATACGAAGGAAGATATCACGGAGATAAAAAAGAATGTTGACCTGCCGATCATAGGAATCGTGAAGAGAGACTATGCGGACAGTGAAGTGTATATTACGCCTACGATGCGTGAGATCGAAGAATTGATGGCAGTGGGGCCCGAGATTATAGCACTGGACGCGACAAGTTCGCTGAGGCCGCAGGGGAAGACTCTGGAGGAATTCTATCAGGAAGTACGCAGTGCCTATCCAAGCCAGCTGCTGATGGCAGACTGTTCCACGGTGGAGGAAGCACTCCATGCTGACCGGATGGGATTTGACTTTATCGGTACAACCCTGGTAGGATATACAAAGCAGAGCCGGGGCCTGAAGATCGAGTCTGATGACTTTGCGATTATCAAAGAGATTATGCGCAGTGTTTCCCATGAGGTTATAGCGGAAGGCAATATCAATACGCCGGAAAAGGTGCGCAGAGTGATGGATCTGGGGGTCTACAGTGTGGTAGTAGGCAGCGCCATTACCAGGCCGCAGATCATTACAAAGCAGTTCGTGGAAGCATTAAAAAAATAGACAGGTATAGGGTTTTTGTTATTTTGGAAACGCTGTACTGGTACTGCGGGGTGAGAGCATGAGATACTACATAAGCATTGATATAGGCGGTACATCTATCAAATATGGTCTGCTGGATGAAGAAGGCAGAATATTGGAAAAGAGCAGCATGGATACGGAAGCTCACCGGGGCGCGGCTGCAATATTGGAGAAGGCGGGGCAGATCATCGATCTGTACCGGGAGAAACAGGAGATATCCGGTATCTGCATTTCCACGGCAGGTATGGTGGACTGTGAAAAAGGAGAGATCTTCTATTCGGGAGAACTCATTCCCCACTATACGGGAACACAGTTTAAAAAGGTGCTCGAAGAAACATACGGCATCCCCTGTGAGGTTGAGAACGATGTGAACTGTGCGGGCCTTGCGGAGTACAAGAACGGAGCGGCTTCCGGCAGCCGGGTGGCAGTCTGCCTGACGCTGGGAACAGGCATCGGCGGCTGTATTCTGATTGACGGGAAGGTCTTCCATGGGTTTAGCAGCAGTGCCTGCGAGATTGGATATATGAATATGTACGGCAGCGACTTCCAGACGCTGGGAGCCAGCAGTATACTGAGTAAAAATGTAGCGGAGAAAAAACAGGAGGATCCGAAAGCCTGGCCGGGAATCCGGATTTTTGAAGAGGCCGGGCGCGGGGATGCGGCCTGTATAGCCGCAATTGAACAGATGGCAGAGATTCTCGGGGAAGGGATAGCCAATATCTGTTATGTAATCAATCCCGAGGTGGTGGTTCTGGGCGGCGGCATTGCGGCCCAGGAAGCATATCTGAAACCATTGGTTACGGATCAGCTCCGGAGATTTTTGAAACCGGTTATCTTTGAAAAAACCAGGCTGGAATTCGCAAAACAGCGCAATGACGCTGGGATGCTGGGCGCGTTTTATCACTTTCAAATGCGGAGGCTGGAATGCAGTTAAACCTGTCAGGGCGGCCGAGATTTTGCCTTATGGCGGCAGAATATTTTGGTAAAGGTTTTATCACAGTGATACCGTTATACTGTCAAAAAGTTCACGATAATCTGCTTGACAACCGGTCAGCAGTTTGTTAGTATAAGGGTAATCTAAAAGACTGGGTTGTTACTCAAAGAAGGCAAAACCAGATTTTCCGAGGATAAGGGCTACCTTTATACTCTGAAAGTCTGGTTTTTTCATATATGCAGGAAAGTGCCCAGCACTTTTCTATGATATGAAAAGCCCTCCCGGCGGGATGCGCACTGCGGCGTAAGCGGCAGATACCGCTATGCGGCCGCCGGGGGCGTGTGTTTCGAAATCGAAACTCTAATTTTTGAGTTCCTGCTTGTGCAGAAAGCAGGCAGCGGTATATAATAGAACCGGAATCAAATAAGTGATAGTGGAGGAAAAAACTATGAGAATTATCGAAGCAAAAGACTATGCGGATATGAGCAGAAAGGCAGCAGGTATCATTGCCGCACAGGTTGTTCTGAAGCCGGAATGCGTACTGGGGCTGGCAACAGGATCTACACCGATCGGCGCATATGACCGTCTGGTGGAGATGTACGAGGCAGGAGACCTGGATTTTTCAGGAGTATCCACGGCGAACCTGGATGAATATAAAGGACTTGACAGAGAAAATGACCAGAGCTATTACTATTTCATGCATAAACATCTGTTTGACCGTATCAATATTGATCCGGTGCGCACCAATGTACCAAACGGCATGGAACCGGACTCCGGCAAAGAATGCAGAAGATATGAAGAACTGATTGCATCATTAGGCGGGGTGGATTTACAGCTTCTGGGCCTTGGACACAATGGGCATATCGGGTTCAATGAACCGGCGGAAGTGTTTGACAAAGAGACCCACTGTGTGGATCTGACAGAAAGCACAATCGAAGCAAATAAACGTTTCTTCGCATCTGCGGATGATGTGCCGAGACAGGCGTATACTATGGGTATCGGGACCATAATGCGCGCAAGAAAGATTCTGGTAGTAGCAAGCGGAGAGGATAAGGCGGAGATTGTTGCCAAGGCATTCTACGGCGATGTAACACCGGCAGTTCCGGCATCCATTCTGCAGATGCATCCCGATGTTACGGTTGTTGCAGACGCAGCAGCATTATCTAAGATCCCAAGATAGCTTACAATGCCGGCAGCAGGCCGGCGCTGCAGACACAGTACCTGGAAGTACAGCGGCCGGGCATTGCGGGCGGGGAAGAAAGAAGGTTAATATGATTATTAAAAATGTTCATGTTTTCGGAGAAGATCAGACATTTACTCCGGGCGAGGTCGTGATAAACGGTGATAAGTTCGCTGCTCCTGGAGAAGGCGGAAGTGAAGTGATCGACGGAGAGGGCTGTTTTGCCATCCCGGGACTCGTGGATATTCATTTTCACGGCTGTGTGGGAGACGACTTCTGCGATGCAAGTCTGGATGCAATAAAGCATATGGCTGAATATGAGGCGTCCATCGGTGTCACTTCAATCTGTCCTGCGACAATGACCCTGGCCGAGGAAGAGCTTCATAAGATCATGAAGACAGCGGCCTCTTACGAAGGCGGAAGCGGTGCGAAGCTGGTAGGCATTAACATGGAAGGGCCGTTTATTAGCGAGAAGAAAAAAGGGGCCCAGGCAGCAGAATATATCCGTAACTGTGATAAGGCATTGTTTGATCAGCTTCAGAAAGAGTCCGGCGGGCTGATTAAGCTGGTAGACATTGCGCCGGAGAATGACGGGGCAATGGAGTTTATAGAGAAAGTAAAGGATGAAGTGGTAGTATCGATTGCGCATACCACAGCGGATTACGATACTGCGTCCGAGGCTTTGGAAAAGGGCGCAAGCCATATTACACATCTCTACAATGCGATGCCGCCACTCAGCCACCGTGATCCGGGAGTTATTGGCGCGGCCAGGGATGATGCGGACTGCCATGTGGAACTGATCTGTGACGGAGTTCATATCCATCCTTCTGTAGTGCGCGCCACATTTGCCATGTTCGGCGCGGAGCGGGTCATTCTGATCAGTGACAGTATGCGGGCAACAGGGCTGACGGATGGAGAGTACACCCTGGGCGGCCAGGATGTGTATGTAAAAGGACCGAAAGCAACCCTTGCAGACGGTACAATAGCAGGTTCGGCCACGGATCTGATGGGCTGTCTGAAAGTGGCAGTGCAGCAGATGGAGATTCCGTTGGAGGATGCGGTTGCATGTGCAACCATGAATCCGGCAAAAGAAATCGGCATCTATGATATATGCGGCAGTATTACACCAGGAAAAGCGGCGGATTTAGTTCTTTTAGATCAGGATCTGAATGTAAGAGCTGTTTATGTAAATGGGAGAAAACAGGCATGAATTTTATCCGAAAGCATCAGAAGGCGGTCTTTATTGCCGGGTTAGCGATTATATTTCTTGTGATTCTGGCTTACTGGCAGCGGCAGGTTACACTTTCTAATGCCACGGCGACAAAGCTGAAGGATGAGCCGCGTAATAGCGGTGAAGTGGTATCCACGTTCTACTATGACCAGCTGACGGCAAAAGAAGCGGCAGTATATGATCTGATGAGAGAAAAGCTCGACCGTATGGAGGGCGGAGTGGTGACATTTCCGGAGGCTATGAGCGGGCCGGAATACCTGCGGGTAACGACGGCTCTGGAAGATGAAGGATACAATTATTTTTACGGCTTCTATGACATTCCTATGACGGAAGACGACATCTATGTGAAATATAAAGAATCCGACCTGACGACAGTGAAAGACAAGGTGATTCGTAAAGCCATTCTGTTCTTATCCTGTGCAGAGGGGATTAACCGGGCAGGCGAATACGGGGAAGACGGAAAGGTGCAGAATCTGGCGGCGGTTCAGGAAGGCCTGTCGGTGAACTCGGAGGAAAAGGTCTCGGAGATCATACAGACGCAGAATGAAACAGAGGAGATTCTGGACAGCATTATGAAAGGGCTTCCGGCAGATTATGGGGAGAAAAAGACGGTGGATTATTTTTTGTCCTGGCTGGATGAGAATATATCCTTTGCGTCAGGTATAGAGGAGGAAGCATCCTCTGTCTCTTCGATGGCGGAAGTGTTTGACGGTGTATACATTTATAACAGCCTCTCTGCAGTTACCAGGAATAAAGCGACTTCGCTGGGTTACGCAAAGATCTTGTCCGAATTATGCGGCAGGGCCGGAATGGAATCACATGTTGTGCTTGGGATGTGGAATAAAAGCCGGAGTATCCAGCAGAGTTATGTATTCTGTGCAGTAGATATGAACGGGCAGACAATCTATGTGGATGCCAGCGGGGCAAAAGGCTCCGACCTGGGAGACCAAAAGTATCTGACGCAGCAGGAAGCCATGAATCATATGAAATTTGTGGAATACTTCACATACGATTGATTTGGTAGATTTGCACGAAAATATTAAAAAAATATAAACATTATAACCAAATTATAAATTACTTCACTGCGAACGGTTGACAACTGTGAATAATTTTGTTATAGTTTACACATCAAATGAATAGTAATGGATTGTTACTGTTTGGCAGGCAAAACCAGATTTTATAAGCGGATCAAAAGATCACGTTTATAGGGTTTGGTTTTTTTGTTTTGTAAAGTCCGCCGTATCTGCTCCAAACAGTTACAATGCAGACTAGTTTTCCAAGGGATTTCTTCCAGAAATGTCTTATGAGAACCTAATAGTAATCTGAAAAAACTGGCAACAATAAACAGGTAAGCAGAAAATTTGTTAAAAAGGAATGCAGGGCTATTATGGTAATTGAAAAGGTTATAAATAATAACATAGTTTCCGCCTATGATGATACGGGAAAAGAAGTTGTCATTATGGGCCGCGGCATAGGTTTTGGCACAAAGCCCGGGCGGGAGGTGGCGGAGCAGAAGATTGAAAAAATCTTCCGCATCAAGAGCCAGAGTTTAGCGGATCAGTTCAAGGAGCTGCTTGCAAATATGCCTCTGGAACATGCGCAGATATCGAACGACATTATCTCTCATGCGAAGAAGCACCTCAAATTAAAGCTGAACCAGAGCATATACGTGACACTGACAGACCATATCAATTTTGCAATTGAACGGTTTACGCAGGGGATCAAACCTGAAAATGCGCTTCTCTGGGAGATTAAAAGATTTTACCAGCAGGAGTACCAGCTGGGGAAATATGCGGTGGATATGATCTGGGAGAGACTTCATATTGCACTGCCGGATGACGAGGCCGGTTTCATAGCGCTTCATTTTGTAAATGCAGAGTACGGAACGGACATCAGGGACGCCCTGAACTTTCCTAATCTGATGAAAGACATACTCGATATTGTCAAGAGTGAACTGGATATGGAATTTGATGAAGACTCGCTCCACTATGAAAGATTTGTCACTCACGTGAAGTTCCTTCTACAGAGGGTATATCGAAAAGAATTGCTCCCCAATGAGGAAAGCGAGCTGGCGGAGATGATGATGACCAAATATCCAAGAGAATATGCGTGCAGCAGAAAAGTTGCAGATTATATAGAAGATGCAACAAACAGTAAGATATCCGGAGAAGAAATCATGTATCTGGCCATCCATATCCGGAGAGTCACGATGGCAGAAGAATAAAAGGAGGAAGAAAGATGTTTCATTTTTTAAAGAAAAAAGATTCTAAGCATATGTTGGGAGCGCCTGCAGCGGGCAGGGCTGTATCGATTAAAGAGGTAAATGATCCTACATTCGCCGAGGAGATTCTCGGTAAAGGCGTTGCAGTGATTCCCTCAGAGGGAAAAATCTATGCACCGGCCGATGGTGAAATCGGAATGGTATTCGACACACTTCATGCTGTCAGCCTGACAACAGAGTATGGCGCAGAGGTTCTGATCCATGTAGGCCTCGATACGGTGAAGATGAAGGGAGAAGGTTTTGAGGGTCATGTGAAAGCCGGTGACAAAGTGAAAAAAGGCGACCTTCTTCTGACGGTGGATCTGGAGAAAGTAAAAGCAGCCGGATACGATATCATAACTCCGATGCTGATCTGCAACACCGGAGACTATGCATCTGTGGAGGCAATGGCTGGCAAACAGGTAGCAGCAGGCGACGACGTTCTTTCTGTGGAAGAAAAATAAGCCGCATAGCGGGGCGTATTTTATCCGGCAGAGCGCCGGTTTAAAATAAAAGGGATTATATCAATCAAAGGGATTCAAGAAGGAGGAAAAACATGAAGTATTTACAAAGACTAGGCAAATCCTTGATGCTTCCGGTTGCATGTCTTCCGGTAGCGGCTATTCTGATGGGAATTGGTTATTGGATTGACCCGTCAGGCTGGGGAGCCAACAACATTGTCGCAGCATTCTTGCTGAAAGCTGGGGGAGCTTTGATCGACAATATGGCGATTCTGTTTGCAATCGGTGTTGCTGTTGGTATGTCTGATGACAACGACGGTACGGCCGGCCTTGCAGGTCTTGTTTCATGGCTGATGGTTACAACGCTGTTATCCACATCCGTTGTTGCAATGTTTAAAGGTGTGGAAGAGGCAGTTGTTCCTGCTGCATTTGGAAAGACACAGACACAGTTTATCGGTATTCTCTGCGGTCTGATTGGTGCGGCATGCTACAACAAATTTAAGTCAACCAAATTACCGGATGCGCTGTCATTCTTCAGCGGCAAGAGGTGTGTTGCGATTGTAACGGCAGGCGCTTCTCTCGTAGCAACTATCATTCTGTACTTTGTATGGCCGGTAATTTATGGAGCACTCGTAGCATTTGGCGAGGCTATTATGAGCACAGGTGCAATCGGAGCAGGTATTTATGGCTTCTTCAACAGACTGCTGATTCCGTTCGGCCTGCACCACGCGCTGAACTCCGTATTCTGGTTTGATGTTGCAGGTATCAATGATATCGGTAAGTTCTGGGGTACAATGGAGGGCGGTATCTTAGGTCAGACAGGTATGTATATGTCAGGGTTCTTCCCGGTAATGATGTTCGGTCTTCCGGCAGCTGCACTGGCTATGTACCACACAGCAAAAGAAAACAAGAAGAAAGTTGCGGCAGGTCTGTTAATGGCAGCGGCATTATCTTCCTTCTTCACAGGTGTTACCGAGCCTCTGGAATTCGCATTCATGTTCCTTGCACCGGCACTTTACGCAATCCACGCCCTGTTAACAGGTATTTCTATGGCAATTGTAGCCCTGCTGCCGGTACGTGCAGGCTTCAACTTCAGCGCAGGCTTCGTAGACTGGTTCCTGAGCTTTAAAGCTCCATTCGCAGAGAACCCGCTGTACCTGATCCCGATCGGACTCGTTGTAGCTGTTGTTTACTACATTGTATTCAGAATCGTCATTGTGAAGTTCAACCTGAAAACACCGGGACGTGAGGACGACGATATAGATGAAGCAAAAGTACAGCTTTCCAATGATAACTTCACAGAAATTGCGAAAATCATTCTGGAAGGCGTAGGCGGCAAGGAAAACGTTACATCCGTTGACAACTGTATCACAAGACTTCGTCTTGAAATCAAAGATTACACAGCAGTAAACGAAAAGAAGATCAAATCAGCAGGTGTGGCAGGCGTAATCAGGCCAAGCAAAAATGCTGTTCAGGTCATCATAGGAACAAAAGTACAATTCGTAGCCGACGAATTCAAGAAACTCTGTCAGTAGGTTTTGGTGACGGTGGGTATTGGATGGTATGGGGACGCTGCGCGGAATTGAAATATGCCTGTTCCGGATGCGGAATTAGGGCATAAGTGCCGCTAATCAAAATCGGAGCCGGCATGCTGAACACCGCCGACACTTGCGAGAATTCTGATGAATTCTCACTTCGGGTCGGCTTGCCGCCAGGCCTTGTGGGCCTGGAGGCAGTTCACATGCCGGCTCCGATTTTGATGAAGCGGCACTAATGACCTAAAGGAGCATCCGGAACAGGCATATTTCAATTCCGCGCAGCTGGCTCATCCAGCCGGTAATAAGACCATCGTCTCCCGGAAGGGAACCTGGACGGGGGCAGTGGATCGAATTGAATTGATTATAGCAAATGACTTAAGCACGTTCTTTAAAACAGAGCTGGTAGTGGTGGGAATAATAAAAGCTTGATCTGCGTGCTGGTGGCTATTCGCGTAATCAATTCAATTCGATACACTGCCCCCGTCCTAAGTTCCCCCGTAAGGGGGAATTTATCTGCCGCCTTGATGCGTCAGCCTGACTGGGGAGGGGATTGTGCGGCGGCGGGGGAGCCTGCAGTGCGATTTCTGAGAGCATAGAGTGCGTCTTAGAAACACTTAATAAAAACCATGCCGGATTTGAGGGTAAAATGCTGCTTTCCAAAGCAGCATTTTACCCGGCCTGAGCCGCGCAATCATCAAGATTGCGGGGTGAATGCCGGGGAATCCTCAAATCCGGCATGGTTTTTATTTAGTGTTTCTTGACAAACGGAAAGCTGCCAGAAATCGCACTGCAGGCTCCCCCGCCGCCGCACAATCCCCTCCCCAGTCAGGCGTCCCCCCTTCATCGCCCTCATCAATAAATCCCCCCATACATACGAAAAAGCGATATGACTTTTATGGAAGGACATGATAGCATTAGTAGGAGAGTATGAAGACAGGAGTTTTTAGGATGAATTATGTTGGAATTGATATTGGGTCCACCGCATCCAAGGTGGTGGTGCGGGGGGAGAAGGCGCAGCAGTTTGTGATGCCCACCGGATGGAGCGGACGGGAGACGGCGGGGGTGATTCAGGCCCGCCTGAGAGAAGAGGGGATTGATGTGGGCGCTGCCGATACGGTGACCGCAGCAACGGGGTATGGGCGGATTTCTGTGGATTTTGCGGATTATGTGATCACGGAGATTACCTGCCACGGCCGGGGCGGGCGCGTGCTGGCCGGAGATGAGTGTACGGTGATTGATGTGGGCGGACAGGATACAAAAGTGATCCGGATTCAAAATGGAGCCGTGACAGATTTTCTTATGAATGATAAATGCTCGGCAGGAACGGGCAAGTTTCTGGAGATTATGGCTAACCGGCTGGGGATAGCGCTGGATGAATTGTTTGAATTAGCTGCCCAGGGGACGGCTCTGCCTATCAGCTCTCTCTGTACGGTGTTTGCGGAGTCGGAGGTAATCAGCTATATTGGGGCGGGAAAAGCCCGGGAGGATATTGCGGCCGGCGTTGTTGATTCTGTAGCCGGGAAAGTTGCACAGCTTGCGCAGCGGCAGAACCTTTCGGGGAAAGTGATTCTGACGGGTGGGCTGAGCCACAGTGAGTATTTTGCTTCCCGGCTTACTAAAAAACTGGGAATAACCGTGGAGCCGACGAAACAGGGGCGGTATGCGGGGGCGCTGGGTGCATCGTATCTGGCGGAAGAAAAGGCAGAGAGAGCGTAGTTTAAGGAGGAGTATAGCATGGAATTAATCAAAAATTTACCGGACGTATTTGTGGAATTTGCGGAACAGCGGCAGAAATCTTTTCTGGGAATTAAAGAGCTGAAGGAAAAGGGGATACCTGTGGTTGGGGTTTACTGTACCTATTTTCCTCAGGAGATCGCCATGGCTATGGGGGCGGCGGTTGTAGGGCTTTGTTCCACATCTGACGAGACCATTTCCGAGGCGGAAAAAGATCTGCCGAAAAATCTGTGTCCGCTGATCAAGTCCAGTTATGGATTTGCAAAGACCGACAAATGTCCGTTTTTCTATTTTTCAGATGTGGTTGTGGGTGAGACTACCTGTGACGGTAAGAAAAAGATGTATGAGTATATGTCGGAAATTAAACCGGTCTATCTGATGGAACTTCCAAACCGCCAGTCAGAAGACGGGCTCAGGCTGTGGAAGAATGAAATCATCCGCGTGAAGGAATATCTGGAGGAAAAATTTGAAGTTAAAATAACGGATGAAAAGCTAAGAGAAGCCGTGCGGGTTATGAATGAGGTCAGAAGATCCATAAAGGGGCTGTACAGTGTGATGGCAAATGATCCGGCGCCCATCAGCGGGCAGGATCTGTTTCATGTTATGTATGGCAGTACCTTTAAGTTTGATAAAAAAGCAATCCCGGGAGAAGTGGATGCGCTGACGGAAAAGATCAAAAGAGAATATGGGGAAGGCAGGAATGTAGGAAGGAAGCCGAGACTTCTTGTAACAGGCTGTCCGATCGGCGGCGCCACAGAGAAGGTGATCAGCTCCATCGAGGAAAATGGAGGCGTGGTGGTTTCTTTTGAAAACTGTGCAGGAGCAAAGTCATTTGACCGGCTGGTAGATGAAGAAGCCGAGGATATCTATGAGGCGCTTGCCAGAAGATATCTGGATATCGGATGTTCCGTTATGACTCCGAATCCAAACCGTCTGGAACTTTTGGGACGGCTTATGGAAGAGTTTAAAGTAGACGGCGTGGTTGAAGTGATCCTGCAGGCCTGTCATACATACAGCGTGGAATCCATGGGGATACGCAAATTTGTAAACGGAAAGGGAAAGCCTTATATCAGTGTGGAGACAGATTATTCTATGGCTGACCTTGGACAGCTCAATACAAGGCTGGCAGCATTTATTGAAATGCTTTAAGTGTGTGCCCTTCGAAGGCTGGCAGCGATCCCTTCATTTTGCTGAGTGCATCCAATCGGAAGATAAGGTCGTCAACCAGGGGAGCTTCATGATGAGGACGGCGTATGGATTCGCTTGGCGGTACGAAAAAGAGAAAATGATATCTTATTTCACGCCCTCCAAACTCAAATTTTCGCCTTGACAAATTCAGAAGAATAAGATAAGATTGCAACAGATATGAAAAAAGCGATGAAGAGAACAAGTAATAGCTGATTCGGAGAAAACAGAAAGCTGCCGGCTGATGAGAGGCGCGTGATACGATTGGTTATGAATACATCTCGGAGCTTCACACCAAAAGCATTGGCGTTATCCGTTGCATAGCGGGCGGATATGCAAGTAGGCTGTGACGGGGTGGTGCACGTTATTGCACTGAGTAATTATGCACAATATGCAGGTCGGATCAAGCGGACTCTAGGTGTGCAGGATATACTCACTGAGGCAGGGGATGCGAATCGTCTGCGAATAAAGGTGGTACCACGAGTTTTATGAGTCCTCGTCCTTTTGGATGGAGGGCTCTTTTTGCGTGAAATGCGGAGCGTACAAGAATGCATCTGATTCTTCGCCCGCACGCTTATTATCAGAACAGCGAAAGAAAGGATGAATGTAAAAATGACACTGTATGAAGAATTACAGGCCAGAGGGCTGATTGCCCAGGTAACGGATGAAAAACTGATTTCTGAATTAATTAATAATGGGAAGGCTACATTTTATATCGGATTCGATCCCACGGCAGACAGCCTCCATGTAGGACATTTCATGGCGCTCTGCCTGATGAAACGCCTGCAGATGGCGGGGAATAAGCCCATTGCTTTGATCGGGGGAGGCACAGGGATGATCGGTGACCCATCCGGAAGATCCGATATGCGCCAAATGATGACGCCGGAAATTATTCAGCACAATTGTGACTGCTTCAAAAAACAGATGAGTAATTTCATCGATTTTTCTGAAGGAAAAGCAATGATGGTAAATAATGCCGACTGGCTTCTGGACTTGAATTATATCGAAGTTCTGCGGGAAGTCGGGTCTCATTTCAGCGTAAACCGGATGCTTGCTGCGGAGTGCTATAAGCAGAGAATGGAGAAGGGCCTGACCTTCCTGGAATTCAACTATATGATTATGCAGGCATATGATTTTTATGCTTTATACCAGAAATATGGCTGTAACCTGCAGTTTGGCGGGGATGACCAGTGGGGAAATATGCTTGCGGGAACAGAACTCATCCGCAGAAAACTTGGAAAAGATGCAAGCGCCATGACCATTACCCTGCTTTTGAACTCAGAGGGAAAGAAAATGGGGAAAACCCAGTCGGGCGCTGTGTGGCTTGATCCAAACAAAACATCTCCGTTCGAGTTCTACCAATACTGGAGAAACATTGCGGACGCCGATGTATTGAAGTGCATCCGTATGCTTACGTTTCTGCCTCTGGAACAAATTGACGCAATGGATTCGTGGGAAGGCAGTCAGCTAAACAAAGCAAAAGAAATACTGGCGTACGAACTGACGCAGATGATACACGGCAAAGAGGAGGCGGACAAGGCGCAGGAAAGTGCAAGAGCCCTCTTCAGCCAGGGAAATGCGGCGGAAATGCCGACGGCAGAACTGACGGCAGAGGATCTGACAGAGAATGCTGCCGATATTCTCACCCTGCTTTTGAAGAGCGGCCTTGTTTCCTCCAAATCAGAGGCGAGACGCGCGGTAGAACAGGGCGGGGTCGCTGTGGACGGAGAAAAAGTCACAGACATCCATGCGTCATTTACAGCAGATGCATTGTCCGGAGAAGGTGTAATACTGAAAAAGGGTAAAAAGAACTTCCGTAAAGTGGTATTAAAATAAGCAGAACCCGAGTAAAAATAATATAATACAAATACAGGAGGTAATCGATGATGGGATTTAAAGAAGTATCTGCAGAAGAATTGCAGTTTAATCCATTTACAAAGATTGGGAAAGAGTGGATGCTCGTAACCGCCGGGGATGAAGAGAAACACAACACCATGACTGCCAGCTGGGGCGGTATGGGAATTATGTGGGGAAAAAACGTAGTGAGCGTCTACATCCGCCCGCAGCGTTACACAAAAGAATTTGTGGATGCCAATGAGCTGTTTACGCTGTCCTTCTACGACGAATCATACAGAAAAGCATTGAACATCTGCGGCAGCAAGTCCGGAAAAGACTGTGACAAAGAAGCAGAGGCAGGGCTGACGCCTTACTATACGGACGGAACAACCGCATTCGAGGAAGCAAATATGATACTCGTCTGCAAAAAACAATATCATCAGGATATGTCATCAGAACATTTTGATGAGAAAGAAAATGATTCAAGATGCTACCCGGGGAAAGACTATCACACCATGTACATGGCGGAAATCCTTAAAGTGCTTGTGAAGGAAGCATAATGTGAGGGGGGATGGGGACGCTTCCCTGATTTCGTAAAGCTGGCGCATCTGCCCGGGATATTATGCTCCTCCGGGGGAGGAGCACAAAGACGGGGGCGGTGGATCGGGGATAGATGCACCGCGCCCCTCCTCTACTCAATCCTTAAATACTGCACACTATAAGGTTTCATATCAAGTCTTCCGTTTAGTGTTCCTTCTTTTCCTGTTATGACATCGGTATAATCTCCCTGCAGTTCTCCGTTTTCTGCGGTGAAGTCGGAAGCGGAGGCGTTGATTGCTGCCAGGATTTTTTCTTTTTCTGATTTCCGCTCAAAGATCAGCTGATGGTTTGTGATGACTATGTTATGGTATCCCCCGTTACAGAGGGCATCGCTTTCTCTGCGGAGTTCGATCAGGGTGCGGATAAAATCGGTTAGTTTGTTCGGCTTCGGTTCTTCGAATGAAGGGCGCAGAGCGTAATCGTTGTCCGGGGCCTTTATCCCCTCCTCTCCCCATTCGCTTCCATAATAGAGGCATGGGATGCCTGGCATGCCGAATAGGATGCCATAGGCGGGGAGGATATGCTCTTTATTCGTTAAAATACTGGCAATTCGGGTGACATCGTGATTATCTACGAAGTTCATCAAATGCTTGCCCCTGTATATGCACCACTGTTCCGGGCCGTACTGGCGGTTGAGCGAATGGGCGATTTCAAAGAGATTCATGCTGTTAAAGCTGGAATAGATGCCCTTGTAGCATTCATAATTGGTACAGCTGTGCAGCATTTCGTCATTGACGATCAGGTTATAGTCGCCAAAGAGCACTTCTCCAATCAGGGCAAATCCAGGTTTGCGCTCTTCACAGAATGTGCGGAGACGTCTCATAAAGTTGTGGTCCAAGCTGTATGCAACATCGAGGCGCAGTCCGTCAATGCCGAATTCTTCCATCCAGAATCGGACACAATCCAGCAGGTAATCTGTGACTGCCGGGTTTTGCAGATTCAGCTTTACCAGCTCGAAATGGCCTTCCCAGCCCTCATACCAAAAGCCATCGTTATAACCGCTGTTGCCGTCAAAATTAATGAGAAACCAGTCCTTGTACGGAGATTCCCATTTCTTTTCCTGTACATCCTGAAATGCCCAAAAACCGCGGCCTACATGGTTGAAGACCCCATCCAGCATGATTTTGACATCATGGGAGTGAAGCGTTTCACATACGTATTTAAAATCTTCATTCGTGCCGAGACGGCAGTCTACTTTTTTAAAATCCCGGGTATCATATCCGTGATTATCGGATTCAAATATCGGATTCAGTATAATGGATCCTATCCCAAGCTCCTGGAGATATCCTCCCCACTCAGCAATCTTACGTATACGGGGTACTGTGATACCGTCATTATGTACTGGGGCGTCACAAAATCCAATCGGATATATTTGATAGAAAGTTTCATTATAAGCCCACATAAATTCCACCTGCTTTCTAAAATTTTATTATGTTTGTATAATAAGTATACTATTTTAGTATATCATAAATCCGGGTAAAAATAATGCATTTTAATAGTACATAAAATAAAAAAAATGTTGACAACGTGGTGTTAACATACTATAATAGAACAGCATGAAAAAAGGAGAAACAGCATACACCAAAGCCCCGGAGTGCGCTGATTTCATATAAAAGATTAAGCAAGTTAAGTTATATGATATGATTATGATAGGAGGAACACCCATGAAGACTTATATGGCTAACCCAGACAAGATTGAAAGAAAATGGTATGTGGTTGACGCTGAAGGATGTACTTTAGGACGCCTTGCATCTGAGATTGCAAAAGTTTTAAGAGGTAAGAACAAACCAGAATTCACACCACATGTTGATACAGGCGACTACGTAGTAGTTGTAAATGCAGAGAAGGTAAAGGTAACAGGTAAGAAGTTACAGCAGAAGATATATTATAACCACTCTGAATATGTAGGCGGCATGAGAGAGACTACACTGGCAGAGATGATGGACAAGAAGCCGGAGCAGGTCATTGAACTGGCTGTAAAAGGAATGCTTCCAAAAGGACCTTTAGGTAGAACGATGATGAACAAACTTCATGTATACGCTGGCCCAGAGCACAAACAGCAGGCTCAGAAACCAGAAGTATTAACATTTTAAGGAAAGGTTGAAAGGAGGACATTACAGTGGCTAACGCAAAATATTACGGAACAGGAAGAAGAAAAAAATCTATCGCAAGAGTATATCTTGTACCTGGAACAGGTAAGATCACTATAAATAAAAGAGACATTGACGATTATTTAGGACTGGAGACTTTGAAGGTCGTTGTTCGCCAGCCGCTTGTAGCAACATCAACAAGCGACAAATTCGATGTACTGGTTAACGTACATGGAGGCGGATACACAGGACAGGCAGGAGCAATCCGTCATGGTATTTCAAGAGCACTTCTTGAAGCAGATCCGGACTACAGACCGATTCTGAAGTCAGCTGGTTACCTGACACGTGATCCACGTATGAAAGAACGTAAGAAATACGGTCTCAAAGCAGCTCGTAGAGCACCACAGTTCAGTAAGAGATAAGCATACGTTTCTGAATGTACAATTTCAAAAAGATTTTACAACTCCTCAGGGCTTCGGCCTTGGGGAGTTTTTTAGTGATTAAGCCGTAGATATACTTATATATTTGGCAGAAAAGGTGTATATTATATATAAGAATTGCGGTGGACGTCTTCGGACTACACCTAAAGGAACCTGATGCGTTGGGTTCCTTTTGCATTTTATTTTGAGGTGTGGTAAGGAGTAATGAGAAGCCCTGCTATTGTAACATGTTTGTAATACCACGTTCTAATAACTCAGTAAATATAGGCAGCCGCATTTCAGCAAACAATAAAAATTGCATATTTTATCGCATGGAAAACCCACGAACATTATGTTTGTGGGTTTTTGAAATGATTATGCAATTTTTTTATCGTGGCAGACAAGGCCGCAATCTTCTAAATATTTTTCCATGCTTACCAGCACCTGCCCCTCACAGCCCTGAACCGTCAGTACAAATGTTCCGTCGCTGCAGCGGTCAAACAGAGAGAGAACGTCGTCTGGCTGGACATTTAGACAGTCTGTTGCAACAATTCCTGTAAAAGAAAAATTTCCCAGCATATACAGATAGTCTTTTAACTTTTGCACAGTATCTAAATGAATCACATATGTTTTCATACCCGCCACCTCCTTGGTTTCATTGCTTATACCAATATTATATGGTAAAATGAGTCATCAGAACAGGGAGTAATTACACGTCAATGTGTGATTTTCTCACATTTTAATTGGGGCGAAAGTATGACACAGGCGCAGTATAAAGTTCACGGAGGAGGTGCATATGCGGCAGAATAAAATGGCGGAGTCCCTGGCTGTTGTAAAAAACCGCCGGGGAGAACCGCAGAGAGAGCATAAAGTGATTCTTCCGCAGGAGCTGCTTAAGCACAACTATAACGAGCTGGAGGAACATTATTTTATTCACGATATTCAAAAACTTGCATCCGGATTTCCCGAACGGGAGAATATTTACATATTGGGACATGAGGTGACAGAAGATTTTCCGCTGCATAATCATGATTTTTTTGGATTGTGCTATGTATGCCAGGGGGAGCTGCTGAATGAAATTGATGGCGTAGAGCTTTACATGTCCCAGGGAGATATTGTACTGTTGAACAAATATGCGCTTCAGGCAATCCATTGTGTAAATCCGGAGACGCTTATCGTAAATGTCTGTATTAAGGATAAACTTTTTGGACGGACACTGCGGGAGTTTGTGATGGATAGAAATCCAATCTCGGAATTTTTGAGATATGATAATCCGGGCAAAGAAAAATATATGTTTTTTTCTACCGGATACAGCAAAAATATTCCGATATTCATGAACAACATGGTCGAGGAGTACACACAGGCGGGATTTCATCAGACTTTTGCATTGGAAGCATGGCTTCTTTTGCTTTTGGACAGTCTTGTGAAGCGCGGCCGGTACAGTTACTATGGCATGGACAGGAAGGCGAGGAAAGTGGTTCAGTATGTACGGGAACACTGTATGCAGCAGACCCTGGAGGAAATGGCAGCGGGACTGGGATACAATGCCAATTATCTCACCGGATATATAAAAAAGCACACCGGCAGAAACTGCCGTGATATTATGAAGGAGGTCAGGCTGAATGAGGCCATGCACCTTCTGGCCGATACCGGGCTTACCGTCTATCAGGTATCTGAGGCCTGCGGCTATTCAAGCCCCAGTCATTTTTTCAGGATATTTAAAGAATCTGTGCAGATGACCCCGAAAGAATACCGGAAACAGATACAGGCAGGAGAAGGTCGGTGAGGAGCTATATATCTGACGATTCATGGCCCGGACTGTGCAGAATACACAAAGATCTGTAGGGAATTTTTGAAACAAATTCATGAAATTTATCGGATAGAAGCAAAAAGCCTTACAAAAAGCGGTAAAATATGATATAATCAAAATATAGAAGCTGAGAACAGGCCGTTACAGATGATGTACCGGCCTTTCTTAAATCCTAATTAATATAGTCAGAGTGTACCTGCAGTAGATTTGGAAAGAAAGAGGAAGCGTAAAGAATGAATCCGGGTGAAGTAGTAGTTTATAAGTGCAAAGGGATGTTTAAGGTAGAAGATGTAGGAACTTTGAATTTTAGCTTTGTGGACCGCAGAAAAAGGTATTATACCCTGCAGTCTTTGGAGGATTCAAGAGAGCGGGCATATGTGCCCACAGAGGATAAGGAAAATATCAGGAAACCAGTGAGCAGAGACGAGGCGATCGAGCTGATCCAAAAATTGGATGAGATTGATGTGCTCTGGATCCAGAATGAAAAGCTGAGGGAGCGAGAATACAAAGACTGTATCTCCGGCAATAGACCAAAAGATTGGGTAAAAGTACTGAAGACACTCCATAAAAGAACGATCAGCAGAGGCAGCATAACCAGTATTGATAAGAAATACCAGCAGCTGATTGAGCATGCCCTGTACAGCGAACTGGGGTATGCGCTTGGGATACCGCAAAATAAAGTGGAACACTATATACAAGAGACAAAGAGTTATGCACAGGAAGATGAGTGATTGTATTAAAGGGGCGTCTGCCTGAAAAAAGAGGAGATGCCGCCGGGAAAGCCGGGATAGGTTCGGAATGTATAGAACCTATCCCGGCTTTTTGGCGCCATCCCGCCATTATTTCTGGCAGGCGCGGTGTAAAAGTTATTTGGAGCAAATACGAATACGATTGCAGAAAAACAGGGTTGACTTATGTATTATTTGTATTATAATGAGTAATACAAATAAAGATGTGTAACATAAAAATAATTTTCGGGGAGGTGATGTGGTGATTCTAAAACTGGATATGTCCGGAGATATTCCTATATATGTGCAGCTGCGCAATCAAATTGTACTGGGCATTGGAAGAGGGGCGTTAAGGGTTGGGGAGAAGCTTCCAACTGTGCGGCAGCTTGCAGGAGACGCGGGAATAAATACGATGACGGTGAATAAAGCGTATCAGGTTCTAAAAGCAGAAGGGTTTATTGAGATTGACAGACGTCATGGGGCTGTGGTGCGGCCGGTACAGGATGCGGACGGCGTATTCCATGAGAAGCTGGAAGAGGAATTGGAGCTGCTGACGGCGGAGGCAAAGTTGAAAGGGATGAACCAGCAGGAGTTTGTATCCCTCTGCGAAAAGATGTTTTCGGAGCTGCATTTGCAGGAATATGAAACGGCAACAGAGGGATAGAAGGTCTGAGAAGGAGGCTGCATGGCTGTTTTTCTAATATTTTTATTTACGGATATATTTATAACAGTAATATTTATGGCTGTTTATGGACACAGGAGAACATACAGTGAAGGAATGCTGCTGGGAGTCCATATACCATCCTATGCCGTGCATGAACGGGAAGTGGAAGCGCTGATGGAGAAACACAGGCGCAGGACAAAGTGGTTTTATGCAGTGAACCTGCTATTGTCGGCAGCGGTTTGTTTTCTGAATTTTTGGTATCTCTCCATATTTATCCTTGCTTGGAGCGCTTGGCTGATTGAACTTACAGCGGGCGCCATGGGACTGCTTAATGCAGCCCACAGGCAGCTGTATGATCTTAAGATGGAACGGGGATGGCAGGGTGCATCCGGCAGTAAGATTGTTGTGGTAGATACGAATGTTTCTGCAGAGAATGACAGACTTCCCTTCTCTATTTGGTGGAACCTTCCTGTTTTCGCGGCTGCAGGGGTTTTGGCTTTTATCCCGCATGTCAGGGAAACTCTTGCAAAAGCGCCGGAAATGTGGGGGCTTACCGGTGCCGCCATTGTGTCAGCGCTGTTCTTTACCGGGATGCATTTGTGGGCAGTACGCAGAAGAAATGAAGTTTACAGCAGCAACACAAAGATCAATTTGAAAGTGAACCGGCTTGTCAAGAGAGTCTGGTCGGGTATCTGGATGATCAGTAATTATCTGAATCTGGTGGCTATCGGGACCGTGATTTATTCAGGAATACGGCTTAGGGCCTTTACGCCGGCAAACATCCTATGGTACATAGTGGTCCAGTGTACCATGGGAATCCTGATCCTGGCTGCACTTTTATACCTCAGATGGAAAAAGAAAGATATCATAAAGCAAGACCAGCAACCACTATATGTGGATGACGATATATACTGGAAAAATGGCTGGTATAATAATCCGAATGACCCAAGAGTATGGGTGCCGGATCGGTATTGTACTTCCAATTACACTACGAATATGGGCCGGACAGGAGGAAAGGTCTTTACTTTTGGGACTATAAGCTTTGTTCTGATTACCTTCATCGTAATACTGATGGTATTTCTGAAGATGGATTTCACCCCCAGATATCTGGTAGTCAACGGGGAGGATATCAGTGTCTCATCCCCTATGGCTCCTATTTCGTTTAAACGGGATGAGATAAAAGGGATAGAACTGCTGGATTCAATGCCTGATGGGGATTTTACAAGGACGAACGGCCTCGGAGACGAACGCCAGCTTGTCGGTAAATTCAGGGAGAAAAAGCAGGGAGAGTTCCGGCTGTATATTTACCGCGGCTATTCTCCGATTTTAAAAATAGAACTCCCCCAATATACGGTACTAATAAATAGCCAGGAAAAAAGCGAAACGGAACGTTGGTATTTGGAGTTGGTGAATGAGTTTTAGACTCGGGAGAGGATGAAGGGGGGGCGCTTACCGTAAGCCGGGACGGTCAGCTAGGTTCATCCGATCGGGAGGAATAAACTCGCTCCATGATAGGGATCACAGGCGGAGCAGCGGATGTGTCCGTCTGCCCAGACACATCCGCTGCCCCCGTTTGAGTTCCCACCATAGAAACAAGCTTTCCTGCCGATTGGATGAGCCAGCTTTATGACAGGGAGGCCGGGGAGGTACTGGGGCTGTATATGCCGTTGCGAAATGCTAGAGTGCGCCAACTGCTCCTTGGACAAGCGCTGCCGGATAGGCGGGGAAAAACTTGATCACCAAATCAAGTTTTTGCTGAACCCAGCGCGGGAAATCATCAGATTTCCCGTGATGTGTTCAG
>NZ_CYZU01000047.1 GCF_001404335.1 Faecalicatena contorta
CTATCTGATTCATAATTATCTCATGAACATCTTACAAGAGATTTTTAAAGACAATTACGAAATCATTCAATATACCCTTCATCCCAGAGATGTTGAAATGGAAAATATCTCTAAGATGATTTATTGTGGTGACCCTTCCTTTGGCGGCTCCATGTATGCCTGCCCTCACTGCGGCAACTTGAAGTTCGTTCCTTTTCGCTGCAAAAGCCGTTTCTGTCCTACCTGCGGGGTCAAATACTCCCAGGAACGCTCCACTCAAATGGCCTTTAAACTAATACGCTGTACTCACCGGCATTGTGTCTTTACCATTGATGAAGAATTACGGCACTTTTTTCTGGATGACCGCTCTCTTCTTGACTGCCTTTTCCAGGCTGTCCGCAGTGTTGTCCTGCGTATGTTCCATAATCTCAACAAATCTAAAAACTTTGTTCCCGGCATCGTCTGCGTCCTTCACACTTTTGGGCGTCCCCTGGAATGGAATCCTCATATCCACTGCCTCATTTCGGAAGGGGGATTCTCGGATGACGGCTTCTGGCGGGTCGTCAAGCATTTTAATTATACCCTCTTAAGAAAGTCCTTTCAGACAGCTCTTCTCAATCTTCTCGAAGCCCGCATTGGACCTTCTTTTAAAAAAACGAAAGCTCTTATCTACCATAAGGATAAAAATGGTTTTTATGTTTATGCCAAACCAAATCTCTGTGATACGGATGCGGTCATTAAATATATCAGCCGTTATCTCGGCCGCCCCGTCATTGCCCTGAAACGGATTGATTCCTATGATGGCACTAATGTCACATTTCACTATAACCGCCACGAAGACAATGCCTTTGTAAAAAGGACTCTTCCTGTTATAGATTTTATAAAGCTCCTGATTCAGCACATCCCGGAAAAAAACTTTAAAATGACACGTTACTATGGTCTTTATTCCAGGCACCGTGATAAAGATAAATCACTTTGGAAGGCTGTTCCAAAATCCAGGCACCGCCTGATGAAAACTTTTAATAAATGGCGTGAAGACATCCTTCTGTCTTTTGGCTATGACCCACTCAAATGTACACAATGCAGCCACGAAATGCAGTTCGTAGAGCTTTATTACAATCATCGCCGTGTTTCTCTGGAAGAATTATATGAAAGGGCAATGGCAAAAGTAAAATGCCGTTCTGCTTGATTTTTCCACCTGTCTGTACCATACTTATCTTATTAACAGACAGGAGGCTTCTCATGGATTCAAAATTTTTAGAGGAACTACGGCAAAAATATATTCAAAACCCGCCGGAAGGAATGACAGCCAAACTGGTCAGAACTATGTCTGATTCTGATCTGCTTGATATGCATGAATTTCTTACGGAGGATAATGACCTGGATGACGATGAATTTGAAGAAGGCTTTTATATTGACCTTTTTTAACCACCGTCTGTTTGCTTTGCCCGCATTTTGCGGGCTTTTTTTATCAATTGGTTCGCCATTTGGCGAACTTTCCTATTATACAAGAAAAGCCCCACCTGGTTTTACGGGCTGGGGCACTGGACAAGGGGCAATGCGGAAATCTGCCTGCTTGCCAAGCGGGGACACCCCAAACGCTATTCCCGCAGCGTCCATCAGTTTATCATTTCCCCCATTGAGGAACACAGCAAGAAACCCGACATCACCCGCGAGAAAATCATCGAGCTTGCGGGTGACCTGCCCCGCGCAGAACTGTTTGCCAGACAGAAAACCCCTGGCTGGGATGTTTGGGGCAACGAAGTGGACAGCGATTTTTCCCTGTCCGCACCAGAAACGAGGTGATTTTATTTGGCTTATGTCACTGTCCCCAAGGATTTTACCAAGGTGAAATCCAAGGTGGTATTCGGGCTGACGAAACGCCAGCTCATTTGTTTTGGCGGTGCGCTGCTGGTCGGTGTCCCGCTTTTTTTGTTGATCCGGGGCCGCATCCCCACCAGTGCGGCGGCGCTCCTTATGGTGTTTGCCATGCTTCCGGGCTTTCTGCTGGCGCTGTATGAGCGCCACGGCCAGCCCCTGGAAGTGGTGGTACACCAAATCCTGGAGTGTTGCTTTTTTCAGCCCAAGGAACGGCCCTACCAGACCAACAACGCTTACACCGCCCTTGTGCGGCAATTCCAGATGGAACAGGAGGTAAATGCCATTGTTCAAAAAGCAAAGAAACGAAACGAGCGCAAAAGCGCCGGTCAGGCTCACCCGTGCCGAGCAAAAAGAAATTCAGGCCGTCATCCGCAGGTATAAGGGCGACGGAAAGCCCCACTCCGCCCAGGAGAGTATCCCCTACGAGGCCATGTATCCAGATGGGGTTTGCCGTCTGACGCCCCGCAGGTTTTCCAAGTGCATCGAGTTTTCAGACATCAGCTATCAGCTTGCCCAGGCGGACACCAAGGCGGCCATCTTTGAAAGCCTGTGCGACCTTTACAACTATCTGGATGCCTCCATCCACATCCAGTTTTCCTTTCTCAACCACAAGATCGACCCCAGGCAGTACGCCAAGAGCCTTGAAATCCGGGCGCAGGGCGATGCCTTTGACGACATCCGCACGGAGTATTCCGCCATCCTAAAAGACCAGCTCGTCAGCGGGAACAACGGACTGGTAAAGCGGAAGTTTCTCACCTACACCATTGAGGCTGACAGCCTGAAACTGGCCCGTGCCAGACTGCACCGCATTGAAACCGACCTGTTGGGCTATTTCAAGAGCATGGGGGCCGTGGCGTGGGGGCTGGACGCAACGGCCCGGCTGGAAGTCATGCACCGCATGTTCCACCCGGACGGGGAGCCGTTTTCCTTCGATTGGAAGTGGCTGGCTTCCTCCGGCCTCTCCACCAAGGATTTTATCGCCCCGTCGTCGTTCCGTTTCGGGAACGCCCGGATGTTCGGGCTGGGAGGCAAGTACGGGGCTGTCAGCTTCTTAAACATCCTGTCCCCGGAGCTGTCGGATGAAATGCTGGCCGACTTTCTCAATACGGAAAACGGCATTGTGGTGAACCTCCATGTGCAGGCCATCGACCAGAGCAAGGCCATCAAGACGGTGAAGCGCAAGATTACCGACCTGGACGCCATGAAGATTCAGGAGCAAAAGAGGGCTGTCCGCAGCGGCTACGATATGGACATCCTTCCCAGCGACCTTGCCACCTACGGGCAGGACGCCAAGGAGCTGCTAAAGACCCTGCAAAGCCGGAATGAACGGATGTTTCAGCTCACCTTTCTTGTCCTCAATACCGCCGACACCCGGCAGGCGCTGGAAAACGATGTGTTTTGGGCCGCAGGCGTGGCACAGAAATACAACTGTTCCATTGTACGGCTGGACTACCAGCAGGAGCAGGGCCTTATGAGCAGCCTCCCATTAGGGGCCAGCCACATCCAGATTGAGCGTTCTCTGACCACTTCCAGCGTGGCCGTGTTCGTCCCCTTTGTAACGCAGGAGCTGTTTCAGGATGGAGAGGCCATGTATTACGGCGTCAATGCCAAGACCGGCAACATGATTATGCTTGACCGGAAGCGGGCGCGCTGTCCCAACGGTTTAAAGCTGGGTACGCCAGGAAGCGGCAAGTCCATGAGCTGCAAATCCGAAATTTTGAGTGTGTTCCTCTGTACGCCGGATGACGTGTATGTATGTGACCCGGAGGCCGAGTATTATCCCCTTGTAAAACGGCTGCATGGACAGGTGGTGAAGCT
Source organism: Faecalicatena contorta (assembly GCF_001404335.1). Lineage (GTDB taxonomy): Bacteria > Bacillota > Clostridia > Lachnospirales > Lachnospiraceae > Faecalicatena > Faecalicatena contortus_B. Next base: position 3,679 of record NZ_CYZU01000047.1, read on the forward strand.
GTCGCCCACCAGCAAATCCTATGTGAACCCGCTGGACATCAACTTAAATTACAGCGAGGATGAAAGCCCGCTGGCCCTAAAATCCGACTTTGTTTTGTCGTTTTGTGAACTGGTGATGGGCGGCAAGAACAGGCTGGACGCCATCGAAAAGACGGTCATTGACCGGGCGGTGCAGGTGATCTACCGGCCCTATCTGGCAGACCCACGCCCGGAGAACATGCCCATCCTCTCCGACCTGCACAAAGCCTTGTTAGACCAGCACATCCCGGAGGCCGACCGGGTGGCCCAAGCCCTTGACCTGTATGTGAACGGCAGCTTAAACGTGTTTAACCACCGCACCAATGTGGACATTGAAAGCCGCATTGTGGCCTTTGACATCAAGGAGCTGGGCAAGCAGCTAAAGAAAATCGGGATGCTGATCGTCCAAGACCAAATTTGGGGCCGGGTGACGCAAAATCGCAGCCAGGGCAAGGCCACCTGGTTCTTTTGTGATGAATTTCATCTGCTGTTGCGGGAGGAACAGACAGCGGCCTTTTCCTGCGAGATTTGGAAGCGTTTTCGTAAGTGGGGCGGCATCCCCACAGGTGCCACGCAGAACGTCAAGGATCTGCTTTTATCGCCGGAGATTGAAAATATTTTGGAAAATTCGGACTTCATCTGCCTGCTCAACCAGGCGTCCGGCGACCGGCACATCCTTGCGGAGCGATTGAACCTATCCCCCCAGCAATTACGGTATGTGGAAAATTCCGAACCCGGCGAGGGGCTTTTGATTTACGAGAATGTAGTTTTGCCCTTTAAGAATCCTATCCCAAAGCACACCCAGCTTTACCAGATCATGACCACCCGCTTAGGCGAGAGGGCCACGGTATGAGGTGCGGGGCCGCAAAAGGAGGTGGCGCACCATGAAGCCCTTAAAACCCCGTGATAAGGTGACGCAGCGCATGACCCGCGCTGGGCTTACACTGGACAACCAGACCACCGGCGAGAGCATGAACATTTCCAGCCGGGAGGCCGAACCGGAATACACGGCCAAGCCGGATGGTACAGCGGAAAAGGCGCTGGAACGGGCTGTGGACATCCGCGACCGGCATAAGGCAAAGCAGGCGGCCCGGCATGGAGAGCGTATGGCAAAGGAAGCCAGCGGCCCGGCCTCCCGACTGCAATTTACCGCCGAGGAACGGGCCTCCCCGGAACTGGCCCCGTATATCAAACAGGCGGAGAAACGGGCCGACCGGCTGGATACAGCAAAAAGCGCCCTCCCGAACAGGCGCGTGATTACCAAGGAAACCGTCTACAACGAAGCCAAGGGAAAGGCCAGAAGCAAACTTCACTTTGAGAAAGTGGAGAAACATCCGCCAAAGCTCAAACCCAATCCGGCCAGCCGCCCGGTGCAGGAGGCGGGGCTATACCTCCACGGAAAAATCCATGAGGTGGAGCAGGAAAATGTGGGTGTGGAGAGCGGCCATAAGGCGGAAGAACTGGCCGAGCGCCAAGCGGGCAAGGCCCTGAGAAACGCCAGACGGCGGAATAAGCTGAAACCCTACCGGGCCGCAGCCAAGGCGGAACGAAAATCCATGGCCGCCAATGCCGAGTTTGTGTATCAAAAATCCCTGCGGGACAACCCGGAACTGGCGCAGGCGGTCACGAATCCCATTTCCCGCCTCTGGCAGAAACAGCACATCAAACGGGAATACGCCAAGGCCGCACGGGCGGCGGGCCGGGGCGCGGCAGGCAGTGCCAAGACCACCGCATCAGCCGCCAGGAAAGCCGCAGAGAAAGGTAAACAGGCCGCGTCCCTTGTGGCCCGTCACTGGAAAGGGGCGCTGCTGATTGGCGGCGTGGGCCTCATGCTCCTGTTTCTGATGGGGGGCCTGCAATCCTGCACCGCCATGTTTGGCAGTGCCGGGACGGGACTTGCGGCCACCTCCTATCTCTCGGAGGACAGCGATATGCTGGGAGCCGAGGCTGCCTACGCCGGGATGGAAGCTGATTTACAGTACGAATTGGACCACTACGAAACCCTGCATCCCGGCTACGACGAGTACCGTTTTGAGCTGGACGAGATCGGCCATGACCCCTATGTACTGACCTCTATCCTCTCCGCGCTGCATAACGGCGTGTTCACCTTGGAGGAAGTATAGGGCGACCTTGCCATGCTCTTTGAGCAGCAATATATCCTGACCCAGACGGTTGAGACGGAAATCCGCTACCGCACCGAAACGAGTACGGACAGCGAGGGGAACGAGTACGAGGAAGAAGTTCCCTACACCTATTACATCTGCAACGTGACGCTGGAAAACAGGGATTTATCCCACCTGCCCGTCTCCCTCATGGACGAGGAAGCATTAAGCCTGTACGCCGCCTATATGCAGACGCTGGGCAACCGGCCAGACCTCTTTCCAAGCGGCAGCTATCCCAATGCCTCCACCATTAAAGAGCCGACCTACTATGAAATCCCACCGGAGGCGCTAAAGGATGAAGCCTTTGCGGCCATGATCGCGGAGGCGGAAAAGTATGTTGGCTTTCCCTATGTCTGGGGCGGCAGCTCCCCCAGCACCAGCTTTGATTGTTCCGGCTTTATTAGCTGGGTGGTCAATCATTCCGGCTGGAATGTGGGACGGCAGACGGCGCAGGGGCTTTACAGTCTCTGCACCCCCGTTTCACCGGAACAGGCAAGGCCCGGCGACCTGGTATTTTTCGTCGGCACCTACGACACCGCCGGGATGTCCCATGTGGGGCTGTATGTGGGCAATTCGGTGATGCTGCACTGCGGCGATCCAATCAGTTACACGAACCTAAATTCAAGCTACTGGCAACAGCATTTTTATTGTTACGGGCGTTTACCTTAAACGCCAGAAAGGAGTGTTTGACTATGGCAATGAACAAATTGGAACGCATTGAAAAGGACATTGAGAAAACCAAGGACAAGATCGCGGCGCTGCAAAAGCAGCTTCGGGATCTGGAAGCGGCCAAGACGGAACAGGAAAACTTGCAGATTGTCCAGCTTGTGCGGGACCTGCACATGACGCCCCAGGAATTTGCCGCCTTTGTCCGGGATGGCGCGTTGCAGGCACCCCCAGCCCCGCAGCCGGATTTTGAGCAGGACGAACAGGAGGAAACCGCCGATGAAGAATAAAGCCATTCGCATGTTCACCGCAACACTGGCCGCTGTGCTTTGCATGGCGGCTGTTTCCGTCACCGCCTACGCCGGAGGTGTTGACCCTCACCCGCAGCCATTGCCGGAGGAAACGGAAAAACCCACCACCGGGGGGATCGAGATGGAGCCGGAGGACGTACCCGTCACACCCAAGGGCAATGCGGCGCTGGTGGATGATTTTTTCGGGGATAAGCAGTTGATCACCGTCACCACCAAGGCCGGGAATTACTTCTATATCTTGATCGACCGGGCCAACGAGGACAAGGAAACGGCGGTGCATTTCTTAAACCAAGTGGACGATGCCGACCTGCAAGCACTGTTGAAGGACGGCGAGACCAAGCCGGAACACTGTACCTGCACAACCAAGTGTGAGGCCGGGGCTGTCAATACGAATTGCCCGGTGTGTAAAAACAACATGAACGCCTGCACCGGGCCGGAGCCGGAAGAACACAAGCCGGAGGAAGCCAAGCCGCAGGAGGAAAAGCCAAACGGCATAGGCGGCCTTGTGGTGTTCCTGGCGGTCGTTCTGGCAGGCGGCGGCGCGGCTCTTTACTTCTTCAAGTTCCGCAAGCCAAAAGCGGACATCAAGGGCGGCGACGATCTGGACGAGTACGACTTTGGGGAGGACGAGGACGACGAGGAAGAAGCCCCGGAGCCAGATGACACCCAAGAGCCGGGGGAAGATTGGTTGATCGAGAAAGAAGCACCTGAACCAAACAAGGAGGATGAGGAATGAGTATTCAGTTAGTGATTGCAGAGAAACCGAGCGTGGCCCGCAGCATTGCGGCAGTGATTGGAGCGGAGAAAAAACAGGACGGCTACTTAGAGGGAAACGGCTATCTGGTGAGCTGGTGTATCGGCCACCTGGTTTCCCTTGCCGACGCCGGGGCCTATGACGAGCGGTTCAAAAAATGGCGCTATGACGACCTGCCGATTATCCCGCAGCAGTGGCAGTACATCATCCCGGACGAGAAGAAAAAGCAGTTTGAAATCTTACGTTCCCTGATAGAGCGCACCGACGTGGAGAGCCTTGTGTGCGCCACAGACGCCGGGCGAGAGGGAGAACTCATTTTCCGTTTCGTCTACCAGATGGCGGGCTGCAAAAAGCCGTTCAAACGTCTTTGGATTTCCAGCATGGAGGACGGGGCCATCAAGGACGGCTTTGCCCATCTAAAACCGGGGGCAGACTACGACAGCCTGTATCAGTCGGCTCTTTGCCGGGCGCAGGCGGATTGGCTGGTGGGGATCAACGCCATACGGCTTTTCTCCATCCTCTACCACAAGACCCTGACCGTGGGCCGGGTGCAGACACCCACCCTCAAAATGCTGGTTGACCGGGAAAGCCAAATCGGCAATTTCAAGAAAGAGAAATACCACGTTGTCCATATCGCGGCGGGCGGCATGGAGGCGGCCAGCGACCGCTTTACAAGTCCTGACGATGCGGAGGCGGCTAAGGCGGCTTGCGCTGGGGCACAGGCTGTTTGTGTTTCCGTCAAGCGGGAGCAAAAAACGGAGAAACCGCCCCGCCTCTATGACCTTACCACCTTGCAGCGGGAGGCTAACCGGCTCTTTGGCTTTACCGCCAAGCAGACCCTAGACTATGCCCAGCAGCTTTATGAAAAGAAGCGGCTGACCTATCCGAGAACAGACAGCCAGCACCTTACCGACGATATGCAGCCCACAGCGGAAAGCCTTGTGTCCGGCCTCTGGCCGTTGCTCCCCTTTGCAAAGGGGCTTGACCTCTCCCCGCAGTTGGGCCGGGTGCTGAACAGCAAAAAGGTGAGCGACCACCACGCCATCATCCCCACGATGGAGTTTGTGCAGAAAGGCTTTGACGGGCTGACCGAGGGGGAGAAAAAACTTCTCTCCCTTGTGTGCTGCAAGCTCCTGTGCGCCGTGGCCGCGCCTCATGTGTTTGAGGCCGTCACCGCCACTTTCACCTGTGCCGGGAAAGAGTTTACCGCCAAGGGCAAAACCATCCTGACGCCGGGCTGGAAAGAGATTGACCTCCGTTTCCGTACTTGCTTTAAGGCCGATGCCAACGAGAACGCGCCGGAGCTGGCGCGGGTACTGCCTGAGATCACCGAGGGCCAGACCTTTGACAAGGCGGAGGCCAGCATCACCGAGCATTACACCGCGCCCCCGAAGCCCTACACCGAGGACACGCTACTTTCGGCTATGGAACGGGCCGGGGCCAAGGATATGCCGGAGGACGCCGAACGCCAAGGTTTGGGAACCCCGGCCACCCGCGCCTCCATTCTGGAAAAGCTGGTGCAGATGGGCTTTGTGGAACGAAAAGGCAAGCAGCTTCTTCCCACCAGGGACGGCCATAACCTTGCCTGCGTCCTTCCGGATGTGCTGACCTCTCCCCAGCTTACGTCTGAATGGGAAACGAAGCTGACGGCCATTGCCAAAGGTCAGGCCGACCCGGAGGACTTCATGCATGACATTGCAGAAATGACAAGGAGCCTGATTGTGGGCTATTCGCAGATCAGCGAGGACGCACAGAAGTTGTTTCAGGATGAGCGTGTGGCTATCGGCAAATGCCCCCGTTGTGGGGAGAGCGTCTACGAGGGCAAGAAAAACTATTCCTGCGGAAACCGGGCCTGCCAGTTTGTCATGTGGAAGAATGACCGATTTTTTGAGGAACGGGGCAAAGCGTTCACCTCGAAAATCGCCGCCGCTCTGCTGGGAGACGGAAAGGCAAAGGTAAAGGGACTGCTCTCTCTGAAAACCGGCAAGACCTACGACGGCACGGTGCTTTTGGCCGATATCGGCGGCAAGTATGTGAACTACCGCGTGGAACAGAGGGGCAAAAACTAAAAAACAGCAAGCATAGGGAGTGTAGCCACACTCCCGGTAAACTCCCTGTCCCGGCCATTCTGCCGGGCGGGAATTTTCACTTTGGGAAGGCTTCAATCCCCCTGTCTCATGAACCCCCGTTTGTGCGCAATGGATTCAGATTTGCTTTTCAACATCGGGTATCCCTGCTATAATATGCGCAAGGAGTATGTCATGCAAAAGAGGAACCGATGAAACAACCGGATAAAAAATCACGTTTGAATGGTATGGCTGCGATTGGGATGGGGCTTGGCCTGATTTTTGGAATTTTGTTGAAGGACCTCCCGCTGGGCCTTTTGATGGGAGCGGCACTGGCTGGCTTTGGAAATATGACAACGAAAAGGTAGGCGGATGGTTATGAAAAAATGGATACTTATTTTTAGCGCAATCGCATTGCTTTTGTTTTCACTGACCTTTGTTCTATGTAGCCGGGAAAATAATCTGGCAGCACTGTCCAGACAAAGCGGGATTGACTTAACGATAGGGAAAGTTGTTTCCCACAAGGATACGCATGGTGGATTTCATGGAGATGGTGTTTCCTACACAGTGGTACAGTATCCCGATGATTCCATCGGTGAACAAATGGAAGAAAGTGAAACCTGGCATACACTTCCACTTCCCGAAAACTTAGATACTTTCCTATACCAGCCATACGATGATGAAGTATCTATACCGGAAATACAGGACGGATACTATTATTTTTATGACCGCCATTCGGAAAGTAGGAATCCATATGATGATTCCGAGTTGTTCCAACGTTTTTCCTTTAATTTTACCTTTGCAATTTATGATCAAAGCTCCAATCAAATATATCTCATTGAATATGACACATAAAGGTAGTCGATCTGTTTGATTTTAAGAACGGCTTAGACCAGGAGGAACAATGTATACGAACAGCCGGGAGAACGAAGTCCGTTTGCTGAAACGGTTATGGGCAGAGCTTCCAACCATATGCCCCAAATGCCACCAAGCGGAATTAGAGCATCTTCATAAGAAAGCGAAAAAGAGTAATCTGGACTGGAAGTGCCCTGCCTGCGGAGAAATTTACCGCACCATAAACATGCTGAGTGAGCTGCCGGATTCTTAAATTTCTGTATGGCCTGGCTCTTGCAACCTACGGTTGCGTTTTAGTTGGTAGCCTGCAACCGGAATGTTGATGTATGATGAAATCTGAAAGGAGGGCGTGAACATGGCACTGAGCGAAAACATTAAAGCCAGGCGTACACAACTAAAAATGTCCCAAGAGTATGTTGCCGATCAGTTGGGCATCAGCCGTCAAGCTGTTGCAAAGTGGGAAGCAGGAACCAGTGAACCGACATCTAAAAACTTATCGGAACTGGCTTCTCTCTTTGAAATGAGCATTTCTGAATTGGTTGATCCTCAAACCTATGCCGAGGAACAAGAGACGCAGGAACAAAAATTAAGTACTAAGCAGCGAAATGCCAAGATGCTTTTTGGCAGGTGGGGGGCTGTCATACTGATGAATGCTGGCTGGGACGGCTATTCTTCCGGTCTGTATGGTACAGACTTCCCGTACTATTGGTTAGCCATTTTGGCGGTTGGTCTTGTATTGCTGTTTATCACATCAAAGGATATGGGGAAAAAGCATAGGCTTGAAGCATTGCAGATTATACTTGGTCTTTCCATGATTTTCTCTGTTTTCTTTTTGCCGCGCATCATTCCTTTGGAGCAGGTTGGAGTGACGTATCTTCTGGCAGATGTGATTACTGCAATCTGCGCGATTCTATTAAGTTTGAAATATTGGCGGCATATTTGGAAGGTTAAATAAAACAAAGGCCGTGTAGGCCCCTCTTATTCACAACTAAATACCAGCCGCCCACCGGCGGCACAACCCAGCAGGAAATCTTTGAAACGGTTTCCTGCTTTTCTTATGCCATTTTTTAGGAAGGATGTGACACCAAATGTCTTATAGCTCTTATGACCATGACGATTTAGAACCGGCCAGCACGATGCGGATCGAGCGCCGGATTTACTTTGAAAGCGGCAAGGCCGATCTCTCCGAAGCGGTAAAGTTGCCCCTTGCGGAGCTTCTTTCTCTGCGGGCGGAAAGCGCCGCCGCAGAACAGGAAGTGTTTGACCGTTTGAAAGCGCAGGCCGCCGCATGGGAGAAACAGGCCGGAAGAACCCTGTTTCTGGACAAAGTCCTGGAATATGCCCGGACGCTTCCCGTCACGCACACTTCCAACCAGTGGGAGCAGCCGGACAACTACCGGCATATCCGCAGCAACATGGTTTACCAGATGTATTACTCCATTTCAGAGAACACCCGGTACGACAGCGCCGCCCAAACCTCCGTCCCTTACTCCTGGACATTAAGCTGGAGCCTGCGCACCAACGCGCCGGGCAGCTACCGGCAGGCCAAGATTGCCGGACAGGATCGGAAAGTCTTTGCCAGCCGGGAAGCACTGGACAAGTACCTGAATGGCCGTATCAAGGCACACGCCCATTACTTTACGGAAATTTCCCCGGCTATCCCTAAGGAATACGCCGACTATTTCAAGGTCAACGGCTGTCTGCTCCCCGGCTACACCATCGAAGGGGAGGAACCGGCAAAAGCCGCAGAGCTTCCCACACAGGAGGAACCCATGCAGCCGCCAACGTTCAACACCACCCCGGAACGGAGAGCCTCCGTGAACGAAGTATGTTCCATTTTTCTTGATAACCACGCCGAAGCACAATCCGACGAACCACATGGCTGCTGGCTTTCCCTGCCAACGACCGCCGAACAGGTGCAGGCCGCCTTAAACGAAATCCATATCACCGCCGACAACCAGCAGGATTGTTTCATTGCCGGTGTTTCTGCCCCGGAGGGGCATCCGCTGGAACTGCCGGAGGACTTGATACAATCCGCCAGTGTGGACGAACTGAACTTCCTTGCCGTGCAGCTTCAAAAGTTGGATGCTGTGGAACGGTCGCAGTTAAACGCCGTCATGCAGTCCCTGGAGAAATTTCAGACCATCGGGCAGGTCATCGACTATTACAAAATACCGATTGCTTTATTCTCATTGACGCCAAAGACTACCGCACCTTAGGGGATTACTACCTGAATCATTCGGGCCTGATGGTGATTCCCGATGAATGGAAACCGGCCATTGACACGGAACGGCTGGGCCAGTTTATTGCCCAGGGGGAACAAGGCACATTCACCGAGTACGGGTATCTTCTGCGAACCGGGGACAAATGGCAGCGCGTCCATGAGGGCCAGCCAGTGCCGGAAGAATACCGGGTGATGGCCTATCCTGCGCCGGAAATTATGCGGGAGGAAAGCAAGGTGCAGCCGGAGACGGCAGCTCCCGCAAAGGCCCCGCAGCCTGTCACCCCCATTCTATTAAACAGTCAGAACAGTACCGACCGTATGAAAGAAATCACCGACCGGCTGGAAATCGGCATACAGGAGCTGTTTGAGAGTGAACGCTACAAAGCCTATCTCACCTCCATAGCGAAGTTCCACAGTTACAGCTTCAATAACACCCTCTTGATTGCTATGCAGGGGGGCCAGCTGGTAGCGGGCTACAATAAGTGGCGGGACGAGTTTCACCGCAATGTGAAGAAAGGCGAAAAAGCCATCAAGATCCTGGCCCCGGCCCCGTTCAAAGCAAAGAAGGAAGTGCCGAAGCTGGACGCCCAGGGCAAGGTGGTGATAGGCCAGGATGGAAAGCCAGTCACCGAGGTACAGGAAATCCAAGTTCCGGCCTTCAAAATCGTGTCCGTCTTTGATGTAAGCCAGACCGAGGGCGGGCCGCTGCCCTCTATCGGCATGGAAGAACTGACCGGCAGCGTGGAACGGTACGAGGAATTTTTCAAGGCGCTGGAACAGACCTCCCCCGTCCCGATGTCCTTTGAGGACATCCCCGGCGGCTCCCACGGCTACTACCACTTGGCAGAACAGCGGATCGCCATTCAGGAGGGCATGAGCGAATTACAGACCCTAAAGACGGCCATCCATGAGATCGCCCATTCCAAGCTCCACGCCATCGACCCGGAAGCCCTGGCCATAGAGCAGGCCGACCGCCCCGACAGCCGCACCCGCGAAGTGCAGGCCGAAAGCGTGGCTTATGCCGTTTGCCAGTACTACGGGCTGGATACCTCCGATTATTCCTTTGGCTATGTGGCCGGTTGGAGTTCCGGCAAGGACTTGAAAGAGCTGAAAGCCTCCCTTGAAACCATCCGGGCCACCGCCCATGAACTGATTACCACCATTGACGGCCACCTTGCCCAGCTTCAGAAAGAACGGCAGGCCCAGCAGGAACAGCCGCAAACCGCACCGCTGGAACAGGCCGCTGAGCAGCCAGACCCAGGCAGTGCATTTTCCAAGTTGCCCCCCAAGCAACAGCAGGAAATGACCGACAGCGTAAAAGCCATGCTGCAAACCCTCATTGAAGCGGATTTAAAATCCACCGGCGAGGTATCACAGGGAACCAAGGAGGCGGCGCAGGAACAGGGCTTTACCATTGCCGGGGACGGTTCACTGGAAAAGGCCGAGGCCCCGCAGGAAGCCGCCTACCGTCTGGAAAGCGGCGATTACCTGTATATCCAGACATCGGAAAACGGTTATGACTACACGCTATATGGCCCTGACTACAAGGAGCTGGACGGAGGCCAGCTTGACAATCCCGACCTGTCCCTTATGGAAGCTGGAAAGGAAATCCTTGCTGCCCATGAGCTACCGGCTGGGACGATGGAACCCCTGACCGGCGACGCGCTGGACGGTTTTCTGGAAGCCGCCAAGCAGGCCAACGCCATTCCCCAGCCGCAGGCATGGAACGGAATCGACGGTATTTTGAACGGCAATCCCTTGATGCCGGATGTATCCCCGGCTGACCGGGCGGCCGCCCTGATCGCGCTGGCCGAACAAAGCGCCCCGCTTTTGGGAAGGGAAGAACGGAAGTTGATTATGGACTATGCCGACGCCGTGAACGACCCGCAAAAAATCATAGGGCTGATCAACCACCTATGTGAACAGGGGTATGAACTTCAACACGGCAAGATGGATGACGTTGTAAAAAGCCAGATTGTAAGTGAGATGGCCGTTGCCAGGGCGGAACAGACCATCGCCTGTGACCCGGAAGCCGAGCCGATTGTCACGATTCTTTGGAGTGAAAGCCCCCACTTAAAAGATGGCCAGCAAATGCCATTACATGAGGCCGACGCTGTTTTTCAGTCACTGGACGAGGCCCAACGCCGCGGCCGAGAACAGCCGGGCTATACGGGAAGCTGGTACGACAAGACCAGGTTCCGCATTGACTTTACCATGCAGGGCCAGCCGGACAACTACGAGGGGCGGCAGGACTTTGGCGATGGGGACGGTTCCCTGATTCAGCATATCCGGGGCTGCCACGAATACTACGAACAGGATGAAAGCTGGAAAAACCATGTGCTGCACCATGAGGGGCCGGAGGCATGGGAAGCGGACAAGGCCCAGCGGGATATGCTGCTGCATACCTTTGTCCCATATCTCAAACAGCACTGCAACCTTTCCCGTATGGAACAGGAGGCCCAACACCTTTTACGATCCGGCGATCCCCTGTTGCCAGAGCAGACCGCCTATTTGGACGCCTTGGTGGAGTATGTAAGAGAGTGCCGTCCGCTTCTCAATCAGGGAGAATCGTTACCGGAGCCGCCGCAGCTTTTCGACTTTGATAAGAGCTTGCAGGACTATAAGGCGCAGGTCAAGACCGAGCTGGAACAGGAAGCCGCCACTGCCGGGCTGACGGTGGAGGAATATATTGACTCTGGTTCCTATGCCCCGGCGCAGCCTAACTTTTCCATCTACCAAGTGCCGCCCGGCCCGGAGGGGCGCGACTTCCGCTACCGTTCCTATGAGGACTTGCAGGCGGACGGGCTTTTGGTGGACAGGAAGAATTACCAGCTTGTCTACACCGCGCCGCTGGATAAGGACACCACACTGGACGAGATTTACCGCCGCTTCAATATGGAACATCCCGCCGATTACAAGGGACGTTCCCTCTCTATGGGGGATATTGTGGTGTTCCGGCAGGACGGGGAACAGACGGCCTACTATGTGGACGAGGGGGCCGACTACCGGCAGGTGCCGGAGTTCTTCTCCCAGCCGGAAAAGCAGCTCACGCCGGACGAGTGCATGACCGGCGAACAAATCCAGACGCCGAGGGGACGTTTCTATCTGACCGACAGGAGCCGGGAACAGATGGAGGCTGCCGGGTATGGATTCCACCACCAGTCGGAGGACGGCAAGTATCTTATTATGGCAAACGGCACAAGGGCCTTTGCCATCCCGGCCCAGCAGGACAGCCACATCAAAACCGCTGAAATGTCCACCGAGCAGAACTACAACATGATCGACGGCATGATGAACAACGCCCCGTCTATGGAGGAACTGGAAGCAAAGGCAAAAGCAGGGGAACAGATTTCCCTTTTGGATGTGGCCGAGGCAGCCAAGGCGGAGGCCAAAAAGCCCAAGCAAACGCGCAGGACAACACAAAAACCAAAGAAACCGTCCATCCGGGCGCAGCTTGCCGCCGCCAAGGAGGAACAGAAAAAGAAGTCCCCGGCGTGGGAAAAATCAAAAGAAATGGAGGTATGAGGAATGTATTTCACCGTGGAAGAAGAAAACCTGCTCTGTCTGTATCATAATGCCGAACGCCGCAGGACAGCAGCAAATCTCCGGACAGTTCTGCCGGATATGGACAAGGAAATGGCTACGCTGGCCTGCCAGACCGCCGATAAGCTGGACGCCATGAGCGACGCCGACTTTGCGGCGCAGCGGTTCCACTTCACAGACGAGTAAGCAAAACGCCGGGCGCGAGGGCTATATGGCCCTTGCGTCCGGCATTTTGTTTGCCCAGCATGGGCGTTTTCTAATGGGTGAAAGTCCCAAGTGCGCGTAGGCAACAACGAAGCACATAGCCGAACAGCAAGGGTGTCCGCCGTGAGACGGAATCTGAAAGAAGCTGTAAGCAAACCTCTGACCTGACGGACAGGAACCGCATATAAGGCTCGGAAATACGGATAAGGTGGCAAAAGGCACTGAAGTCCAAAAGGTTGCCGGAAGTACGAGTAAATGCGGCAGGTACATGGAGGAAAAGAACACGCACCTTAACTGGGGAGGTCTCACAGGCGGTCTCATTAGCCGTAGTAACAACGAATTGTGAGAAGTCAGCAGAAGCCATAGTAGTGAGGAAGTTCCTGTAATGGGGACGGAGCGAAGGGCTGAACAATCAATCAGTTGAAGTACGTTCCACTTCGTAGCCGGAGCATACGCCTGTCGATGACTTCAAAGGCGGCAAAGGCAAAAGGGGCAGAAAGGAAACAACGCATGGACACAAGCAGTCTCATGGAGCAGATATTAAGCAGGGATAATCTAAATGCGGCGTATCTGCAAGTCGTAAGGAATAAAGGAGCGGCAGGCGTGGACGGGATGACCGTTGAAGAACTTGGCGCATATCTTTCGGAAAACGGCGAAAACATTAAGGAACAGTTGCGGACGAGGAAGTATAAGCCGAAGCCAGTCCGCAGGGTGGAGATACCCAAACCCGATGGTGGTACAAGAAATCTTGGAGTGCCAACAGCAGTAGACCGCTTTGTACAGCAGGCGGTGGCACAGGTGCTTACCCCGATATTTGAGGAGCAGTTTCACGACCACAGCTATGGATTCAGACCCAAGCGGTGTGCACAGCAGGCAGTCCTTAAAGCATTGGAAATGATGAATGACGGACACAACTGGATAGTGGATATCGACCTAGCGAAATTCTTTGACACAGTAGACCATGACAAGCTGATGACGATTTTCGGACGGACAATAAAGGACGGAGATGTCATATCGGTGGTAAGAAAGATTCTGGTCAGCGGCGTAATGATTGATGATGAGTATGAAGATACGGTAGTCGGCACACCGCAGGGTGGAAATATCTCGCCGCTGTTAGCAAATATCATGTTAAATGAGCTGGACAAAGAACTGGAAGCAAGGAGGCTGGATTTCGTCCGGTATGCAGATGACCTTATTATAATGGTCGGGAGCAGACAGGCGGCAGAGCGGGTAATGAAGAGCGTGGCTCGGTTTATAGAGGAAAAGCTTGGACTGAAAGTGAACGCGGAAAAGAGCAGGGTTGATAAACCAAAGGGCATTAAGTATCTGGGGTTTGGATTTTACTATGACTCATTTGCCAAAGGGTACAAAGCCAGACCACACCCGAAAGCGGCAGCAAAGTTCAAGGCGCAGATGAAGAAATATACAAGCAGGAGCTGGGGAGTGGGCAATGGTTATAAAATTGGGAAACTCAACCGGCTTATCCGAGGGTGGATAAATTATTTCAAAATCGGAAGCATGAAAAGGCTGTGCGCAAAAATGGACGGACAGATTCGGTATCGACTGCGCATGTGCATATGGAAACACTGGAAAACGCCAAAGAACAGGGAAAAGAATCTTATCAAACTTGGTCTGCCGCCAAATGCGGCACATGGCATTTCATATGCCAAAGGATATGCCAGAGTGTGCAGAAGCTGGAATCTCCACATTTGTATCAGTAAAGAGAGACTAGCTAAGTTTGGTCTTGTATCCATGGAAGACTACTACGCCGAAAAGGCTGTTACATGTTAAGTTGATTGAACCGCCGTATACCGAACGGTACGTACGGTGGTGTGAGAGGTCGGAAGGCGAAATAATCGCCTTCCTCCTACTCGATTATATGGTCTTAAACGCTGAAATCATATCGCGAATATTTTGAAATCTTTTGGTTTTATCCGGGTTCAATCCTCTCTCAACAAAATTTCGTAAATTCTGATTCGTAATTTTTTCAGTATTAGTTTTACCTGTCATTACAAAATAAATAACTCTGGTGAGAGCATAAGTTTCGTGAACTATGCCATAAGTGTTAAACCCCTCGACAACCAGTGCAGGATCATTAAAATAACCCTTGAACTCCGTATTAACCGTTGTTAGCGTACTATCAGGAATTTTTACAAGTCCAAAATCTGAAAGTTTAACTACAAGGGTATCGTCGTACTCTTTTATCAAAATATTTTTAGGGCTTATATCACGATGCAGATGTCCTTTTGAATGAAGATAATCAAAAGCGCGTAATATTTGTTGGGCAATTCCTTTTCGCTGTATAATTGTTAAGGTGGAGTTATGAGCAGCGATATATCCGTCCAGTGTATAATCCATATATTCCATAATATACTCATTTTTATCTGGATTGTAGCAGTAAACTTCAAGTATGTATGGAGAAGATAGATCATTCATTACATCAAATTCTCTTTTGAAACGGGCCATTTCTTTATCTGTAAGTTCCTTTTTTGCACGCTTTAAAATAAAAGGCCGATTATAAAAAGTGTCCTTATATTTATAAACATTAGCATAAGAACCGCTTCCGATCAGCTTCAAATCAAATGTAAAATCTTGTTGCTTATGTGAAATGGTTATGCTACTAAGAGGTAAAAAAATAGGAAGTGTATAATATAATTCGACCTTTGCCATATTGGGCGGTAATGAACTGCCTCCACTTGAACTAAGGAAATCTCGACAGCGTGTAAGTAACTCTAAATAGTATGGGTCTATTTGAAAGGCTAAAGGCGTTGCTTTTAGTGAACTTACTAAGCTGAATATAATTTCGATTCTCTTAATTAAATCTCTGCTCGGTTCTGCCCAAAAGTGTGCTTCATGTTCCCCAGTTGGTAGCCTTTCGTTCATTGTTCTAAAAAGTCCAACCAGATCATGATGTAAGGTCATAAGTATTTCCCGAAGTTTTTGATTTCTAAATGATTTATATAAATCGGAGTATTCCACATTTATTTGACTACATGATAATAATTCTCTGTACTGTGATTCAATATAGTTTTCAATATTCATACAAGTTCCACCGTTTCCCGCTTTGTTTTACTGTATTATATCATGCAATTACATAATCGGCAATTATCCAAAACGCCGGGCGCGGGGCTGTATTGCCTCTGCGTCCGGCATTTCTTGGTGCGCCCGGCGGCGCACGTTTCTAACCGGTGCAAGTCCGGAATCCGCCCGGTGGTGGGAAGGATATAGCCGAAGGCAAGGGTGTCCATCGTGAGGTGGAATCTGAAGGAAGCTGGATATGGGGAACATACTAACCCATGGGCAAATCTCTGGTCTGACGAACAGAAATCACATCAGGCCATGCGTGAGGGTAAGGCTGCCAAACAAGTCGAAGCCCAATAACCACACGGAATCATGTATGGTAAATGTGGCAGATAGATGGAGAGAAAGAAACGTGTGGTACCCGGGGAGGTCTGTGCGGAATGTCCTGAAAGGGATAACCACTATCGTGAGGTAGTGCTGAACGTACAGAAGTCAGCAGAGGTCGTAGTAGTCGAGAGACGAAGGACCGAATCAACAGGAGTCTTTAGTACAACCGGGAAAGGAGGAAAGAACATTGGGTACAGAAAACAGAGATAGCTGCTCACAAAGAGACAGCGCGGAACGTGAAGGGTATGTGAGAGCGCACCGTTCTTTCCGCCGGATATGGAAGGAAAGAGACAGTGCACAGCCGGAACTCTTAGAGAAGATACTGAATAAGGACAACTTAAACAGAGCTTTTAAGAGAGTAAAGGCGAATAAGGGAGCGCCGGGAATCGACGGAATGACCGTAGAGGAAACAGGTGACTGCCTAAGGGAAAATCAAAAGGAACTGATAGAGAGAATCAAAAGGGGAAAATACACCCCCGACCCAGTAAGACGAGTAGAGATTCCCAAGCCAGAGGGAGGAATGCGAAAGCTGGGCATTCCAACCGTGAAAGACCGTATCTTCCAGCAAGCCATAGGACAGCAGTTAATGCCAGTCTATGAGGCGCTGTTCTCGGAGAACAGCTATGGGTATCGGCCGGGAAGAAGCGCCAGGGACGCCATTTTAAAGGTAAAAGAGTATGCAGAACAGGGATACACCCATGCCGTTGCATTGGACCTGTCGAAATACTTTGATACTCTGAACCAAGAAATGCTATTAAATATCCTGCGCAGAGATGTAAAGGATGAAAGGGTTATCCAATGGATAAAGAGATACCTAAAGAGTGGTGTCATGGAAAACGGTGTAGTCATGGAGACAGAGGAAGGATCGCCGCAAGGAGGAAATCTATCCCCGCTGCTGGCAAATGTCTATCTGAACGAGTTCGACCAGGAGTACGAGAAACGAGGAGTGGCTTTTGTACGTTACGCAGATGATATAGTATTGTTAGCTAAAAGTGAGAGAGCCGCAAAGAGACTTCTGGAAACAAGCACGAAATATCTGGAAGGGACGCTGAAATTGCAGGTGAACCAGAAGAAAAGCCGTGTAGTAAGTGTATTTGCAATCCGAAATTTTAAGTTCCTTGGCTTCACATTGGGAAAGAACGGAAAGGGCATTTATGTCCGAGTTCATGGGAAGTCATGGAAGAAAATGAAGTCAAAACTGAAAGACCTTAGTTCCCGAAGGTCTGTTCAGAGCATACGCCCATCGTTAGAAAAGATAAAGGTGTATATGCGGGGCTGGCTGAATTATTATGGAGTAGCAGATATGAAGAACCGAATAGAGGGACTGAACCAATGGCTATATCACAGAATCCGAATGTGTATATGGAAACAATGGAAGAAACCGAAAACGAAGGTAAAGAACCTGCTGAAAATGGGAGTGCCGAAAGAATTGGCATGGAAGGCAGGGAACAGCCGAAGAGGCTATTGGTTTACCACACAAACGGTAGCGGTAAATATGGCAATGACAAAAGAAAGACTGATAAACAGAGGCTATTATGATTTAGCCACAGCCTATCAGTCCGTGCACGTCAACCGTTGAAACCGCCGTGTACCGAACGGTATGCACGGTGGTGTGAGAGGACGGGAGTTAATCACTCCCTCCTACTCGATTTTGTCCATTTTCCCGCATTTAGAACCCCGTTTTGCGGGGAACAGGATAACTTTATCCATCTGCCTGCTGTCCATGCGGAAAAGCCCTTGATTTCCGTGTATTTTTACCGTCCTAAATGCGTAGACAGGAGGTATCTTTTCCGCTGGCGTTCCGCCTCTTTCTTTCGGCGTACCTGCACCGCACAATCCGGGCAGTATTTGGCCCGGTTGGAGTTGGGCGTAAAGGCCGCCCCGCAGACGGTGCAGCGTTTGATATCATCCCGGCCTTTGGTGATTTCGGCGCACAGGGCCGCGTCCAGCGGCAGGACGGCCACCTTGAACCACCGGCACAGCAGCGAATAGGAAATACTCTGCACACAGACACATTCCTCCCCATCGTCCAGCAGGAGGCAGTTTCCGTTACAGTAGTTGCAGCACTCATGGGTGAGCCTGCGGGCCTTGCGGTATTGGGGGTAACTCATTCTCGGTATATTCATCGTTCCTGCGTAAGCTCCTTTCCCGGCGCTGTCCGCAAAATGCTGTCCACATTCTGTTTGACAATGCCGTATTCTTTCAATTTTTGTTTCGCTTCGCTGTATTGTGCGGACAGCCGTTCCCGTTCTGCGTCCAGCTTTTTATACTCGGTTTTGAGGGCGTACAGGTTGGGGAGCTTTGTGATCCCAGCCTCTTTGAGCGCCTTTGCCGCCGCCTCATACAATATCAGTTGGCTTTCATGCTGCCGCTGGAACGCGGCCTTGTCTTTGACATTTCGCAGTTCCAGCACCACAGGCCGGAGCTGCTTGTAGGCGGAGAGGTTTTTTATCAGCAGCGCCATATCCCCAAGGCGGCGTTCTGCGTCTTTCAGGGCGGAGGCCGCCGCGTCGCCCACCGCGCTGATCTCGGCCAGCCTGCTTTCCAAGCCCTCGTAGCTGTCAATCTGGTGTTCCGTGATGAAGTTTAAGGAGTTGGCGGCCTGTTTCAAGTTGTGCAGCTTCGCCCACCGCGCATAGCCCGCCGACTGCTGGGCCTTGATACTGTCCTCCAAGGCGATCCGCAGGGAGATTTCCCCGGCGCTTCTTCTGCGCGGCCCTCGGTCGATGGCAATGCCCTTGATTCGCTGGGTGATCCGTTCCTCGGTGTAATCCTCCCCCAAGGTCTTGCAGCGGGTGAAGCGTTCCTGTCCGGGGGCGCGGAATGAAATAAACTTGCCCTGTTTGACTTCATAGCCCTGCGCCTCCATGAGCTGCAAAAAGCTGTCAAAATCTTTGGACTGCGGGATGGCCGCGTCGATAGCAATTTTTAGTTTTGCTTTCCAGCTCTTGCCCTTTTTCTGTGCGTCCCACTCGGCATAGGTCTTGCCCTTGTCCTTGCCGGGCTTTACCACAGACAGGCCGTGTTCCTTGCACAGCCGGTCGCTGGTGCGCCGGATAAAGGCGTAGCTCTGACGGTTGGAAATGTACTTGCGCTGGTTCGCCATATCCACGGCGCAGATAATGATGTGGTTATGCAGGTGGCCCTTGTCAATGTGGGTGGTAATCACATAGGGGTATTTGCCTTGCAGCACTTCATCGGCAAGCTGCCGCCCGATCTCGTGGGCCTGCTCCGCCGTGGTTTCCCCCGGTTCAAAGGCTTGTATCAGGTGATGTGCCAGATTGTTTCCCTTTTGGTACGCCTGATCCAGCAGCATTTGAAATTCTATATCCGCCGTTTCATAGGAACAGCCATAGGAAGAAACGAACAGCTTTTCATCGGTCTTGTCCGGGTTCTCGATGTAGTCCAGCGCCTTTTTCAGCGTTGACTTGATAGGATGGATCTTTGTAACTGCCATATCTGTGCCAGCGCCCCCTTGATGTCCTCCAAGTCCTGCGCGTACACAGTCCCGGTACTGTTGATACGCCTTGCAATCTGGTTGATGTTGACGCCGATTTTTTGCAGCTCTGCGGTCTGCGCCCGGACGGGGCCGGTGTCGATATGGACGATATAGCCGTCGATCAACATTTTCCGGGCGTAGGCAGAAAAGTTCTTTGTGCCAAGCTGGGCCATCTTCTGTTGGATCAGCGCCCGTTCCTCCGGCGTCACTGGGACGCGCAGCACAAATTTCCGTTTTCGGTTTGCCATTGGTTCACCTCCGTTCATTCAGGGGTTTGGGGACTTCCCCAAGATACAAACGGGAAGCCGTTTGCCGGGAGTGTGGCTACACTCCCTATGCTTGCTGTTTTTCTTTTCCTCCACTCCTAATACTCTGAGAAGCCATCAAACTACCCGCAAAATAGCGCTTTGGAAAGAAAAATTTGCAAAAAAATAAGAGGCCCTTGGCCTCCATACAACAAATGATAAACAAATGCCGAATCCGTTTGACGCGTTCGCTTGACGGTCCGTGTCTACAGCACATCGTTAAACTTACCCGTTCTTTTGTTTTACCTTTGCAGAGAATACGGTATAAAAGATTCTGTCATACTACTTTCATACTATCAATTTAGAAGAGGTAAAACACGATGAAACAAAATTACAATGAAATCTTGCGGGAGTACCGCATCTACTTGACCGAACATGAAAAATCTCACGCAACCATACAAAAGTATGTTCGTGAGTTGGTTTGGTTTCTTTCATTTTTACAGGGGGAAGAACCTACAAAAGCAAAGGTGCTGGAATATCGAGAGCAACTGCAACAGAGCCACCATGCCCGCACCGTAAATGCCAAGCTGTCCGCCATTCATTCCTATCTGGACTACCTGGGGCTGGCGGCCTGCAAGGTGAGGTTTTTGAAAATCCAGCATACGGTATTTGTGGATGACAGCCGAGATTTGACCGAAGCGGAATACCACCGCTTGTTAGACGCTGCCAAAAGGAAAAAGGACAGCCGCCTGTATCATGTGATGCTTGCCATTTGCACCACCGGAATCCGGGTCAGTGAGCTTTCCTTTCTGACTGTGGAGGCATTGCACAAAGGAAAAGCGGAAATCCGCATGAAAGGCAAAATCCGCACCATTCTCTTGACAAAAGAGCTGTGCCGGAAATTGAACGCCTATGCCAAAGAAAAAGGCATCCGAACGGGGTATCTGTTCTGCACCCGTACCGGAAAGCCCTTAGATCGAAGCAATATCTGTCATGATATGAAAAAGCTGTGCCGGGCGGCGCGGGTAAATCCTGAAAAGGTCTTTCCCCACAATTTGCGGCACTTGTTTGCAAAATGCTATTATGCCATCAAAAAGAATCTGGCATATCTTGCGGATATTTTAGGACACGCCTCCGTGGACACCACGCGTATCTATGTAGCTATGGGCACACGGGAACATGAGCGAACCTTACAGCGGATGCATCTGATCTCATAGCACCACGGAATAATGATTCTGTGGTTCCATGGCCCCCTTGCTCAGTTACAAGTAGAACTGATTAGCTCTATTATAAGTGTATCAGAGCAGATTTTCAACCATTTATTACATATAGAACAGCAAAATAAATACGAAAAATAGACCTGCACCGCGAAATATGTGCGCAGGTCTGCTTTTTATGCCTGTCAGAACGCCCTTAGTTGATTAAAATAATAATTTTCTTCCTAGAAGCAGTAACGATTACCCCAGAATCATTATTCTGCGGTAATTGAATCGTTCAGAAAAGGAAAGTTTGTGGTTAGGATATTCCCTTTGAAATGGCAGGAGGTGAATAAAGTGGAAGAAAGATGGTCGGTAGAATTGTTGGAGTGCTTGGCCCAGAAGGCCGGATGTGGGTATCTGTCGGATTTGCGGTATCTCAGCCCATGGGAGCAATTCCATCTGTCCAGGGAGCTTTTACATGTTCCTTCGGAAGCCTTTTCGCTAAAAACGTGGAATGACGCCTTGGCTTATCTGACGGGTCTTTCCCAGCAAGCGGATGCATCCGCCGCGAAAGAAACGTTGATGAAGCATCTATCGGAACACTGCAGCGGTTTGCAACGTCATCCGAGCCGAGAATGAATTTGAATAGAAAGGTGGTTAGAATGCTATGCAAATTACTGTTGTAGGCGCAGGTTATGTGGGGTTATCTCTTGCCACTCTGTTAGGCCAAAAGCATGAAGTAATAGTGCTTGATATTGATGAAGAAAAGGTTGCGAAAGTTAATTCCCGTATTTCTCCCGTTCAGGACGTATATCTCGAAAAGTTTTTTGCCGAAAGAAAACTAAATTTGACAGCCACTGTAGATACGGCAATAGCATATAAAGACGCCGAGTATGTAATTATTACAACACCTACTAATTATGAGGATGAAACCAATAGCTTTGATACTCATGCGGTTGATTCCACCATAGAAATTTGTATGGCAAATAATGATCATTGCATTATGATCATCAAAAGTACGGTTCCTGTTGGGTATACAAGGAGTGTGCGAAAAAAATATAACACCAGCCACATTCTATTTTCCCCTGAATTTTTAAGAGAAACGAAAGCCCTATACGACAATTTGTACCCTTCCAGAATTGTTGTTGGTACAGATATTGCAGACCCTGCTATGGTTATCCATGCACAGGTTTTTTCAACCATCTTGCAAGAGTGCGCAAATAAAGAAGATATTCCCGTCTTGATTATAGGGCTTGATGAAGCAGAAGCCGCTAAACTTTTCGCTAATACTTATTTAGCCATGCGTGTTGCGTTCTTTAACGAATTGGATACCTTTGCAGAAATGAATGGGTTAAGTACAAAGAACATCATAGATGCAATTTGTCATGATCCTCGAATTGGTAAGCATTATAACAATCCATCTTTTGGCTATGGTGGATATTGCCTCCCGAAAGATACAAAGCAGTTGAAATCAAGTTTTCATGATATTCCTGAAAATTTGATTACCGCTGTGTGTCAGGCAAACCACACCAAAAAAGGCCATGTCATAAAGGGAATTCTGAATAAACATCCTGGCACAGTTGGTATTTACCGCTTAACGGCAAAGTCTAATTCTGACAATTTCCGTTCAAGTGCTGTTTGGGGTGTTATGGAGGGGCTTTCCAAAGAAAAACAAGAAATTGTAATATATGAACCCTTATTAGGCGATGCCGCAGAGTTTATGGGTTATAAGGTTGTACATTCTTTTGCGGAGTTTAAGCGTTCATGTGATGTTATTGTTGCTAATAGAGTTTCCAGTGAACTCTCGGAAGTTATGTATAAGGTTTATACAAGAGACATCTTTGGAAGAGATTGACCCGGCGAGGCGGTGATTGTAATGTACACATTTTTCTTGATGGTCGAGGATTATATCAAAACTCATAACCTTCACCTCTTTATGTTTTTCTTCGCATTCATTTTCATTCGATGGGGAATAGTATTTTTCCATGCTATTCGATATAAGCCATATGATTATGAAGATAAAGAAATAAATTATTTTACATCGGTGCTGCTCCCAGTCGTTGACGAACCATTAGATCTATTTTATAGTGTTCTGATGAAAATAGCACGCCAGAATCCGTCTGAGATTATAGTTGTCATTAATGGGCCAAAAAACGAGGGGCTTGAAAACCTGTGTGTAGATTTCAACAGGAATTTACCAATTTGCTTTACTCCTGTTCAGCATTATTATACACCTGTTGCCGGTAAGAGAAATGGGATCCGTGTGGCAATGGAGCACATTAATCCGAATTCCGATATAACAGTGCTTGTGGATAGTGATACGGTATGGACAGAGGATACTTTGTCCGAGTTGCTGAAGCCTTTTGCTTGTGATCAAAAAATTGGCGGTGTTACAACCAGACAGAAAATACTTGATCCTGACCGCAAACTCGTAACCATGTTTGCAAATTTGCTTGAAGAGATCAGAGCTGAAGGAACGATGAAAGCAATGAGCGTTACAGGCAAAGTGGGCTGCCTTCCCGGCAGGACAATTGCTTTCCGTACTCAGATTTTGATAGATGTGATGTATGACTTTATGAATGAGACATTCATGGGATTTCACAAAGAAGTATCCGATGACAGAAGCCTCACAAACCTGACGCTCCGAAAGGGGTACAAAACAGTTATGCAAGACACCTCAGTAATTTATACAGATGCGCCCACCGAATGGAAAAAATTTATCAGGCAGCAGTTAAGATGGTCGGAAGGTTCACAGTATAACAATCTGAGAATGACTCCTTGGATGTTAAAAAACGCCAAGCTGATGTGCTTTATTTACTGGTCAGATATGATTAGTCCGATGATGCTGGTTAGCGTTTATGCCAATACTATAATTTGCAAGGTGTTAAATATACTTGGCTGCGCGATTCCAACATTGGCATATACCGCTCCATGGTGGCAGATCATTCTCTTTATTCTTCTTGGTTGTATCATTAGTTTTGGTTCACGAAATATTAAGGTTATGAGAAGTGTGAAGTGGTATTATACATTACTGCTTCCAGTATTCATCCTTGTTTTAACTGTTGTCATGGTTCCTATCCGATTGCTAGGCCTTATGCTCTGCTCTGACGATATGGAATGGGGCACCCGGAAATTGGAGGAGGACAATGATAAAGTGGAAGTTCCTTAATTGCATTTGTATATTCGCGGCTGCTATATTTATATTATGGGTTGGTTGCAACGAACAGCCTGTCGATACCGAGAAGGCCGATGGCTCTGACAGCATTGCGTCTATTGAGGCTCCGAGTAATAGTCAAGCTACACTGGAAGAACCAACTACGGAATCTATTGTAACAGAATCCTCAGTTGTCGAGTCTGAATATTATCCTATTACAGAGGGACAAAGATATTTGGGCGTTTATGTTCAAGGCCCCGAAGAGACTGATGTTTTAGCTGACAGCATCAATACTTTAGCTTGGTTTGATCGTTTTGATCAGACAAGTGATTACAAGATTTCTTTATGTTTAGACGACAATAAATATATAGCGTTTATCACTTTGCAGCCTACCGACTGGGACTTAAAATTGGTTTCTGACGGGTATTATGATGATTTAATTATTGAATATTTTAAGAAACTCTCTTCGGATAACAGAGCCAATACAGAACTTTTTGTTCGATTAGCGCATGAAATGGAAATGAGGCCCTCTTACAAATCTGGTTGGTACAGTTGGCAAACAGATGATGCTCACGCATATGTAAACGCTTGGGTTCACATTGTGAACTTGGGTAGGGAATATGCTCCCAATGTTAAGTGGGTATGGTCTCCCAACAGGGCAGACGAATACACAACGAAATATTATCCAGGTGATGAGTATGTTGATTATGTCGGATTGACATTGAATAACACATTGGATTCCCGTGAGAGTTTTCAGCAATTCTATGAAAATGAAGGTCAAAGAGACTATTTGGAAGCATATAATAAGCCAATTATTTTTGGAGAGATCGCGGAGCATAGCACCAGTGATGAAGTTCGCAATGAATACATACAATCTGTTTTTGATTATCTTGGAACCTACGATAAATGCATCGGTTTTATTTTCTTAAATCAAGATATAGAAAGTGCAAGACAATACAAGTTTACAGATTGCGAATTGATATTAGATACATTTATTGAGAATGCGAGGGATTACATTTGTGCGAAATAAGAAGTTTACAAAGTATCAGATCATGACGAGAGTTGGAACGATTATCAGCATTTTACTGTTTGTTGTCCTTGGATTTTGTATCGAAGTTATTTTCTAAAAAAATGGAGAAAGTGAAAGATGGAACATCAAACCAAAGGAACGTTGCGCAATCAGGCCGTCATTACATCAGCCGGATCGCCCCGAGCAACCACACCGCGGTTCGTAAGGTATTGGATGGGAGCAATTCCCCCTAACGCTGATCCCATTGGCGGTTTCAGGAGGGAGCCGTCATGTGTAGAACGGGATATCGACCAACGGAAATGGGAGTAACACCGTTAAAAAAAACATCCCCCGGCCCGTGGGAAATGTGGCCGGAACCATGAATTTGCGTATGCAATAAAATATCATACTATTTTTTTGTTCGCCCGGAGGGTTTATGCCCTTCCGGGCGAATTTTGTTATTTCCTTCGGCCCGCTCTATCGGTCAAACACTTTTTCAAAATTTTTTTAAAAAAGTGGTGTTTGGCGGGTAGCTGGAGGCCTTTCAACAGTAACTTTGGCGGAAAGGGAGAAAACCACCGAAATCCCCCACAGAAAGGGGGTGAAAAGATGGAAACGATCCCCCGCAATGATTTTATCCTGCGGCACCGCTATGATGCTTTCTGCAAAGCGGTACTCCGCAATGAGGCTAAAAGCTACTGGTCGGAGATGGCGCATCGCCGCGAACGTGAAAAGTCGCTGGATGCTCTGACACAAGAGGAAATGGACAAGCTCTCAGTCGTGGATGATTACCCCAGCGACAGCTACGTTTTTTCGTCGTATGGGTATGACCTGCTGATCGACAACGAGCTTGTAGCCGAGGCGTTCGCCAGCCTGCCGGAACAGGAACAAAGCATTTTGATTTTGCACTGTGTTCTGGATTTGGCAGACGGAGAAATCGGCAGCCTCATGGGAATGTCCCGCAGCGCCGTACAGCGTCACAGGACAAGGACCCTGAAACAGTTGCGTATGAAATTGATGGCGTTCATGCCAGAGGGAGGTAAACGCGGATGAAGGAACCTACATTCAACGGCAGAGAGCTTCTTCCCCTTTCGGTGATGGAAGCTGCCCACGCTGGGGATGCAATGGCTATGGAGCAAGTGCTGCGGTACTATGAGGACTACATAAACAAGCTCTGCATCCGCACCTTGTATGACAGCAACGGCATCCCCTATGTGTGCGTGGACGAGTATATGAAGCACCGTTTGGAAATCAAGCTCATTCATTCCATCATCGTTGCCTTGAAGTAACGACCCGGCCACGGTAACGGAAATGTCTTATTACTCTCTTTCCGCATTTCCGCCGGCTCGGTGGCTGATGTATGTACCTTGACAAATACGCCCGCAGGACAATGGCGGCGCGTCATAGGGCATACGGACACATTCTGTCTACACCGAGCCGGACGGCGGGTGCGCCATGATGCTGGTTTCTACGAAAACAGCGGAGCGACAACCACCCAGCCGCAAAATAAGCGTAGCTGCTTATGGGCGATGACGTGCAGGCAGGACAATGATACTCCCTTACAGCCACAGTCCGAGCGTTAAAAGCGTCACAGGCAATGGGTAGGGCCGTGTGAGAACCACACGGGGGTGAAAAGCCCGTGGAGCTGGGCCGCCAGCCGTCCGTGTTTTGCCCACATTTACAAGGAACCTTTGCTTTGAACAGAAGGAGGCCATATTATGAGTAATAACGATGTGCCTATTTGGGAAAAGTATACGCTTACCATTGAGGAAGCGTCGAAATATTTTCGCATTGGAGAAAACAAACTGCGTCGGCTTGCCGAGGAAAACCCATCCGCTGGCTGGGTGATTTTGAACGGCAACCGCATCCAGATCAAACGGCAAAAATTTGAAAAAATCATTGATTCTCTTGACACAATCTAGTGAAAAAGAGCCTTGACTATGCTATAATACTCTTAAAGCGTGTCAAGGCTCTTTCCGTCATGGAAAGGAGCATGACGAAATGTCAAAAAAAGAACGAGATGAAAAAAGGCGGGACAGCAAAGGCCGCCTTTTGAAATCTGGAGAGAGCCAGCGAACAGACGGAAGATACGCCTACAAATATACGGATACCTTTGGAGAACCGAAGTTTGTGTACTCATGGAAGTTAGTCCCTACGGACAAAATCCCTGCCGGAAAACGCCCGGATATTTCTCTGCGTGAGAAAATCAAGCAGATACAAAAAGACCTTGACGATGGGATTGACACCATCGGTAAGAAAATGACCGTGTGCCAGCTATATGAAAAGTATATCCGGCAGCGGGGCAATGTGAAACGGGGAACCCATAAGAGCCGCCAGCAGTTAATGAAACTTCTGTCCGAGGATAAAATCGGAGGGGCCAGCATCGACAGCGTGAAGCTGTCTGACGCCAAAGAATGGGCCTTGCGTATGCAGGAAAAGGGCGTGGCCTATCATACCATCTGCAACGGCAAGCGTTCCCTGAAAGCCATTTTTCACATGGCCGTACAGGACGATTGCCTCCGCAAGAATCCCTTTGACTTCCAGATCAATGAGGTTATCAACGACGATACCGTACCAAAGGTGCCGCTTACCCCTGCACAGGAAAAGGAGCTTTTGGGCTTCATGCAGAGTGACCCCGTTTATGCCAAGTATTATGACGAGGTATTGATTCTGCTGGAAACCGGACTTCGCGTTTCCGAACTCTGCGGCCTGACGCCTGCCGACCTGAATTTTGACAAGCGGTTTGTGAATGTAGACCACCAGCTTTTGAGAAGCACCGAGGACGGCTACTACATCGAAGCGCCAAAGACAGACAGCGGTTATCGCCAGGTGCCTATGAGCGCAGCGGCCTACAAAGCATTTCAGCGTGTGTTGCACAGGCGAAAGGACGGCAAAGGCGTTGTGGTGGACGGGTATAAGGGATTCCTGTTCTTAAATCGGGACGGACTGCCGAAAGCGGCTGTCAACTATGATTCCATGTTTCAGGGCCTTGCCAAGAAGTTCAACAAGTTCCATGCGGAACCGCTGCCGGAGGTCATGACGCCACACACCATGCGGCATACATTCTGTACCAGAATGGCAAATGCGGGCATGAACCCCAAGGCATTGCAGTACATTATGGGGCATTCCAATATCGTTATGACGCTGAACTATTACGCCCACGCCACGTTCCATTCCGCACAGGAGGAAATGGAACGGCTGCAAGCCAAGTCACAGACCGCCGCCGCAGTCAACGCGCAGCCTGCGTCAGAGAGCGCCCAGGAATCCAAGGCCGCATAAGATACGCAGAATGTACTACTGTTTGTACTACGTTTGAGAACGAAAACATGAGGGGTAATAAGAATGTTTGTGAGGTTCTTCCGATAGGAAAAATGCCGGAAAAGCCCGAAGTTAAGGGCTATACCGGCATATAAGAACATCTAACGAGATAATTGGAAATCTATTAAATGATTATAAGAAGAATAAACTCAAAAAAGGAACTATTTCGACATATAAGAAACAATATAGTTACATGGTGAAGGGCAAAATAGGCAAAAAGTATATTACCGATATCAGAGGTGAGCACATACAAACTCTTTAC
This sequence comes from Faecalicatena contorta, assembly GCF_001404335.1. Classification (GTDB taxonomy): domain Bacteria; phylum Bacillota; class Clostridia; order Lachnospirales; family Lachnospiraceae; genus Faecalicatena; species Faecalicatena contortus_B. The sequence continues at coordinate 32,576 of NZ_CYZU01000047.1, forward strand.
AATGATCTGGTTGAAGAGGAGTACGCTGTTTCCAGTATCAAAATAGTAGCGGCTATTCTAAGTGGATGTTTTAAGCAGGCCTTTAAAAATGGACTTATTGAGCGCAATCCTGTAAAGTTGGCAGAAGTACCAAGTGATAAGGAAGAGCATATCATAAAAGCAATGACCAAGGAAGAACAACACATGTTTATGGAATATGCAAAAGACAGCTATCTTTTCAATTTCTATTCCATGTTACTTAGAACTGGATTGCGGAACGGTGAGCTGCGGGGGCTTAAATTTTCTGATATTGACAAGAAAAAGAGAGTGATTCATATTCGCAGAACATTAAAATATGAGGAGGGGGAAGGATATTATGAGGATACACCAAAAACCAAGTCTTCCCGGAGGGACATTCCATTAACCCGGGATGTTGAAAAACTATTGGATGCACAAAAGTACTACTGGGGAGAGAAGATCGTAAATATAAGGAGGTATGTATTTTGCACAGAAGAGGGGAAGCCGTTAAGCCGGGATCGGGTGCAGTATGAAATTGACCGCATAATAAAGCAGATCAACCAAAGCGGAAATGAGTTTGAGCGTATAACACCTCATGGTCGAGTTATAATAAGGACAAGTTAGAAAACTCCAGTAAATACAAGGGGTTGCACTAATTTAGTCCTTATTTTTAACTCCCTGAAAAGGGAAAAATAAGGCAGCGCTGTCATTCCAGATTATGAATTATTACAGATCCAGACTGGAAATGGATTTGTGTAAGACAAGAGTAAAAACAACAGAATTATTGTAATTATAGGACTGAATTAGCTCGCACGGAATATAGATTTCGGCTGTCTAATTCAGTCCTCTTTTTGATTGACGACGATGAAAGGTGATGAAAAAATGGCTAGAATTATTTCTATTGTAAACCAAAAAGGGGGAACGGGAAAATCCGCATGTACAGCTAATTTAGCAGTAGGATTAGCACAAAAGAATATGAAAGTGTTGATTGTAGATGCCGATCCGCAGTCTGATGTATCCGCAGGATTTGGATATCGTGATTGTGATGACAGTAATGAAACACTTACAGCTCTTATGGATGCAGTAATGAAAGATGAAGATATTCCTTCCGAATGCTATATCAGACATCAGGCAGAGGGGATAGACATTATCTGTTCTAACATTGGACTGGCAGGTACGGAAGTACAGTTAGTAAATGCAATGAGTAGAGAATATGTATTGAAACAGATATTATATGGTATCAAGGATCAATATGATGCAGTCATCATTGATTGTATGCCATCATTGGGAATGATTACGATCAATGCGCTGGCTGCATCAGATGAAGTCCTCATTCCGGTTGAAGCATCCTACCTGCCAATCAAAGGATTGCAGCAGTTATTAAAAACGATCGGTAAGGTCCGTAAGCAGATCAATCCGAAGCTACAAGTCGGTGGGATTCTGTTTACGATGGTCGATGCTCATACAAATGATGCTAAAAATAATATGGAACTTCTCAGAAATGTATATGGAAGTCAAATTCATATCTTTGATAATTATATTCCATTTTCTGTAAGAATGAAGGAAGCAGTCAGAGAAGGACAGAGTATTTTCTCTTATGATCCGAAAGGCAAAGCTACAGAAGCTTATCGGAGAGTGACGGAGGAGGTGCTGAAAGATGCCATCTAAAAAAAGAGCAACTCCCATTTCCTTACAGCCACTTGATGCGTTGTTTGGAACAAACGAAGAAACAAACAATGGAATTTGTGAGATAGCAATAGGAAGCCTTCATCCATTTCCAAATCACCCGTTTCAAGTAAAAGATGATAAGAAAATGGAAGAATTATCAGAAAGCATTACACAATATGGCGTGTTGGTTCCTGGTATTGTGCGATTGAGAGAGTCCGGTGGTTATGAGCTGGTAGCTGGTCATAGGCGAAAACGAGCATGTGAACTTGCGGGATTAGAGAAAATGCCTGTTATCATCAAAGATCTTACAGATGATGAAGCGACGGTGATCATGGTAGATTCCAACATTCAACGAGAAGAGCTGCTGATCAGCGAAAAGGCATTCGCTTATAAAATGAAATATGAGGCGTTAAAGCGTCAGGGGAAACGGTCCGATTTAACTTCTTGCCAAGTTGGCAAGAAGTTGGCGGCAGAAGAAGTCAGTCAGAATACAGGGGATAGTTCCAGACAGATTCTTCGGTACATTCATCTGACAGAGTTAATAGAAGAGCTTTTAGAACTGGCAGACGAGAAGAAGCTTCCCTTTAATACAGCTGTTGAAGTTTCATATTTGAGAAGTGAAGAACAACAGATATTGCTTCAGTATATGAGTAATCACAATATGGTACCGTCCATAAAGCAGGCAAAGGAATTGAAGCAGATTTCAAAAGAGCGGTTGTTGACGTATTCAGAAATTGACCAGATTTGTATGAATGAAAGTACTGAGAAAGTACAGGTACAGATTCCGGCGAAAAAGCTGAAACAGTATTTTCCGGAGTCATATTCAAAGGCTCAGATGGAAGAAGTGATATTTATGCTCCTGGCATCATGGGCAGAAAAACAATAATATGATATGTGAAATTGGACAGAAGGAATAAAAAGATGATGATAGAATATGTAATTAAAAAATCAATATTGCCACTGGCATTTATGCTATTTTGGTTCTGGATGGTATCCACCATCATGAAAGTCAGTGGACAGACAGACTTGTTCTGGTGGATATTTCTTTCTGGACTTCCATTTGGAATACATAAAATGCGGCTAATCCTGATTCCAAAAGGAATGGATATAACAGCAACACTTGGGATGGCTGCATTAAGTGTCATCATTGGAGCCTTGATTGGAAGTATCATGATTCCAGTGTATGTAATCCGTGCGGTATACGTTTTCTTACGATATATCATCGGGAAATAATTGAATATTTGATAAGAGGCAGGCTTGCGAAAATAAAATCGTAAGCTTGCCTCTTTTTTTGTACCCTAAATCAGGCAATTCGGGGGAAATCCCTTTTGCAAATATATATTCTTGGAGGATTTTTAGATGAGAGAGCGAATTGAAAGTAAGCATGTAACAAAGGAAATCAAAAGTCAGATGCCAGTGATTCCGGTAGAAATTGTTAAAGAAAGAGGTTGTACGTTCTGCCCGTATTATCTGGGCAATTATGAGAAACAGCCACGCTGTATGATGAAAACCTGTGCCTGGGATGATGAAAATGAACGTTTCCATCCAGTTCTTCGTGAACTGATTCCATTTTACAAAGAGAAGATGGAAAAAGCAGAAGAAAAGTTCCTGGCAATGAAAAAGATTTACACAACGCTGTTAGGAATGTTTGCTGATGAAATGAAGCAGGAAGAGTTGGAAAAAGATGAATGTTACGGATGTGCCTATGGAAAATGTGGACCATGTATCGGTATCTGTTACAAATCAATGAAAGCATAGGAGGGTTAAGCCAATGAATACAACAGTTATTTCCGGGCGATTGGTAAGAAATCCCGGATACAACGAAGTGGAGAATGAAAAAGGACTTCATAAGATTGCCAAGTTTGTTCTGGCAGTTAGAAGAAATTATTCTGATGAAGTCAGTTTTATTCCGGTAAAGGCTTTTGCAAAGAAAGCAGAATTTGCCAGAGATTATCTGATGCAGGGAACGAAGGTCATGGTGGAAGGCGAGATTGTCACGGGTAATTATGAAGATAAAGATACCGGGAAAAAGATCTATACCACCGAAGTGTATGCAAACCGGATTGAATTTGCAGGTGCAAAAATGGTTGACAGACCACCGTTTCCAGAAGATGCGGAAGGGTTTTTAGAGATACCGGAGGGCATGGAAGAGGAAATGCCGTTTAGATAGAGGAGGATAAAAGATGGTTTCAGTAGATCAGGCGTATATGGTAGGGCATATGAAAAATGCCGATGGAAGTATCAATAACAAAAATGTAGTGCTGTCAGCAGCATGTGAAGCAGCGGAACTGTTCCAGTGCATGATGTCAGTAAATCAGAAATTGGAGGACTGGCAGAGATTTAACCATACTTTGGAGATGCATCTGAGAAGTGTGGAATGTGAGAAAATCCATGATATCTGTCAGGCAGTATATGGAATGAAACATCCGTCCAATGAACTGGAAGGATTGTATCTGGCAAGGGAGGATGAACAGATATGCCTGCTGTACTATCAGGTATTTGTAGGGATGTTGGAAATCAATATCAATTCAGCTGAAGTGCTGTACAAACAGAAGGAGGAAACAATCAATGAGTAAGATGGAGTATATGCCGGTAGATTGTCTGCAGGTGCCGAAGGTGCTGTTCTAGATGGAAAAATACAAAAATCTGTCAAATACAGCAAAGATTTTATACAGCTTATTTCTGGATCGTTTGAAATTTTCGGTGCAGAATGGCTGGCTAGATCATAATGGGGATCTGTTTGTTATCTATCCGAAAAGCGAAATGAAGAAAGACCTGAATACGACTCGATATGGAGTAGATCAGGCAGTACAGGAACTTGTTAAGATTGGAAAGCTGGTGCGTATTGTTCCAAACAATGGAAAGGCGAACCACTTTTATATCAATGATATTTATGAAAATGAGAAGGAGGAAGAATCAATGATGACATTAGACAGAATTATGGCAAATATGCCGATGGAAGAAAGAGAAAATATCATGGACAAGATGGTGAAAGCATCCAGAGATATTCTGGGAACAATTGCAGATATGGGATATCTGGATGAATATGAGACACCACTGACTCCTATGGAAGAGCGTGGCTATTACGATGAAGAAGGTAATCTTGATATTGATGCCGTAGAAGCCGATGGCTATGAGTTTGGTATGGATCTGGCATTTGGCGTGTTATCTGTTTTTGATGGAAAGCCTGAACGTGTACTGGAAATTCAGAAATATGTAAATGAACAGTATGAGTGCTGCTCTAATAAGAAGTTTATGAAAGTTCTGGAAACGATCGCACGAATGAATGGAAACGAGGAGGTTTATATCGAGGATATGTATGCCTGCAATAAAGAAGCAAGAAATTATTATCTGAGCGAGTTAATGATGTGCTTCAACTTTGTGTTTAATGAGATGTGTCATGGAACAGGTAGTGCAGCAGGGTGTGATTTTAATAATGAGGAAGAATAGGAAATAAGCTATGGCAGATTTTGAATATTTCAGAGCAGAAGAATCTGACCAGTTTTCTTTTTTTCGGATACCAAAAGCTCTGTTCACAGAAAAAGAGTTTGCAAGCCTGTCTACAGACGCAAAGCTCCTTTACGGAATTCTGCTTGATCGAATCAGCCTATCCAAGAAAAATGGCTGGATTGACAGTGATGGTTATGTCTATATCATTTACACGATTGCAGAATTGCAGGAGCTGTTGCGAATGTCGCATACGACAGTGACAAAGCTTCTATATGAGCTGGATAGTGTGCATGGGATTGGATTGATCGAGCGGTATCGGCAGGGGAATAATCGTCCTTCTGTCATATATGTGAAAAATTTTGTGAAACGGAGCAGAGGAAAGCCAGTAAGATACTTTGCTTCTGGAACGCCAGAAACTGGAAATCCAGATTGCAAGAAATTGGAAATCCGGATTGCAAGAAACTGGAAGTCCGGAACGCAAAAAAATAGAAGTCCGGACTGCAAGAATCTGGATGGAAGTAATACTAAGATAAATAAGACTGAAAAGAATTATACTGATAAGAGTAAGAGCAATACTCCCGCTTTGGAAGAAAGATTCAGTCAGTATGGTAGATTTAAAAATGTTGTTCTGTCGGAAGCTGAACTGCAGGAGTTGATGACAATATTTCCATGGGATTATCAGAAACGGATTGATCATCTTTCTGTTTATATGAAATCCAGTGGAAAAGAGTATCAGAATCATTTTGCAACAATCTGTCTTTGGGCAGAACGGGATGGTGCCAGGGCAGGAATGGACAAATATGAATTTCAGGAAGGAGAAAGCCTGTGATGGAAAATAAAGTAACAGCAGATTATCTGGATGAAGAGGGATGTCTTCATTGTGGCATCTGTGGAAAAAGAAAACAGATGAAAGTCAGTCTGATGGGATTTGAGCATGTAGTGTCCTGTTTGTGTGAATGCGAGGTGAAAGCCAGACAGGAACTGGATGAAAAGATGCAGCGGGAAGAAGCACAGCGACTGCTTTATCAGAGAAAATCCGTCGGACTTCGGGAAAGAAGATTCTGGGAATGGAAATTTGAAAATGACAATGGAAGTAACCAGAAGATACTAATCGCCAGGCAGTATGTAGAAAACTGGGCAGATATGAAGAGGAAAAATGTAGGATTGCTTTTGATGGGACCAGTTGGAACTGGGAAAAGTTTCTTTGCAGGCTGTATTGCAAATGCACTTTTGGAACAGGGAGAACGTGTCATGATGACGAATTTTTCCAGAATCTTAAATGAAATGACCAGCTATCAGGCAGATAAGAACCAGATTATACAAAATCTTGTGGATTATCCGCTGCTGATTATTGATGATTTAGGAATAGAACGAAATTCCGAGTTTGCTTTGGAGCAGGTCTATAATGTGATAGACAGCCGTTATTGTAAAATGCTTCCGCTGATCGTAACAACGAATCTGGGACTGAATGAAATGAAATCCACAGATTTAGATACTGCCCATCAGCGTATTTATAGCAGAATACTTGAAATGTGTGTTCCCATCTATTGTGGTGGAGAAGATAAGAGAAAAGAAGAAGGGACAGAAAAACTCGTACAGGTACAGAACCTGATTACTGGTAAATCTGTCTTTTTTCATTAAAGGGGGTGATTGCCATGATTACAAATCTGGACAGCAGTTGAATCGCTGAAAGGAGGGAAAAGTCATGCAGGAAGAGGTAACTCAGAAAACGGTCACGTTCTGTATTCGGGCTACTAAGATTACGGCAGACCTGTTGAAAAAGGTTCTTGTTGCGTATCTGCGTCATCAAAAGCAGAAATCAGTAGAGAAGAAAGCACAGAAAAATCAGCCGAAACAGGGAAAGGTCACGGTAAAAGAGCTGGCAAAACAGAATGCCGGGATGGTCAATATCGAGATCACGGACAAAAATATCAAGTCCTTTGAACGGTATGCTAGAAAATACGGGATCAATTATGCTCTGAAAAAAGACAAGAGCAAAGATCCTCCGGTTTATCTGGTATTTTTCAAGGGACGTGATCAGGATGCCCTAAATGCTGCTTTCCGTGAGTTTTCCCAGAAACAGATTCAAAAAGCGAATAAGCCTTCCATTCATAAGCGTCTTGCAGCTTACCGGTCAATGATGCCAAAGAAGACGAAGGACAAAGTAAAGAACCGGCATCAGGAGCAGAGTCGATGAAAAAGAAAAGCGGTAAAACTCTGATGCAGAAGTGGAAGAATAAAATCGGGGGTAAGCTGTCCGCCCTGGATAAAAAGAAACTGGTTCTTACAAATATCCCTTATGCTCTGGCTGCTTTCTATGCAGACCGGGCATTTTTTCTTTACCGGAACAGTCCGGGAGAAGATATGGGGAACAAACTTTTATATGCAATGGAACACGCAGACCGGATTTTTGCTGGTTTTGTGTTAAGCAATAACTGGAAAGATCTGCTAGCAGGTATTGTTGTTGCAGTCGTTCTGAAAGTGTTGGTCTGGCAGAAACAGGCAGACGCAAAGAAATTACGGAAAGGCATCGAGTATGGTTCAGCCAGATGGGGAACTGCAGAGGATATCAAACCTTATATGTCGGAAGATCCTTGGATGAATATTCCGTTGACAGCAACAGAAGCATTGACTATGGAAAGCAGACCAAAACAGCCAAAGTATGCAAGAAATAAAAATATAGTGGTCATCGGCGGCAGTGGTTCCGGTAAGACACGGTTTTTTGTGAAGCCGTCAATTATGCAGATGAACTGTTCCATGGTCATTACAGATCCCAAAGGCGGTTTAGTGGAGGAATGTGGCAAGTTATTGGCAAAGGGGCCACCGAAGCGGGATAAAGATGGGAATGTTATTAAAAACAAGGCTGGAAAAGTGGTGCATGAGCCATATGTGATTAAGGTTCTGAATACCATCAATTTTTCCAAGTCTCTTCATTACAACCCATTTGCCTATATACGGTCTGAAAAAGATATCCTGAAGCTGGTTACAACAATCATTGTTAATACCAAAGGCGAAGGGGAAAAAGCTTCCGAAGATTTTTGGGTGAAAGCAGAGAAATTGCTGTATACAGCACTGATTGCTTTTATCTGGTATGAAGGTGATGAAGAGGAAAAAAATCTGAATACCCTTCTGGATCTTTTGAATGAAAGCGAAACCCGTGAAGAGGATGAAACTTACCAGAATCCTGTGGATATGATGTTCCAGGAACTGGAAGAAAGAGATCCGCAGCACTTTGCTGTCAGACAGTATAAAAAATACAAAATGGCCGCCGGCAAAACTGCAAAATCGATTTTGATTTCCTGTGGAGCCAGACTTGCCCCATTTGACATCGCAGAGCTTCGTGAGATCATGTCTTATGATGAAATGGAACTGGATAAGATTGGGGACAGGAAAACAGCCTTGTTTCTGATTATGTCTGATACGGATACCACATTTAACTTTGTGATTGCCATGTTACAGTCACAGCTTTTCAATCTGCTTTGCGATAAGGCAGACGATGTATATGGTGGAAGACTTCCGGTGCATGTGCGTGTCATTGCTGATGAGTTTGCCAACATCGGGCAGATTCCACAGTTTGACAAGCTGATCGCAACCATCCGAAGCAGGGAAATCTCTGCTTCTATTATTTTGCAGTCACAGAGCCAGTTAAAGGCAATGTACAAGGATAGTGCAGATACCATTCTGGGCAACTGTGATACTACACTTTTCCTTGGTGGCAAAGAGAAAACCACTTTAAAGGAAATGAGCGAGCTTCTGGGTAAGGAAACTATTGACCTGTATAACACTTCGGAGACGAGGAGTAATCAGAAATCCTTTGGACTGAATTACCAGAAAACAGGCAAACAGCTGATGACAGAAGATGAGATCGCAGTTATGGATGGCGGGAAATGTATCTTGCAGATCCGTGGAGCCAGACCATTTTTCTCAGATAAATATGATATCACGAAACACAAAAACTATCGGTTTCTTGCAGATGAAAATGAGAAAAACCGATACAAAGTAGAAAAAGAGTTAAATCCGCAGTACACACCGAAACCCGAAGAAGAGGTGGAGGTAATTCAGGTGGATCTGTCGGAGGAACCTTGGGAATGAACGAAAAATAATGAGGAAAGGAATAACTGACATTAGGTGCGCCGGCTTTTTAGTCGGTGTTTTTTCATTCCCGTAAACACCTGAAAAAAGTCAGTTTTGGTGAATGTATATGGCATTTTTTAGCAGTGCAATTACAACTTTAAAAACTCTTGTAGTCGCAATCGGTGCAGGTCTTGGCGTGTGGGGTGTCGTAAACCTTCTGGAAGGATATGGGAATGACAATCCCGGCGCTAAGAGCCAGGGCATCAAACAGCTCATGGCTGGTGCCGGAATCATGCTGCTGGGAACTACCCTGATTCCACAGCTGGCAACATTGTTCTCTTAAGAGGAGTGGTAGATGAACACCATCATTGAGAGAATTACGGAAGCGATAAAGGATATCCTGATCGGGCTTATCAAGTCAAGTTTGGATAACATGTTCACGTCTGTCAATGAGCAGGTGGGAACCATAGCCGGGCAGGTGGGACAGACACCGCAGGGATGGAATGCAGGGATTTTTAATCTGATTCAGAATATATCCCAAGCGGTGATTGTCCCCATTGCGGGACTGATCATCACCTTTGTCCTGTGCTATGAATTGATCACGATGGTAACACAGAAAAACAATTTCCATGAATTTGAGACTTACAATATTTTTCTCTGGATCTTCAAAGCGTATGTAGCCATTTATCTGGTGACAAATACGTTCAATATCACGATGGCGGTCTTTGACGTTGGCCAGCATGTGGTCAACAATGCCGCCGGGGTGATATCAGGAAACACTGCGGTGGATGCAACAGAAGCAATTACACGAATTGTGGATGCCCTGGAGGATATGGAGTTAGGGGATTTGTTCCTGCTATCCATGGAAACGCTGCTGATCAGTATTACCATGCGGATTCTGTCGATCATCATAACCGTTATTTTGTACGGAAGAATGATAGAAATTTACCTTTATACTTCCATAGCACCAATTCCGTTTGCCACCATGACCAATAAGGAATGGGGCAATATCGGAAACAACTATTTAAAAGGCTTGTTCGCACTGGCATTTCAGGGATTCTTCATGATGGTCTGTGTGGGAATTTATGCAGTTTTAGTAAATGCAATGACCATATCCAGTGACCTTCATGCAGCAATGTTTTCAGTAGCGGCTTATACCGTGATTCTTGCATTTTCATTATTCAAGACCGGAAGCCTTAGCAAATCGATATTCAATGCCCACTAACGGGCAGGAAAGGAGCGCATACCATGGCGTATGTACCAGTACCAAAAGACCTTACCAAGGTCAAAACAAAAGTAGCGTTAAATCTGACAAAGCGGCAGTTGATTTTCTTTTCACTTGCCGCAGTTGTGGGAATTCCGTTTTATCTGTTCATGAGAAAACCAATCGGTTCCAGTATCGC
>NZ_CYZU01000048.1 GCF_001404335.1 Faecalicatena contorta
TTTAAACTCAATGGCCGGCCGGAAGAAGGAAAAATTTTGACCGTGGAAGATATTGAGCAGATTGGATATAAGTTTCAGTTGCTTTACCGGATCAAATAAAAAAGAGCGCTTACATAAGCCCGGCAAGGCGTAAGCACTCAGAAAATTAATCAACATTATTATAGCAGATTCAGGGGGAAATGCAAGAATGAAACAGCCAAAAAAGTTGAGCCGTATTCAGAAAATGAAATTGAGTCGGAAGGGTTTGGATCCAGATGAATGGCGGTTGATACATGAATCAAAAACAGATCTGCAGTTGATCCACAAGCTGACAGATGAAATAAAAACAATTCAAAAGTAGGAGGGAATTAGGTTGGCGACTGTAAGAATTAAGAGGTTAACCCTTACAGATTTTAAGGGGGTAAGGAACGGTGAGTACGTTTTTTCCAATAATACTAAAATTTCTGCGGCAAATGGTTTAGGGAAAACTACTATTGCAACCGCCTGGTATTGGCTGACCATGGACAAGGATTATGACTTAAAAAGTAATCCGAACGTTCGGCCGAATGGGATGGAAGAGTGTATTCCTCGGGTCGATTTGGTTCTTGATATTGATGGAAAAGAAATTACAGTAACCAAATCCCAGAAAACGCTTAAGAGCAAACCGGACAGTAAGGGTATTGTTAAAATTACTTCTTCAAATACATATGAGATTAACAGTGTACCAAAAACGGAAAGAGACTTCCGTGACTATCTGGAAGACGAGGGTATCAATTGGGACTTGTTTCTGGCATTAAGCCATCCAAATGTATTTACCGGACAGAAATCTTCTGATATGCGAAAAATTCTTTTTAAGATGGCAAGTGAAAAATCAGATCTGGATATTGCTAATATGAAATCCGATACTATTGATATTGCTGCCTTGCTTTCACAGGGATATAAGCTGGAAGAAATTGAAGCAATGCATAAAGCATCCAAAAAGAAAGCAGAGGCTCAGGTTCGCGATATACCAAACCAGATTATCGGAATGGAAAAGAGTAAGGTTGATTATGATACAGCGGAGTTGGAATTACAAAAATCTGTCATTGAAGAGCAGATTGCAGAGAAAGAAAATATGTTATCGGATGCTGAGAGTACATTAAGTAAGCATCAGGAACTGACGGACAAAATTATGGAATTGAAGTTTCAGATGAATTCCATCCAGCAACAGGCCCAGGACAAGCTAAATAATGAAAGGCGTTCAATTCAAAATAAAATTGATATTGCAGAAAAGGATTTTCATACAGCAGTACAACGGCATAATATGATCGAATTGGATATAAAGCGGTTGGGAGATTACATAAAACGAAGGGATCAAGAGCGGGCCGAACTTGGAAAAGAGTATAACAGAAATGTTAATAAGAAATTTGATGACTCAAAATGGACTTTCCCAAAGGATTCTACGCTCTGTCCGACTTGTGGCAGGGCCTATGATTCCCAAAAAATTCAGGAACTGAGATCTGATTTCGAGATACGGAAGAAGCAAGCCGCGGAAGATTTTGACAAACGAAGACAAGATACTTTAGATGATTTAATTTCTCGCGGCAATGATTTGAAACGCGAGTCTGCTGAAAAAGCAAAGGAGCTCGATGCCAAAAAAGCTGAATTGGAACAGATCAAAGCAGATAAAATCAGGTTCAACAAGGAACAGACTGAGGAAACAAAAAAACTCTCAGAACTTCCAGAACGCATTGATTTGTCAGGCAATCAGGAGTATGAAATGCTTGAAAATCAGGCTGCCAGACTAGAAGAGATATTGTCATCAATGAATGACGGCGCTACATACCGCAGTTCTTTAAAAAATGAACTGGATTCTTTGAGACACGATTTATCTGAAGTAGAAAAACAGATTGCCGTTGCCGGCAGGAATCTTGAGATTGATGAACAGATAGCAGATTTGCAGAAGAAGCAGCGGGAGTACGAACAGGCGAAAGCTGATTCTGAAAAGATACTCGATCAACTTGATACGCTTTCTAAGCGTAAGAATGAACTCCTTGTGGATGAAATCAACCAGCATTTTGAAGTAGTAAAATGGATTCTGTTTGACTATCAGAAGAATGGAAATTACAAAGAAACCTGTATCCCAGCTGTGCTTTCTGACGCTGGAGAGCTTACCAAGTGGGAGGATATGAATGGTGGACTGAAAGTAAAAGTACGACTTGATATCTGCTATTCATTGCAGAAGTTCTTTGGAATGTATTATCCGGTTTTCCTTGATGAAGCTGCCGAAGTGAACGATTGGAACATTCCTAGAAACGATAATACGCAATTGATAGCTTTGAATGTGACCACGGATAAAGAATTGAAAGTGGAGGGAATGTAGATATGATATTTTCGAAGATACGGGAGCCGCATTTGTAGAAGGGAGAAGCAATAATGGAAACGAAAACAAAACAGGACTTACAGAAAGAAATAGATAATAATCTTGCGGTAATTGATGATTTAAAATCACAGATCAGTAGATTAGAAAAGTATAAGAAGTATGAAGAAATGGCAGATGAATTTTTTGCTATAAAAGAGTCTTTTGTTAAAGCTGGATTTTCGGAAGAGCAGGCGCATAATCTTCTGACAGTCAGTATTACAGCGTGTATGAGGCCGAAATTATTTTAGGGAGGAACAGTGATGGCAGAACAGAAAAAAGAAGTGGCAAAAATGAATACAAATCTTTCATTTTATGCAAATGAATATACTTGCCTGATGGAGCGGGATTTTGCGGAACATGATCTTGTATTCGATGATTATTCTAAACACTGTGTAATGGCAGCAATGAGTTCTATTTACGGATTGGCTACGTCAAATAAAGTAGCTATGCAGAATTTACCTGGTTCAAATCTTCGACAGGTGCTCGGGCAGGTGGCAAGCCTCAAACTGAATGCTAATGCAGTCCCGAGGGAGTGCTATTTTCAGCTGAGGAACAAGCAGGATGAAAGTGGTAACTGGCATAAAGAAGTAGAACTTGGAATTGAGGGAGATGGTAACGATGCCATTCTTCGCCAGTTTGGTGTGAATGTGGCGAAAGTGCATCCGGTATGGCTGGTAAAAGAGGGAGACATTTTTACTTATCCAAAACACAAAGGAATGGAACTGATCCCGCCGGAATGGGAAGAAAAAGGGGAGTCACAGAAGGTGATTCGAGTGGTTTATCCAGTTGAAATGATGAATGGTCATGTTGAATATTTGATTGCGGAGCGAGAGAGTGTTAAAGCGAATCTGTTAGCTCATATTCGCAACAGTATGATGAACGAAACATTTGGAATCTGTAAGGACAGATACAAAGCTAATGAAACGCAGAAAGCGGAAATTAAGGCGAAGAAGAGTGAAATCCTTGACGCCTTAAGAGCATGTCCTACGATTGAGGACATGCTATCTTGCGAAACGGCAAAGCCTTTTATCAGTGCGGCATGGCTTGACACGCCGGAAGCTATGATTATCCGTAAAATGCGGAATAACGCAATTAAGAAGTATCCGAAGAACTTCAATTCTATTGCATCACAATCGTTGCTCCAAATAGACGATACATATCAGCAAGTTAAAGAAGAAATTGCTGAAAACGCTAACAGTGAGGATTTTACAATAAACGAATCGGAGATAGCTGAAACAGTTGAAAATCCGAAGGTAGTAGCAGCGTCGCAGGATAGCGATCATCCATTTGAGGATTAGACTATGAAAAATATTAAATTGTTATATGAAGAATTAGAGAACCTAAAAGATTTCGAGATTATCCGAAAAACATTTGACGGTGGTATGGGTGTATTTACCAAAGGAAAACTTAAAGATATGACCGTTATTTGGAGCTATGGTGGTGGGTGGGAACACGTCAGTATTGATGGAAAGAAACGTATGCCGTCATGGGATGAGATGTGTCAGTTTAAAGATATGTTTTTTACAGATGACGAATGTTGCGTACAGTACCATCCGCCAAAAAGCGAATATGTAAACAACATTCAACATTGTCTGCATATCTGGAAACCAATTGAGAAGTATTCCGGTGTGTTACCGGTTCCGCCGAGCTTATTTATTGGAGTGAAGGGTGTGGTGTTTGATGAAACTTAAAGTACTCGGCTCTGGATCTTCCGGGAACTGTTATATCTTAGAATCAGAAGCCGAAGCGTTAATAATTGAATCTGGCTTACCTTTCATAAAAGTCAAGAAAGCATTAGCTTTTAATGTAAGGAAGATCGTGGGAGTAATATGCTCTCACTCCCACAAGGATCATTCTGGCTTTATTTCTGAATATGAAAAGGCAGGAATACCAGTGTTTAAGCCTTATAAATCGGAAATGGAACTGCAGGTGCGTACATATGGGGGATTTATAGTTAAATCTTTTCCACTGGTACATGATATAGCATGCTATGGATTTTATGTTGCAGAACCGTCAATGGGGAGTCTTATATATGCCAGTGACACGGAATACGTTAAATGGCGGTTCAAAAATGCAAATCATATTTTGGTAGAAGCAAATTATGCGAAAGAGTTCCTCTGTGATGTGGACGCTGGATCAGCAAAACGCGACCATGTACTCACTGGACATATGGAAATCGAAACAACTTGCGAATTTTTAAAAGCAAACAACAATCCGACCTTGAGGAACGTCGTGTTGTGCCATTTGAGCAGAAGTAATGCTGATGCTGAACAATTTAAAGCTAAGGCGCAAAAGGTCGTTAATTGCTCGGTTTATGTGGCGGATGAAGGCCTTGAGGTAGACTTGGATTTTCCGTTTTAGGAGAAAGATGACGGAATTGAAATCATAGGTAAAAAACAACTTGACCGGTCAGTTTTTATATATGTTATTTAATCAATTTATTTTGAGAAAGGATTTTATTATGACAAAAGTAAATTTAGAAGAATTTGCAGGCGGTGCTTTGCAGGAAAAGTTCGACAGAGCGTTCGAACAGGTGACGGAGAATATGCTTGATGTGAATACTCCGTACAAGAATAAGCGTGTGATCACAATTAAAGTAGCACTCACTCAAAATGAGTTAAGAGATGATTCGGTAGCAGAGGTTTCCGTTGAGACAAAGCTCGCTCCGGCATCTCCGATTAAGACACAATTTGCATTGCAGCGCGATTTGGAAACCGGAAAAGTATTTGCGTCCGAATATGGTCCGGGAATTAAAGGACAGATGACCATTGAAGATTTGGCGAAAAAAGAGGAAATGATTGATGGCAAGGTGGTTGACACAGAAACTGGTGAAATTAAAGAGAACAAAGTAGTCGATTTAAGAACTGCAAAACAGGCATAAGGAGGATTCTATAATGATGGAAAGCGGATTAAAAGAACTGGTACAGTATGGAAATGAATTGGCGGAGCCAAATTTGGTTGAACGTATGGCAGTCACTTATTCGGACAAGAAATTATATCCGGTGGATGAAGTGCGCCGGGCAGAAGCATTAGAGATGAGTACGTTAACAAGCCTTGTAGAGTATATCAAATCCAATACGGATAAATCTACGGATAAGATGATTGTGCAGGTTATATCACCATGTGAGGTGCGGTTGGTATCCGCTCTGGACGATGATCGAAAACGTGAGATTTTAGTTGATGTTAATGCTCAAATCCCTAATTTTGATTTTGGGAAGTATATGGGGCATGAGAGTTTTATTATTGCTCTTCAATCGAAATTTATTCCAAACGGTGATAGTGAACTGCTTCTTAAATTCGCTGGAACTGTTGAAAATGGAACTGTAGCACAGTATGGGGATGATGGAGTAACACAGAAAGCTACAATTAAAACCGGCATAGCATCTAAGGGCGAGGCGGTTGTACCTAATCCAGTGAAATTAAGGCCATTTCGAACATTTATCGAAGTGGAGCAGCCTGAAAGTGCATTTGTGTTCCGGATGCGTCAGGACGAGATAAGCGGTGTAGGATGCGCAATTTTCGAAGCCGATGGAGGCGCATGGAAGAATGTAGCTATGATAGCAATTAAAGAATATTTGCAGCAAGGACTTTCTGAATACCCGGCGTTTACGGTTATATCATAATAAATATTCCGGCAGTCAAGGACTGACTGCCGGAGATTGGAGAGAAGAAATGAATAAAACAATTTTAGTGGGTAGGCTGACAAGAGATCCAGAAGTTAGGTATTCACAGGGAGATAATGCAACAGCTATTGTGAGATATACAATCGCAGTTGATCGTAAGTTTAAGAGGGATAATGAACCGACAGCAGATTTTATTCCATGTGTGGCGTTCGGCCGAACAGCAGAGTTTGCCGAAAAGTATTTCCGCCAGGGAATGCGCGTAGCTATTTCCGGGCGTATCCAAACTGGAAGCTATACGAATAAAGATGGTGTGAAAGTATATACAACAGAGGTTCTGATTGAGGAACATGAATTTGCGCAAAGCAAATCTGAAAACCAACAAAATCAGAGCCAGAATACGGGATCAGCGCCGGAAGGTTCAGGAGACGGATTTATGAATATCCCTGACGGAATCAATGAACAGCTTCCGTTTAACTAAGGGCGGTGGTTAATCTTGGGAAACAGAAAACCGTCTGAAATCATTCAGGACTTCATTGATTTATTGAATTATGCTAATGATATTTATAATGAATCCAAAAGCGAATGTGAACGACTTGACTCAATCGAGCGAGTCCGGAGTTGGCAGCACAAGTTCGAATTTGCAAAGGACAAGCAAGAAAGAAATAGGCTCGCAACTGCTCTTCACAAGGAAAGGCTTCAGAGGAGAAAGTTCAAAGATACCGTGGACTTATACATACATGTGCACAATTTCTCGAATTCTGAAAACAACAAAGCAGTTCTCAAACGGCTTGGAGGTATGCTGAATTTGCAAAAGCGGACAGAAGAGTATTTGGACTGCGACAGAGAATATAAGGCAGGTGATGACGATGATAGTGATAGAGGATAAAGGACAGCAGGATAAAAAACATGAACTTAAACATATTTATTTTGAATCCCATGGCATTTACTGGGAACGATATCCTCTCCCCTGTGGTGATTATATTCTCTGTACCGATAAGGTAATAGATGTAATTAAAAGAAAACAAAAACGGGGAATGGAACCAAAGAAAATGGATTTTCTGGGAACATATTCTATTTGCGTAGATACCAAAAAAGATATCCAGGAAATTATCGGTAATATTTGCGGAAAGGAGCATGCAAGATTTCGTGATGAATGCATTTTGGCTAAGAATAATGACATCCGTCTGTTAGTCCTTATTGAGAACGAAGATGGCATCAAATCCATAGATGATCTGCAAACTTGGGATAATCCTCGGCTACATATGCAAAAGTGGATTACAACACCATCTGGTGAGCGAAAAAGGGCATTGAAATATCCGACTGCAACAAAAGGCGCTTCATTGGCTAAGGCAATGAGAACGATGCAAAAAAAATATGGAGTGGAGTTTCTTTTCTGCCGACCGGAAGAATCCGGGAAACGAATCATCGACTTATTAAATATGAATACGGAGGAATAACATGGCAGGGAGACCTAAGAAGCGGATTGATTACGCCGGATGGTCTGTTGACATTTTCTCCAATGACACAAAGATAGATAAGCTTTTAGATGCTCAAGGATGGGTTGGATTTGGAATTTACTTTTACCTATGCCAGATGGCGTTTGGAAGCGAAGGATACTACTACGAATGGTGCTACGACTTATGTGCAACGACTGCAAGGAAGATGGGCGGGGGCGTTGGTGCCGGTACAGTAAAAGAAACTGTGGACTACTGCTTACAGATTGGTCTTTTTGATAAGAGGCTGTTTGATGGGTGGGGAGTGCTTACCAGTAAAGGTATCCAAAAAAGTTTTCTGTTGGTCCTTAAGAGCAAAAATCGTAAGGGAACGGAAATATATAGTGAACTGTGGCTGCTTGATAAAAATGGAAAAGATTATCAAGATGTAGTTTTTGTACGAAAAAATAAGCAGAAACTTGAAGTAAATGACGATTCACTAGGAGAGAATGACAATACGCTTGAAGTAAATGACGATTCACTAGGACAAAAGGATAGTAAAGTAAAGGATAGTAAAGTAAATACAGTATCTAAAGATACTGTTCGTCAGACTGACGTCCGACGGTGTGTAGACGCTTGGAATAATTTAAAATCTTTCGGAATCAAACCAGTATCAAAATTGACATCCGGTACAAAGAGATATGACAGCTTAATCGCAAGAATAAAACAGTATGGTATCGATGATGTATTAAAAGCAATTGATAAAATCAAATATAGCAGTTTCCTTCAGGGACGGAGTAGTAACCGGCGTCAATGGACTATTACTTTTGATTGGTTTGTGCTTCCGAATAATTTTCCCAAAGTGCTGGATGGTAATTATGACGATGCGAATATCGTGGATCCAATACTTAAAAATACCAATACTGGAGGAGGTAGGCAAGGATGCTAAACGAAAAAGAGGTGCGAAAAGCAATTGCACTTATGAAGCCTGACAATCAGTTATTCGAGGTCAGGGTAATATATGGCAATAAACAGTTGTATAGCGGATATTTTCAGAATGCAGAGGCATTGGTACGTGGTTTTGACAAACTTAGAAATTTTGGAGACTGCAATATCTACATCACGCTTAACACGCTGAATGATGCGTGTTATGACAGAACTCAACGAGATAGATTTGAGAAAAACCCAAAAGCAACGACCAGTGACAATGATGTAACCGGATACGACTGGATGATGCTTGACCTTGACCCAATCAGGCCAACAGGAACATCTTCTACAGATGAACAGATCAAAAAGGCAAAGGCGAAAGGAAATCAGATCTATAAGTTCTTGAAAAACCTTGGTTTTAATGATCCTTTGTTTGGATTTAGTGGAAACGGTGTGCATTTACTGTACAGGGTATATCTTGACAAGTCTGAAGAAGTTACAGCGTTGATGAAGAAGTCTTTGAAAACATTAGATATGCTGTTCACGGACGCTGAGATAGGCGTAGACATGAAAAACTTCAATCCGGCGAGAGTTTGTAAGCTGTATGGCACATTGGCACAGAAAGGGGCAAATACGGACGTGAGACCGCATCGTATGAGTTATATCATCGGTAGCCCAGAGAACATTGAGGTAAATGACATCAAATATTTGCAGAAATTGTGCAATCTGTACCCAAAGGAAGAGAAACCGCAGCGGTATAACAACTACCAGCCGCGGGAGTTTGATCTCGAAGAGTGGTTAAGTAAATACGGATTTCGATATCGGAAGAGCAGCTATTCAGACGGAACGAAGTATATCTTGGATTGCTGTCCATTCGACAGTAACCACAAGGGGAAAGATGCCTGCATCTTCCAATCACGTTCCGGTGCGATCGGCTTTCACTGCTTCCACAATTCATGCTCAGACAAGACATGGCGTGACGTGAGGCTGCTCTATGAGCCTGATGCATACGAGAAGCGGCAGCTGGAATATGAGCATAGAATATACCAGAAACCAAACCGGTTTCAGGATATAAAGAAAATTGAGATTGTGGAAGGCAGACCGATATTTTACACGGCAAAGGACATTCTTGATCTGCCAGTGACGGATGAAGCATTTATAAAAACTGGTATCATGGATATTGACAAGAAGATGCGTGGATTGAAAAAAGGTTATGTATCTGTAATCTCAGGATTGCGCGCATCAGGGAAAAGTTCTGTTATTTCTGAAATATGTTTGGATTGTGTTGAAACAGGAAATAATGCGGGCGTATTCTCGGGAGAACTATCACCGAAGAACTTTATGCGCTGGATGAATCTGCAGGCGGCAGGAAAAGGATATACGGAGCCAACTCAGTTCGAAGGATACTATAATGTGCAGAAGAAATACCAGAAGTATATTGCTGATTGGCTTGGAGAGCATTTCTTCCTTTACAACAATGAATATGGCAATGATTATCTGGCTGTTATTGAGCAGTTCGAGAAACAGGTGGAAGAAAAGAAACTGGATTTGCTAATACTTGATAATCTTATGGCTTTTAATATTTCCACTTTATCAGATAACAAATATGACGCTCAAACATTATTCGTACTTGGACTGGAGCAATTAGCAAAGAGAAAAGATATACATATTGCCTTTGTAGCACATCCAAGGAAGGCAATGGGGTTTTTAAGGCTGGATGATATAAGCGGAACTGGGGATTTAGGGAATGCTGTTGATAATGCTTTTATTGTTCATAGAGTCAACGAGGACTTCAGACGGCTGACAAAGCAGATGTTTGGATGGAAAGACGATAATGAACTGTACAGAGCAACCAATGTAATTGAAATTGCCAAAGACCGTGATGGTGGGATTCAGGATCATTTTACCCCTCTGTTTTACGAGAAGGAGTCAAAGCGGCTTAAGAACTATGTGGCTGAAAATAAGCTGTACGGATGGAATAAACATGATGATGGCTTTGTGCCTGTGGCAGAAGATATGGAATTAGTGTTCGAATAGGAGATAAGCAATGGAAGGAAAAGTGGATATTCAGAAGCTACACAACTTAATAAAGGATATACAGAATGAAAACTGGAAAGCGTACACGAATTTCGTAAAATCAGGAAACATGGCGAAATATAATCAGGAAATGGATGAGATAGTGTCTGAGATATGTAATTTCACAGACAAGGATGTTGCTATAGTTGTTAAAGAGGCAAATGATTTTTTTATTTGCGGATGGTCAATTGTTGTAAGAAAGATGCTTATATCAATGCGAAAAGAAGGTGGTCAGAATTAGCTGGGCAGATAAAGAAATCAAGAAACATAAGATTCACAATTTAGTTGAACAAGCCTTGAAGGACCCTCGTTTTAAAGAAGCACAAAAGAAGCAAGCGGATGAAGACATCAAAAGGGCTTTTGATAGCTTCCTTTTAATAAGTGTGGATTATCTATATAGGGAGTGTGATTATAACAAAGATCAGATCTTAGCCTATATGGAGTTTATAATAAGGCAACTTAAATTCGTGGAGACAGATGCAGATTATTTTTTATTACTTAACGAAGCACTGCTGGATGATATCGGGATTGATATTCTGAATAGTTCATTTAAGAAAGAGAGTGTAGATAAGAGTGTGTAAAAAGCAAAGTGTGTATACTCCATATTACGCAAAGATTCAGGACTTACTTTTTCAGGGGATGCCCATAAAGGAAGTTTGGAAATATATGCGAATATATTTTGGTATATACACAGATCTAAACACATTTCGGCATTACATAAAAGTAAGTGGATTAATTTGGTTTGTACCTATGTAGACCTGTTAATTTAGGAGAAAGGAGAAAAGAGGTGCGCGCATAATACCCGGGTTCTCCTGACTAGTAATGACAGAAGAAATAAATAAATTAATTGAAGATAATTTAATGTTTGCATATTCCATGGCGAATAAGTTTAGAAGTGTACCTATTGAGTACGATGACCTTCTTGGTATCGCAAATGTAGGATTAGTAAAAGCAGCGCAAAAATTTGATAATGGATCTGGTTTCAGTTTTACAACTTATGCAGGAAAAGTGATCAGCAATGAGATTCTTCAATTTCTGCGTAAACAGAAAAAGCATCTCCAATCAATATACTCGAGGTATTTGAGTAGTGCAAAACGTAAAATACAGGAATGTTTTTAGCGTTTAGAGGAGGTAGGTGCGAGATGAAAGCAGTATTAGTTATTGATATGCCATATAATTGTGGTGCTTGTAAATTATCTTCGGGAGATAGTTTTCATTTAATGTGTCCATTTATATCACGCGGAATAGAGACGTATATAAAAACTAGACATGAGGGGTGTCCGCTTCGGGAACTGCCAGAGAGAAAGCAGTAATTGGTATTGATGGTGCAACCGGAATAAAGGAATTAGATTTACATGGACGGCAAAAAGGGTGGAACGCTTGCATTGATAAAATTTTAGACAATTTAACATTTAACGGAGGAAACGAAAATGGATATGTATAAAGAGATGTGCATACAGCAAGGATATGTACCACCCACTTGCACAATGGAAGGACAAATGTGTTTTTTGTTGGTTCAGAGTCAGGGAGATCCGTGTAAGGGATGTAATGCAGATAGGAATGAATGCAGAGGACGTAGTAGAGAGTGAATTAACATTTAAGGGAATAAAAAAGAGCCTTACGGCTCTGCCCGACGTTTTCGCCGACCTGTGCACAGGTCTGGAACTGAATCCGGGGGTGAGGAATTACAACCTCACAAGGGTAACTGACGGCTTTGCGTTCCCTGTTATTCGATGTTATTATAACAGTTTTTGATCGCAGATACAATATAAATTAACATTTAGGAGGAAAAGTATGAAAATAAAAAATCTCATGGAGTATATACAAGAAAATCTGGCAGACGGAACATTGAATGAGGATGATAATTTATACGTTGGTGACTTGGGAGAGCGTTTTGAGGTGGTGTCATTGTTTAACGATGCGCATCAATTAACAATCTCTGCTACAGAGTATTAAAATTTAGGAGGAGCAGGATGAAAAATACGGAAAGGATCAGAGCAATGACGGATGAGGAGCTGGCCCATTTTTTGGCAACGGTAGAGGCGAAATTGTACCGAGATGATTTGGACATTATTGCCTATCGTGCTGACGAGGTTGCGGATGCCTTAAAGTGGCTTGAAAGAGAATCGTATTAAGATTTACGGAGGTGAAGATGATGGGGTGTCCGTATTATATTTTTGATAATTATGACTGCGAGTTTCTTCCGGTACATTTCGCGGAGTTTGAAGCGGCAGAAAACCATATCAATCAGAAACTTTTTGGAGATTATGAGAGATATATAATATTTGAAAAGTTAAGTTAACAATTTAGGAGAAATGGAAAACAAAAAATATAAGGTCATAAAACAATTTGACGCATTTTATTGTGATGGCGGGAGAATAACAGTAAACCCGGGAGCACTGTTTAAAATAACCAGCGGCAGAGTTTACTTTTTAAACACCCAAAATTATTTGCCGTGGGTAGCGACAAAATTATTTTTATCAACGACTGATAACTATATGGAGAATTAACATTTAACTGATCAGGAGGTGAATGGTATAAAAATTGGACTTATAGACGTGGACGGACATAATTTTCCAAATTTGCCACTGATGAAATTGTCGGCATGGCACAAGCAGCAGGGAGACATGGTTGAGTGGTATCATCCACTATTTTCAGGGCGCTGCAATAGAGTGTATATGAGCAAGGTGTTTTCATTTACGCAGGATTATGACCAGTGCATAAATGCTGATGAGATAATCCGGCGCGGATCCGGGTACTGCATTGATTTAGTAGGCGGAAAAGAAGTATACCGGGCTGAGAGGGATAACTTACTGCCGGAAGAAATTGAGCATATCTATCCGGATTATGGCCTGTATCCTGAGATAACCAGAGATACCGCATTTGGATTTTTAACCAGAGGATGTCCGCGTGGCTGCAGCTTTTGTCATGTTGCAGTCAAAGAAGGGATGGTAAGCCGAAAGGTGGCAGATCTACGTGAGTTCTGGAATGGTCAGAGAAAAATAAAATTGTGTGATCCAAATATATTTGCTTGCCGAGAGTGGGATGATCTGCTGGGACAGCTAATAGAATCCAGGGCAATTATAGATTTTACACAGGGCATTGACGTGAGGCTGGCAACACCGGATCGGATCGAAATGCTGAACCGGATGCGGATCAAGAGGGTGCATCTGGCGTGGGATCAGCCTGATCAGGATCTCACAGAGGATTTTAAGAGATTCGCAGAGTGTTACAGCAGGAAATCAGAGGCCGGAAAGGTCGTATATGTATTAACTAATTTTGATAGCACGATAGAGCAGGATTTACATAGGATTTACACCCTGCGGGATCTTCGGTTTGACCCATACGTGATGGTATACGATAAGGAGCACGCAGCACCGGTTTACCGAGACATGCAGCGGTGGGTTAATAATCGGATTATATGGAGGTCGTGTAAGCGATTCGAGGACTATGTAGCATAATTTAACATTTAGGAGGAATGATATGGAACTTATAACACCCAAACCAACAAAAGAAGAGCGGGCAAAAATGACGCGTGATGAATTATTACGTACCGTGTGGTTGTTAGACGAAGTGATAGAGTCTTTTAGATGGATACCGGTGTCAGAGCGTCTTCCAGATGAAAGTGATTATTACTGTGTGACAACAGAAGATACCGAAACAGACGACAGGATCGAACAGACAATATGGTTTGCACACAAGGATGATTACGATATAGAAGAATCCGAGTGGCGCGAACTTGC
Source organism: Faecalicatena contorta (assembly GCF_001404335.1). GTDB lineage: Bacteria > Bacillota > Clostridia > Lachnospirales > Lachnospiraceae > Faecalicatena > Faecalicatena contortus_B. Next base: position 14,183 of record NZ_CYZU01000048.1, read on the forward strand.
AGATTATGAAAAGGTAATTGCATGGAGAAAGTCTGATCCGTATAGCCCTGGAAATTAACCCTTAATGACTACGGTTATAACTTTTAATGACTAACTTAAGATTTAGCGATCAAAGAAAGGAGATTTTGCCGGCCGGCATTAAAGGGATCCCTTTCATAAAAAATATGATAATAGGACTGCATGATGCAGAAAAAGAACATTTTAAGCGCAGCAAGAATTTCCCAAACTTGGCGCTTATGAAAATATCAGCTTGGCATAAGAGACTAGGAGATACAGTCGAGTGGTGGATACCGACTACGCATTATGATCGGGTGTATAGCAGCAAGGTATTTGATTTTACTCCGGATAACCCGTACCTGCCAGATGATGCGATCCGTGGAGGAACAGGATATCGTGACCTGCCAATGGATCAGGAGTTGCCGCTAGAGATAGACAACATGTATCCGGATTACTCCATATATCCTGACTGTGATTATGCTATCGGATACATAACAAGAGGATGCCCGAATCATTGTCGATGGTGCATTGTCCCTAAAAAGGAAGGGCAGATCAGGCCATACCGGAACTGGCAGGATATAGTCAGATCGGATACGGACAAGTTGGTGTTGATGGACAATAATATTCTGGCCTGTAGTTATGGTATAGAGCAGTTGGAGCGTATGATCGGCAGCGGCTACCGAATTGATCTTAACCAAGGCATGGATGCCCGGCTGGTGGACAATTACATAGCCGGGATACTTGCAAGGCTGAAATGGATAAGATTTATTCGGTTTTCCTGCGACCAGAAATCGCAGATCGAGCCGATCCGCCGCACGATTGAGCTGCTCGGGAAACACGGGATTAGACCATATAGGATTTTTGTATATTTGCTGGTGACAGCGGATATCGAAGACGCGACGGAGCGCGTGGAGGCGCTGAAAGGGTATAAGGCTATTAATTTGTATGCCCAGGCGGAACGTAATGAGCGGTTGGGGGTTATGCCAAATAAGGCACAACTTGAATTCCAGCAGAGGTATATGTATGGCGGATGTTACCGATCAGAAACATGGCTAGAATACTGCCGGCGTAAAGGATTTAGATATTAACTATACTGGCATTTAGAAAAGGAGGAAGAGAATATGCGGTTGATTGATGCGGATAAGCTGATATCAGAACAGGATGTGTATTTTGATGGAAATAGAACAGTTAAAGATATAATCGACGAACAGCCCACTGTACGGCAATGGATCCCGGTAACAGAGCGGCTACCGGAACTACATAGAGATGTACTTGTGGCAGTGTGTGATGTCAATGAGGATGATGCGTCTACGTTTATAGATTGCCTTGTAGACAACAATGACAGACCTACATGGAGTACATACAACGGGGCATTGGATCGGGTGCTTGCATGGATGCCACTGCCAGATCGGTATAGACCAGAATAGATTCCGGCTGCTGGCCGGGGAAAGAGGTAGGAGATGAAATACAGAAAGAAACCAGTAGTGATTGAGGCAGTAAGGTACATGATTGACGATTGTCTGCCAGATTGGTTTATAGACAGGGTAATAGATCAGATAATTACTACGCATGCAGACGGGACATGCGATATAAAAACGCTTGAAGGTACGATGAGAGCCGACAAAGGCGATTTTATCATTCATGGTGTCAACGGAGAAGTATATCCATGTAAGCCTGACATTTTTGCAAAGACTTATGAAACGGCAGAAGAAAAAAACAGAATATAGGAGGCATAAATGAAAAATAAACTTATAAAAATATGCAAGAAATTATTTGATGCTGTCATACAGGCGCTTGCATGGGGATGTATTGGTCTTTTAGTGGGCATGGGTATAGCAGTTGGATTTTTTGCTACAAGCGTTATATTGCTGCACTAAACCAAAATTGAAAAGGAGATTATTTATGAAGATCGCAGTTAATAAATGCTTTGGAGGATTTTCGCTTTCTCCGATTGCACAAAAAAGAATATTAGATCTAAAGGGAAAAGAATGCCATTTCTACAAGCAAACAAAACATTATTTTAGTGACGGACAAGATAAATTTGTGAAAGTCAAAGAACCAGAAAAACAGGAAAAAAGTTTATTAGACATATGGTATGTATTTACTAAAGACTATGGAGAGGAGTTTGAAGAGTTTCCTACAGGAGAGGATTCGGGATATTGGTCTTATAGAGATTTAGAACGTACTGATAAAGAATTAATTACGGCTATCGAAGAATTAGGATCATTTGCGAATGGTATGTGTGGCAATATAGAAATTATTGAAATTCCGGATAATATCGAATGGGAAATTAGTGATTATGATGGATTTGAAACAATACATGAAAAACATCAAAGCTGGTAACTAAACCAAAAAATCTAAAAAATTGTGTGTAAATACACACCGAAAGGAGATGGAGATATGGGGAGGCCTAAGAAGGACCAGGATAAGAAGTACATCCGGCAGAATATAAGCATGGATCCAGAGCAGTATAAGAGGCTGCTGGAGCATTGCCAGAAAGAAGATCGCTCCATCTCCTGGGTGATCCGCAAGGCGCTGGATAATTATATCGGTGTGTAACGATACGTATTGATACACAACAGAACCAAAATTTAATGAAGGAGAACAGTTATGACAACAAATGAGATAATTATGATAGTAATATGCACGATATGGTTACTGCTTATCCTTGCAGATACGATATTGAATATAATTACAAGACGCGCGTATAACGAATATGTTCAGATCATAAGCGAGCAGAACGAAATATTCAAGCAATTGCTATTCGGGAAAAAAGATAATTGAAACCGGAAGTAGGGAGCCGGTGGATTGATTTATTGGGTGAGTGAGTTTTTTATAGATAACTAAATAAAAAACAGGTAACGGACTGTATTCTTTGGCGAGAATTCCGTTACCCACTTACCTGAGAAGATTGTAACATAATTTATCTTCTTGGGCAATACGAAGGAGGATAAATTTATGAGTACACAAATAATAAAATCACAGATGAGAGACGCTATTTTGGTAGGCATGGCAGAGTACGTGGATAAGGCGGTTTTACAGATATTGAGTAATCTGATCGAGGAGCAACTTGTGCGGGTCAATGTTGAGGAGATAACCACGCTGCCGGCAGAGGTAAACAACAGCATAGATGAGCAAAATAAGTACGTGATCCAGCTCTTTTTAATAAAAAAAGAGGAGCTTAAAGAGGAGACGAAATATAACTACCTCAATGCCATCAAAAAGCTGCTGACGCAGATAGACAAGCCGCTGGTCGAGATGACCGACATCGATATTAAACAATACCTCAGATGGTACGAGCGGCGAAACGTGGACAAGACCGGCAAAGTAAATAAGGCAAGCACGATCAATAATGAGCGGCGCTATCTGTCGGCATTTTTTAACTGGATGCGGATCGAGAAGCTCATTTTCGATAACCCGGTGGAATCCGTGGGGAAAAAGCAGGTAAGCAAAAATAATATAGATTACTTTACCCAGGAGGAACTGGAAAAACTGCGTGAAGGCTGTGAGAGCAAGCGTGATCGGGCGCTGGTAGAGGTATTGCGCAGCACAGGCCTGCGGGTGGGAGAGTTCTGCAGCGTTAACATTGAGGATGTGGATTTTAAAACTGGGGATGTATGGGTACGCCGCCAGAAGGGTGGACTCAATACCCCGGCATACATAGATGAGGCCGCCATGTACTACCTGCGGGAGTATCTTAATGAGCGGGAGGACGATTGCGAGGCGCTGATCGTTGGCAAGCGGGTACCGTACAGTAGACTTAAGCCCTGCGGCGTGAGAGCCGTCCTTAAAGACATTGCACGGCGGCAGGGTATGTCATGTAAGGTATACCCCCACAAGTTCCGCAAAACACTCGGAATGACCTTAAAGAATAAGGGATACGACCTCGGAGTGATCCAGGAGGTGCTGGGGCACACCAGCCCAGCCACGACAAGCAAGTATTACGCGGAGTCTACGTCTGATACATTACGCAGCATCAGACGGCAGGCAGCGTAGCTTACAATAGGCTAAGGCCGCCTTTATGTGCTGCGGATCCGCTACATAAAAAATGGTATGAGATCAGTCCGAAAAATCGCGCGTTATAAGGTATCTTTGCAAGAAATTCTTCGGAAAGTTTCTCCGAAAAAAAGATGTCGCCATGAAAAAAATGAGGGCAAAAATCTGGATTTCCAGAAATGCCCTCAAAATCGTGTTATCTAACTAGCACGCAGGAATTATTTTATACATTTTTTGTTTAGTCCTCCCTGAAAACCGCCCCTGCTTTTTAAGGAGGAATTGCACGCGGTTAAAAGTTTTGATGTCTATTATTGGCTCGTGGTTGCCTTTGTATAGCTCTCCGCAGAATGTATTATACCCACAGTATATAGGCCGTGTCAAGATTACAGATACGCTATACGCCGTAGGAATTTTCCCGCGCTTGCCACGATAACCTTGTTGTCGGCATAATTTTGCAACTTCAGATAGGTTTTTTCGTTCAAGGTATTTTTCAAATACAAATTTAACATATTCTGCTTCCGTGGGATTAATGACAAATGTATCCTTTCCGCTTACATTATATCCTAACACATCAGAGCACGTGCGCTTCCCTTGTTGCGCACGTTCTTGCATTGCAAAAAATACGCGCTCTCCTGTTAGCTCACGTTCCAATTGCGCGAATACTCCGACGATGCCGATCATTGCACGCCCCATCGGTGAGGCGGTGTCAAATGATTCTGTTAGTGATGTCATCCTTACATTATGTTGCTGTAGTAATGACATTGTATTATACAAATCGGATACGCTTCGGGTAAATCGACTGAGGGACCAAAAAAGGACTAAATCAAACTTACCATCTTGTGCATCACGTAATAATTTACGCATTTCTGGGCGATGATTAATATCTTTTCCAGATATCCCGCGATCAGCATATAGATGATAAATTTCATACCCTCTGTTATTGCACCACTTAATCAGAGCCTTTTCCTGTGCATCCAAAGAGTATCCGTCACGTGCTTGATCATATGTACTTACGCGTATATATATTGCGACTCTTAATACTTTATTCTTCATTTTTTCTCCTTCAAATGCCCCAGCATAACACTGGGGCAGTATCAGGCCTGATTATTTTTGCATATGGCGAGCACACAACCGTCCGTGTCCCGCCCCGTGGCCTATAGGTTGTATACTGTAAATATGCTGGATGCTATCGCGCAACCGTTAAGCGCCGGATAACTTCACCGGGGCGTTACTAGGGTTGATGAGTGACCGGCTTAATACGTTCTGTAGACGGGTACGGTCGCGCATTAAGTACTTGTGGTACAGTAAGGACTTATACATGGGTGGATGCCTTACAAGCTTTAAATGCCCCTTATAGAGGGCAATACCGCCGCCGGTATCGGGCCGGCTGGCATTCTCTGCGACGGTTAATGTTCATCTGCTTCAATCTTTTTATCTGCCGGGCCAATGACTTTTAAGGTAATATTTTCTACAGGGTGGCCACCTACCAGATGTGGCTTTCCATTTTCTGAATTTTGACCTATGCATACGTCATATCCTAAGTTGCAGCTCTTCTTAAAAATCATTGGTTGTCCTGTGATGCACTCACCAACATAAAATCCTTCTGGAAGTTCTACTATATATGGGTCTGAGTATACGTGATCCCAGTCATTCCACACTTCTTCGAGGCTCCAGAACCATCCGCCAAAAAGATTTGGATTATACCCCTTATATAAAGTAATTGTGTTTTGGATTTTATTATTTTTCATAATGTCCTTCTTTCTCCCGGTGTTCTCCGGGTGCTCTGCTGTTTTATTTGTTAATATAAATATACACGAAAATAGACGATAATTCAATATGCAATAGTACACAAAAATAGATGAAAAGAAACGCATTTTTATTGTATAAATAGTACAAGAAAATAGACGTTGACGAAATGAAGAAAATCTATTATTATATACATAGGAAAGTAGGTGTTTTAATTGGCTAATTATGGGGAAAACGGATATATAGATTTTGCGAAATTATGGATTGTTATGAAGAAAAAAGAACTTAATAAACAGTGGCTTAAGAATAATGGCCTGCATTCAAATACTGTCGCAAAGCTGACTAAAAATGAAAATGTAACGTGTGAGGTTATATGTAATTTGTGCAGGTTGCTGAATTGTCAGCCGGGTGATATTATGGAGTACAAAAATAAGTGATAGTACACGATAATAGAATGTTGACAAATACACGATAATAGACTATAATAACATTAACAGGCAAGGCAAGTGCCTGAAAGAATGGAGGCAATGAAATGTTAGATCGTAAAGACTTAGAAGCAATTGCAAAATTAATTGATGCACGGGCGGAACAGACTGAAAGCCTATTGCTAGATGAAATTGGAAGAACCCAAACATATCTAGAGAAGCAGATCACGGAAGTCAAGAAAAATATGGAAGAGTTAAGTCAGTACTACCGTATCACAAAACTCGAAAGTGATAATACAACTCTATTGCTCAAGATGATTGATCAGCTCAATAGAAGAGTTGAGGAGCTGGAGAAGAGAACAGCATAGCACCATAAACTTGGGGCCGGACTTGCCACCGGCTCTATAATATAAAATCAAGGGGTTGACAAGCCCCATGATCTAATGGTATCGTAATAGATAATATAGTAGTCCTCTTGTGAGGTGGATTGAAATCTTGGTAGCTCTAGGAGCCGTGACCCGTTGCATAACGTAATTGCAGCAGGTGGCGGCTTTTTTTATTTGATTTTGGAGGGTTTGAGAATGAGCTGTAAATTTTGGAGATGCTTAAAATTGGACGATGATAGGATATGCGAGGATCTGGAATAAACTGAATCAGAAAGAGTGGTGAGAATACATGTCTAAAATTACTGAAAGAGCAGTGGAAGAAGAGAATACTGTAGAGGTATATGAGTCTGATATTGATCTATATCTCCATCTATACGAAGAAGAGAAGAAGGTAAAATGCTATGATATAAATCAGATGAGGTGGAATAGTGTATTGATGTACATATATAGACATGTATTTAAGCCTATTGATAATCCAAGTAATATCAGACATAGGAGTAACAGTACTATTAATTACAATGATCCTGATATGATTAATAGTATATGTGACCATTATATTAATCTATGTTATGAGTACGGTAAAGAGATATCTATAGCAGGGTTTTCTAAGCTTACTGGGATAGATGAGTCTACTATTTATGCATGGGCTAATAGTGAGACTAGGAGTTATGTATATTATGACCTAGAAGGTGATGTAATACCTGATATAGCCTACTGGAAAATGAGGCATCAGGGCGAGGAATATAGGCAGAAACTCAGCTCTGCGCACTCCGATATTTACAAAAAGTTGAGCAATGAGCGGGAAACGTGTTTAACCGCGATGACATTGCAGGGCAATATTGGGGCGCTTGCGAAAGGAAAGATAGAAAAAGGCTGGGTGGAAGGTTCCTTGGTGCTACATAGAGAGCAGGACGGCAATGCAACAAGGACGGCGGAACAGATCGCGTCAGATTACCAGGAGCCCAAACAGCTTCCAGATAAGGATTTTTGACATACAATTTATAAACAATTGTATGCAATTGTCAGATAATACGAGGAATGAATCTATATGTTGTATGCAAACAATTGACAACACAATATGCAGTATACTATCTGTATAACAAATAGTTATTTGTCGTATAGATGAAAATTCAGTTAATGCGTTTTATGGTATGTTGTTGATGGGGGTGGGGGTCTGGTGGAAACGCCCCCCGGGGCACCTGCTCGGTCCCCCAAGCAAATTTTAAATAAAAAAGGGATAGAACTGATAGGAGATGTGACATGGGTCCTGATGAGAAAGAGATTGATTATGGGATAATCGGAGAAGATGGAGCGTTTTACGCGATAGAAAGGATTGGTTGCTATGATGCAATTGAATTCGCCGATGAAAAGGAGAATGCGAAGATGAAAAATGAAAATCTAAAACAGGCAGCAAAAGCATTTCTGGCGATGATTATAACAGTTGCCGGGATTGCGGCAGCCGCATACTTTGGCTTGTGGGTGATGTTTATTAAGGCCATACTGACCGCATGCATTGCATTTGATGCCGGAGCGCTTACAGGAATGCTTATTGGATGGACGATCATAAAATGCATGCTTGCATCAACAGTAGCATATCTGATTATTTCAGCCACTAAAGCAATTGTTTCAAGGTTGTGCAAATAGATTTAGACTCGAAGGCAAAGTGGAAGAGGTCTGAAAGAGCGGTATACATAGTATAACTGCGGAGGCAAGCGAAAGCGACAGTAAGGAAGCAGACCAAGGGAGGGTGAACTGTGTGGGACTATTCCCTCTTGACGACGGGAAAGACCGTATATGAATTCATATCTGCAGAGTAATCTGCACGCCGTGTACTTGCCGGTTCGGGAGGCGTAATAATAAAAATCGGATAGTGCAACGCAAGGCACGAAAAATATTACTGCTAACCGTCGGATGGCGGTTATGGGAAAGTAGCTCAACTGGCAGAGCAGCGGTGCGCACTATAAAACAGGGAGAGCAAGATTTTGGTTCGAATCCAAACTTTTCCAAGATGCCGGGTCGCGCCCGGATGATGTGAGAGTAAGCAGAACACCTCACAGAGAAAGACAATGATCGCTGAAAACTGATTGTAGGAAGTTTAGGTATGCCTACGGTATGCTCGAAAACCTTTAATGTCATATACGGACGCGGTATATGCACAAGCGTGATAATCTAAGCGGTAACTGCGTATTGGCACATAATTCAGTGGTAGAAACGTGAACCGTGCAAGGAATCGTAGCTCAGTAGGGAGAGCGTTCGGCTGTTAACCGAAATGTCATAGGTTCAAGTCCTATCGATTCCGTTATGACGAATAAGGAGGTTTTGCAATGTTCGAATGTAGAGAAAAGGCAATAGAAAACCTGGTGGCAGAAAACAATGAATTGAGGGAGCATATTAAGTGTCTGCAATCCGAATTAGAGGAAATTCAGCGCGTGAAGGTTAATTTACCTGTGAAGCCTATTGAAGTGGCAGCTATGCTCATCAGATCTACAGTAACATGTAGAGCAAATCCATTTCAAAAGGCATTTAATGAGGGGGTTCCTGATGAATACGAAGCAGATATGTATTCCAATAAGGATTTACGCCATATTGCGGAGCATCTGCTTGTGTACTGCAATAATACAGAGGTGGAGTGATATGGTGGAAGGATTTTCTTTGGAATTACAAGATTACTGTTCATATTGTGGTGATTTTGTACCGGATGTTGAGAAGACGGATATTACGGCATTGGGAGACGCTGCTTACAGCTATATTACGATGATCAGATGTCAAAACGCCTATAAATGTGCAAGAATGGTTGCGAATCTGCGGAGGAAAGTGTGAAACGTGAGTAATTGGGGGAAAATCCATGGATTTCAGATAAAAAGGAGGTGTCGCAAATGAATCCAATAGAGTTTTCAGAACAAAATGTAGTCTTTACAGCGGAAGGATGTGATAATCTTCCAGCATGCAAGCTATATAACGAACAATTCCAGACGGATGAATTGGTTTCATGCTGGGAGTTCTCCAATGAGGAGATTGTACAGATTTTGAAAGAAGTGAAAGCTGGCAAACGTCCAAATATTTTCTTATCAGTGGTGGGCGGTCAGCCGCGGGTGTCATTGTTTATGAGGAATGAGAGGGAATAATTGTAAAATAGAGTGCCACTGAGCGCCATTCAAAGGATGGTGCAATGTGGCAGTTTCAGACAAAAATAGACAAATAATCGAAGCAATAAAGGATTCTGACCTGACTCAATACAATCATCTTCGTGATCTCTTAGATATGGCTATACTGGTATATCAGGAAGATGAGACGGATTTGGATTACTGTTTGAAGATAACGAAATACATAAAAGAGTTAATTCCAAATCTTCCCCCCACACAGGAACTAAATAATTTATATTGGAGAGCCATTTTATTTGAGGCACCTAATATATTTGAATCTTTTCTTTTGTACATGGAGCGTAACAGGAAGCCTAAGAAGAGATTTTACTTTCCAAGAAGGCGAACACTCAAAATCGTAGTAGATGATTTACAGGATTTGGAAGATGGTAAACTTGATTTTCTTGGAATCAGTCTCCCGCCACGAGTAGGCAAACTAATTTCAGACGACACGCCTGTTTTGACGGATGAAGGTTGGAAGAATCATGGAGATTTGAAGGTTGGAGATTATGTGTATGACTATGATGGAATGCCAGTAAAAGTAACTCATGTATTTCCTAAATCATATGCAAATAAGCGAGTCTGGTTCACCGATGGTTCGTACATAGATTGTCATGAAAACCACGAGTGGATTGTAAGAGATAGACATCAGCAAAAAGAAAGAATCATGGAAACTAACGAGTTGACAGATATAGCATCCATAGATGCAAATACTGGAAAAAGAAGGTTTATGTATCAGATTCCACTATATCAGCCAATTATTGGTTGGCCAAGAATACTTCCAGTACAACCGTATACTTTTGGTGCGTGGCTTGGAGATGGAAGAAATCAAAATCCAGATATATGTGGTAGTTCGGACGACTACGCCATTGTTGAGTCTATTGTAAATGATGGATATCCTATTTCGTGGCATACAACACATAAGACAACAGGAGTTGAATATTACGGTTTTGCGGGATTACGAGATGGTCTGCAAAAAATGGGAATGTGCCATAGCAGAAAACGTGTTGAAAAACGTATTCCTGGAATTTATTTGTGTTCTTCAATTCAACAAAGATTAGAGTTGCTTGCAGGATTGATTGACACAGATGGATGCTTAAGAAGAAAAGAACATAGATATGATTTCACTACAGCAGAAGAAATGCTCAAAGAAGATTTCATATCTCTTGTATCAACATTTGGATGGAGATGCTATGTCAAAGAGGTTGAACCACATGTGTCTTCATCTGGAATAAAATGCAAAAAAAAATACTGGGTGATTTCATTTAATCCCACACATCCAATACCATGTAGACTAGAAAGAAAACAGCTATTTGAGTTTTCTCAAAAGAGAAGAATTGCAATCAAAAAAATTGAGAATATTGAACCTAAGCAGGGAAATTGCATATCTGTTCAAGGCGGAATTTACAGAGTCGGAAGAAGGGGTATCCCAACACATAATAGTACGGTATGTATTTTCTTCTTGGCATGGATTATCGGTCGGCATCCAGAAAGCCATAACGCTATGTCAGGCCATTCAGGAGTGCTGGCAGACAGATTTTACAATGATGTAATTAAACTCACGTTAAATGAAGAATATACTTTTTCAGAAATATTCCCAGGCGTATCCTTATGTGGAAAATCAGCAGAAAAGAATGAATTACGATATAGTGAGATTGAAGCATTTGCTACACTCACTTGTCGTGGTATTGATGGTACATGGACCGGTGCTGTTGATATATCTTCTGATGGATATTTATATGTGGATGATATGATTCGTGACAGAACTGAGTCTTTAAGTCCTATCAGATTGGAGAACCGGTATCAGGATTATTTGAATGTGCTGGTTGACCGAAAAAATGATGGAGCCAAAGAATTAATGGTAGGGACTCGGTGGAATGTGCTTGATCCACTTGGAAGAGTAGAGAAAGATAATAAAGACAATCCACGTTATAGATTCAGAAAAATTCCTGCATTAAATGAGAATAATGAGTCTAACTTTCAGTATGATTTTGGATTAGGATTCTCTACCAGACATTACCTGAATATGAAAAACCGACTTGATAAAAATGAGTGGATGGCAAAATTTATGCAGAAGCCATTTGTGAGGGAAGGCTTGTTATTCCCTGAAGATGAGTTAAATTATTATAATGGCGTTCTTCCGGACGGGGACTGTATTACGGCTGCAGCCTGCGATGTTGCGTGGGGTGGTGGGGATAGTTTATCAATGCCATTCGGAAAAGCATTTGGAAGCAGAGAAGATGGTCCGGTATATATATCTGATTGGATATTTAATCAAGGTGATAAATATATTACTAAACCATTAGTCATAGCCAAAACGATGCAACATAAGCCAAATATGGAGAGATTCGAAGCCAATAATGGTGGAGATGAGTATGCGGAAGATATTGATCGTTTGCTTCAGCTACAAGGATTCAAAACAAATATTACATGGGCGAAGGCAAGTAATCAGTTGGGTAAAATGGCAAAAATCATTCAGTACGCCCCTGATATTAAGCGTAGATTCTATTTTTTGAAGCCAGAATTACAGAGTGAAGAGTATAAAAAAGCAATGGAAGAATTATGCATGATAGTGCAAATTGGCAGGAATGAGCATGAAGATAGTGCTGATGGATTAGTACAGCTTCTACAATTAATATCTGGAGAATCATATGCAAAATGTGAGGCAGTAAAAAGACCATGTTAATGGAGGCATGTATGATAATTACAAGAAAAGATGTCATAAACTATCATCTATTGGAGCCGGCAATTGAAAAAAATAAAAAGAAACTTGAGCGGTATAAAGACAGGGAACCTGGTGTAACGGCAGGAAAGGTTAAAGGTTCTTCCCGGGGATTCCCGTATGTACAATGCAATTTTACTGTTTGTGGAGCTGAATCTGAAGAATATAAGCGATGGGAAGAATGGGATGTTAAGTGTAGATATCTTGAAATAAGCATTAAGCAGGATATTGAGAGAATGCAGGAATTGAAATTAGCAATTGATGAATTGATTTCCGGAATAACAGACATTGAGGATAAGATGATCTTTGAATATACCGTTGAGGGTAAAAGCCAGCAGTGGATAGCAAATAAAATCGGAATGGATCAATCAAATGTGTCATTAAGGATAAAAAAGTATTTAAAATAGCAAAGTCTCATAAATTTCATAATTATATATGGTATTATTAGAATGTAAAAAGAGTGTTGAAGATAAAAGTTAATAAAAATCCCCCATAAAGCATTGGCTGATAAAATTTGCCGATGCTTTTTTAGTTGTATGAAAGTTGGTGAAATAGTGGATATAGGTAGCATTATTTATCATAAAAATAGAAAATCGTTTGTAGATGTCTGCCATGGCCGGTTTGGGAGAAAAGTAATCTATACCAACTCGAAAACGATTTCAAAATCCAATGTTTTAGAAATATTATCTAAATCACTTTCTATCCATAATCAGAATAGACGGGAGATTGACTATTTATATCACTATACAAACGGAGATCAGCCTATATTGTATCGGGCCAAGGATGTGCGGCCAGATATAAAGAATAATATAGTTGAAAACCATGCTCTTGAAATTATGCGATTTATGACAGCTCAAATGTATGGTGAGCCTATTCAGTACGTATCAGTTAATAATGACGAAGAAAAAACAAAGGAAATTGATGCGTTAAACAATATTATGAAAGTTCTTGATAAGGCCAGTGACGATGTTCTTTTAGGAGACTGGCAGAGTACTGCAGGAACAGCGTATCGTGAAGTTTGGTCGAAATTAAGGCGTGAAGTTGATCCAGGAGAACCACTGATGGGTATTGATGTATCAGACCCGCGTTCCAATTTCATTATCTACTCATCAACCCATGGACATAGGAAAATGATGTCGGTTTCTATTTGTGAAGACGAAAAAGGCGAGTCTTATTATTTATGCACCACCGATAACCATGTATATGAAATAAAAGGTGAAAACGTAGATGAAACAATCAACGGGTATGGGAGAGTACTCCTTACAGAATACCCTAATAATCATAGGCGATTATCAGATATTGAAATTGTCATTACCATGCTTGATGGAATAAACAAGATCCAATCAAACCGTATAGATGGTATTGAACAGTTCGTACAGGCGTTTATGAAATTTGTTAATTGTGAGATAGATGAAGATACCTTTTTAAAAATGTGTAAATTAGGTGCATTGAAAGTAAAAACGGTAAATCCGTCATTTCCAGCAGATGTCGGTATGATATCTGAACAACTAGATCAGCAGCAGACTCAAACTGCGAAAGATGACTTGTATAAAAATGCCCTTATTATTGAGGGGATGCCAAACAGAGAGCAAAATACTGGAGGAGACACAGGGCAGGCGGTATATTTAAGAAATGGGTGGGACTTCGCAGAACAGAGGGCCAAAATAGATGAACCACTTACAATTAAGTCAGAAAAGGACTTCCTGCGTAATGTATTGCTTATCCTGAAAAGAAAGCAGCAGATATCGCAAGAATTAACTATAGCGGATATCGATGTGAAAATTACCAGGAACAAGACGGATAACATGCTGGTAAAAGCACAAGCACTCATTTATTTGCTTGAAAAAGGGATTCATCCCAAGATTGCCATTAAAACATGCGATCTTTGGGGGGACCCGGAAAAGGTTTACATGCAATCCAAAGAATACTTAGATGTATTGTATCAAACGGCAGAGGAGAAGCAGAAAGAGTATGAAAATGAGAGACAGGCAACCTTAGAACTTGCAAAATTAACAAAGGAAGGTGTGGAAAGTAGTGGAAATAAGGTGTAAGAACTGCGGGAAACTCCTCGGCGATTTTGAAGGAAAAGGAACCATTAAGTGTACTCGTACAGAGTGCGGGGGGATGAATATTTTTGATACATTCACTGAAAAACATGAATTCATTCCTAAAAGAAAGCCGAGTTATCTAAAAAATAGAGCGACATCAAGCGGAGTAACATTCAACTGATGATGCTCTTTTATTTTTGCAGGCCTGAGCGTAAGAAGGCAGAAACTATGCGGAGCGTCCCGCGTTAAAAAAGTGTATGTTTCAGAAAGGGAGAGATGAAAAAATGACACGTGAACAAGTAAAAGAACAGTTTCCGGATGCAACTGAAGAACAGATAACAGCCATATTGAATATAAATGGCACGGATTTAACAGCAGCAAAGAAGAATAATGTTGATCCTAAAGAATTAAAACGGTTGCAGGAAAGAGATGTTGCATATCAAAAGTTGCTTGATGCAGATTTGACAGATGCTGAAAAAATCCAGAAAGCATTAAAAGAGGCAGATGATACTAAGGCTGAATATGCTAAAAAGACAAATCGTTTAGATGTGGAAAAAATACTGATTTCTGCGGGCCTTAATGAAGAGGATTATGCGGGACTGATTGATGGGATTGTGTCTGAAGATGCTGAGAAGTCAAAAGCTATGGCAACGACATTGTCAAATATGCTTAATAAGCAGAAGGAAGCAACTGAGCAAAAAATAAAAGAAGAATTAATGGATAAGACCAAGACCTCTGGTGGAACCGGAGGTTCCGGTGGCGAAGACGAGAAGACTGATGCTGAAATATTCGCAGAAACAATGGTAAAAGAGAGCGCTTCCGATGCAAAGGGAGCAGAAGACATTATTGGAGCTTACAAATAAGGAGGTAAAGAGGTTATGGCAATTCAGGCTATGAGTGTTACAGAAACTAAAATTACAGATGAAGTGCAGATTCTAAAAAGACCGGGATTCGAAGCAATCCCAATCACGTTGGACTCTACAGCGTTTACAGATGGTGTCTGCAGGGCAGGAGCACCGATTGGCGCCGGGGGCGTTATCAAAAATGATAAAAACTGTATCGGAATCCTAAAAGAGGATGTCCTTCAGAGCAGGCCGCAAGGAACTATTTTAAAGAAAGCATACGTCAGAAATGACGTAATTACATCACACTATGGAACAGCAATTGCTGATACAGCAAAGGCGGCGCTTCCGATGATCGTGTTTGAATAAGGAGGTAAAAGGACAATGATTAAGATTAATGATGTTTATGATTCGGCTGCAATTGCTGTATATGTAAAGAATGAAAAAAGTAATGCTATTCCTTATCTTGGTACGGCATTTTGGCCGAATGAAAGAAAAGCGTCCATTGATTTGAAATGGATTAAGACGGCAAATGGACTGCCAGTATCTCTTGCACCGAGCAACTTTGATGCGAAAGCTACGATTCGTGCGAGGAAAGGATTCAAGTTCACAAAAGAGGAAATGGCTTTCTTCCGTGAAAGTATGGTGATTTCCGAGCATGATCGGATTGAACTTGCAAAATTGAACGATTGCACGTCTCCATTCGTAAAGGATGTGGTTGCAAATATCTTTAATGATACTAAGAATCTTGTTGATGGTGCAGATGTTGTTCCGGAGCGCATGAGAATGCAGCTTTTATTCCCGGAGACAGGCGGACCGTCTATTTACATCTCATCTGATGGAGTCACATATCAGTACAACTATGATGTGGACGGAAACTGGGCGAAAAACAACAGGAAAACTTTGACAGGACCAAAACTGTGGGCAAATAGAAAGACGGCACAGCCACTTGAGGATATACGGCAGATTGTCGAAAATGCGGAAGAGCCGATTAAGTATTTAGTGATGTCTCAGGCTGAGCTTAACCTATTTATGGCATGCGATTCAGTGAAAGAGGCATTGCTCGCGCAGAATACAACGGCGCATGTGATGATGACGGCCACTGTAGCGAAACAACTGATTTCCAATACGTTCCCTGGGATTGAGGTTATAGTATACAAGAAGAAATTTAAGGACGAGTCTGGTGCGACAAAAGCGTTTGTTCCTGATGGATTCATTGCATTTGTACCAGAAGGAAAACTTGGAAATACTTGGTTCGGTATGACTCCTGAAGAGCTCTCAAAGATGGAAGCGCAGGATGTGGATGTTTCAATTCTCCCATCTGGAGTTGCAGTAGTTGTTATGACTACATACGATTCAACTATGCAGACAACTACTGTTGTTTCAGAGACATTGCTTCCTTCTTACGAAAGAATGGATTCTGTGTATCTGTTGTCAACGGGAACAATTGATGATGGTGGCCCGGGAGAATTAGAGGAATTAACGGTAACAAGTGCAGAGGGAACGGCTTCTGGCGATACGAAAATTACGGTATCTCCGGAACTAGAAAGCGGACATACCTATAAGTATAAAGTAGGAACGGATTTGAGTGTTCCAGAGTATGGTGCGTTTGTGAAGAATTACACTGCATGGGATGGTACTACTGACATTACTGCGGCTACTGGAAAGAAGATTTGTATTATCGAATGTGATGCGGATTATCTGGCAGTGAAAGCTGGAATTACCACAGTAACTGCGAAATCGTAAGGAGTGGTGAATTATGGGTATTCAGAATGAAATTTGCACAGATTTACTTGATGAATTAAACATTGTAAAGGATTCAGATGAGACAATAATGACATTGAAAGTAAAAAACGCAATTAATGAAATTATAAACCGTCGGAGCTATCCTTCTCACTTCACGAATGATGATATTGAGCGGGATCTTAAAAAACTCTATTCGAATATCCATGATTTAGCTTTATACGATTATAACCAAATTGGAGCTGAAGGACAGACTAGCCATAGTTCAAATGGTACGTCAAGAACATGGAAAGACAGAGAGGATTGTCTGAAAGGAGTTTTTGCATGGGCAGGATTCTGACAGAAAGTTTGAGGTGATCCGTGTATCTCCCTGCCGCGGGGTTAAGCGGAGACTAGTATAGGATTAGTCATAGAAAGTCATAGTATTAGACATAGAAGATTGTGCGTGACTTAAACGTGTGAATTTTATAGCGGGTAGTCGCAGGGATGCTCAATATATCGGTGGTGGGAGGAGCATGAAAGAATGAGAGATTTGAAAAAAAATACAAGGGATATGTGGTACGCTTTGTTTGAAGAAAAGCGCCCAGTTCTTGATGAAAATGGAGATGAGACTGGAGATGAAGAAATCAGATATTCTACTCCGGTAAAATTTGAAGCCAATTTATCCCCCGGGAAAGGTGCGGCACAGGCAGAAGCATTTGGAACAGATGTGGACTTTACACGTGCCGTTTCAACAACGAATTTAGAATTACCGATTGTAGAAACATCTCTTGTCTGGTATGAAACAGATCCTGGTTTGCTGGCAGATGGTACAGCTGATCCCAATTCTGCAGATTATGAAGTTGCAGCTCCACCGGCAACAGGATTAAATGAATTAGTAATTGCATTAAAATCGAGGGCAAAGAATGGCTAAAAAATTTACAACTGGTTTGTCTGGCAGCGGATTCAGGAAGATAGCCAGACAAATCCATCAGTATAGAAATGATCTGACAGATAAGTGCTATGATTTTGCTGAAAAAATGGCAGAAGAGGGCGTATCGCTGGCAAAATTGAAGATATCCGGATACGATGCAATTGAAACAGGAGAGTTACTCAACAGTTTAAATATGGAACCGGGAGACGTTGCCACAAATGGCGCGTCTTTTGTTATTTATACCGGTTGTGAGTGGGCACCGTATGTAGAGTTCGGTACTGGAATTGTTGGGAGTGAAAATCCTCATCCAGATACCGGACTTGCAAATTGGAAATATGACACTAATAGCCACGGTGAATCTGGGTGGTTTTATTATAAAGACGGAGAGTGGCATTGGACAAAGGGCATGCCGTCTCGTCCGTTTATGTACGAAACCGGACAGGAACTAAGAAGTAAAATTGTTGAGATAGCGAAGGAGGTGTTTGGAAGTGATTGATGTATCAAACAGAGTTCTTACAAATGTGAAAACGTATATATCCGATATCTGTCAGAATGTTCAGAGTGATAGCACGAAGACTCCTCCATCATTTCCGTCAGTTTCAGTTGTTCAGATTGACAATCCGGACACGGCTGTTGACTTGGAAAATTCTGAAAACGCGGTCGAATCTGTAATCGAAATTCAAAGTTTTTCCAACAAGAACATTACCGAGTCAAAGACAATCATCAACAAGGCTTGTGATTCGATGAGAATTATGGGATATGTGAGAGCATATGGACCTCAGAAAATTTCAAATACATCTGACACAAATATTAATCGTATGGTGGCAAGGTTTAAACGAATCGTGTCATCGGTGGATGAAATAGAAAAGTTTACTTAGGGGCGTAAGGCTCCGTTTGTTTGTACCGGATACCTTAGAGGTATTTGCTGACCGGAAATATTTACCGGTAGAAAGGATGGAAATATAATGGCAGGTGGAAGAAGTACCATTAATACAGTATTAAAATGTGGTGAGGCAAAAGCAAGTCTCGCGAAGTTATGTAAAATCAAGACATATCCACAGTTAGGTGGAGAACCGGAGCAACTTGAGACAACTGATATGGAAGATACCATGCAGACATTTGTACCGGGGGTTCAGCAGGTTGAATCCATGCAGTTTACGGCAAACTATGAAAAGGCCACCTATGAAACAGTAAAAACGGCAGCTGATAAGGAACAGCTCTATCAGTTAGAATTTGGCCAGGCAGGTGTTGATGGAATATTCAGCTGGAAGGGGCAGCATAGCGTATTTGTGAATGAAGGTGAAGTAAATGGCGTACGTGAGATGACGATCACTATTACACCATCCACTGTTATTTCACCTAATGCAGTAGAGTAGAAGATTTTAGGAGCGGGATAACCGCTCCTATTTTTTGTAAAAAGGAGAGCACATAGATGGATATTAAAATAAATAACAAGAAATATAGAGTCCCGGAATTAGTATTTGAGCATTTTACGAAGATGGAAGAGCAGGGATTTTCTGTTACAGAGGCTTTTGAAAAAAAACAGTACATGCTGATTGCCATGGGATTTGTTTGTGTAATTACAGGGCTTGACAGGGAAGAAGCAGAAGAATTAATTACGCAGCATGTGTACAGTGGGGGAAATTTAATTGATATTGTTAATACCTTCTCGGAGGCAGCTGGTGAGTCGGATTTTTTCCGAAAGATGCTGAATATTCAGCAGACGGAGGAAACACGGAAAGTATCAACGGAGGAAAAGGTTCCGGCGGAAAAAGAAACAAAGTAAAAAGCTACACGGATTGCATATATGAAGTATGGCTTCCAGCAGCAATAAGATATGGGATCCCATATGAAGCTTTCTGGAGGATGAACCCAAAACGCTTAAAGCCTTTTCAAGACGATTATAACCAAAAGATGCAGGCTGAGGCTGATAAAATGGATTATTCCTGTTGGTTAATGGGGCAATATATGGTCTGTGCAATCCAAAAAGCATTAGATCCAAAAAAAGCGAAATATCCAAATCAGCCATTTGGAATGCGGTCTTTTGATGAAGATGAAGATAGCGATATTTCGGCAATTAGATTCGGTGAATTTGTAGATGCTTTTAATAAAGCATTTGAGAAAAAGTAGAGTGCCTTGAGCGCCATGATGAAAGGTGGTGGCGTAAGTGGGAAATGAGATCGATAGGCTGGAAATTGTTGTTGAGGCTGAGGCCAGTAAAGCAAACCGCAATCTGGGAAAAATGGAGAAACGCATAACCAATATTGCAAACGCGTTGGATAAACTTGGCGCATTATCCGGTGCTTTGGGCAATGTTGGAAATGTTGACTTTGGAGAATATGAAAAAGCATCTAAAAACATAGATGAACTACTTGGAAAATCGAAGAAATCCCACAATACGGATGCTACACCTAGGATTAATAAAGCAGATATTAAATATGCAGCTAAGACAGCTGAAGAGCTTCAAAAGAAATTTAAAGATGTTGGAAAAAACATTGACTTCTCAGGGATGAATAGCACTGAATTGCGGAAGCAGATAAAGTCGATGGAATCTGCGCTTGATAGAATGTATGGTAACCAGGAGAAAAGACAGGCCATTGAAGGTGAGAAAATTCCGGGTAAGTCTTGGGTGAGTCAACAATATGATATTGCCAAAGTAAGCAATCAGTTGGAGATAGCTCGAGAAGCATTGAAAAAATATAATTCCGAAGCGGCAAAGATGAATAAATTTACAATTGATAGGAATAATTTCGTTTCGTCGCTGGAAGATGTGCCAAAAGTTTCGAAGATAAATCCCAGTTCTATGAATTATGACCCAGATGCTATGAGAATGGTATTTGGCGAAGGCTCTGAAGAAATTCGTAATTTTAACGATTTAATGAGGAGATTTGGAGGGACTGCACAATCAGCAGGTAATGCTATTAATGATTTCGAAGGGTCAATGGACTCTGCAAAAATTAATACATATGAGGCGCAGATAAAGCGGCTCAAAAAAGAACTTGCGGATTTGGCAAATCAAGGTTATACACAGCATGATCCTGAATATGATGCTATTGCACGGGAATTACAGGAAGTAACATATGCAAAAAGGAATTATGAGAAGGAATTAAGATCGTCTATTAAAGCTGAAAATGATTCAAATGCATCAACCAAAAATACTGCAGCAGGTTTAAAAACTTTAAAAGGAGTTTTGGCAGATGTTTCGAAAATCTTTGCAACTATAGGAAATGGGGCTAAAAAAGCGGCGAAAGGTATTAAATTTTTTGTAAACGGTTGCAGGACATTGATTAAAGGCCTGGCGGCTCCCATTGCAACTCTTAAAAAGTTTAAGAATGCATTGCTTGGCGTACAAAAGCAGTCAGGGAGAAAATTTGGCGTACCTCAGATGATAGGAATGTCAATTTTGTATTCCACTGCATTTGGCATGATATCTGGGATCAAACAGGCCATAGCAGATGGAACAAATAATTTAGTGCAATACAGTAGTGAATATAATAAAAGTATTTCTTCTATTGTGTCAGCACTTTTGTATTTGAAAAATGCATGGGCTGCGGCGTTTGCACCGATTGTTAATGTAGTGGGTCCTTATATTCAATCTTTCATTAATATGATTGCCTCGGCTTTAAATGCTGTAGGTAAGTTCATGGCAGCATTGACAGGAAAAGGGTTTGTTGTTCAGGCCAAAAAGGTGTTCCAGGATTATGGTGCATCTCTAGATAAAACCTCCGGTGGTCTCGATGATGCAAATAAATCAGCCAAAGAGTTGCAGCGGACTATTTTGGGATTTGATGAATTGAATGTATTAAATGCACCTAACAATGACTCGGGAAACAGTGGTTCTGGCGGAGGAGGCGGAATTGAGTTATCTCCAAGCGATATGTTCGAAACTGTTCCGGTTACCGGTGCAGTAGCTGATTTTGCAAAAAGATTGAGAGAAGCGTTCCTGAAAGAAGATTGGGAAGGTTTGGGCGATCTTATAGCAGAAGGACTTAATAAAGGATTGCGGAAGATTTATGATGCGATAAATTGGAACAATGTTGGGTCTCAAATTACAAAATTTGCAGATGGTTTCACACGGACTTTTAATAGAGTTATTGAGAACCGCGGCCTGTGGGATACGCTTGGAAGGACTATAGGAACAGGCATAAATACTGCTGTAAAAACAGCAAATTTATTTATTGGGGATGGCGGTATCAATTTCAAAGCAATTGGAACTGGTATTTCAACAGGGCTACGTAGCGCCATAAATGAAATACCATGGACTGAACTTGGTAATCTTTTGGGGAATTGGTTCATGATTTCATGGAAGATATTGAATGGCTTTGTTACCGATATGTCCAGGAAAAATGATTTAGGGCTGACCGGATGGGCAGAACTAGGAAAAGGACTCGGAAGAGCCTTAAAGGGTCTATTTGAAAAGATAGACTTTGATACTATAGCAGATACATTCGTTAAAGGATTCAATGGAATCTTTGAGGTTCTGAAGAACTTTAATGCTGAGAAACCGTTTGAAGGTTTAGGAAAAAAGATTTCAGATGGTTTAAATAAGATTATCAGAGGAATAGATCCAGGTGAAGCCGGAAAAGCAATTAGCGATTTTGTAACGGGTGTTCTTGGAGTATTCGTTGATGTAGCAGAACAAACTGATTGGGAAATGTTCGGTAGGAAGTTGGGAGAGCTTCTGTCAAATATTGATTGGAAAACTATTTTAGGACAAGTATTTACAATTATTTCTGAGGTTTTAGGGGGGCTTATAGAAGGTCTTTCTCAGACAACGGGAGGCAAAGTTGCACTTTTTATGGCAGGATTAGCTGTTGCATTTAAAGGGGCATCAGTACTGGCTTCCATAGGCGAGTTTGTCGGTAAGGTGAAAACTGGTTATGGAGCATTGGGCAGTATTTTTGGAAAAACCGCCTCTTCTGCTGCAAGTTCAGCATCTGGCGTGGGAGCTGCAGCAAGTACTGCTGGTGGTTCGATAGATCTTTTTGGCGGGAAGATTACTGGTTTAGGTGGGAAATTTCTAACGTCTGTAGCTTTTACGGAAGCGTTTAGGATGGGAATACAAACGCTTAATGATACAGCAAAGTCATCGGATTATACCGCGCTATTAAATTCTTTAAGTCTGTTGAAAGAAGAA
Organism: Faecalicatena contorta; assembly: GCF_001404335.1. Lineage (GTDB taxonomy): Bacteria > Bacillota > Clostridia > Lachnospirales > Lachnospiraceae > Faecalicatena > Faecalicatena contortus_B. The sequence continues at coordinate 37,278 of NZ_CYZU01000048.1, forward strand.
GGATCAATCACAAATGATCAATTCAACGATTTGTATAAGACTTTGTCTAATGCCGAATTACAAAGAGTACCATTTACTGATGCGATGGTATATGTTCGAGATGAATTGGATAAGGCAGGTGTATCTTCAGAAGATTTTGAAGCTAAGTTGTCACAATCTTTAGACAAGTTAGGAACAGAAGCACCGAAAAAAGCTAAAATAATCGGCACAGGTATCGGGGATGGTACAAAGGAAGGACTTGAGCAGAGTCGCTCGAAAGTCGAGAATGCAACATTGGGTTTAGTGGATAAAATAAAAAAGGCATTTACTGGGGAATTGGAAATGCATTCTCCATCAAAAGTATTTTTTTCTTATGGTGTAAATACAGTTGCAGGATTTAATGACGGATTTACGAGCAAAAGCTCAAGTGCAGAACAAAATGTTCGTTCATTGGGTGAAAACATCAAAAAGTCGATGAGTGGAACATTGAAAGGGCTATCCGAAGATACGAGTGAGGCAATCTCAGGAATACGTGACAAGTTCAGGCAAGCGGAGGGGAACGCTTCGTCGAGTGCGTCCAGTATCCTCAGGTCTTTCTCAAACCTACATATACCGCTACCTCATTTAAGTGTATCTTTTAGCAGCCTCAAAGTCGGAAATACCAGCATTCCAATACCGAGTTTCAGGGTGAATTGGTATGCGAAGGGAGGATTCCCAAATACAGGAGAACTATTTGTGGCGAATGAAAAAGGCCCAGAAATGCTCGGTAAGATGGGGAACAAAAATACTGTTGCAAATAACAGACAGATTACAGACGGTATTGCTGCAGCAGTTGGACCCGCTGTGTATAATGCTGTGACAAGTGCGTTATCATCATCTGGAAGCGGTCAGGGTGGTGACTTGTATTTAACATTGGAAATAGGTGGAGAGAAGTTAGTTAAGAAAATCGTAAAAGATTACAACAATATGAAACAATCTGACCCTAAATTTGGCTTCATATCATAAATAATTTTGGAATCAAACATTTTTACCTACTCAGAAAAAAAGATGTTATAATAGTTTATATTGAGAAGGAGGAAATGTTTATGTTAATGTTTTTAGTTTGGATATGTAGGATAACAGCAGTAACATTTTTGGGATTTTTGATTTATTTAATTGTATGTTTGATAAAGAAAAAAGGGAAAAAGATTCCTGTTGTTGGGGTAACCCTTTCCTTGGTATTGTTTATAACATGTGCAATATCACAAAGTAGATTTCATGTAGAAAGAATTGAGCGTTCGTTAGATTTTTTAGGAAATGCACATTGTTATGAGATTCAGTTGGATAATAGAAAAAAAGCACTTCAAATATGGAATTCTATAGAAGTAAATAAGAGTGACTCAATTTCGGACTCTTGGAATAAAGCAAAGGAAGTCGGAATCCTTATAGGAACGCTTAGTAATGAAAACTGGTTTGATTATGACTATGTATACTATGACACATGGGGAGAAGAGGTTGGAAGAATTGTAACGGTTGTAACTGATATGAGTGATCTATCTGTAACTACAAAAGAATGGATTGATTAAATATAAGAGTGGAGAATATTCCACTCTTTTTATATTGCAAAAACTCCTTGACTTTTGTGGATACATATGTATAATTATATATGTGGATACAAAAGTGAGGTGAAAACATGAGTCCAAGAACAGGTAGACCGACAGACGATCCCAAAAGTCTTAATACGAGAATCAGATTTTCTGAAAAAGATGTGCAAATGTTGGAATTTTGTTGTAAGATGACTGGAAGGAATAAATCTGAAATTATAAGACTTGGTATCGAAAAAGTCTATAAAGAGTTAAAAAAATAGAGATTCACTCCCCCTAGCAAGAGCAATGAATCTCTAACACCAACACTGAAAGTATTGATAAATATATTATATCTTACTTTCTGGGTTATGACAATAGTTGAGGAAAGGAAAGGTAAGATTAATGGAAAAAATTGAACAGACAATTAGTAGTATCGAAGTAGCAGAAATGGTTGGTAAGGAACATAAAGAACTCTTGCGGGATATACGCAGATACGTTCACCAAATGAACCAGAGCAATCTTGCGCTCGTTGATTTCTTTACAGAAAGTACATATAAAGATGGAAAAGGTGAGACTAGACCCTGCTACAATATCACAAAGAAAGGCTGTGAGTTTATCGCTCATAAGTTAACCGGAATAAAGGGCACGGAGTTTACAGCAAAATACATAAATCGCTTTCATGATATGGAAGATGCGATAAAGAGCGGCTATAATCTTTCAGAGTTATCTCCAGAACTACAAGCTATCTTTTTCCATGATAAGAAGATTCAGATTGTAGAGCAGAGAGTTGATAAGCTGGAAAACACCATGAATATTGACTATGCACAGCAAAAACAGTTAAAGGATTTTGTGAGTGAAGTAGTGGTTAATGCTCTAGGCGGTCGGGCGGCAAGAGCCTATACACACAAGGATGAAAATGGTGTAAAGATAAGACCTCGTGTTTATTCCCGGCTTTGGCATGATTTTTACGACTATTTTAATATTAATGCATATGCTAATCTTCCGAGAGTTAGATTTGACGAAGCATTGGAATACATAAACCGTTGGCAACCTCCTACAAATATGCAGTTGGAGATTGGCAAGATTAATCGGGAGGTGGCATGATATGACAGAACTATCCCCTTCTAATATAGTTATCTTTCCGGTACATGACGAAGTAAAACTGTTACAAAAAATTAAGCTGTGTGTAGATTCTTGTATTAAAACCGAAATAGGGATTTGTAGTGAAGAGTGTCGAAAAACTTCGGATTTTGTATCTGATTTAAGTTGCTTTACACTGAATGATTTATTAGAATTTAGAAAAGGTTGGAAGAAAGAGTTGCTCTATAATAGGGTAAGAGCAGATGAATATGTAGATGCAGTTACTGCAATAGCTTTTGCTAAAATGTTGTACTGCAAATAATGAATATCAATGAATTAAAGTATATGAGTCATACAAAGAACATTTACCATTGTGGTAGGTGTTCTTTTTATATATAAGAAAGTGTGGTGAAGATATGGCACAGCCTCTTATCATAGGCGGCATTACAATGCCATCGCTTAAAAAAGGTGGATTAACTGTTACAAAGGAAAAAGTATGGTCCGGCAACACCGGGAGAGCAGCAGATGGGAATGTTATAGGCGACTTGGTTGCAATAAAATATACATTGCAGTGCGAATGGCCTCCATTAAGCAGGGCAGATACAGCTAAAATAGATCAGGCTGTGTCTCCTGCTTTTTTTAATGTAACGTTTTTGGATCCAGGAAGTAATACCCGTATTACGAGGACGTTCTATGCGGGCACGCCCACATATCCAGTTTACACTTATGTGAATGGCAACGGGATTACTTATAACGGGGTAAAAGTAGATTTGGTAGAGAAATAGGAGGACGAAATGTTAAAGACAAGCAAAACTATTAACCTGTCAGGAAATAGCATGATTAATGATAAACAAGTAGTCTACATGCAGGCAAATATATCTACGGATGGGGGCACAACCAGCCATTCCAGTAGCATACAGGATAAAGAACTGTATGAGGTAAATAAGGTTGAATGCCGGAAAGATTTGTCTGATTTCGATCAGCTGGTATATGAAATAGAAGATTCTATTCATACGGGGGGAGTGCAGTAATGAAGATTAAAAACAGTCAAATAGTTAATTTCATAAATGGGATAATGAATCTTAAAAAGAAAAAACTTCCAATCAAACTGGGGTATGCGATTACGCGTAACATTAAAATTATGGATCCAGTAGCAACATCCTATGAGGAGGAGCGTCAGAAGATACTTGAAAAATATGCTGAGAAGGATGACTCCGGAAAATTCAGAGTAGATGATGGCTCATATATCATTACTGATATTGTGGCATATGAGCGGGAAATGAATGAACTGTTGGCAATAGAAAATGAGATGCAGCTTCATACGGTTACGTTTGATGAGATTGAGAAGTGCGATTTGGAACAGTTTGACGCGTTGTCAGTTCAGGATATCACATTATTGGATCTGATGATGGAGTAGTATCGGGGGTGAGATAATGTATCAATCCTCAGCGGCGTTTACGGAATTGGTACAGAAAGATTCCCGGACGTTTAGAAGCAAATTAATTCTCGGCGAAAATGAAATTGAATCAGGCATTAAAAGTATTACATTAAAAGGGGGGTCCAATAGTGGAACCTCTTTTATTATTGGCAGTTGCATCAGTCAGTACATAGAAGTAGAAATGGAAAAGCCATCCATATTCATAGAAAATGAAGAACTTGAATGGCGTATAGGAGCTGATATTTCTGCAACTGTGGAAGAATTTGTTCCGATGGGGTTTTTTACTGCAGGGAAGCCTGAGGCTGACGAGGACATGATTAAATTCACGGCTTTTGATAGGATGCTAAAAGCAGACAGAGGATATTTTTCATCATTACCTGCAGCTACAACGACAATCGCAGTGCTGAATGAAATGTCTGCCTTCCTTAAGGTTCCGATAGCAACAGGAGGACTTAGTTCAATAACAATAAAACGCCCGGATGGTTACACCTGCAGGGAGGTTCTTTCTTATATATCACAAATGTATGCGGGGTTTGCTATATGCAACCGCCAGGGGCAAATTGAAATAAAGAAGTATGTAGTATCCAACATAAATATTGCTCCTGCAAGATACTGGGACACTTTTAAACATAACGATTTTCCATATACGTTTCAGCGAATCGTTTGCTATACCGGAAAAGGCGAAAATGGTGAAAACATCTCCATAACCGCTGGTAACGGAAATCGAGAACTTACAATATCCAATCCGTTAATGACCCAAAGCATCTTAAACAGCGTGGAAGCTGCCCTAAAAGGTTTCAGCTATATGGCAGGGAGCATCCGATTTTTAGGAGACCCGCGTATTGATCCTTGGGATGTAATTGTTGTCCGAGGGCGGGATGGCAAAGACTACAAGGTTCCCGTAATGAGCTTGACCCAAGATTTTGATGGTGGGCTGACTACCAGTGTGGAAGCCCCGGGGGAATCCGAAACGGAAGAGCAACAAGGATTTAAAGGACCAGTCACCCAGGCGATTGATAGATACTCGGTACAGTTGGCACTAGTTGACCATGCCCTGGTCAATAAAATAGACGCTAATGTTGCCAACATCACCTATGCAAAGATCATAGATCTGGAAGCAATTAACGCAAAACTTAAAAAGATTGAAACAGAAGAGCTGACGGCAATAAATGCAAAGATAAATACCGCCAATATCAACCTTGGCAATATCGAAAATCTTTTATCTGGTAATGCAGGGGTAGGTGACCTGACCAATATACATCTGACTTCCCAAAACGCGGTGATCGAAAGTGCGCTGATTAAAAGCGCTGTGATCCAGTCGGTGACTGTAAATGATCTTCTGGCAGGCACGATCTACACAAATAAATTCCAGATATGGTCGGATACTTCCGGCGGCATGAAGATATTCGGGTCTACTCAGCAGTGGATGGACAAGGATGGAAGGATAAGGATGCAGGCGGGACT
>NZ_CYZU01000049.1 GCF_001404335.1 Faecalicatena contorta
AGTTGAAGAAGTTTTTTCCTCATCACCTCCTCTTTGAAAGTCGATTCAAATATGAAAAATCAAGCGGAAATGACACCCGCTCTATTTGTCATGCCCTAATCGACTGTGAATAGTAACACATATTATCCCTTCTTCTTAAATTTGTCCTTGACAGAGGGTACACTTCAAGCTTTGCCGCGAGGTGAAATTTTCCAGGGAAGACACGAAAGCGAAGGCGGCAGAGAAATTCAGCCTGGAGCCGGCAGAGGCTGAAAAGTATATGGAGAAGTTCTGGTAAAATTCTGACGATGATGGGGACGCAATAGGAAAGGGCCAGTATTGAAAGCGTGAAAAAGAGGGAACCAGTGGATAAGAGTAAGAAAAATATTTAGATATAGATTTAATGGTAAACGCTTTCTTTACCAATACTGCAATTTTATATATGTCTGCTATAATGGTTAATGAAAATTAACGAAAGAAGGTATTACTATGGCAGATCATATGATAAAAGTAAATTCCGAAAAATGTATTGGCTGCGGCATGTGTGTTAAAGACTGTGCTGCCAACAATATTGAGTTGAAGGGAAATAAAGCGGATATTTACACCAATGACTGTATTATGTGCGGGCACTGCGAAGCAGTATGTCCCAAAGAAGCAATCACAATCAGCGGATATGCTACAAAACCTGTGGAGAACAAGGGGACTCGGCTGAATCCGGAGGAAGTACTGGATGTTATTCGGTTTCGGCGGACTGTCCGGCAGTTTCAGCATAAAGAAATCCCGAAAGCAGTAATCGGGCAGATCCTGGAAGCAGGAAGACTAACCCATACGGCCAAGAATTTGCAGGATGTCTCATTTATTGTATTAGATAAAAAGAAAGAAAAAATCGAGCAGATGGCAGTTCAGTTATTCAGAAAAGTAAAGCCGCTGGCTGATTTGTTCAGCCCAATGGCAAGAAGAAATAAAATTGACGATCATTTTTTCTTTTTCCATGCACCTATTGTAATTGTGATTGCGGCAAAGGATAAGGGCAACGGAGTATTGGCGGCGCAGAACATGGAGTTTGTCGCAGAAGCAAACGGCTTAGGCGTGTTGTTCAGCGGCTTTTTTACAATTGCTGCAAACAGTTCACGCAGAATCCGGAAAACACTGGGGATCCCAAAAGGAAAAAAAGCAGCCGCCACGTTAGTGCTGGGATATCCGAAGGTGAAGTATCAGCGTTCAGCGCAGCGCAATAAGCTGGACGTAAAATTTATGTGAGGATATTATCTATGGACAGAGAATGTACAGAACGCCTGGAAAAGATTACAAAGGGATTTCAGGAATGCAGAGAGGCATTTACAGCAATTGGGGATGAAACACGGTGGAAGGCTATTGCTGATTTAACTGCGCTTGTATATGAAGGAGTTTCCCATATAGAGTAATAGATTAGTCAGGTCTGCGCATTTACTGTGCAGACCGTATGAAAACATGATGGCTGCAGGCGTCCAGCCTTTCGCCGCAGGCGAATTTCAATAGGCGGAGCCTGCCATTGAGGTTTTCTTTTGCTTACCATGGCTGCAGGAGGGAGAATACTATGTTTACGGATGTTAGAAGTCAAAAAGTGGTTTTGATAGCACATTGCCTGTTGAATCAGAATTCTATATCAGATGGTACTGCAGTGTACCCTGCTGCTTTCAAAGATATGATACAAATGTTTCTTGATGCAGATGTGGGAATCGTTCAGATGCCCTGTCCGGAGCTCTGCTGTCTGGGGCTGGACAGGGGAAACATACGGGGAGCAGACAGCCCCGTTGTAGTAGAAAACACCCGGATCCGGAGAGAGATGCAGAAGACAGATACGTATGAAAAGCTGACGTCCCTTGCAGATTACGTGATGCTGCAGCTTCTGGAATACCGAAAATATGGATTTCAGATTCTTGGAATCATCGGAGCGAACCGTTCTCCAAACTGCGGCGTAGAGACGACTTCCGACTGTGATCAGGAAACGGACGGAATGGGATTGTTCATGGAGATACTTAACAGACGGCTAGCAGCAGAGAATCTGAGCATTCCTATGCTGGGGATAAAAGGCTCTGACAATGTGACGGAAAAGGTAAGACTACTTTTATAAAAAGATTCGTTTTGAACCAATAAGGCAAATATAAGACTACTAACCAATGCACGAAGAGTTAGTAGTTTTTTCGTACAGAAAAATACCTATATATTAGAAACGGACTGGTCATCACATGGACAATTGGCTTCATTTACCAGGATTGTTGCCAGTGTATCCCCAAGCTGCGAAAAGATGGCGGCCAGCAGCTCGAGTTCCTCCGTGGAGCAGTTTTTTGAGAGAAAACATGCAATGGATGATATATAAGTAACGAGTTCACAGGAATTCATATTAGTCACCTCCATCTATATACTATGCACGGACGTCATAATAAGTGATATCCCAAAATCAGATTAAATGCGGCAGCCGCTGCATTACTGTTAAAAAACGCCATATATAAGTAGAGTAAGAATATCAATTATAATGGCGTTAACCTGCTCTATGTAGTATAATTTTCATATCACATCTTAAATAAATCTCCCGGAACGTCAGACAACGGATTTCGGGTCCCTCTGCACATTGAGGCGTTCTGGTAGATGAGAAACGACCTGTTTGATGAGTTGGAAGAGCTGGGGAGAGCGACTCTCTGACTCCGGTATCGCAAAACATGGAAAGGAGGAATGGCGTATGCTTGAGCTGCCGGAGGTACTAACGACAGCATCGCAGTTAAAAGATTCGACTGCAGGAAGAACTGTCAGCGAAGTTCTGCCGCCTACCAAAGTACACAGATTTTGCTGGTATAACGGGGAACCTGCTGCATATAATACGGTTTTAAAAGGAAAGAAAATTATATCGTCAGAGGGATTTGGGATTTTTGCCGAAATCATTTTTGAGGAGGGATACAGGCTTTGTTTTAACGACGGTGTGAATGTCCGCCTGATCCCCCTGGAAAAAGTTCCTAAAAATTATCAGCTCTTAATCGTGTTGGACGACGGCATGGCACTGGTATTTACAGTGGCTATGTATGGGGGCATGATTGTCCACAGGGGAGACTATGCTGACGAATACTATGAGAAAAGCAGAAATGCTGTTTCTCCTTTTTCTGATGAATTTAAGATTTACTTTTATGACAGGATAAAAAGGTGTAAGCCGGTGAGCAGTGTAAAAGCATTGCTTGCAACGGATCAGCATTTTCCGGGAATTGGGAATGGAGTTCTGCAAGATATTCTGTTCGAGGCGGGGATACATCCTAAGAGAAAGCTGCAGGCACTGGGCGAAGAGGAGAAGCAGAGACTGCTTTCCTGCATGGTCAGCGTGCTGACGGCGATGGCAGAACAGGGCGGCCGTGATACAGAGAAGGATCTGTTTGGTAATCCGGGAGGATACCGGACAAAAATGTCAAAGAACACGTGGAAGGAACCATGCCCGGTCTGCGGCGGGACCATCAACAAAGAAACCTATATGGGAGGATCGGTCTACTACTGCCCGGTATGCCAGCCACTGGACTGAAAAAACATCGGAAAAGACTATTATTAAAAAAAGAGGAAGGCAGATGACGAAATATAAAACAGCAGAAGTTGCAGCAATTATAGGCATCCATCCCAATACGGTGCGGCTGTACGAAGAACTGGAACTGATACCGAAGCCCAGGCGGCAGCCCAACGGGTACCGCATCTTTACTGATGTTCATATAGAGCAATTCAGGCTTGCCCGTCTTGCCTTTCAGATTGAGGTGCTGCAAAATGGCCTGCGGAAGAAAATCATCCAAATGGTAAAGGTATCGGCCGGTGGGGATTATGATACGGCCGCCGCACTTACCCAGGAATATTTAAAACAGGTGCGCCGGGAGAGGAAGAACGCAGAAGAGGCCGTAGAGATGGTCAAACAGATTCTATCGGGAAAGCCCGGTGAAAATAAGCACTTTTTAAAGCGGAAAGAAGTGTCCGGGTATCTGGACATTTCGATGCACACTCTGCGGAACTGGGAGATGAACGGCTTATTGAAGATCCGGCGCAGAGAAAATGGATATCGGGTTTATACGGACGAAGATATACGGCGGCTTAAAATAATCCGTTCCCTGCGGTGCGCAAACTACTCTTTGGAATCAATCCTGCATATGCTCAGCCTGTTATCAGAAAATCCGGATCTTGATATCGGAGGCGCTCTTAATACACCAAAGGAGGACACAGACATTATCGCAGTATGCGATAAGCTCATGACCTCTCTCTCAGAGGCAGAGCAGAATGCGCTGAAAATACTGGATATGCTGCAGAAAATGAAAAATAAATTTTCATAACCCTCCACTTTACCACCAATGTTTTGATTGGTGGTATTCTTTTGCAGTAAAAGCACTCTAAAAAAGAAATGGAGGTAATGACATGCAGGAAGTAATCAAAGTCAGGCAGCTTACAAAATCTTATCATAAGCTGCCTGCGGCAGACAACGTAAGCTTTTCCGTGAACAAGGGCATGGTATTCGGACTGCTCGGGGCCAACGGCGCAGGAAAGAGTACAACGATCGAATGTATCTTAGGCACGAAGAGAGCCGACAGGGGGGAAATCTCCGTTTTGGGAATGAATCCGCTGAAAGATCGGAAAAAGCTGTTTGAAAAAGTTGGCGTTCAGTTCCAGGAGACCAGCTGCCAGGAACAGATCACAGTGGCAGAGCTCTGTGAGGTGACTGCGTCTTTATACCACAATGCTGCGGATCCAGGGGAATTGCTCGAAAGATTTGGTATTTCGGACAAGAAAAAAAGTCTGGTAAAGGATTTATCAGGAGGACAAAGACAACGCCTGTTCATTGTGCTTGCGCTCATTCCGAATCCGGAGCTTGTATTTTTGGACGAACTGACAACCGGGCTGGATGCCAGGGCACGCCGGGAAGTTTGGAAAATTCTTTCCATATTAAAAGAAAAAGGCTTAACCATTCTATTGACGTCTCATTTTATGGATGAAGTGGAAGCGCTATGTGACCAGATCTGTATTTTAAAAAAGGGAAAAATCGTATTTTACGGAACCGTATCCGAAGCGGTTCAAACCAGTCAGTACGACAAGTTTGAGGACGCGTATCTTTGGTATTCAGACGAGGAGGGAGAGACAGATGAAGACGTTTAAGACAATGCTGAAAACAGAGTTGAAGTTATCATTACGGGGAATGGATATGTTCATATTTGCCATCTGTGTCCCTCTTGTTGTGTTGATCATTCTGGGCATTATTTACGGAAACAAGCCCGCCTTTGCCGGAGCAGAGTATTCCTTTTTGGAACAATCATTCGGCGCGCTGACGACAATCTCAATCTGCGCGGGGGGTGTGATGGGACTTCCGTTAGTTGTATCAGACTATCGCAGCAGGCATATCCTAAAGCGTTACAAAGTAACGCCCAGCAGCCCCGCGCTGATCCTGCTGGTACAGGTAGCTGTCTATACGATATACGCAGTGCTTTCGCTTTTGCTGTTGTTTTTTACAGCTAAATGTTTCTTTGGATATCAGTTCCGCGGCTCAATTCCCGGCTTTCTGGGCGGATATATTTTAGTTATAATTTCTATCTTCAGTATAGGCATGATGGTGGGAGGCATAGCCCCCAATACTAAAATGGCCGGAGTCATTGCAAGCATACTCTATTTTCCAATGTTAATATTTTCAGGAGCGACGCTTCCCTATGAGGTCATGCCTCCGGCACTGCAGAAAGCAGCCGAACTCTTACCCATGACACAGGGGATCAAACTGCTCAAAGCAGCATCTCTAGGCAATAAAAGCGAAACAGTCTTCCTTTCGGTAATTGTAATGATATTTATCGCTGCCGTCTGCATCGGAATCTCATTTAAATTCTTCAAATGGGAATAGAGGCTGTAGAAAATAAGTTGATTAACACAACCATGAAAAAGCCGCCCATACAGCGAATCACCAGTTGGGCGGCTTTTTCATGCGAAACAGAGTATCTGTCATTCTGCAGCTTTACTGCAGACCGGCCGGTCATAGCGTGAGTTACGGGATGCTCTTGGGTTTTCAATCTTCAGCAGGCGCCGTAAGCTTTTCAAGAAGAGCAAGCAAAGTCATCTTTTCGTCCTCACTCAAATTATGAAACAGGAACTGCATCTGTTCAGCCTGTTCATCCTGAACCTCAAAAGCCCTGGCTTTTCCCTTTTCCGTCAGAAAAATAAGCGTGGCCCTCTTATCACTCTCATCCACCCGTCTCTCCAGATATCCGTCTGATTCCAGCTTATAAATCAATTCAGACATAGAAGAAGGATTAATTCCCAGCTCTTCTGCAATCTGCTTCTGCCGTATGCCATCCTCATGTTCCAGAATAATCCTCAAAACACGTTCCCTGCCAAGCGGCCCCCTTCGATCCGGCGGTCCCTCATGCAAAGGCCCCCGTCCAAACCCCCTCATCTCAGAATGAGGAGGCTCAGGAGGTCCCGGAGGCCCCGGATGCCTGAAATGCTCCCCATGAAAACCAGGCCCGCCAAATCCCGGCCCTCTGCCATCATGCCCCCGATGCCCGCCCGGCCCTTCCGGCCGCATATTCCTAAAAAACAGCGTCATCTTCTCAAACAACAACTCATCAATCGTTTTTTCCATAACTAAACATCTCCTTACAACATTTATTCCGGTACCGTAATATTATAATAGCACACACACTTCCATGTGTCAATATATTTCGGCACCGAAATAAAAAACGCAAAATTCCGCCCATTTCCACCACAGAATGTAAACACATATTACAAACATACAACAAACACATCTTCAGCCAAAGGCCAAACATGCCCCCAATCCAATCCGCCTCTCCCAAGGAAACCCCTCCCAGTAATGAGACCATCTAAAAATCCGGATGAACCAAGCCTGTCTGAGATGGGGAGCGGGACGCCGGCAGGGCATAGAGGGGGCTTTCTGGGAGTATAGAGCGCACGGTCTAGAAGTACTTACGCAAGAGGAGCCGTCTATGAGGGATGGAAAGTGATTTACCAAAATCACTTTCCATTCCGGTCTAAGGCGAGAAAGCATCAGGCTTTCTCGCTGCATGCCGGATGTGCCCTCATAGGCGGCTCCTCTTGCGTTAGTACTTCTCCGTAAGCGGGTTACTCCCAGAAAGCCCCCTCTATGCCCTGCCGGCGTCCCGCTCCCCATCTCAGACAGGCGTCCCTTTAGCCGATTTTCAGCCTACATTACAATTTTCCCCCTATTTTTATAAGTTGATTTGTGGTAAACTTACCCCAATGGCATAGTTCGCAGGAATCCAGCAGGGGAAGAGTTTCCCTGCTGATTTTAGATGAAAGGTGATATTTGAATGGAATACGATCAGTCTGAACTGGAATTTGAGAAACATAGATTAGAGGATACAAAGGCACTGGCACTGAAACAGCTGGAACGTGCCCGTAAGCGCAATGAGGAAAACAAATCGGATATTATAAAAGCAAAGAAGGAAATGCGTGATAACACGTCTCACTCGATACCGGACCTCTGGTCCTCGGATGGGTTCGAGGCGCTTGCCGAACTAAGTCAGGATATGAATTTTGTGACGGATAAGATTGTGGCCTATGAAGAAATGGAACATAAAATATGTTTACTGGAGAAGCTCATAAAGTCACCTTATTTTGCCCGGATTGATTTTAAATTCGAGGGGGAAGACGATTTCGAGAAAATCTATATAGGACGCGCTTCTCTAAAAGAAGAAACATCGCATGAAATGTATATTTATGACTGGAGATCACCCATTGCCAGTGTTTTCTACCGCTTCCTGACCGGTAAGGTTTTTTATGATGCGCCTGCCGGCCGGATTGCAGGCGAGGTAAACCTGAAGCGGCAGTATGAGATTCGTGACGGGAAGCTGGAATATTTTTTTGATGCGGATGTACAGATCGTCGATGAATTTCTGCGGCAGCTGCTGTCCAGAAACACTTCCTCCAAGATGAAAGCAATCGTTGAGACAATACAGCGGGAGCAGGATCTGGTTATCCGGGATATGGAAAATGATTTGATGATGGTGCAGGGTGTCGCGGGAAGCGGCAAAACTTCGATTGCGCTTCACCGGGCCGCATATCTGATGTATCAGGGCCTTTCGGGAAGGCTGGCGGCAAATAATATCCTGATTATCTCGCCCAATTCCCTGTTTGAACAGTACATCTCAGAGGTACTGCCGGAGCTGGGGGAAAGTAATGTTGTCTCCATCGTATTCGAAGATATTCTTGCCTCCGTCCTGAAGACAAAACGCATCCAGTCCAAAAATAAATTTCTGGAGAATCTGATTACAAGCAGGGGATACCATAAGATAATAAAAAGCAGCATTGAGTTCAAAACTTCACTTCAATTCCTGGATATTTTAAACCAGTTTATCAAAGATCTGCCACATAAGTGGATTGAGTTTGAAGATGTGTACTATGAAGATAAGTGCATTGTGAGAAAAGAGGCTCTGCGCAATAAAGTACTGGGCAGAGAGGAAACTCCCCTGGGAATTAAGCTTAAGCAGCTCGAAGATATTATTTTGGACTTAATCCGCGATTCAAATAAGGGAAGAATCAGGAAAGCAGAAAAGATAATGATCAGGCAGGAGATTCAAAAATTTACGGAGCCTGATCTTTTCAGCCTCTATCAGAAACTGTTCCGCGATAAAGCATACTTCCGCAGTCTGTCGGGAGATTCACCGGCCGGCAGCAGCCTGGACGAGATACTGGATTATACTCAGGAAAATCTGGATACCGGCTATTTATATTACGATGATGCCATTGCCCTGGCATATTTACATCTGAAAATGAACGGAGCAGGCAGGTATTCGCAGAGAGGCCCCCAGAACGCATATTCTGCGGCAGGGGGAGCAGAGGGCGGCAGGATCAGGTATCAGGACATCAAACAAGTGGTAATTGATGAAGCACAGGACTATTATCCCCTTCAATATGAGACCTTTCACCTGCTGTTTTCCAACTCCAAATTTACAATTCTGGGAGATATTAACCAGACGCTGGAAAAACAGGAGAATCTGTCTCTATATGAACAGATAAGGAATATCCTGAACATGAGAAGATCCTCTCTGATAACCATGGATAAGAGTTTCCGATGCACGAATGAGATACTGAACTACAGCCTCAAATTTATTGAACACAGGCCGGAAATTAAGAGCTTTAACCGAAAAGGGGATGAGCCTGAGATTCATATGGCCGGCAGTCAGAAGGAGCTGGACGCTCTGATTGCCGATGAGGTCGGTTTCTGCCTTGAGAACGGATACCGGTCCATTGGGCTGCTCTGTAAGAGTGAGAAAAATGCCCGTGTCTTGTTTGAAAGTCTGAGGGACAGGATGGAGATTCAGCTGATACAGGAGGGGAGCATGCCGAAGCTTGTGGGTGGATTTGTCATGCCTGTCTATATGTCAAAAGGGCTGGAGTTTGATGCGGTTCTTATCTGCGATGCCAACCTGGAAAACTACAGCAGCAAAGAAGATAAAAATCTCTTATATATCGCATGTACAAGAGCCCTTCACCGTCTCGGGGTATTCGGCATCGGAGAGGCGAGCCCATTACTATAAAGTTCCGGATATGGAGATCAGCTTCAAGATAATAGAGTGGTTAAGAGAAGAATAAATATATAGCACGCTATGTAAAAAGCGCCCGGGCTTATTCTGCCCGGTTTCGCTTTCGGAATTCATTTGGCGTGCATCCATAGTTTTGCATAAAAATTTTCGAGTAATAGCTGAGGTGATTGAATCCACATGCCGTTGCGATCTGTGTGATCCTGAGTGCGGTGGTTTTCAGCAGGCTGCAGCTGACCTCGAGCCGGTAATGATTCAGGAAATCTATAGGGGACTGCTGCAGATAAAGTTTGAAGATGATACAGCATTTGCTGCGGCTGACGTTCCCCGCGGCGGCTATGTCGCCTAGTGTTAACTTTTCAGCGTAATTCTGATAAATGAACGATACCATGTCTTTTTGAATTGTAAGATCGGAGTCGGGACGCACCTCCGGTGCTTGGGAGGCCATCTGCGGGAGACTGAGAAGACGGCTCCACATGAGCAGCATAGAGCCGGCCACTTCCAGTTCATATCCAGGGAAAGCCTGTTCCTTCCGCCGCATGGTCTGGTCAAGGAGCGCGATCATTTCATGATGAAGTGCATCCTGCGGACGGAAGTGGAGATACTCCAGGCAGGAATTATCTAAAATAGGCGCAAAGTATTTCTGGTTCAGCAGTTGGTTTGCCGTAAGCAGACGCGGGTGAATCAGAATACATATAAATATACAATTCTGCTGGTTCTGAGAATACCCATAGTGCATCTGTTTTGCATTTACCATGAGGCAGTCATTTTCATTCAATAATATTTTTTTCCCATTGATGCTGTAATTCATCCTGCCTTTCAGAATTCGGATAAATTCGATATCCTCATGCCAGTGGCAGAGGGCGCGCTTATCCGGATAATGATCCAGATTGCCGGTCCTGATATATAAAGGGATACCTGCTGTATCATAGTGGACAATTTCAGAAGCATCATGCATAAGATCCAGAGTGACTTTAGCCATAAAACACCTCACAAATACGATTATTATAAAAAGTGAAGAAGATATTGATAGAAATCGGCGGGGTTCAATAATATTATTATAATATATCACAAAATAAAACTTGTGGAAGCTATTCTTATCATGTAACAGTTCAGGCAGGCCTGGACTATTACCTTATCATATCATACTAGTGCAGAGATGATAACGATCAACTTAACTATTCGCTGGATTTGTGGGGGGAGGCAATGAAAATAAAGAAGAATGAATTTTATAGAAAGCTGTTTGTCCTTGTTTTGCCGATTACCATGCAGAATCTGATGACAGCTCTGGTCAGCGCGTCAGACGCCCTGATGCTGGGTCTTTTAAACCAGAGCGCCCTGGCGGCGGTATCCCTGGCCGCCCAGGTACAATTTATACTGAACCTGTTTTATGCGGCCCTGACTATCGGGACAACTGTCCTGGCGGCGCAGTACTGGGGAAAAGGCGATACGGAATCAGTGGAAAAGATTCTGGCGGTTGTCCTGCGGATATCCGGTGTGATCTCATGCTTGTTCTTTCTGGGCGCGGTACTGATTCCCGGAGCGCTGATGCGCATTTTTACAGATAATGGAGAACTGATTCTGCTGGGAATTCCGTATCTTAAAATTGTCAGTCCTTCCTATCTGTTTACAGGAGTTTCCCAGATCTATCTGTGCATTATGAAAAATAGCGGCAGGACGGTGAGAAGTACAGTATACGGCTCCATTTCCGTTGTCCTGAATATCATATTAAATGCAGCACTGATATTTGGACTTTTAGGCTTCCCCAATATGGGAATCGCAGGGGCGGCCCTTGCAACAACGATTTCAAGGGCCGTGGAACTGCTGCTGGTTCTTCTGGAAAACAGAAAGATAGATGCGGTGCGCATCCGATGGAAATATATGACGATGGATCATGGAAGGCTGAAAAAAGATTTTTACCGCTATACGGTACCCGTGCTGGCAAATGAACTGGTATGGGGCTGTGGATTTGCCATGTTTTCCGTGATTATGGGACGCCTGGGAAGCGATGCGGTTGCGGCGAATTCCATTGCCAATATCGTGAAAAATATCATCGCATGTATGTGCCTTGGAATTGGAACCGGCAGTGGAATTCTGGTTGGAAATGAACTCGGCAGAGGAGAACTGGAACGGGCAAAGGAATATGGCGGCAGGCTCTGCAGGCTGTCGCTGACCGCGGGGGCGGCGTCAGGGATACTGCTTCTTGCATGCAGTCCGCTGGTCATTCGTTTCGCGGCCGGCCTCAGTGGGCAGGCACAGGAATACTTGAAAGCCATGCTGCTCATATGTGCCTATTACATGATAGGAAAGTCCTTGAATTCTACTACAATAGCCGGAATCTTTTGTGCCGGGGGTGATACCAGGTTTGGCCTTTTCTGTGATCTTGTAACAATGTGGGTGATTATTGTTCCCATTGGGATACTGGCGGCATTTGTATGGAAGCTTCCGGTTCTTGCAGTTTATTTCCTGCTGAATCTGGACGAATTCGTGAAGCTTCCCGCAGTATACCGGCATTATAAAAAATATGAATGGTTGAAAAATCTGACAACTGATACAATATAAACAATCAACAAAAGTGGAAGAAACAATAAGAATAGAGAAAAAGATCAGGAGGAAATGAATATGGATAACAGAAAACGAAGGGATCTGGGAATGGCATATATTTCGGATGATGCCGTAATGGAGGAACAGAAAAGATGCAGACGGCTGATGCAGAAGCTGAACGCTGTGGACCGCTCCGACTATGAGGAGATCAAAAAGATCATAAAAGAAATGCTGGGTAAATCGGAAGATGCTTTTATTAATCCACCGTTTTATTGTGATTATGGTTTTAACATTGAGACAGGAAAGAACTTCTTTGCTAATTATAACTGTACGATCATAGACGTGGCAAAAGTAACAATCGGTGACAATTGCCAGCTGGCCCCGAATGTCGCCATCTATACGGCCGGCCATCCGGTGCATCCGGTATCGAGAAACTCGAAATATGAATATGGCATAGAGGTTACCATAGGTGATAACGTGTGGATCGGCGGAAATACAGTGATTCTTCCTGGGGTACATATCGGGAGCAATACGGTCATCGGCGCGGGGAGCGTGGTGACAAAGGACATCCCGGAATGGGTAATTGCAGGGGGAAATCCATGTAAGGTGATCCGGAAGATTACGGAGGAAGACAAAAAGTATTATTACAAAGACAGGGAATTTGATACGGAGGCCTGGGAAGTGGTGCAGAACCTCTGAACTGGGAGAAAATGGTGATCATGAATGATAAATTTATGATATAATGTACGCAGAGTGTACCATTATATCATTGCGCATCAGGCAGTTTCTGCGGAACCGCAGAAAGCTGCTGTGCATCCGCCGGAGACATCGTGACCGCTCGCGGTCATGATATAATGTACGCAAAGTGGTTATGATATAAAAGAAAAAATTACATCAGTGCAGGAGGCGCGTCTATGATTTTTTATTTTTCCGGTACGGGAAACAGCGAATATGCAGCAAAACGAATAGCGGAGGTTCTGGGAGAACCGGCTGTGTTCTTGAATGACAAGATTAAGGAGAAAGAAGGGGCCGCAGTAAAACAGGAAGAAAGACTTGTTTTTGTCTTACCAACCTATGGATGGCGGATACCGAGACTGGTGGAGGCATGGATTCAACGGGCCAGATTTAAGGGACCGCACAAGGTATATTTTGTCATGACCTGCGGCGGCGGAGTCGGGAATGCAGAGAAGTATCTGAAGAGACTTTGTGAGCAAAAGAATTTCATATATATGGGGTGTGCAGAGATTGTAATGCCTGAGAACTATATTGCCATGTATCCGGCGCCGGAGGAAATGGAAGCGAAAATGATTGTGAAAAAGGCCCTGCCGGAGATTCAGAAGGCAGCAGAGTATATTCGTGATGGAAAGAAACTTCCTGAAATGAGGACTACGACGAGAGATAAAATTAAGAGCAGTATTGTCAATGATCTTTATTACCCTTTATGTGTTCATGCAGATAAGTTTTATGCTAAGGATACTTGTGTCGGATGTGGAAAATGTGAGAAAGCCTGTCCGCTCAATAATATAAAGCTTGTGGATAACCGTCCGGTCTGGGGGAAGCGCTGTACACACTGTATGGCCTGTATCTGCGGCTGCCCGGTTAATGCAATCGAATATGGGAAAAAGAGCGTGGGACAGCCGCGCTATCAGTGCCCGCTTTAATGTACTGCTGTTAGGCATCCAGTTTGGGTGCCTTTTCTTTCGCGCCTGACTATATGGCATCGAATTATAAAGTGAAAAGAGGGTGAGAGAACTATGATATTAGAAACAAAGCGATTATATTTACGCAAAATGAATCAGGGTGATTACGATGCACTCTGCAGAATTCTGCAAGATGCAGAGGTAATGTATGCATATGAACATGCATTTTCAGACAAAGAGGTGCAGGATTGGCTGGAACGGCAGATCCGGAGATATGAAACATATGGCTTTGGCCTTTGGGCGGTTATATTAAAAGCAAATGAAGAAATGATCGGCCAGTGTGGGCTGACAATACAGGACGCAGGCGGCCGGGAAGTTCTGGAGGCCGGTTACCTTTTCCAGAAGGCATACTGGCATAAAGGATATGCCACAGAGGCTGCCATTGCATGCAGGGATTATGCGTTTGAAGAATTACATATAGAGGAAGTGTATTCCATCATCCGTGACAACAACATTCCTTCACAGAATGTGGCAATACGAAATGGCATGGCTGTCCGCGGCAGGTTTACAAAACATTATTACGGAATAGATATGCCCCACCTGGTATATTCAGTAAAACGGGAGGACCAGTCAATAAAAGTAGTAGGAGGTGAGTACCATCATGAATCTTCATTTTGAACCTATAACCAGTGAGAATCGGGCAACAGCACTGAATTTAAAAATTGCCGGCAGCCAGCATGGTTTTATCGAGTCTGTAGAGCAGTGCCTCTCTGAGGCAGACCGATGTAAGCGCTGGCATCCGGTAGGTATCTATGACGGTGATACAATGGTTGGCTTCGCCATGTATGGATTCTTCCTATGGCAGTACCTTCCCTTTGGCAGGCTGTGGATGGACCGTCTGCTGATTGATGAAAAATATCAGGGGAAGGGGTACGGAACCGCCGCTTTATCCGGGCTACTTAAATTGCTGATCCAAAATTACCGCAGCAGAAAAATTTATCTGAGTGTGATTGAAGGGAATGAGGCGGCGGTCCACCTGTATGAAAAGTTCGGTTTTTCTTTTAACGGAAAACAGGATCTGCATGGAGAGCATATCATGGTATATCAGGTGAAGCCTGAATAGGAGGATGCAGTATGTGATATAGGCCGTCCTGCTAATCGTCCTCCTGCTCCATGAGCCGCAGTCCCGCAGTCTCTGTAACAGGCAGGGAAAACACAATCGCTTTTGCCTTGCTTCCCAGTCCGGCCTGATCCATGACAGCCCTCATAATGCTGCTTTTATCTTCGCTTTTAGCCACAATGAAGATCATTTCCTTTTCAGAAGCCAATGAAACCCCCAGGAAATGCTCGTATTTTTTCATCCCCGTTCCTTTTGCGTGAATGACTGTGCCGCCGCCCGCTTTTGCCCCTCTGGCGGCATCCATAATCAGTTCTGTGTATCCCTGGTTGGCTATCACAACGAGAAGCTCATGTTTCGTGTCCTTCAACGTACTTTCCTCCTCTTTCTCAAAATCACGTCCTTCGGTTATAAACTGCAGCTGTTTTTTTCCGCCGACGCTGCTTACCGGTACGATAAAGACGATTCCGGTGCCCGGAATATCAATTTTAATTTGTTTTTCCAGGCCGCTCTTTATTGCCTTCCACTCTTTGGTTGTAACCATGGCAAAAAGAACGGCCTTTTCTGATGCCTCGAAGCCGAAGGAATGCAGTACATCATCTTCAGCAGTTCCCCGCCCCATGGAGACTAATATGATATTAACGCTATATTCTTTATAAAATGCCAGAAACCTTCGGATCTGGTTCCGGTCACTGATCGTAACCATCAGATTTAATTCACTCATAAAATCCTCGATTCTTATTTGAACTATAAGTCTATAATTGCATCATCATCCAGCATCTCAAAATCACTTGCCGGCTGTGCAGGTATGGTATCCTGCCCGTTTCTGCTGTTTACAAGTTTTGCATAAAGCCCCATGACCTGAATCGTAATGAGCGGTGTCATGGCAACCATTGCTACTAATCCAAATGCATCCGTTACGATATTTCCGCCCAGGGCCACGCAGGCTCCCTGTGCCAGCGGCAGCAGGAAGGCGGCCGTCATGGGGCCGGAAGCCACGCCGCCGGAGTCAAAAGCGATGGCAGTATAGATCTTGGGCACAAAGAACGAGATACCCAGCGCAAGAGCATAACCAGGAATTAAAAACCAGAGAATAGAAATCCCTGTCATCACCCGGATCATTGCGATGCCAAGTGAGATCGCCACGCCCACGGAAAGCCCGATTCCCATAGCCTTTGCCGAAATAGCGCCGTCTGTAATCTCCTCTACCTGCTTATTCAGCACATATACGGCAGGCTCGGCTTTTACAATGTAATATCCCATCACCATTGCAATCGGAATCAGCGTCCAGTGATGTTCCAGGCCCGCGAGTACCTGGCCCAGATAATTTCCGGCGGGCATAAATCCCACATTAACCCCTGTCAAAAACAGAACCAGACCGATATATGTATAGATAAGGCCCACAAATATTTTCATAAGTGTACGTTTTGACAGCTTTAAAACTAAAAGCTGAAAAGCAAGGAAAAACAGCACAATAGGCAGCAGAGAAAGAGCAATTTCTTTCATGTAAGTCGGAAACTCAACAGCGAACAGATGCCATAGCTCTGTTGAATTTTCAATGTCCGGAATGACAGGGGGCACATATGCGCTTTCCTTGGGATTGTAGATCATTCCCAGAATCATAACCGCCAGTATCGGGCCAATCGAGCAGAGCGCAACAAGGCCGAAACTGTCATCCGCTGCATGCCGGTCACTTCGGATTGAGGAAATACCAATACCTAAAGCCATGATAAATGGAACTGTCATAGGACCCGTTGTCACGCCACCGGAGTCAAAGGCTACCCCCAGAAAATCTTCAGGCACGAAAAATGCCAGTACAAAGATAATAAAATAGAAAATCAGAAGCAAAGGCGGCAGCGGTATTCCAAACAGCATACGCAAAAATGAAACGACCAGAAAAACACCCACACCACACGCTACAGATAAAATCAATACCATATTTGGAACGGACGGAACCTGTTGTGCAAGAACCTGCAGATCCGGCTCCGATATTGTGATAATAGCCCCAAGTAAAAAAGAAATTCCGACTACGAGCAACAGCTTTTTACTTTTGGTCAGACAGGTGCCGACCCGCTCGCCCATCGGCGTCATTGCAACCTCTGCACCGAGCGTAAAAAACATCATGCCCAGCAAAAGCAGTACGGCTCCGATCAAAAAGCAAAGTAAGATACTTGGGGAAATCGGCGCTACTCCAAAGCATAAAAAGAGTACGATACCGATAATCGGCAGAACAGCGCTTACCGCCTCCCGCCATTTCTCATTTAATTTTTTTGTAATACTCAAACTTTCACCATGACTCCTTTCTAGAACGTGTCTGAAAAAAATGTACAGTTACCGAGAATTGCTTTCATTATAAGTATTAGTATAACATAAATTCTTTGGCACCGAAATATTTTTTTGTGAAAAGTTCATAAAAAATGTATCGGTTCAGACCGTGCCGTGTATAGTAACATATCTTGTAACAGTTCAGACAGGTCTGCGCATTTACTGCGCAGACCGTACGAAAACATGGTGGTTGCAGGCATCCAGCTCTTCGCCGCAGGCGAATTTCAATGTGCTGGATGCGTAACAGTTCAGACTTGTCTGAACTGTTAACATATCTTGTAATACATGGGAATCAGCAGGAGGAGGCAGCTTGTATAACATTTTAGGGTATGTTAAAGTTAAGTGGCATATAAAACGAGACATGGAGAGGAGATCATGTATGCTGACATTTAACAATATATACCGTCCGCTGACCGCCCGTCCTTTTTTAGCGGACAATACTTACAGAGAGTACAGTCCATGCGTTTCCCTGGCACCTTATGTGGCATGTTACTGGACGGAGGGGGATTATATACCTATGGACCGCAGACAGAATGGCAGTCACAATTATGAAGGAAACAGCAGGGAGGTGCTGGTGATACCGGATACCTGTATGGATATTATTGTGAATGTAAACCATACCAGCCAGAAGATTACCGGTTATTTGTGCGGGATACAGGACAAGCCGTTTCTGACACAGTCACGGGAAGATTCGGATATAGTCAGCAGTTTTGCCATCCGCTTTCACTTTTGGGCCGCCAGTTTTTTCTTTTCTATGAATCTGAAAGATGCGTGTAATCAGACGACGGAGCTGGAGGCTCTTGGAGAAGGCTGGGGCCGGCTCTTTGACCCGTTCTTTTATCTGACGGAGGTGGAAGAGCGGATAGCACATGTGGAGGCATTTTTGCTGCAGAAGCTGGATAAGACAGAGGAAAATCCAGATCTGCTCAATTCGATACAACGGATACTGTCTGCATCGGGCGCGGTGGCTGTCCGGGATATCTGTGAGTACAGCACGGTCAGCCAGAGACAGATCGAGCGCCTGTTTCTGCAGAAGATAGGCATGCCTCCGAAAAAGATTGCCAGCCTGGTGCGTTACCAGAATGTATGGCGGGAGATCGTGATGTCGGAGTCATTTAACGCGCAGAACGCAGTATACCGCTACGGATACACGGACCAGGCGCATCTATTGAAGGAATTCAGGCGTTTTCACGGTACCAACCCGGAGGGGGCTAAGAAAATTGCCATAAAAAACCAATGACCATGTCGTTTTTTTACAATACGGACAAGCCTGATTCTGATAACATTTCTGTAAAAGACTGATGGAGGAATAAGATAATGAAGACGCTTACACAAAAAGAATATCAGGAAATACGTACATGGTTTCATAGAAATGCAAGACCACTGGAGATGGCCCTGTGGAATTATTTTCATGAAGATGGGACGCGGGAGGCGGTTGCAGAGGAGCTGGCATTTTATCAGAATGAGGACGGCGGATTTGGAAATGCGGTAGAACCGGACGGCTGGAACCCGGAGTCTTCTCCCTACGCTACAATGACGGCAGCCATTACGCTTAGAAAAATAGAGTTTATGGAGCATGCAGGCACAGATCACCCTATGGTTCAGGGGATCTTACGCTATCTGGACAGCGGGGTATACAGCGATGAAGAAGGATGGTTTTTCTCAATCCCATCCAGTGACAATTACCCTCATGCGCCATGGTGGACATTCAGTGAAAAAGAAAACAAACTGCAGAGTCTGGGAATTACTGCAGGCCTGTGCTCTTTCATTCTGCATTATGCAGAACCGGAGACATCTGTATATAAAAAGGCACTGAAGTATACAGAACAGCTTCTTAAAAAAGCGGAATCCACGGAAGATTTCGGTGAAATGGGGGCCGGCGGCATGTGCGTGCTTCTGGCAGAAGTGTTGCAAAAAGGCCTGTTCCCGGACATGGAATGCGGGAAACTTCTGGAGAAAATGGGAGAGGCCTCGAATAGAAGAATCGAGAGAAACCCGGAAAAGTGGGCAATGTATACACCAAGGCCTTCGGAGTTTATCGAGTCACCAAACAGTCCAATGTATAAAGGAAACGAGGAAATTGTGGAGAAAGAGCTGGATTACCTGATAGATACGCGTAATCCAGGCGGAGTATGGGATATCACATGGAGCTGGTTTGATCTGGGAGAGAAATACGCAAAAGAATTCGCAATCAGCGCAAATTGGTGGATGGGGGTGAAGGCCATCGATAAGGTGGGATTTCTTAAAAGCTTTGGGAGAGTGGACGCTTTATAGAAGCCCATAACGGAAGACACCCCCCGGAACATGATATAGGGGTCTGGAAAAGCGGGGGTACGTTTGTAAGCCGGAGTAGAGTAAAAAAGCAGAAAAACCGGGGCGACCTGGACACATCACGTGAAGCCTGGATGGCTTCACGCGCTGGGTCCAGGGATTTTTGTGATTCGGTATCACAAAAATCACCACGGTTTTTCTGCTTTTTTTCTCAACTCCGGCTAACAGACGTGCCTACGCTTTTCCAGACCCCTATATCATGTTCCGGGGGGGGGGGCTTCCGTTTGGGCTTCTATAACGCTGGTGCGTCCGGGCGGGAGGCGGAGCAGCGGAAAGTGGTGGTGGAGGCGGATTGAGTTGAGGGGGGAGATGCAATTGACCAGTCAGGAAATAGGTCGGTTTTCCAAATTTTCACTTTATGTTATACTTACTTTATTAGTGCTTTAGGAGAATACATATGAGAATATCTTTTTATGATTATTGTAAGAGGCATGGTCGGGAAGAGGTGCTTGAACAGTGGGATTATGAGGCGAATGGGGTTTCTCCGGAGGAGGTGCCGAGTAGTTCCAGGGAGGCGGTTTCCTGGAGGTGTGGGCGGGGGCATACGTGGACAGCTCCTCCTGCATGGCGTAATAGGTGTAAGTATACGGACTGCCCTTATTGCTCTCACAGGCGGGTGTCTAAGGAGTATAATCTGGAACGGATTTATCCGGAGCTGGCAAAGTGCTGGGATTATGAGAAGAATGAGAGGACTCCGGATCAGGTGCTTCCCGGTTCAGGTAAGAAATTCTGGTGGAAATGTGATCGCGGGCACAGCTGGTATAAGAGCCCGAATGAGCAGGGGGATTTTAAGGGATGCTGCTACTGCCGGGGAGAATTGGTGAGTGAAGAGTATAATTTGCAAGCGCTGTTTCCGGGGATTGCACGGGAATGGGATTATGAAAAAAATGACCTGAAACCGGAAGAGATACATCCGTTCAGCGGGAAGAAGGTATACTGGCAGTGCAGCTTTAACCCCACGCATAAGTGGCGGGCGTTTGTGTCAAACAGGACGATGCATTCACAGGGCTGTCCGGTTTGTAAAAAGCAGGGGAAAACTTCTTTTCCGGAACAGGTGATTTATTATTATATGAAGAAAATTTTCCCGGATTGCACCAACAGAGCCGTGATCGATTGTTTTGAAGTGGATGTCTTTATACCGGAGATTCAGCTGGGGATTGAGTATAATGGAGTGTTCCATGAGATATATGACCGGGCGGAATACGATAATCGTAAGGCGGACTATCTGCAAAGCGTCGGGGTCGGGGTGCTGACGGTCAGAGAGCAGACAGAGAAACGGGACAGGGAAGCAGAAAGAACAAAAGAGCAGAAACAAGAGACCAAACGAGAGATTGTCTGCCGTGTTGACCAGTCGTACAAGTATATGAATGAGGTTGTGTCCTCGATTGTGAGATACATAAACAGCCATTATGGGATGAACATAAAGATGGATGTGGATGTCGTCCGCGATGCCCAGTATATCCGTGCGCTTCTGGTGGAAGGTAAAAAGAAAAACAGCCTGGCGTCCAGATATCCGGAGCTCGCAGAGGAATGGCATAAGGAGGCGAACTGGCCGATCACTCCCGAGATGGTGGAATACGGAGCAGGAACTGATTATACCTGGCAGTGCAAAAAAAGGGCATGTCTGGAAAATGTCCCCAAATAAACGGACCAACCGCGGCTATGGCTGCCCTTTTTGTTCCAGGCACAGAGTGAGTAATGAGAACCGGCTGTCAGTGCAGAATCCGGGGATTGCGAAGATGTGGGATACGAAAGGAAATGATGGGCTTACGCCGGATGACGTATCGGTAGGCTCCCATGCAATGGTGAGCTGGCGCTGCGAGAAGGGCCATACGTGGAGGCGCAATGTCAGAGAGATGGTGAAAAGCGGAAGGTGCCCCTACTGCAGCGGCAGCAGGCTCACAAGGGAGAACAGCCTGGCTGCAAGAAAACCGGAGCTTTTGGAACAATGGGACTGGGAGAAAAATGAGGGCTCTCCGTGGGAGTTATCCTGTGCGAACAACGGCTTTGCCTATTGGATCTGTGAAAAAGGCCATTCCTGGAAGGCTAAGATATCCAATCGCAGTGTTCTGGGGCGGGGATGCCCCTACTGCTCCGGCCGCAGGCCGACAGAAGGGGAGAATCTGGAGGCTGTATATCCGAAAGTTGCGGCTGAATGGAATTATGAGAAAAACGATCCGCTTACTCCAAAGGATGTGCGGCCGAAATCCAATAAAAAAGTCTGGTGGATCTGTTCTGCCGGGCATGAATGGGAAAAGGAGATTCAGGCCAGAACTGCAGGCAGCAGGTGTCCTGTATGCCGCAGCCGATATGTGCGCGGCGGTAACAGTCTGGATAAGACCCATCCGGAGGTGGCGGCCCGCTGGCATTACGGAAAAAATAAAATGCTGCATCCCAAAAATGTTTCGGCCGGATCCGGAGAAAAAGTCTGGTGGCAGTGTACGAAGTATCCGCATCATGAATGGTGCAGGAGGATCTCCCATGAAGTGGGCAGCAAAAAGGGCTGTCCCTACTGTGCCGGATTCCGGGCATGCAGGGAAAATTCGCTGGCAGCCCGTTTTCCGGCCCTGGTAAGGGAGTGGGATTACAGGAAAAACGGTTCGCTGCAGCCCCATGACCTGACCTGTACAAGCAGGAAACCGGTCTTTTGGATCTGCGAAAAAGGGCACTCCTGGCAGACAGACGCCGCAAGCAGGACGCAGAAGAACAAAACGTGTCCATACTGTGAGAAAGATGGCCGCCGGTGAACCGCGATTTTCGTTGTGTTTTAATGGGGGATTCAGTATAATTAAGAAACAAGCGAATTACCTGCCAGATGCGAAAGAAATACCGCATGTGAGATTGGTTAAAATAAGAAGAAAGCGGGTTTAGACGGCGTGAGAACAAAAACAGACAGAGAGTACAATCAACATTTGGAGAATGTGAAAAACCTGGCCAGCAGTATGATGCACATGCATTATTGCGATCATGATATGGAGGGGATTACGGCATTGTTTTCTCCTCAGTTTTCCTGGCTCGGCACCGGAGAAGAGGAGTGCCTCTCAGGCCGGGAAGCCTGTACGGAGCAGTTTCTGAATTACGGCGGGATCATACCGAAATGTATGATATGGGATGAAGAATATGATGTCATTGTTCCGGTGAAAGGCGTATACGTGGTGATGGGGCGTATGTGGATAGCTACGGACCCCAATACCGAGATGTACCTCAAAGTACACCAAAGGGTGACGTTTGTATTCCAGGATACGGACGAGGGACTGCGCTGCTCCCATATCCATTGTTCCAATCCCTACCAGGAACTGCTGGAGGGGGAACTGTTTCCGGATAAGATCGGCAGACAGTCCTATGAATATGTGCAGGAGCGCCTTCAGGCTCTGGAGGCGGAGAAGAAGCAGCAGAACCGGCAGATGGAAGTGATCATGTCCTCAATTGCGGGGGGACTTAAAATCAGCAATGACGATGATACCTATTCCTTTGCATTTGTGAGCAGGGAGGCGGCCGGCCTGTTTGGCTATACGGTGGAGGAGTTCATGGAGGCCACGGGCGGCACTGCGGTGGGGACAGTATACCCTCCGGACCTGGAACAGGCGCTGTCCGACTGCGCGGAAGCCTTCAAAGACGGCGGTCTGGAGTATTCCACAAAATACCGGGTCCGGTGTAAGGACGGAAGCCTGAAGTGGATTATTGACAGTGGAAAAAAGGCGCAGGACGCGGACGGAAACTGGATGGTCAACAGCCTGTATCTGGATATAACGGGGTCTGAGGAGGATGCGCAGCGTCTTCGTGAGCAGACCGAATTGCTGACAAGTATCTACGATACCGTACCTTGTGGGATTATCCGCTTCGTTCAATGCAGTGACGGCAGCTACCGCCTGATATCTCTTAACGAGGCCGTTGTTTTATTGATGGGATATCATAGTGTAGAAGAGGGGATGGGGGACTGGCAGGAAGGCATGCTTGGGGCAGTGAACGCGGAAGACAGAGAAATTCTGCATGAGATATATTACGGGCTGGAAAAAGTTGGAGATTATAAGGATAATGAATACCGCGTTATCTGGAAAGACGGTTCTGTCCACTGGATGCAGGGAACCACTATGATTGTGGGAACCACGTCGGAAGGTGAAAATATCCTGCAGCGAACTGTTGTAGATATCACGCAGAGAAAGGTTCTTCAGGAGCAGCTGAACCGGGAGCAGGAAATGTACCGTGTGGCCATGGAGGTCAGCTCAGCCGTTATGTTTGAATACGATATGGATACAGACCGTTTTATCAGCTATGAGCCGATTACGGGCGAAGGGGTTCTGCGCAACGAAATAGAACATTATTCTAAGGCATTACTGGAACAGAAGATCGTGCATCCAGATGATGTCCCGATGGTAGTGGATAACATATGCAAAGGACGGACCGAAGTGTTTGAGGTGCGGTGTTCAACTCCGCGGACAGGTCTTGGCAGCTATTTATGGTACAGAGTGAACGGACGGCTTGTTATGGAAAATGGTAAACCAGCCCGTGTGGTAGGCGCACTCTATAATATCCATAGGATGAAGTCGGAACTCTCGGAAAACAGCGAGCGCCTCTACATGAACCAGTCTGCGCTGCAGGCAATCAATGGAGTATATGTGAGTATTTTCTATGTGAATCTGGAGGAAGACACTTACTATGCGGTTCGTCTGCCTGAGGTGGGGAGTGCAATGGCGCCTCCCAGGAACGGCTCCTTTTCCGGTCAGCTCCGCAGTTATATTTTGCGGGAAATTAACATCGCTGACTGGAATAAAGTATCCGATGCCTGCAGAAAAGAAAACCTTCTGAGAGAGTTAAAGAGTGAAAACCGGCATATGGAGGTAGAATTCCGGAACAGGCAGTCTGAACTGTGGCTGCGTATGGAAGTGCATCTCAGAAAGGCGGAAAACGAAAAACCAAATACTGCAATTATAGCGTTTCGGAATATCAGCGCAGAAAAGCAGAAGGAACTTGAATATTATGAGGAAGAAAAACGGGCAAAGCACGCACTGGAAGAAGCTTATGATTCCCTGAATAAGGCAAATCGGGCGAAGTCTGATTTCCTTTCAAAAATGAGCCATGATATCAGGACTCCGATGAATGCGATTCTGGGAATGACGACCATTGCGAAGAACCATCTGGATGATAAGGAAAAGATGGAAGACTGCCTGAATAAGATTGACCTGTCGGGAGGGCATCTTCTCGAATTGATCAATAAGGTGCTGGATATGTCTAAGATTGAGGCGGGGAGTGTAGCATTAAGTGAGGATAAGTTTCGGATCGATGGTGTACTGGAGGAGGTGTCGGAGATTATTCGTACGGATGCGGACAGCCATAAGCTGTCTTACACAGCCTGTGTAAAGAAGCCAAAGCACTGCTGGGTATATGGGGATGCCGTGCGTGTGAAGCAGATTCTGCTTAATCTGCTTTCTAATGCTGTAAAGTATACCAATGAAAACGGGCATATCAATGTCCGGCTGGAAGAAAAGCTTTCAGGGCGGTATGGGATCGGATGCTACGAATTCGTGGTGGAAGACGACGGAATAGGTATGTCGGAAGAGTTTAAAAGTAAGATGTTTCTGCCCTTCGAACGAGCAGAAGATTCCCGCGTGAGCAGAATTCAGGGAACTGGATTGGGACTGGCCATTACCAGCAATTTGGTTCAGATGATGAATGGCAATATCCAAGTGGAGAGTGAGCTGAATAAGGGATCCCGTTTTACTGTTACGATATTTCTGAAACTTGCGCAGGAGGAAGAGGGAACTGCATATCCCGATTTTTCGGTACATCCGGGATCCGAAGCGGGTTTCCCCGGGCATACGAGGATACTGCTGGTGGAGGACAATGCACTGAACCGGGATATCGCAGAGGAACTGCTGACTGCTTATGGGCTGGATGTTACATGTGCGTCTAACGGGCAGGAGGCAGTGGATATCTTCTGCTCCAGACTGCCGGGAGAGTTTGCACTCATTCTTATGGATATCCAGATGCCGGTGCTGGACGGCTATGGCGCCGCAAAGGCGATCCGGAAACTTGCAGTGAACGGGCAGCGTCCGGATGCAGAGAAGATTCCAATTATTGCTCTGACGGCCAACGCATTTGCAGATGATGTTTATAGAGCAAAACAGGCGGGAATGAACGAGCATGTGGCAAAACCACTGGAGATCGGACGGCTGCTGGAAGTTATGCATCGCTGGATCTGACAAGATTCCAGCGCATTGAGCCGGATGAACCGTGATTGTTATGGTCTTCCTCCGCATTTTGTATGAGTTTTTCTTCCTGCAGATGGGTCAGGATGACCAGTGTATAGTATAGTTGAGAATCCGGCTTTTTGGTGTGCTTAATTTTGTCCAGCAGTTCCATATTGGACTGATATTTCTTCCACAGTGCGCGGGTCGCTCTGTCACGGCTGTAAGGGAACATCATACAGTTCAGAACATATGCCGCAGCTGCACCAACCACTATATACGAGAAGCGGACGAGGAACATCTCGGTTACTGCCTGGAAGCCAAATACGTTCATGAAGACTGCTCCTCCGAGCGCTCCGATGGTAGAGCAGGCATAAGTTTCCGTATAATCTGTAAAATAGAAAGACAGGTATCCCGACAGCATCATTGCGGCGGTCCGCCCGGCGGGCGAGGGAATAAGGGAGTAGATGACAACGGAGATCAGACCGCCTGCAATTGTGGCTATGATACGCTTTCTCATCTTCTGGGGGACATCGTCTGCGTAGGGCAGCGATACGGATGCCAGAGTAAAGAGAAGCCATTTTCCGTGGGGCAGTGCCAAATACTGTACGAGCGCTGTAGCACAGGTCAGGATTATTGCAACCCGCAGTGCATAGATTCCCCGTACAGGACTCCAGTCCAGCGCCATCTGAAGCTGTATTTTCAGAGAAAGAGCCGTCTTACGGTAGTGCATCTTTTTCTCCGGGTCCGACATATGCAGCAGTTTTTGATAAATAAAGGTTAAATGTTCATCTGTGCGTCCGGCTGTTTCAGTTGCATGCATGCCGGATAAGGCAGGGGAGGCTGGCGGCTGCAAATCTGCAGTCTCCGCATTTATATAAGCACGGTACATCTTTAACTGGGATTGAATATACTGGAGCAGTTTTTTTTCGGAATGTACTGTTTTCCGCGGAATCTCCTGAAGATAAGCCAGCAGATGTTCCAGGCCGCGTCCAGCCTCAACCATACAGAAACCGGCGTCCGAGATACAGAGCGCTTTTTTTCTTCTGTCATAGACGATCTGGCTCAGGCTGCACAGCTTGCGCCGTATATCGGAGAGATCCGGTTTATCAGGCGATTCCAGCAGCAGCCAGGCAATATAACCTGAGATATCGTCAATCATTTCAGTGAGTACATCCTGTGCAGTCTCTGCGACACGCTTTCTTCCCATGACCCATTGGTACAGAATAATGGACAGAGCGCCCACCAGCATGCCAACAAGTCTTTTTGGCAGATGAGCGGCATCCACCGGCGTGATGAAGATGAGAAACAGGTAGGAAAGAATATAAGGAAAGTACATATGGGTGGAATATTCGTAAGTAAAAGCATACAAAATCATACATAGTGTGATAAAATTAATGACAAGCGACAGCGGCATCGGCAGATATACAACCCAGCATGCCGCCAGTGCGATCCAGACCAGCACGGCGGACTGGAGGATCAGATGCCTTACCGGGGTAGCAGTCAGATCCCGTACCATAGAAGCGGACATCATAATGGTAAAGATAACGCCCACAATGGTATTTTCAGGGCCAAAGATATGTTGAAAGATATTAACGTAGGCGATAATAAAAATAAAACTCAGCGTACCGAAACGAAATTTAGCTTTTACTTTATCGACGAAATTTTGTATGTAGTTTTTCATAAACAGCGGCATCTCCTTTATTTGTTTAGTTTAATTATGGATAGTATTTGAATTTAGAAATTGGCGATGGTACAATAATGATTAAACAATGATGATAGTCATATTTTATTTACTAATTTAAAAGCATAACACGATTGCGTTCATTTGTCAATGGAGAGTAAAGATGAAAAAAGAAAGATATTCTGAACAATTTGTAAAAAATCTACTTCTGGTAATGCCTGACTGGCATTCAAAATTAGTACGCCCGTTTAAAGAGACGCTGCACAAGGAGATGAGCCTGGAGACATACTACTGCCTGGAAACACTTAGAAAATGCGAGACAGTGACTATGACGGAGCTGGCTCAGCAGCTGAAGGTTCCAAAACAGCAGGCCACAAAGCTTGTGGATAAGCTCTATCAGTATGGATTTATAGAACGGCAGTATCATGAAAATGACAGGCGGATGATCTGGCTGCGGCTTACGCAGAAGGCCGTTGACTATTTAGATGAATATTATCTGAAAAATAAGGATTTTCTTCGTTCTCTGGAAGAAAAATTGAGTCAGGAAGAACTGAGGAGATTGAATGAGGCGGTTGAAATACTGGGGGAGATTCTGCCTAGATTGGAATAGCACAGGCTGAGAAATAGAAAAATATTTGGAATATATACCGCATCTGCAGGAGACATATGATATAATCAGATGTGACAAAACCATTATGAAAAAGGAGCTCAGGGATATGGCGATATTATGGAAGGGGAGATTGAAAAACTGTATCATGATGTTGGCGGCAGCGGCATTGCTTTGTTCATCGGCACCTGTGCAGGCAGAAGAGCAGACGGAACAGCTTGTCCTTCGGGTTGCTTTCCCGGAATTGGAAGGATATACGGAAACAGATGAGGACGGAACCCGTCATGGTATCGTGGTCGATTATCTTAATGAGATTGCTAAATATACAGGATGGAAATATGAATTTATTGACACAACAGGGGAGACCATTATTGATGAGTTCATGGCTGGTGATTATGATTTAATGGGCGGAGCTTATTATTTGGACGGAATGGAAGAATACTTTGCTTATCCGGATTACAATACCGGTTACAGCAAATCTATTCTGCTGGCCAGAAAGCAGGATGATAGCATTAGAGCCTTTGACTGGAAAAGCATGACCGGAAAGAAGATAGGCGTTTATAAAAACGCTGCGGAGAATATCCACCGTCTCAAGGTGTTTTTGGACAGTAATAATATAGAAGCCGAACTGATTGAATTAACGCGGGAGCAGCAGGTGGATGGAAACTTCTATCATTATCTGGAAGATGGAAGGGTGGATATGCTTCTGGGAAATAACACAGAAGATTCCGGTCTGTTCCGTGTGGTGGCAAAGTTTGATTCACAGCCCCACTACATTGTTACAACGGGGCATAACCAGGAAGTTTTGGACGGATTGAATATGGCGATGGCGAAAATTATGGACTCTAACCCTAATTTTGCCGAGGAGCGCTACGAGGCTAATTTTCCTGATTCGGGAATGGCAAGTATACATTTGAACGAGTCTGAGAAGGCGTACATCAGCAAAAAGAAGTTGGTAAAGGTTGCCGTTATTAAAAAATGGCACCCGCTGTATTGCATAGAAAACGATGACGGACAGCATGATGGTATGATTCCCGATGTGTTGAAAAAGGTGGAAGAATTTTCAGGGCTGAAATTTGAATTTGTTTATGCGGATAGTTACAGTGATTCGCTGGATTTGGTGAAAAAGGGAAAAGCGGATATGCTCGGCTCTTTTCTTGGCACTGATAACGAAGGCGCCCGGATGAATCTGGCAGTAACAAAGCCGTATGCAGTTCTGAATGACATTATAGCACGTAATAAGTCTGTGACATTTCCCTCAGAAGGACTTATCGGGGCAGTGACCGAGGGCCGGGTGATGCCTGGCGGTATCCAGGTATCTAAGGTAAAGTACTATGAAACCGTGAACGAAGCGCTGCGTGCAGTTAACAGAGGAGAAGTCGATTTCTATTATGGTCTTTCCTCAAGAATTGAGCAGGAAATACAGGCGAATCAGTTTAAAAATGTGATCCCGAATACTGTGGTCAATGAAAAAAATGAAATGAGTTTTGCAATGCCCAGTCCGGTTGAGGGAGAGCTGCTGACGATCATGAACAAAGCCATTAACACCATGACCAGTGACGAGAAAGAGACGATAGAGAGCCAGAATATGATATCCATAGGCACGGGACATCTTTCAGCAATCCAGATGATTTATGCGAATCCCCTGCTGTTTATAGCCATATTGGCAGGGATATCCCTTCTGATAGTTGTTTTTGTTCTGATTATGGCGCGCTATCGTATTCATGCGGCAAAAATGCAGGCAAACCTGGAGAGGGCCGAGGCTGAAAGCCGTGCGAAAGGGGAATTTTTGTCCAGGATGAGCCATGAGATCAGAACCCCAATGAATGCAATTGTCGGCATAAGCGACCTTACCTGTATGATGGACAGCGTTCCGGATAATGTAAGGGAGAATCTTTCCAAGATACGTGCCTCTTCCCGTTATCTGCTGAGCCTGATCAGTGACATCCTGGATATGAGCAGAATTGAAAGCGGTATGATGACAGTGACCAGCGAGCCATTCGCTATGGAGCAGATTCTGGATGAGTTGGAAAGCATGATGACGGCGGAAGCAAAAAGGCGGGGCTTGGACTTTCGGTTGGAGACGGAGATTCAGGATGATGTGGTTGTCGGGGATTCGGTACGCCTGAAACAGGTGCTTACAAACCTGATTTCTAATGCTTTTAAGTTTACTCCTAAGGGAGGAAGGGTCAGAGTATGTGTAACGCAGATGCAGAGTTCTGAAAAGAAAGCGGCATACAGATTCCAGGTTATTGATAATGGCATGGGGATATCCGAGGAGAATCAGAATCGTATTTTTGAAGCATTTGAGCAGGTTGGCACCAGCTTTTCTAAAAGCCAGGGAACCGGACTGGGACTGGCCATCAGCAGGACGCTCATCAGGCTGATGGGGGGCGAACTGAAGCTTGCCAGCCAGGAAGGAAAGGGCAGTGAATTTTATTTCACCGTTGAATTTCCAATTGGGGTGCTGGAACCAAAACAGGAGAAGACGGAGACCGATCATTTCCTGGCGCACATGAATTTTATCCTTGCCGAGGATAATGACCTAAATGCAGAGATCGCCGTTGAACTGCTGAAGATGCAGGGTGCATCGGTGAAGCGGGCAGAGAACGGAAAACAAGCGCTCGAGTTATTCCGGGAAAGCAGCCCGGGCGAATATCAGGCGGTTCTGATGGATATTCAGATGCCCGTCATGGACGGGCTGGAAGCGTGCAGGGCCATTCGCAGCCTGGATCGGGCCGATGCGGCAGAGATCCCTGTGATAGCAATGACTGCGAATACGTTTAAAGAGGATGCCGACGCTGCGGCTGATGCCGGAATGAATGGTTTTGTGACCAAACCGGTGGATGTTGAGTACCTTTACCAGGTTCTGGCAAGCCTTATAAAACGATAAGGAATGAACGTTCAGCCAAGGCCAGGGTCTAATGGGCTGAGTTCGAAGTGTCCGTGCAATTATTAAGTAAGGAGAGAAGGATATTTTTATGATAAAAATCTTTAAAAACCGCTATGGATTGGTTCGCTCTGGCTGGATCATCATTCTTTGTTTAATTTTATATTATGCTTTGTTGGGAGTTGCCCAGATTTTCATTATTGCAACAATGAGAAAATTATTAGAAATCACTGGAAATCTTGATTATTCTACAGGTTTTAGTATACCGCCTGTAGATACTATGAATGATGTACAGTTTGCCATAATACAGATTATGCCGGAGATCGTTACGGAGATCGTAACCATTGCATTATCATTGATCACCTGGAAAATTATGAGGTACGATTGGAAAGATATAGGTATTGGGAACTTAAAAAGTTTTAAATCGGAAGGGATAATAGGGGGGCTGCTGGGATTTGCGGGATGTACTTTGATCTTTTTAATTCTTTTCATATCCAAAAGTATACATATCGATTCTATTGAATTAGTCATCACTCCGAGAGTAGTTTTATGGCTGTTTACAATGATCTTGGTCGGATTTGGGGAAGAATTGTTTTGCCGCGGATTGCTTATGTCTATTTTGCGCAGAACAAACAACAAATATTTGATTATATTGTTGCCATCCTTAATTTTTGGAGGCATTCATCTTTTTATCCCGAGTGCCACATTTTTATCTATTTTGAATATTATCATTATAGGGATTGTATTTTCGTACATGTATTATAAATCAGGTAAACTTTGGATGTGTGTGGGATATCATATCACATGGAATATCTTTCAGTCAGTTATATATGGAATGCCGATCAGCGGATCAAATATCAACAGCATTATGATCACACATTTTCCTTCAGCTAATATATTAAATGGGGGAAGCTTTGGTATTGAGGGGGGAATCCTTACAACTATTGTTAATATTCTAATCCTGATGTTTGCAATCTTTTATTATAGATCTTCAACATATGAGTTTTTATCTGATAATCATTGCAAAGATTAATTCGTTCCTTAATCTGCGGTGTACCAGCCATCTTCCAGGCAGGTATCGTACATAGCGAGTACATTCTCAAGCGGAGTCTCTTCCAGAAGGTAGTCATGGCTTGGGGAAAGAATGTAGCCGCCTCCGGGCTTCATGCATTTGATGGTTTCACGGGTTACCCTGACTGCGTCTTCGATGCTTCCATTGATCAGTACGCTGATAGAATCGATACATCCATTGAGGATAAGCCTTTCACCGAAGTGCTTTTTCAGGTAAGCCGGCTGCATTTCCCTGGTGATCGGCTGCAGACTCTGCACGGCGGAGATGCCGCTCTCAATTAGCGCAGGCATAAGCTGGGTGTAGCTGCCGCAGCAATGCATCATCGTAGGAAGTCCGTATTCCCTTCCAAGATCCGCCAGCTGCTTCAGGTAAGGATATAGGAATTCGCGGAACAATTCTTCGCCCAGCAGAGGTCCGGTCTGGCTGCCCAGATCATTTCCAATGAAGAAAATATCGATTGCCCCTTGGGCCGCCTCAAATACTCTTGCGGACAGCTCATAGTAGAAATCTGTGACGTGGGAAAGTACGGCGTGTACGATATCCGGGTTTTCATACATTAGGATCATCATATTTTCCATGCCGAGCAGGTCGATGGCATCATGAAAAATAGGGCACCATTCCCCGCCCAGGACAGCATATTGATTCTCCCATGCCAGTGCGTCTTCTCTGATATATGAGACATCAAACCAGTCGGGAGACGGCCAGGCATAGGCATGGATTTCCTCGACGGCAGCATTGGCAAGGGGGTGGAACGCTGCCTGTCCGTAGCCAATCCCGTCTCTTTCAATGCCAAATATGGATTTTGTCTTTCCATTCATGGGACCACAGTCCGGATTAAATTGGTCCGGTCCGGCATAACGTGAATAAACCCGGCGGAAATCGTCATGGAAACGCCGCAGAACCTCTTCGTCATTCTTAACATTCAGAAAGCTGCGCGCCTTTGCCATAAAATCGGGAGACGCACCGCACCACATGGGAATACGGTCCGGAATCTGATGGGAAAAAACTGCCATTACACGTTCTTTTGAAGTCATATTGGATCCTCCTTTTATCCTTTTTCTTTTATTTTATAGGTTTGTGACAGGAATAACAATGCACCGGATTCCTTTAAAATAGTACGAAAATCGTTTCTGCCAGAGATACAGACAGACACCAGGGCGGCATCAGGTATCTTTCGCAGAAATATGGTGAAGATATTTATTTTTTCGGGGTTAAAAATGCACAAGGTAGTATTAACAACTATATAAAATAGTTGACATAACTGTGATATACGAGTAAGATAAAATTATAAATGCAGCAGAAAAGGGGGAGAGAATTGTGGAAAATTATGCATTAAGCTGTTGCTCAACTGCGGATTTATCGCCGGAGCATTTTAAAGAACGGGATATCTCATTCATATGCTTTCATTATTACTTGGACGGTGTGGAATATACGGATGATTTGGGGCAGAGTATGCCCTTTGATGTTTTTTATGCTAGAATGAAAGAAGGGGCGGATACCAAGACTTCTCAGGTAAATGCGGGGGAATTTATGGAGTATTTCCGCAGCATACTTATCCAGGGAAAGGACATTCTGCATGTATGCCTGTCATCCGGGCTGTCCGGAGTGGTTAATTCTGCGGAGACGGCGAAAGAGGCATTGTTGGAGGAGTTTCCGGACAGGAAGATTTTTATCGTAGATTCACTGGGGGCTTCTTCCGGTTACGGGCTGCTTATGGATCGTCTGGCCGACCTGCGGGACGAAGGCAAGAGTCTGGAGGAAGTGTACCAATGGGCAGAGGCTCACAAACTGAATCTGCACCACTGGTTTTTTTCAACAGATCTCACCTTTTATGTAAAAGGGGGCCGTATATCCAGGGTTTCCGGTTGGTTTGGAACAGCGCTGGAGATCTGTCCGCTGCTCAACATGGATCACACCGGGCACTTGATTCCCCGCTTCAAGATCAGGGGAAAGAAGAAGGTAATCCGGGAGATCGTAAAGAAAATGGAACTGTTTGCAGAGAACAGGCTGGATTACTCCGGAAAGTGTTTTATATCCCACTCGGACTGCTACAATGATGCCAGAAAAGTGGCGGATATGATAGAAGAACGTTTCCCAAAGCTTAGCGGAAAAGTTGTGATCAACAGTGTTGGGACAACGATCGGAAGCCATACAGGCCCGGGAACGGTCGCCCTGTTCTTCTGGGGGGACGCAAGGAAAGACTGACAAACAGCGAATATAATTCTGATACATGGTTCGTCTGCGCCCGGTGCCGTTACGGCATCCGGGCGTTTTGGATGTGCATAAAAACGGAACGCTCCGCCCATAATAACTGGTAATATCAGTTAGAAATGGGAGAAATTAAAATGAAAACATTTGAAGAGCTGTACCGGGAGATTCTGAACCGGAAAATATCACTAAAAGCGCCTCTGCCGCCCGAGTACCACCCTTATCATCTGGATTGTCTTCTCCATCCCCAGAGCCATGCACCGGTCGTCTTTAATGAGCCGTGCGAGGAGTGCGAATATGAGCGTGCGTGCCAGAACAGCTGTATCTTTGACGCAATTGAGGTTGGAGAGGATGGAAAATTATTCATCAATCCGGATTTGTGTACCGGGTGTGAGGCGTGTATTGAGGCGTGCAAGACGGATAAAATCACAGCAGGCAGGGACGTGCTTCCGGCAATGAAGGCCGTAAGGGAGTCAGAAGGGCCTGTATACATGATGGTTGCCCCGGCCTTTCTGGGACAGTTTTCGGAGAAAGTCACTCCGGGAAAGCTGCGGACCGCTTTTCAGGCCCTGGGTTTCACGGGAATGGTGGAAGTTGCTCTCTTTGCGGATATCCTGACCTTAAAAGAAGCGCTGGAGTTTGATAAACATGTCAACGAAGCGGGAGATTACCAGCTTACAAGCTGCTGCTGTCCAATCTGGATCTCTATGATCCGCAAGATGTATCATGAATTGATGCCCCATGTGCCGGGGGCCGTATCTCCCATGGTTGCCTGCGGGCGAATGATAAAACAGCTGCATCCGGATGCACTCACCGTATTTGCAGGCCCCTGTCTGGCAAAGAAGAGCGAAGCAAAAGAGCCGGATATTGCCGGGGCTGTGGATTACGTGCTGACATTTCAGGAAATACAGGATATCTTTGAGGCCGCGGACATCCACCCGGAGGAACTGGCCGATAAAGAAAAGGAGCATTCTTCCAGGGCGGGCCGGATCTACGCCAGAACCGGCGGCGTGAGCGAGGCCGTACAGGAGACCGAGAAGCAGCTGAGACCGGATCGGAAGATAAAGGTGAGGGCAGAACAGGCAGACGGTATACCGGCCTGCCGTGAATTAATTAAACGGATTCAGAACAAAGAGACGGATGCCAATTTCTTCGAAGGAATGGGGTGCCAGGGCGGATGCGTGGGAGGTCCCAAAGCCATCCTGGACCGAAAAGAAGGGCGCAGGCAGGTAAATGCATATGGAGACAGCGCCCCCTTTGCCACCCCGCTGGAAAATCCTTATGTTATGAAAATGCTTGAAGAGTCCGGGTTTGATACAATCGAGGACTTTATAGAAAAAAGCGATCTCCTAGTCCGGAACTTCTCCTGACTCTCATATCGGGATTTAGCGACGAGCTTTAGCCTCGGCGCGGATGGGGACGCTCCATGAAGGGATAGCCGAAAGCCTCCCGGAGAACATCCATGTCCTTTCAAAAACGCGGCCGCGGACCTAAGAAATTCTAGGCGGGAAACAGCCCTGAAAATGGAGCACCACGGTTCTTTCTTGAGTTTGGGTATAAAGCAGGTACAATAGTACCTGCTTTTTTACAAAAAAATATTCTCAAATATGGGTATATATGGTATAATGATATTATCAATAGTAAAGGACTGATTTAAATGAAGTATCATGAAAGTACTGATTTTTCTTTTTTTATGGATGAGAACCATTTTATATATGATTACAAGGAAGACCCGTTGTCCCTGCACATTTTTGTCAAATCAAGGCGCCACAGCTGCCGGTGCCCGCAGTGCGGAGTGGAAAGTGACCATCTCCACGCGACATATAAACGCATGTTTCAGGATACACCGATCCACTGCAAACAAACCTTCCTGCATACCAATGTATATAAATATGACTGCGTGAATCCGGCATGCAGCCGGAAGGTCTTTATGGAAGACCTTCCATTTGCAAAGGCGTCACAGGTACGCACGGATGCCCTCAACCAACTGATTCTCGGCGTCTCAATGTTTCTGAGCAACGAAGGAGCAAGCAAAGTCCTCGCACTACTAGGAGTACGTGTAAGCAATGATACGATCCAACGCCTATACGACAGAATAGAGTTCACTGATAATCCTGACATTGAAAAAATTGGGGTTGATGACGTAGCACTCCGCAAAGGGAAGACTTATTCCACGGCCATCTATGATCTAAAGAGCCACCAGTTGATTGCACTCCTTGAGGGACGTGACGGGAAGAAATTCAAGGAATGGCTGAGAAACCATGAAAAAGTGAAGCTCGTTTCCCGGGATCGCGCCAACTCATATGCCGCTGCCATCAACGAAATCCTGCCCGATTGCTTACAGGTTGCGGACAGATTCCATCTCTTCGAGAACCTGCTGAAGCATCTGTCAGGAATTTTCAGGGAGGATGTACCCGACCAGATATACATCCGCAACGGCGAGATACTGGAACATGCCCCTGAAAAAATACGGCAGGAGAAGAAACCGGACAAGGCATTCTTAGACTCGCTGGACTATGATAATACTCCGCCGCTTAATCCAGATGGGACGCCGCAGATATATGAAAATAAAAAACGCGATCTTACATCAAAGGAATACCAGGGATGGGCAGAAAAGAGAAAAAAAAACGGCAGTTAATCTTTCAGGTACGGGAGTACTGGGAAAATCTCGAAAAAAAGACCCTCAAGAAAGCGGCCGATGCATTTAAAATATCGGCGGCAACTGTGAAAAGATACGTACATATGTCTGATGCGGAGATAGAGGGCATGGATACACCGTCGGATTACCCTAAGAGGTACAGTCCCATGAGCGACTGGCTCAACATCATTTATAAGATGATGTGCGATGGGCTCAGCAATGAGACCATTTATTTCTACATACTGCAGCAGGATGGGTTTCAATTAAAAAAGGGAACCCTGGCGCAGTATATATATTACATTGGGAAGAACAACTTCCCGGACCGTAGGCTTTTTAACACCAAATATATAGCGGACCTGGTCTATCCACCGGATGTTACTGTAATCTACAGGAGCGCCTTGTTAAAATATGTGCTTACGTGCAACCCAAAGACAAAGAAGGATAAGGAAATCGAAAAAAATATAGATATAATAAAGGAAAAATATCCGACAGTCTGTAGGGTTGAGAATATTTTTAAGGAATTCCATTCTGTGGTCATGGGAGGAAGTGCGGATAAGTTGGATGAGTTTTTGGAAAAATATGAGGATGGCGAATTAGAGTCTTTCTGTAATGGGATAAAGAAAGATATCCTTTCAGTCAAGAATGCAATAACCCGTCCAGAAAGTTCTGGGCTGGTGGAGGGAGGCAACAATAAATTCAAACTTATCAAACGTATCGTATATGGAAGGAGTGGCCTGGTCAATCTGGAGAAAAAATGTAGGCTTGCATTTATGTCTACTTGCAAGACATTTAGTCTAGGATCTTTAGTATAAATATGCTGGCATCCTAATAATATAATGCCAGCATATCTATTGTGCCTTTATACCCAAACTCAAGAAAGAACCGCACCACTGACACATCACGAGAAATCCGATGATTTCTCGCGCTGAGTCAGCTGATTTTTGGATTCGGAATCCAAAAATCTCTCCATTTTCAGGGCTGTTTCCCACCAAGAATTTCTTAGGTCCGCTTTGAGCGTTTTTGAAAGGATATGGATGTTCTCCGGGAGGCTTTCGGCTATCCCTTCATGGAGCTGGCGCATCTGACCGGCAGGAAAAGGACTCGTTCCTATGGTGGGGCCTCAAACGGGGGCAGCGTATGGATATAGAATTGGCGGGACTTTTATGTCCCCAGTAGGTGTACATAAGCAAGGGGATACGGCTTCCAGTTCATACACATCTGGAAGATGAAAAGACACGCATAGCCAATCCACATCCGCTGCCCTGGTCCGGGATCCCACCTGGTTGGCGAGCTCACCTCCCCGGCCTCCCTGTCATGAAGCGTCCCCGTCCGTCGACAAGTCTAAAGCTTGCCGACTAAATCCCGATAAGTACTTGACTCTCACATTATGGTATACTGTATGTTATAAATGAGCTCAGAAATACACACATGTGAGAGGTGGTACCAATGTTAAAAATAGGAGATTTTTCGAAGTTGTCAAGAATCAGTATCCGTATGCTGCGCCATTATGATGAGATCGGCCTTTTGAAGCCGGAGGTCGTGGATGACCTCTCCGGTTACCGCTACTATGGCGTATCCCAGCTGCCGCTGGCTGAAAGAATCCAGGTATTGAAAAGCATGGGCTTTGGCCTTGCAGTGATTGGGGAGATCTTAGAAAAGTATGATGATCCCCGGGCTATAGAAGAGTTCCTGCTGGTTAAGCGCAGGGAGCTTGAGGAGCAGGAACGGCTGACAAGGGAACGGTTACAGGTTCTGGACAATACGATCAGATGGTTGAGAAAGGATGGTAATCTTATGAATTATGAAGTAACGTTAAAGACGCTCCCCCAGAGGTATGTAGCCAGTGTGCGCCAGGTAATCCCGGCATATGACGCGGAGGGGATGCTGTGGCAGCTGTTAAATGAGGAGACTGCTTCCCAGAATTTGAAACAGGCCGTGCCGTGCTACGGACTTGCAATATTCCACGATGAGGGATTCAAAGACGGTGATGTAGATGTTGAAATACAGGCCTGTGTGGAGGGATCTTATAAAGATACAGAACATGTAAGATTCAAGACCGTGGCGCCGGTTCAGATGGCTTCGGCAACATACAGCGGAAGCTATGACCAGATCACAAAGGTGAACGAATCTGTTGCCAGATGGATTCAGGAAAACGGCTATGAATTCGACGGCCCGTCGTTCTGTATTTACCACGTAAGCCCCTATGAGGCGAAAAGCCCGGACGATTTGGTAACAGAAGTATGTTATCCGGTTAAAAAGAAATAAAGACGACACACAGCTGTCCTGATTATTGTGGTATGATAGAGGAAAATGTAACGGTTCAGGCAAACCCGGACTGTTACA
Organism: Faecalicatena contorta; assembly: GCF_001404335.1. GTDB lineage: Bacteria > Bacillota > Clostridia > Lachnospirales > Lachnospiraceae > Faecalicatena > Faecalicatena contortus_B. Next base: position 39,115 of record NZ_CYZU01000049.1, read on the forward strand.
TGACAATACAAACTAACGGAGGAAATATCATGGGATGGATTGAAGCATATACAAGAGAAGACAAACCTGAATTTGAGGACATCAGCGCTTATGTGGACTGTCCGTTTTGGGATGGGCTGTGTGAATTTATTGAAGAAACGTATTCCATAAAGCCGGCCATAGAATACAGCAGATGTTCCGGGGCGCCGGGATGGAATGTGAAATATAAGAAAAGCAGCAGGGCATTGTGCACCTTATATCCGAATAACGGTTATTTCACCTGCCTCATATCGATCGGGAGAAAAGAAGCGCCGGAGACGGAACTGATGCTGGGATCCTTCAGCTCATATCTGCAGGAGCTTTATAAGAATACGAATGTATTTAACGGCTCCAGATGGCTGATGATCGATGTGACTACGGAAAAGATTTTTGAGGAAGTAAAAGAACTGCTCTGTATCCGGATACATCCTCCAAAGAAAAAAGCTGGGGATGGAACCGGCAGGTAAATAAGTGCGATTCGTATTTAGCGAGAAAAGTGAAAATCTCCCGCTTCTATAGGGGGGAGATTTTCACTAAAAACAAGAATACGTGTAATAAGAGGTCATTTTCTTGATTTTATACAGGAAAATGACCTTTTGTGTTAGAATTATTTTGCAAATAGAACTAGTACAGCAGTGCACTAATAATTCAGCAATAAGCACCTGCTCTCTACGCCATAGCTGCACCTGCTTTCGCTAGACGTAGGAACCACTACGCCGTCGCGAAAGCAGGCACACCTCTGACGCAGATATCAGGCACTTATTACTGAAAGATTAATGCACTGCTGTACTAGGCATATCTCATATTTTAGAGTCCGGTCTTACTTCTTTACTGCTTTAATCCTTTTTTTCTGCCGGTGTATAAGCAATCAGTACAATTTCCTGGTTGGTTTTTTCTTTCAGAGTTTTCTGCAGTTTGTCAATCTCATGGACACATTGACCGGATATGTCGGCTATCTGATAGTTTTGATCCATTTGGACACCTCCTCATAAATAAAATTATGGCTTTATTATTATGACTAAAATAAAGGCTGATTATGCGGGATGTTATACATTGCAGTAAGAACCTGCAGGCAGAAGTTAAATCAATGAGATTCACATGGAAAATAATTCCGTATAATTTTTTCAATATACTGAAACTTTTCAATCTATTTATTTATCTAATTAGTATCAATCGATTGAATAAAAATTATGAATACAATTATCCAAGACAGAGCAGGTGTGATAACCGCTAGTCCCGCCGGACAGAATGTTTGGGCGTGACAATGAAATATCAGACATAAGCTGCTATACAAAGGGGGAGTGTGAAGTTGAAAAATCTGGTAAAAAGGGCACAGGCGGGTAATAAGGAAGCTTTTATACTATTAATGGAAGAGCATAAGCAGGCTTTGTATAAAATTGCAGTCAGCATGCTGAAAAATGATGCAGACGCTGCAGACGCCATGCAGGACACGGTTCTGAGCAGCTTTGAAAATCTGCAGGGCCTGCGGCAGCCGGAGTTCTTTAAGACATGGCTGACCAGAATACTAATTAATCACTGTAACCGCATATTAAAGGAGCGTGGGAAAATGGTGCCAATATATGAACATCCGGAATTGGAGGAAATACAGGTGGATACGTCCGGCAGGGAGTTCTTAGGCCTGTTGAATCAGCTGGAGGACCAGTACCGGATTGTTCTGCTGCTTTACTATGTGGAAGGCTTTAGTATCAAAGAAATCGGCTCCATACTGGAGATGAACGAGAATACCGTAAAAACGAGGCTGTCGCGGGGGCGGAATTCCTTTAAAAAAATATATCTGAAGGAAAACCCGACGTCAGCATATGGAATGGAGGTGCAGGGATGAAGAGACAGGATCATGATATCGAACTGAAAGAAGCATTGCAGAATGATATAAAGATACCGGAAATCGTAGATGACCGTATGGGGGAAATGTATGACAAAATCCGAAGCGGTGAGGTGCGTATGAAACAACTTAAGGGCAGCAGTAAAAAGAAAAGGATGTACAGAGGGCTTGGGATTGCAGCAGCCGCCGCGTGCATGGTCATTGTATTGTCGGGCGTGTTTTATGTAAACCCGGCGCTGGCAAAGGATATCCCGCTATTGGGAGATGTATTCGGCCGCCTGCAGAAGATGCGGGAGGATAACCCTTACCCCGAGAAAGACAAGACCGCATACAGCAATATCGAGAAGCATTCCAAGCCGGTAGTAACAGAGCCCGAAGAGGAGATCACAAACGTAGCGGAAGACCAGGGAATCACCATCAGCGTGACAGATGCATATTGTGACGGACTGGATTTATACTTTACCCTTTCCATGCGCACAGAGGATCCGGAGCTGAACACCGCCGACAGACTCGATTTGCTCACCTACAAGGAAGGGGATCCGGTTTCCTTCTGGGCCTGGCTTACCGTAGATGGAAAAGAGGCATACACCACAGAAACATTAACCGGAAAAAAATCGGAGGACGGAGTCTATGTCTCCCTCATGAGGATACCTGCATCCTACGTAGAAAATGGTGAATTCACCGAAAACACAACAATAGAAATCCACGCAGACGCCATAGGCGCCCACAGATTCGGCGAAGAGGAAGACACAACCCTGGAAAACTACGGCAAAGCAGACTTCAGCAGACTCGGATTCAAAAGCATAAAAGGCAGCTGGACTCTGAAATTCAAGCCAACCATGGACACAACCCAGAACAAAGAGGCAGAGCCAAATGCAGAAAACAACGGATTCATTGTACAGAAAGTAACACAAACACCAAGTAACATGCACATCGAACTCTTCATGCCCGAAGAATATATAGAAAGAAACCCGGCAGTCATCCTGACAGACACCAACGGAAACCGCGTATATGAAGAATTCGGCAGCAGCACAACAGACACAGAAAACGGAGGCCAGGTACAGGGAATGGTATTCGACCACTCCGACGCCACACAATTCATACTACAAGTAATAGATAAAAACGGCGACATGAGTGTACTGGCAGAGATTCCCTTCGGAATGGAGTAGCATCGAACGCTCCCGTCCGAGATACCCCCCAAGTCGGAGAGCCCTGCCGCCCGGATGTACAAAAAGAGAGTCCGTCCGGTACGGGCGAAAAAGAAAAGGCCCCTTTGCAGGAGCATAGAATACGCCTGCAAAGGGGCCTTTTCTTTTTCGCCAGTA